>JAJQHY010000093.1 GCA_021199495.1 Lachnospiraceae bacterium | reverse complement strand
GGGGATTATCTGCTTGGTGAAGCCGAAGGGTACTGCCCTTTCCCCGGCTGTGGCAGGGAACTGGCCGTTTCCGGCAGTGGCCGGACTGTGTATTCATACGAAGTCAGCCTGATTGACAAGCAGAAATCTGCAACTCCTGACAACCTCATTGCCTTATGCCCCCAGTGCTACGCTACATACTTGCTTGACGACAGCAAGAAGCTGCCAAAAGAGCTTAAAAACACAAAAAAGATACTTTCCGCCCATAAGCAGAGCGTTCATCTTCTTGATGGCCTCCCGCTTGAAAAAGGTATCACCAGTGTTATCATCAAAATAAAGACGCTTGGTGAAAAGGAACTGAGCAATGCGTCGTTTGACCCAAAGGAGCTGAAGCAGAAAATAGACCCTGCCCAGGATATGGCCCTCTACCTTGCAGTAAACAGTTATGTGACAATTTACTTCACACGGATCAAGGAAATCATGATGAGCCTGGACAAACGCGGGGAGATAGATTACGATGAGATACAGAACCAGATCCACGCTTTCTATAGGAAACTGAAAAAGGCAAACAAGTCACGAATGGAAATATTCAACGAGATATCCGACAAGATACATCGCGTTACAATGCAGGATGATATCTATTGTCAGATCGTTGTTTCCTATTTCGTGCAGAGCTGCGAGGTGTTCGATGCAATTACCCAATAAACTTTATTCATACAGGAACAGCACACTGGCGCTGATTCCCACGGTGCTGACCGAATTATCTAGCGGTCCAAAACCCGTAAAAGACTTATTTCTTTTGATAAGACCGCACCTGACCGATGCAACAGATTTTCTTTCGGTCATGGACTGCCTGTATGCTCTGCGGGCTGTTGATATCAATGATGAAGGAGAAGTGTATTCATGCTTACAGAAATGACCTCACCGGTCTTTAGGGAAAAAGGAAAAGAACGGCCTCCAATCCGCTTTAAAAAGGGACTGAATGTCGTTCTCGGAAAAGAGGATGGGGAGAACTCCATAGGCAAGTCCTCAACCCTGCTCGCCATTGATTTTGTTTTCGGAGGAAATTCTTACCTTTCCAGTGACGGAGTAAAGCATATGGGAGACCACCCTATATTCTTTACCTTTGAGTTTGAAGGCACTTCCTACTACTTTGCCCGCCACACCGCAGATGCCGAAATAATCCATGTGTGTTCCAAATCTGAAGAAGGCTATAATCCGACAGGTATCAAATGGACGAAAGCCCAGTTCACTACATGGCTGGCGGAAAAATACCACATTGATTTTCCAGGGCTGTCCTTCCGGGAAACCATGAGCAGCTTCTTCCGTATCTATGGAAAAGAAAATACGGATGAACGCAGGCCGCTCAAAGGGCTGCCTGGGGAGAATATGGAGAAGTCCATCGCTGTCCTCGTGAAGCTGTTTAACCGCTACGGTGATGTGGAGGTATTCAATAACCGTCTGTCGGAGCAAACGAATAAGCTGAAAGCCTACCGTGAAGCAAGAAAATACCGTTTTGTCCCCGATCTTGTTGGCGGGAAAACACAATTTGATGAGAACACGGCGCAAATCCGCAGCCTGCAGGTGGAACTTGATAATCTGACCATGGAACAGGTCGAAGGAGAAAAGGAAATAGATATAGAAAAAAGCCGTGCCAAATCAGAGCTGCAAGGGACAAAACTCCGACTTGAAACGGACATCCAGTCGAAGCAGCGGAAACTGAAACTACTGGACTTGAGCCTGGAATATGGTCTTTATCCTACGGAGGCAGACCTATCATCCCTGCAGGAGTTTTTCCCTGGGGTAAACATCCGAAAGCTGTATGACGTTGAGAAGTACCACCAGAAGCTGGCTGCTATTTTGGATGAGCAGTTCGAAGCAGAACGTCAGGCAGTCAATGCCGAGATTGAGGAACTGCAGGCGCAGGTGCAGGCAGTGCAGGCGCAGGTGCAGGCAGTGCAGGCGCAGATTACTGAACTTGGTTTTGTCGGGAATCTGTCTAAAGAATTTCTCGACAAGCATTCCGAGATTAAGGGTCGGATCGATGCCCTGAAAGCACAGAACGAAGCGTACCTTACCCTGACAGACCTCCAAGACGCCAAAAAGAAAGCCGACACCCTCCTGAAACGCGCCATCAGGGACATCCTCGCGGATATTGAGCACGCGGTCAATGACCAGATGAAAGAATATAATGATACGCTGTATGTCGAGGCGCACAAGCCTCCGAACCTGCATTTTAACGAGTACAACAGCTATCATTTTGAAACACCAGATGATACCGGAACGGGGTCTAACTACAAGGGCATGGTTGTATATGACCTTGCCGTCCTGAATCTGACTGCTCTTCCGGCAATCGCACACGACTCCCTTATCCTGAAAAATATAGGGGACGGGTCTGTCGATGGCATTATGAAGATTTATGCCCAGAGCACAAAACAGGTATTTATTGCGTTTGACAAACAGGCGGCATATAAGCCTGACACAAATAAAATCTTAAAAGACAACATGATACTGAAACTATCAGATGGCAACTGTCAACTTTACGGAGAGTCATGGAATAAAGAGGTATCTTAGAAATGAAAATGAGTTATAAGAAGCTATGGAAGCTGCTTATTGACAAGGATATGAAAAAAACAGATTTGAGAAAAGCGGCTGGGATCAGTTCTTCTTCCCTTGCCAAACTCGGCAAGGATGAAAACGTTACAACTGATGTCCTTGTAAGGATATGCAATGCATTGAACTGTAACCTTAATGATATAGCCGAAACTGTACCCGACGAAGAGTCGGAAGAAAAATAGTAATATACGCGGCTGGATATAACCACTCGCAAAAAAAATAACCCCTGCGGGCAATTGGAAAATCCAAAATGCCCTGCAGGGGTTTCGATAATAAAGGTTTGTTATTTTGAAATGCGGTTCTTCCGCCCACTGTGTTCATCGGCAGCGCCGCGCCCGGTAAGCCCGGAATTAACCACACAGGCCACAGGTGCGCTGAATCGCTGCTCCCCGAAACACCGGCTGAATACTACCACAGCACCAAAGAAAGGATAACCCTATGATCTGCCACTGCACCGTCTGCGGTTCCACGTTCAATGCTTCAGTCATCCGCTCCAAATATGAGATACCATGCAAATGCCCCGACTGTGGGAAAAAGGTATCCGCCCCGCACACATCGGCTGTCAGGGCAGCTACGGATGAAGAAATCAAAGAATATGAGGCTTTCAGGAAAAGCGAGGCTGACCGGGTGTTTAAAGATTTGCATGAAGGTATGCCGCCTTGGGAGCACAAAGTCGGCGCATAGATATGCCGTCAGTTAGTTTTGCCTAACCCCTACTCAAAAAGATAACCTCTATGGAAAACTTCCGGCTCACTTCCCGGAGACTTCCCACAGAGGTCTTTTTGCAAAAATAGCGATTTTTTGATTTTTCCGGTGGAACCGCCGGACACATTTGCTTACTGCTGCGTCCTGTAATATACAATCATCCTGTAAAAATCAAAACTTCACCACTTTCGGTGCTTCACTAAAAGAAGAAATCGTGGCGGTTGCGTCTTTCAGGTAGAACACCACAGTGTTGCCATCATCGGCACTGTAAGATTTCTGAAGGGAAGGATATGCGTCCAGCATACTCTGGCGCGCTTCTC
>JAJQHY010000007.1:1231-22630 GCA_021199495.1 Lachnospiraceae bacterium | reverse complement strand
GCCGCTGCCGCGCTGTGCCGCGTTAATGACCAGAGAAATCACAGAAAAGCCGATTTCCACAATCCCGGGATCTGCCGGGAAAAACAGTTCATAGATCCATCTGCCCAGCAACAGATAGACAGCGGCCAGAACCAGGGAAAAGCACAGACCGATTCCCTGACAGAGCGTACCAAAACGCCTGGCCTTCTGCGGCTCCCCTGCGCCAAGACTTTGTCCGATCAAAGTTACAGCCGCCACCTGCAGACCATCCCCGAAGGAAAAGCTGATGGACATCACGTTCATGCCCAGCTGGTGCGCCGCCATGGCGTTCGTCCCCAGATTTGCCGCCAGCGTTGCGGTCAGCAGAAAACCAACACGCATCATAATCTGCTCCACAAAGACATTCGGTGCATAATTCATAATCGAGGCGAAGGAGGATCTGCACAAGCCCAGCCTCTGCTTAAGCATGTACGGGATACTGACATAGCTGTCTTTTCTGAAAAGAGAAGCGATGCTCATGCCGCAGGCCACCACCGTCCCGATTACAGTCGCGATAGCCGCGCCGGTCACCCCTAAGGCCGGAAAACCGAAATTACCGCCGATCAGCAGGTAATTGAAAATCACATTGACCAGGTTGGAGGCCAGGTTCGTCGTCATGGCAATGCGGGTATTGCCGCTGCCGCGCTGTGCCGCGTTAATGACCAGAGAAATCACAGAAAAGCCGATTCCTCCCATGATAATCCGAAAATACGCGACCGCGTAATCATGTGTATCCTCCGCGCTTCCCACCAGATGAATGATGGGATCCGCCAGCACCACGCACAGAACACTGACCACCACTGTCAGCACCAGCACACAGGCAATGGCTGTCAGGAGGATCCGGTTCGCATCCTCCCGCCGGTTTTCGCCGCGCCTTCTGGCGACCAGAGCAGAGACGGAAGTATTGATCGCAATAAAAACCGCCAGGCCGATAAATTTCGGCTGGGTGGTCAGACCCACCGCGGCCACCGCATAGGCGCCGACACGGCTTACCATGAAGGAGTCGATTAAACCCACCAGCGCCACGAAAAACGATTCCACAACCGCCGGCCAGGCAACCTTCACTGCCTTCTGTAAATATGTTTCATTTTCTCTGATATATTGAGGAAGCGATGTCATGATTTTTTTCTGCCCTGCGGCAGAATCCCCCTTTTTCATTCTGTATTCCTCTCACCGGGCATAAGGATTGCCCGACAGCGGTCTGCCGGGCGAAATCCGTTGATGACGGTGTCAAATTCTGGAATTATACAACTCTTCTCACGGTAATCACTCCGGAACTGCTGTAATAAATGCTGTCCGTTACAATACCGGTATTCGAGTTTTTGGCGTGAACAATCTGGCCGTTGCCGATATAAATTGCCACATGTCCGCTGTAGCAGACGATGTCGCCGGCCTGCGCCTCGCTGACGCTGACCTCGGTTCCCACGCTCCGCAGGCTGTATGAGGAATGCGGCAGGGAATATCCGTAAGCAGCATATACAGCCATCACAAAGCCGGAGCAGTCACAGCCGTTCGTCAGAGATGTACCGCCCCATACATATGGATTTCCCACAAACTGCAGCGCATAATTGGCAATCGCCACGCCGGTCGCGGAACCGCCTGACGCGGTATATGTAGTCGAAGCGCTGCTGCCGGAAGATGTACTGTTGGAAGAGGTGCTGCCGGAAGATGTACTGGCTGTAGTCGTCTGCTGCGCCGCTGCAGCAGCCTCAATCTCCGAAATCTTGGTTGTGTTGCTGGCGATCTGTGATTTGTAAGAGCTTGCCCTGCTCTGTGCATCGGCAATCAGTTCCTCATAATTATCCACCTTGGCCTGCAGACTGGCCGTAATGGTATTCAGATAAGCCTGCTGATTTTCCAGCTCAGCCTGCTGACTTTCCAGTAAAGACCGCTCGCTCTCCAGCGTTTCCTCCTGCGATACCAAGGATTCCCGCTCTTCTTCCAGTTCAGCCTGAAGCTCGGCAATCTCATCCATGGTCTCTTCATATTCCGTGAGAATCTGATTGTCATAGGAATACAGACTGTCAATGTACTCCGCCCGGTTTAAAAGCTCGCTGAAATCGCCGCTCTCCAGCAGGATGGACAGATACGACTCATTGCCGCTCTCATACATATACTGAATGTGCGCCACCATGGTCTCGTACTGCTCGTCGCGTTTCTCCAAAGCCGCATCATAATCCGCCTGCGCAGATGCAATTCTGGACTCCGTGAACGCGATCTGCGCATCCATTTCATCAATTTCCGCCTGCTTGTCCGCGATTTCCTGCTCCGTATCCGCAATATCCATCATGATATTGATCAGCTCGGATCTCATATCGTCGATTTCGGTCTGCAGGTCGTCAACCTCCGCCTGATTTGCCGCTATTTCACTCTGTGCCTGTTCCAGTTCACTCTGCAGAGTCTCATTTTCCTGCTGCAGGGACTCCACGTCAGTCGCGGACACACCCACCTGGGCAAGCAGCATCAGAGCCGCAAGCGAAAAAACTGCCATTCGTTTGTGTAGCTTCATTCCTTACCTCTCAGATTTTAAAATTCCCCTTGTTACTGTCGATTATTCACAACCGCTGCCCTCTCGCTGCGCAAAAGCATCTGCTGCGCAGCTGGCGCCGCAAAAACCGCGGCTCATCTTTTTGCTTACGTGGGGGCAGTGACTGATTCTCAGTCATCTTGAGGCGTGCTGTCAATCCCTTACAAGTACAACTTGACGGTCTTGGCAGCACACCTCAAGCCGGCTGTGAATAGTCACTTTATAGTTCGCAGTTGTTCACCGTTCTCGGGAACGGCAGAACGTCGCGGATATTGCCCATGCCGGTCAGATACATGACACAGCGCTCAAAGCCAAGCCCAAAGCCCGCGTGGCGCGCGGAGCCATATTTTCTCAGATCCAGGTAAAAGGCATAATCCTCTTTTTTCAGTCCCAGCTCATCCATCCGCGCCTCCAGGATATCCAGCCGATCCTCCCTCTGGGAGCCGCCGATAATCTCGCCGATCGCGGGCACCAGGCAGTCCATAGCCGCCACGGTCTTTCCATCGTCGTTCAGCTTCATATAGAAGGCCTTGATCTCCTTCGGATAATCCGTGACAAAGACCGGACGTTTGAAGATTTCCTCCGTCAGATACCGTTCATGCTCGGTCTGCAGATCGCAGCCCCAGGACACCTTATAATCGAACTTATCATTGTGCTGCTCTAAGAGCTTGATCGCTTCCGTATAGGTTACATGTCCGAACTCGGAATTCAGCACATGCTCAAGGCGCTCGATCAGACCCTTGTCCACGAACTGATTGAAGAACGCCATCTCCTCTGGCGCGTTTTCCAGCACATAGCGAATAACGTACTTCAGCATATCCTCCGCGAGCTTCATGTCGTCATTTAAATCCGCAAAAGCGATCTCCGGCTCGATCATCCAGAACTCCGCCGCGTGACGGGTAGTATTGGAATTCTCCGCGCGGAAGGTCGGTCCGAAGGTATAGACATTTTTAAACGCCATGGCGTAGGTCTCGACGTTTAACTGACCGCTGACCGTCAGGTTGGTGGGCTTATTGAAAAAGTCCTGACTGTAGTCCACGGTGCCGTCCGCGTTTTTGGGCAGGTTATTCATATCAAGGGTTGTAACCTGAAACATCTCGCCCGCACCTTCGCAGTCACTGCCGGTAATAATGGGCGTATGCACATACACAAAATCCCGTTCCTGGAAAAAGGTGTGAATCGCGTAGGCGATCTGGGAACGCACCCTGAAAACCGCTTCAAAGGTGTTGGTTCTGGGGCGCAGATGCGAGATCGTGCGCAGATACTCAAAGCTGTGGCGCTTTTTCTGCAGCGGGTAGTCCGGCGCGGACGCGCCCTCCACGGTCACCTCCAGAGCCTGCATCTCAAACGGCTGCTTGGCCTGTGGCGTCGCCACAATGGTGCCCCTGGCAATCAGCGCCGCGCCCACATTCTGCGAGCTGATCTCCTTGAAATTATCCAGGCTGTCACCGTAAACAATCTGCAGCGGCTGAAAGAAGGTCCCGTCATTGAGCACGATAAAGCCGAAGGTTTTAGAATCACGGATACTCCTGATCCAGCCGCCGACAGTGACTTCCTTTCCCACATAGCTGTCTGTGTCCTTGTATAATGCCCTGATATCTGTCATGTCCATAAGTTTTATCCCCCAAAAGACTGCACCTGTGCGTTTTGTTTCCGTCAAAACGGGAACCCTGTGCCATCCTTTTTCATAGTATTTACAGAATTTGCATTATTCTGTCTCATCCGTATTGGTAATGACCGCGTTTTCCGCCAGGAAATCAGCCACATTGACCTGCATCAGATAGAGCTCCAGATTGTCCCTGGAAATATAATTTTCATACAGATCATCCAATGACTCATACCCGTAGTAGGTCATGTAAAGCTCCGCCTGCTCGTCCAGCTCTTCCTCTGTCGGATTCAGTTCTTCCGCGTTTGCGATCGCCTGGAAGATCATCACCTCCGGCGCATATTCATCCGCCATCAGCAGCGCATATTCCTCCATCGAATACCCCACGAAATAAGAGCAGTAGGTATCACCGTCCAACCCGTACTGCGCTGCCTGGGTCTCAATACTGTCAACCAGGTTCTCATAGAGCATATTGTAAAGATAATCCGGAACCTCTGTCACGGAACAGATAGGAACCACCGCCTCAATCACAGCGGAATCAAGGTCGGACTGATAATTATATGCGGCCACATATTCCAGATAGTACCGGCAGTAATCTTCCAGCTCCTCCACGGTGCTGTAATATCCTTCCATGACAATTGCCACATTCTCATCCGTCATCTGCGGCGTCACATAATTGACCGTCACGGTAAAGACCACAGCCTGGCCGGCCAGGCTGGGATTGGCGGAATAATCCGACGGGAAGGTCAGCTCCAGATCCACGGTATCGCCCACCGCCACACCGATCAGGCCATCCTCAAAACCATCGATAAAGGTGCCGGAACCGATCACCAGGTCATACCCGGAGGCGGAACCGCCGTCAAAAGCCTCTCCGTTCAGGTAGCCGGTATAGTCAATGTTGGCCGTATCCCCTTCCTCCACGAGCTGACCCACGGTCAGCTCCGCCGCGTAATCCGCGGCCAGGGAAGCAAAATAGCTCTCCGCGAGTGCCGTTACCGATTCCTCATCCACTTCCTCCTGCGCGGCGACGGAAAGTTCCATTCCAATATACTCGCCGAGCGTCACATAATCCTCCACGGGATAGTCCGCCAGGGAGGTATACGAGCCGTCCGTCACGGTAATCACAATCGAGGCAGAAGCCGAAGGATTCTCACTGTCAAATTCCGTCCCGGTATCTGTGTCCGTGTCTGTATCTGCATTCAGGACCAGCGAGGAGGAAGCCGTATCATCTGCCCCGGAGGCGTCCGTACTCTCCGTTACAGTCTGCTCATCCCCGGTATCCGCCGTTTTGAAAACGCTTTCCCAGTCCACCATCGTATATACGACAATCACGGCCACGAGCGCAACCGCGACCACCGCCATGATAATCATTTTCTTATTTTTCTTCATTCCTGCACTCCTTCTATACACTCGTTTCATCATAGCACAAATTTCACATTCTTAAAAGGGGTAGATTTTATTTCACAGATTTTTTAAATTCTGCCCCGTTTCGATTGCTTAATGTTATAAAATTTGTTAAAATAGCTGAAAACGGACGCGCGCGGCGCGCGGATCACCGATTCACTTCAAATGGACAGGAGGAACCCAATTACATGAGTACGCCACTTATCGTTCTGCTCGTTGTTCTGGTGGTATTGGCCATCGGATTCACCGTTCTGTACATCTTCGGCAGAAGAGCTCAGAAAAAACAGGCGGAACAGCAGCAGCAGCTGGAAGAGCGCAAGCAATATGTTTCCATGCTGATCATTGACAAAAAAATCATGCCGCTCAAAGACGCCGGCCTGCCGGACATCGTTCTTCAGCAAACGCCCTGGTACCTGAAACGCTCCAAAGTGCCTGTCGTCAAGGCCAAGATCGGCCCTCAGATCACAATCCTGATGTGCGACAATTCCATTTTTGACAGCATTCCCGTCAAAAAGGAAGTCCGGGCCGGCATCAGCGGACTTTACATTCTGGAAGTCAGGGCGCTTCACGGCAAGCTTCCCACCCCGGAGCCCGTCAAACAGGGCTGGTGGAAACGCACCGTTGCCAATCTGCAGAAAAAGGCCGGTGCCGAGCCGCTTAAGAAAAAGAAATAAAACAAATAAAGCGCACGAAACGGGAATCCCGCACAGGAGATTCCCGTTTTTATATGGTTTTATATGTATTCCGCCAGGATTTCAATATTGCTGTCCGCCAGATACTCGCCGTTTGCTTCCAGCAGATAGGCCGCGCGTATTTCCACGCTGCCTGCCTTCTCCGATACCGTCACCCGCCCGGTATGGAAGCCGAAAAGAATATTTCCATACGGCGTATGATAATCCGACTGCGTAAAGCAGCCGTCCGCGAACTCCATGCTGACGTTCAAAAGCCCTTTTTTCTGCAGCTTCAGGCGGCCCGGCGCCGCTTTGATTAAGACATCGCTGGTTAAGTCAAAATCCTCCTGGATCTCCTCATATTTCAGAAACCAGGATTCTCCGATTTTCTGTAAATAGCCGGTGGTCACGGTCTCAATGGCGCCGTTCTCCTCCTCCCGGTCTGCAGAGGCGCCAAACTGCATGCCCCTGATATGTACAATTACTTTATTACGCTCCATGGCACCATATCCTTTGCCGCCTTCCAAAAGGAGAAACGTGTCAAACTATTTTTCTTCTCTTATGAAACGTGGTTCCCTTAATAAAGGCCGCCTCCTCAGTAGTCCTCAATATGTATCGTCTTCGTGGACAGCACGCCGTATTTCATAATTGAATTGGCAAACTGCTTGAATTTCTCCGCGCCGTCCGAGACATAAAACTGATACGGATTGCTGCCGAGCGCCGGCTCCACATCATTCAACAGATCCCGCTCCTTCAGCATCTGCTTTAATTCGATAGCTGTCTCATAAGCAGGATTGATCAGCGTTACGTCTTCCCCCATGATTTTCCCGATCACGGAGCGGATCAGCGGATAGTGCGTACAGCCTAAGATCAGCGTGTCGATATCCAGGTCAATCAGCTCGCTTAAATAACGGCGGGCAATTTCCTCTGTCACCGGATCCTCCCACAGGCCCTCCTCCACCAGCGGCACAAACAGAGGGCAGGCCTTCCCGTAAATGACCGCGTCAGTCCTGACCTCACGGATATACGCGTCATAAATACCGCTGCCGATGGTCGCCTCGGTACCGATCACGCCGACCTTGCCGTTGCGGGTTTTCGACAGCGCCATTTTGGCGCCCGGCCTGACCACACCGATGACAGGCACGTCCAGTTCTTTTTCCAGCGTGTCCAGCGCGTACGCGCTGGCGGTATTGCAGGCCACCACGATGGTTTTCACGTCGTGGCTCAGTAAAAAGCGGCATATCTGCTCCGAAAAACGGGTGATGGTCTCTTTGCTCTTGTTGCCATAAGGGACTCTGGCCGTGTCCCCGAAATAAATAATTCTCTCCCTGGGAATCTGGCGCATAATTTCTCTGGCTACGGTCAGTCCGCCCACGCCGGAATCAAATACGCCGATCGGCGCCTGTCTGATGTCTTCCTTCATATATTTATCATCTCTCTGTCATATTCTGAAACCACTCCCACAGCCTGCTGCCGTACTGCAAGGAAACCTCCCCGCGCAGCGCTTTCTCATACAATTCCGCACTGCTCAGGGCTTCCCCGCCGGAAATCACCTCGCATGTTCCCCTCAGGAAATTCATTTCCGGCAGACACACGCTGAAAAAACCATAACAGGCGAGAACAACGGCTATAACAGAAATGGTCCGTTTCCATATTTTCATGTTCATGGGACCTCCCTTCTTTACGCGATGTTTCAGTGAAATTTTTCCTGAAATATCACGCATACAAAAAGTATGGTCCCTGATTTATTTTTTATGCAATCATTTCAGTGCACGATCCAGATTGAGCTGTCTTAAGATGGACGTCATCTGATTATCGATGTGGATCATGGCTGTGTTTCTGGCGGTCTCCTTATCCTTGTCCCGGATAGCCGTATACAACCTGCGATGTTCATCAATGAGCCTGTCGTGCATGGTATAATCTTTAATATATTCAAAGCGGTAGCGATACATCTGCTCGGCCAGGTTATTGACAATCTGAATCAGCCGCCGGTTTCCCGTAGCCTCCAGAATAATATCATGAAGCTGCACGTCCTTTTGCGCAATCTCTCTGGCATCCCCTTTCTTCACCGCCTGCTCGAACGCCCCACAGGCGTCCTTTAACTTTAAAAGCTGCTCCTCCGTAATCCGGTCGCACGCAAGCTCCGCGCATAAAGCGTCCAGGCAGCGGCGCACTTCCAGCACATCCTTTAAGCTCTGCTCCGTAATCTGCGCCACCTCCGCCCCACGGCGCGGAATCATGGTAACCAGCCCTTCCAGCTCCAGCATGCGGATTGCCTCCCTGACCGGCGTGCGGCTGACTCCCAGGCGGTTTGCCAGGTGAATTTCCATCAGACGCTCCCCCGGCTTTAACTCACCGGTTAAAATTGCCTGCCGCAGGGTATTGAATACCTCGTCCCGCAGCGGCAGATCATCGTCTGTCTTTAAGCGTAATTGATCCTGCATGCTTTCTCCTTCCTGTACGATAATATCGGGGCGAATTCCCGAAATCATACGTCCTGACCGCAATTTGTTCTCACCGTCCGGACTCCTCAGTTCTTTTCTCTGAACAGCTTTCACGACCAAAGATACGACAGAAAACTGACGCAAACATGCTTACGGTTCAAAACCCGTCACAAAAACCTGTCCGGCAAGTCCCTGTGTCCGGATATCCTCCGCAGCGCTTTGCGCCTCCTCACTGTGCTCAAAGATGCCGAACACGGTCGGACCGCTGCCGCTCATCAGGGCGCCCTGTGCCCCATGACTTACCATTTTTTCCTTGATCTGCGCAATCACCGGGTAAGCTGGTACAGTCACAGTTTCCAGGACATTTCCCAGACGGTCCGCGATCCCCTTCAGATCCTGCCTGTCAAGCGCCGCGATCATGCCGTCGATATCCGGATGAAGCATCACCGTCTCCAGATGGAGATTGCGGTACACGAAAGCTGTAGACACATCAATGTCCGGTTTGGCAATCACAAGGTGCGCTGCCGGCGGCGCGGGCAGAGGGCTTAAAATTTCCCCGATTCCTTCGGCAAGCGCCGTCCCGCCCTGAATACAGTAAGGGACGTCCGCGCCGATTTTTACACCGAGAGCTCTCAGCTCCTCCTTTGTGTAGTGCAGGCCAAACAACGCATTCAGGCCAAGGAGAGTCGCCGCGGCATCCGTGCTGCCGCCTGCCATGCCTGCCGCGACGGGAATATTTTTCCGTAAATGGATGGATACACCGTCCGTCACGCCTGATGAATCCAGCAAAAGCTTCGCCGCTTTGTAAATCAGGTTGCTCTGGTCAGCGGGGACTGCACCATTCGGGCTGTCAGTCTGAAGAGGCAAGCGGGCACCCTCCCTGGTCCGGGCAGCGTCCCGGCTGCTCGAAGTCATATCAACCGTCAGCACAATGCCACCGTCCGTTTTCTGAAAGGTCAGCTCATCATACAGACCGACCGTCTGCATGATCATCCGCACTTCGTGGTAGCCGTTATCAAGACGGCGGACAACGTCCAGCGCCAGGTTAATTTTGGCATAGGCTTTTCTTGTTATCGTCTGCATAAGGAGTCCTTGCTGTTGCCGCTCACAGGGCTCCGTTCCAAAGCGAAACAGTCTTACAGGCAAGCCTGACGCCTGTCTCGTTTCAACCCGGAAGCCCTGTGAGCAGCAACTCTTGTATACAATCTTGTACCTGATTTTATACAATTTCTCCTGCCTTGTCAATGCCAATACGCTCTCATCCCACATTTCCTTTCACCAGAAACACCTTTTGTCCGGCGTGCACACAGTTTTCCGTTAAATGGTTGAGAGATTTTATTTCCTCCACAGAGGTATAATACTGCTTTCCGTAAGTAAAAAGATCCGTATCCTTCTGTGCGAAGCAAAGCACCATTCCCGGAAGGAGTGCGTATTTTTCCGTGTCCAGCGGTTTTAAAGCAATGTCTCCGACGCATGTGTCAGTTTCTTCTCCCAGTGCCAGCACATCAAAGGCAATCACCCCGCGCAGTTCCATCTCCTCGCTGTCCTTCAGCTCCGCCTTTGCTTCCTCCACCCTTGCCTGCGTCAGCACCATGGCGACGTGATCCGGCAGCGCCTGCCCCGGTATTCCTTCCAGGCTGATCTCATAGGGAACACTGCACTGGCATACGCAGTATGGCATCCGCTCCTCCCCCGTCTGATACAGGATCTGATATTCCAGACTGCCCCGCAAAAGCACGTGATTGTCGCTCCAGACAGCCATCTGTGGCAAAACCTGGGCCATTGTATGCAAAATCTGCACCATAAGCGGACTTCCCTCTTTGATCCGGCAGGTCTGCCTGAGACGATGCCGTCCCTCCCCGTCCAGTGCGATGACAGGACGGCTCAGCTCCTTCATGGTAACCTCCGCCTCCGCCAGGGTACTGTAGGCATCCTTCAGCACCGGAAACTGCTTTTCCTCATAAACGCGCAGCTGCAAGTCCAGAACCGCCTCCAGATAAAATACACGATCCTCCCCATCCTCATCCTGCTTTATTTCCACGTTTTCCAATGTCAGTGCAGACAGACAGCTGACACGCATGTCAGCATTGCAGCCGCCGCAGTCCACCGTTCCATGGAAAGGCACCTGTTTTTCCAGCATTTTCACAGGCTGCGCTGTTCCCTGTCCGATGTAAATGAAAAAGCAGTTCAGCTCTCCCTTCAGACTGATTTTGCCTTCCATGGGCCGGGCCTCCAGCTCACCTAAGCGCATCTGCTGCCACAGAAGCGTCTGGATGGGAGGCCAGCCGCCGGGAATTTCCACTTCCTCCCTGATACGATAAACATCCTGCTTGCGGTTCACAAGCTGGGAGACCTCCATCATGGCCTGCTGTTTTTCCAGCGCCGCCTCACCTTTTGCGTCGCTGCACCAGTCCTCATTTTGCACCTTCAGGCACCACGCCTGCACACAAAGCACCGACTGGATGGCGATTTTTCTGGTATTGATCATGCTGACTTTAAAATCCTCAATACGTCCCTTCGCGCCCGCCATCTCACCCGGTACGGCGCCGTCCGCATGCAGTGTCTCGTCCACCGGCAGGCTTCCCTTCAGCACCTCCAGCCGCCCGGGTTCCTCTCCCGCATACAGAATCTGATACACAACGCTGCCCTTGACCGCCACCTGGTCCCGGCCCGTCCGAACCTCCTCTATCACCAGCCGCGCGTCCTTTAATAAGATATCCATGCAATCCGCCTTGGCCTCCGGAACATTCACATCCTCCTCCATGGTCAGCTGCGTCGCCGCCTCCCAGGCCTTGTGCTCCAACTGCACAGACCGATATAATAAATCCATTTTTTGCCCTCCTGACTCTCACGATGTATACAAAACAAACGGGATTTTCGTTAGTCCAGTCTATGCGGCCGGAAAAGCGGTTATGACCGGGAAATCCGCATGAGAAAAGCTGCAAAAACCCTGAAAAAATCAAAGTTTTTGCAGCTTGCATGCTTAAGCCTTTACCTGTTATAAAGCATCCACAGTCCGGTCTTTGTCCCTGTACATAAAACCAAGCAGAACCAGAAGTGTCAACACTGACACCAAATTTGCCATCTTCCAATACCAGAGTCCCCGGTAGCTGACCGAAATCGTACCGTTGTAACCGGCAGGGATATTCAGCTGTATGACATTTCCCTCTCCGGTCACCAGACAGGAATCAGTAATCAGACCGTCTGCAGATTCCACATGATACCCCTTATAATTGAAAAGGGGCAGCAATACATATCCATCAGCGTCGCCCGCCGTCACGGTCAGTGTAATGTTCGTTCCCTGCTTTTCATATTCGTCCACTCGCACACCGTTATACGATCTGGGTTCAAAAATCTCTGTCACTGCTTCATAGCTGCTGCCTAAAATGGTATACTCTCCATCTCCTACATAGTTTGCGGTATTGATGCCATCGAGATCATCCTCTTCTATTAAAACAGCTTCATTGAACACATCATACATCGTGTACATTCCCCCGATACCGGTCAGTATACAAAGGCAAAGAGCCACTGCCGCAAAGGGCAGTACCCCTTCCTTTTTGCGCAGAAGCGTCAGTCCCAGACCCGTAGCTGCCGCTGACAGCGCGGTGGCCGGAGCCAGAAAGCGCCACACAAACTCCATGGAAGAAACCAGATTAGTGATCTGCGCCGCATAACGATAGAACATAGTGCAGAGCTTATCCCACGGGAAATAAGCGGTGGCCATCCAGGCGCTTAAGCAGGCCATTCCGCATAAAAACCCCGCCTGCCGCCTTTTGCTGCGCTCCTCTTTTCCCGTGACCAGCACCATGACTCCGCATAAAATGATACCCAGCACGAGTGAAAGACCCAGATACAGCATCATTTCGTCCTGTATTCCCCCCGCCGCGCTCCGCTGCACTCTGCTGTATATGGAAAACAGTCCCAGAAGCTGTGGCAGCAGAATCCCGGTATCCTGAATCAGATTCGTGCGTGTTTCTGCTGCAATTCGCACATTCTGCGTGAGATAAAAATCCACAAAGGGCACCAGAAACCAGAGGTTTAAAAGAACCGTGGAACATGCCGCCTTCACCAGCGCCCAAAATCGCTTCTTCCGGAATGTGAGGAAGAAGAGCAGCACACAGACTATGAGAATCAGAATCGCCGTCATCTCTCCCGTCAGCACATGTGTCTGTATGATTCCACTCATTCCAAAGGTCAACGGCAGAAAACACCATTTATACGCCTTTTGCCCGGGCTCCTCCGTGTAAATGCGGAACAGTCCATAGATGACAAACGGCAGAAACATCATGGCACAATACTCTCCCACAGCTGCTCTCGTATACAGATCCAGAAGGCGATAGGGCGCCAGAACGTAGAGACATGTAGCCGCAGCGGCCGCGCCCTCATTCTTCATCATCCGGGAAAAACAGTAGCAGGTTCCGAAAGCAGTCAGAATATTGATTGTCACTGCAAAGACAACGTAACAGGTGGTTAGCCCAAAGCCTATGATTCTCAGTAACGCCGGAAAATACAGAAGCACCTCTCCGTAAAAAATTGAGCTGGCAAAGCCGTATCCGTTATAATAGGCCGGATTGATCCTGACCGGAAACTGCCCGCTTAAAAGACCCTCCTTAATCCCCTCGATTCGGATCAGATGAAAATAAAGGTCATCTGCCAGCGGAATCTGATTTGTGAGCAGAGGATAGCTGGCTACCACGCCCAGAGTCAGAAGGCCGAAAAACAGATAGATATGCTTTGCGGGGATGGGATGTTTTCTATTGTAACACCAGACTCCCAGAAGGACATTGAACACACACAGAAACAGAATCCTCAAAAACAGGCTGATATTAGCTGCATAAGCGGTCTCCTCTATCTCCAGATCCAGAATTTGTACAGAACCGGTACCGTCATAATATATCTGCAGCATGATATTTAAATCCGCGTTTAGCCGGAATTCCTCTATGACCGAATCGGAATCCGAAGTGAGATAAATAACAACATCATCCATCACATTATAAAAATCCGTATTCGTACTGGTCTGAAGGAAGCTGCCGTCAGAAGAACTCACATATGTGATCGTGCAGCGATAAGAGCTCTTTTGCAGAAGAAGCTCCGCAGCCGGAACCAGTCCATACAGACCTGCTCCCGTTTCTTCCTCTATCCGGTCTCCCATGTAGGAAGCATCATTTTCCGCATATGCCTGCAGCTGATCTGCAGTGTATTCGTAAGTAACCAGGCTATTGATCCTCTGATAATAGGAGATACCCGCAAAAAGCAGAAACAGCACCTCCGCAGCGATGAGCAGACCTGTGAGCAGCCGGCGATCCGCCCACCGTATTATATCTGCAAAATTATTCCATACTTTTTTTAATGCCATCTCTTATGATTCCTTTTCTTATTCCACGGCTCCGATCAGCTCCCGGATGTCCTCCACCTGACAGCGCCGCATATATTCCTCAATGCCGTCCACGACCTCTACCGTCGTGTAGGGATTGACGAAATTCATCGCGCCGACACTGACTGCCGTCGCGCCTGCCAGGATAAACTCCAGAGCGTCCTCAGCTGTGGCAATGCCGCCCATACCGATGATGGGAATTTTCACCGCCTGCGCCGCCTGGTAAACCATGCGCACAGCCACCGGCTTGATGGCGGGACCAGACAGACCGCCGGTCTTATTGGCCAGGACGAATTTCCTGCGGTTCACATCGATCTTCATGCCGGTGATGGTGTTGATCAGTGAAATGGCGTCCGCTCCGGCAGCCTCAGCAGCCTTCGCCATCTCCGTGATATCTGTCACGTTGGGACTTAATTTCATGATAACCGGCTGCGCCGCGTGTTTTTTAATCTCCTGCGTGATGGCAAAAAGCGCGTCCGCCCTCTGGCCGAAGGCGATAGCTCCCTCCTTCACATTGGGGCAGGACACGTTGATTTCCAGCATGTCCACCGGCTGATTGGCCAGTTTATCCACCACCTCGCAGTAATCTTCCACTGTTTTTCCACATACATTCACAATGATCTTCGTATCATACTGCTTCAAAAAAAGGATGTCCCTCTCGATAAAGACATCGATGCCCGGATTCTGCAGGCCAATGGCGTTTAACATGCCGCCGTAGGTCTCCGCCACACGGGGCGTCGGGTTGCCGGGCCATGGTACGTTTGCCACACCCTTTGTTACCACCGCGCCCAGGCGGTTTAAATCCACAAACTCCCCGTACTCCATGCCGGAGCCAAAGGTCCCGGAGGCAGTCATCACCGGATTTTTGAATGTAACGCCCGCGATTGTCACACTGGTATTCATCAGATGTCCACCTCCTTTGCGTTGAAAACAGGGCCGTCCGTACAGATTCTCGCGTTACGCACATGGGAATGCGCATCGATATCCTTCGTTTTCACCACACAGCCCAGGCAGGCGCCCACGCCGCAGGCCATGCGCTCCTCTAAGGAAATGTAAGCCTCAACGCCTTCCCGCTCTGCGTACTGTTTGATGGCGCGCAGCATGGGCATGGGGCCGCAAGCCATAATCACATCAGGCTTTAAGCCGCTCTCCCGCAGGGCATCCAGGACATTGCCCTTCGTTCCTTTGCTGCCATCCTCGGTAGCGATGTGCAGGGTACTGTAACGGGCGAAGTCTTCCTTAAGGAATGTGTCCGCGTTACGGTAACCTAAGAAGGTGTGAACCTGCGGCAACGCCTTCGCCGTTTCCAGTAACGGCGGCACGCCAATCCCGCCGCCTAAAAGCGCCACGCATCTGCCTTTTCCCGCTTCCAGCGGATACCCGTTTCCCAGCACGCCCAATACCTGTACGTTCTCTCCTGCCTGCCAAGCGGAAAATTCCGCGGTTCCGGCTCCGACCACACGGTACACCAGCCGCAGCGCCGTCTTCTCTTCATTTACCTCACAGATACTGATCGGCCTGGGCAGAAGCGTACTCTGATCCAGTGGATAAACGCCGATAAACTGTCCCGGCCTCGCATCACAAGCCAGATCCGTATCAAGCCACATATCATAAATTCCTTCCGTCAGCCTTGTCTGAGACCGCACCACGGCGGTTGTTTTTTTCTTCTGCGGCATAGAACCTCCTCATCATATCGCTGTATTGCGTGCAGCAATCACACCGTATTCTCCGACATACTGCAAAAAAAGCGCCATTATTTCCGGCATACACGTTTCTTCAGCGCCTCTTATATTCAGTAGAAGTATACCTGATAAATATCCCAAAATCAATGCCTTCTCCCTCCAAAACGACAGCCTTCTTTACATTTTGATTCTATTCCTCCCTGCTCCGGCATATTTTCCTGTACTTCCGGCACTCCTCTTCACAGCTTCAATATTTCCATTGCGCATGAAAATGAAATACGCTATAATAAGCTCCGGTTTTTGGCTGTTTTTGCTTTCGGCTTCCTGCCGGATGAAGCTTTTCCCTCACTATCCACACAGAATATACATAACCATAAACGGAGACATCCTGTTCATGAACACAGAAAACAGAATGACAGAGGGCTCAATCGGCGGAAAAATGATCCGCTTCGCGATCCCTCTGTTCATCGGAAATTTATTTCAGCAGCTTTACAATACCGCGGACGCCCTTATCGTCGGCAACCTGCTCGGCAATGACGCGCTCGCCGCGGTCAGCGCGACCGGCACGCTGGTCTTTCTGCTCGTCAGCTTTTTCAATGGCATGTATGCGGGCGCGGGGGTCGTCGTCTCCCGCTATTTCGGCGCCAAGGAGACCGACAAAGTACAGGCGGCCATCCATACCAACGTCGCCGTCACCCTCTTAAGCGGCATCATCCTGACCATCATCGGCACGGCCTTTACCCCCACAATCTTAGGCTGGATGGGAACGCCTGAGGACGTGATGGCGCAGTCGGTCAAATATGTGCAGATCTACTTTGCCGGCAGCCTGGGACTCGTCATGTACAACAGCCTGCGCGGCATCATGCAGGCGCTCGGCGACAGCACACACCCCCTGCACTACCTGATTTTCTCCTCCGTATTAAATGTCATTCTCGACCTGCTTTTTATCGGGGTGTTCAGAATGGATGTCGGCGGCGCGGCGCTTGCCACCATCATCGCGCAGTTTTTAAGCGCCCTGCTCTGCCTGTCCCGTCTCATGCGGTCAGACGAAGCCTACCGCCTGTCATTGCGCAAAATCCGTATCGACTGGCCGATGTTTAAACTCATCATCAACTACGGCCTGCCCTCCGGCTTGCAGAACTCCGTCATTGCGATCGCCAACGTCGTGGTGCAGTCCAACATCAACGCCTTCGGCACCAACGCGGTCTCCGGCTGCGGCGCCTACTCCAAAATTGAGGGCTTCGCCTTCCTGCCGATCACAAGCTTTACCATCGCCATCACCACCTTCGTCGGCCAGAACCTCGGCGCGAAGGAATACGAGCGCACCAGAAAAGGCGCGAAAATCGGCATTTTCTGCTCCCTGCTGCTTGCGGAGGCCATCGGTATCATCGTCTACATCGCCGCGCCCTTCCTGATCGGCCTCTTCACCAGCGAACCGGAAGCCATCGCCTTCGGCGTCCAGAAGGCCCGCACCTGCGCCCTCTTTTACTTCCTGCTGGCCTCCTCACACTGCCTGGCCGCCGTCCTGCGCGGCGCCGGCAAAGCCGTCATCCCCATGGCCGCCATGCTGATCTGCTGGTGCCTCATCCGCGTATCCATCCTGCAGATCTGCGTACCGATTTTCCAGAGCATCGCGGTGGTCAACTGGGTCTATCCGATCACCTGGAGCCTCAGCACGGTGTTCCTGATTGTGTATTATGTCAAGGTGGACTGGATGCACGGGTTTGAGGAGAAGAAACCCGCGCGCCATCATCATGTAACGCACGGGGTGAAGTAAACTCATTCTTCAATCCCATGCGTCAACAATAATACGAGACTTCTCCAAAATATTCCTGCCACATCTTCAAAATCTCATCACTTCTCGCCTCAATAATCCGCATGATATTTCGCAGAATATGCTCAGGGATTTTAGAATTGTTGTGGCACAAATAACATTTTCCTGCCCTTGTAATCCAGATTTTAGTCGCATTCGCAGAGGGATTCCCTTTTGATACATGCACATGAACCGGTTCCAGAGGCTTATTCTCATTTGTCCAGAAATAAACCCAGTATCCGCCGATTTTAAAAACCTGAGGCATTTTCGAAGCCTCCTTCCTGAGAAAACTCCATAATCAAATGCGCAGTAGACTGTATAATCTCCTGAAATCTTTTGATATCCACATCATCAAACTGATAAATATCCTCCCACTTATATTGTGGGAGCCAGCAGGTGGCATGGCGAAAGCAATATTCCTCGTCAGGTTTCTCAATATAAACCTTAACCATACCATCTTTCTGCATATCGGAATGAACGATCTCTGTCCCATCATTTAATGTCATAAATGGATACATCATTTTCATCACCTCCGGACTTCTGTCTGATCTTTATTTTAAACAAATCGAAGTTATTTTCAAGAGAAATATCTGATCTGTCCTATTTCTTCTTCCGCATCTCCCTGTAAATCACCTCCGCTAACGTCGACATGATCGCGTTATACTTCCCCTGATCCTCAAACAGAGAAGTATAGGTGTCCTGGCTCTCGGCGTAGCTTTCCATCGCGGCGTCATTGAACGCCTTCGGGAAAATGCTCTCCGTAAAGATCTGCGGATCGCTGGTCTTCGCAATCGTCGCAAGCTTCTCATCTCCCATCAGCTTGGATTTAAGCGCTGTCAGCAAAACTCTGTCGCCTTCTGTGAAATTTCCCTTGTACTTCTCATTGATCTTTGAAATAATCTCATCCAGCGGTTCTTCCTTCTCCAGACCCATCGCGCCCTTCAGCTTCGCGGGCTCGTAAACGCCTTTGGTATCCGCCTGAAGGGGTATCGCGCCGTCGAAGGTCTTTTGCAGCCTGTAAAATTCCAGCTTCAGCTTGCCCTCCAGATCAATTGGCTCCACATCCGTCGGCGGCAGGAGCTTGAGCAGATAAGAGCAGAACACAAACTCCCGGTGCAGATCCTTGTCAAACATCCGCACGATCTGCGAAATATAGCTGTACCATCTGATCAGGCTTCGAAGCTGGCGCCGGAACTGATACTTTTCTTCCTCGTTCTTCTGATTATAGCGGGAGGCAACCGGCAGAAGTACACTTGTCATCTTCCCCATATTGTTGCCCTGACTGCCTTTGGCGAAATATACCCCGGAAAACGCCGCGATATCGTCGTCGCTGTAAATGGCAAAACCACGCAGCTGCTTCTGCGTCTGATAGATCAGGTCAACATTGACCTCCTGCTGTAAATAAGTCTCCTGATAGAAGGGCTGAAATGCCTCCAGGATGGGGTCCTTCTTAATTGACGTTTCCGCCTCCGTATAAGTCGCCGCAGGTATAAATTTCAATCCACGCTCCCCTCGCGGGGAGCGACGAAGCCTACGTTTGCGCTGCATAGATATAACCTATTTCAATCCACGCTCCCCTCGCGGGGAGCGACCTAAGTCTCTGGATACCCTTGCGATTTTCTCCTATTTCAATCCACGCTCCCCTCGCGGGGAGCGACGAAACTTTACTCCGTGTAATTCGCTCATTCGGTTATTTCAATCCACGCTCCCCTCACGGGGAGCGACGGCCCGCCGACTGCATGATCTTTCCAATCTTGTAATTTCAATCCACGCTCCCCTCACGGGGAGCGACCTTGTCCTGGCATAAATAGAAACAATAGTACACCCAATTTCAATCCACGCTCCCCTCACGGGGAGCGACTCAGACGGCGCTGTGTCCTGTCCCACGATTTTTCATTTCAATCCACGCTCCCCTCACGGGGAGCGACTACTGCTGCCGTCTTTTCATCCGTCTCAAAATTATTTCAATCCACGCTCCCCTCGCGGGGAGCGACTACTGCCGAAGATTTAAGCGCTCAGGATATTTTGATTTCAATCCACGCTCCCCTCGCGGGGAGCGACGAGCTATTGAGGGGAGCGCGGAGGAATGATCATAATTTCAATCCACGCTCCCCTCGCGGGGAGCGACGCCAAAAAGAGGAATAAGGGCAAACCATCTCTGAATTTCAATCCACGCTCCCCTCGCGGGGAGCGACCATAATGTCACCGTCCTTTATTCCGGCGTAAACTCATTTCAATCCACGCTCCCCTCGCGGGGAGCGACCACATAGCCACCAATCGGCAACCTCTCACTTTCTATTTCAATCCACGCTCCCCTCGCGGGGAGCGACGAGTTTTTGTTGTGGAACGATCTGCGTGAGTGTGATTTCAATCCACGCTCCCCTCGCGGGGAGCGACGGGTGGACGCAAAAACAGGACGCAAAAAGAGACAGATTTCAATCCACGCTCCCCTCGCGGGGAGCGACGCTTGCAGACCGTATCAACCGCCTGACACCAGAATTTCAATCCACGCTCCCCTCGCGGGGAGCGACGTCGCGTAGGTGTAGATGTACACGCCCTGAATCGATTTCAATCCACGCTCCCCTCGCGGGGAGCGACAAAGACGAAAGACAGAAAGGAGTTGAAATTTAAATTTCAATCCACGCTCCCCTCGCGGGGAGCGACGGGAGCTGCTGCCTTATTTACTGTTTAGGTATTATTTCAATCCACGCTCCCCTCGCGGGGAGCGACGGCTAAATCTCTCTTTGCATATTTCGCTTAGATATTTCAATCCACGCTCCCCTCGCGGGGAGCGACGGGGGGCTATGCCTTATTTGCTGTTTAGGTATTATTTCAATCCACGCTCCCCTCGCGGGGAGCGACGCTGGTCGGCTGGTTTATATCATTTTTGTATCATTTCAATCCACGCTCCCCTCGCGGGGAGCGACGTCAGGGACCCAGCACCCGAACAAATCAGCCATTATTTCAATCCACGCTCCCCTCGCGGGGAGCGACGACCAAGGGACCGAATTACTGCCACTTTCCAATATTTCAATCCACGCTCCCCTCGCGGGGAGCGACTGCCGTATGAGATTATCGCATGGCGGCCGCTGCCAATTTCAATCCACGCTCCCCTCGCGGGGAGCGACGTCAGTGGACGTGTCCAAATTCAAGGACTACCAATTTCAATCCACGCTCCCCTCGCGGGGAGCGACACAGACGGGAGGACTGCAATGAGTGACGAGTTAAAATTTCAATCCACGCTCCCCTCGCGGGGAGCGACAATATATACCTCCGGGCACCCACTTCCAGGGCGATTTCAATCCACGCTCCCCTCGCGGGGAGCGACTCGCACATATGAGCGCGCGATCGAGGGGAGTGTGATTTCAATCCACGCTCCCCTCGCGGGGAGCGACAACATGCTTAACAAATAAAGGAGGAGTTAAAAATATTTCAATCCACGCTCCCCTCGCGGGGAGCGACTTAATCCATTAGTCTCTGTGAGATCAACTGTCTCTATTTCAATCCACGCTCCCCTCACGGGGAGCGACAAATAGCTCCAGTCACAAAGACAATAATCTTTATTTCAATCCACGCTCCCCTCACGGGGAGCGACGTCCTAAGATGAATATTATAATGCCTGTTATGGATTTCAATCCACGCTCCCCTCACGGGGAGCGACAGGGCAACCGCCCAGACCGCGCAGGAGATTACCATTTCAATCCACGCTCCCCTCACGGGGAGCGACGGTTAATCGTTCTATTAACTGTATGTCGGCAAAAATTTCAATCCACGCTCCCCTCACGGGGAGCGACTCTTTTTATTCCTGATTATCAACATGATATTTTATTTCAATCCACGCTCCCCTCACGGGGAGCGAC
>JAJQHY010000007.1:0-1131 GCA_021199495.1 Lachnospiraceae bacterium | reverse complement strand
CTGATTATCAACATGATATTTTATTTCAATCCACGCTCCCCTCACGGGGAGCGACGCCGGATGGCGCCCTGGTATCCTTAGAGCAGTTATTTCAATCCACGCTCCCCTCACGGGGAGCGACAAAATCAAGAAAAAGGAGAAAAACAATGTTAAATTTCAATCCACGCTCCCCTCACGGGGAGCGACGATCGTGACAATAACCTGAGGGATATCTGAGTAATTTCAATCCACGCTCCCCTCACGGGGAGCGACGCGATTGAAGGGAGTGCTGAAGATTGATTATTATTTCAATCCACGCTCCCCTCACGGGGAGCGACCTTGCTAAGGGGGAGGCGAAGCCCCCCTTAATATTTCAATCCACGCTCCCCTCACGGGGAGCGACCGCGAAGTACGGGATCTCCGCTACCCCTTATGAATTTCAATCCACGCTCCCCTCACGGGGAGCGACTTAGAGGAGTTCATGACCCTCTGCGCCAAAGAGATTTCAATCCACGCTCCCCTCACGGGGAGCGACAAGAACTTACAGTACCGTAAACACCATCAATGTAATTTCAATCCACGCTCCCCTCACGGGGAGCGACAGGATTTCAGTGATCAATGACTTTGAAATATTAAATTTCAATCCACGCTCCCCTCACGGGGAGCGACATTATACGGTATGAGGGATACCAGCAGATCAAGATTTCAATCCACGCTCCCCTCACGGGGAGCGACCACAGTTGCAAAAGCATCTTGTTTTGTCGTGGCTATTTCAATCCACGCTCCCCTCACGGGGAGCGACACGGGTATGCAGGGCAGCGGAAAGACCCTTTCAATTTCAATCCACGCTCCCCTCACGGGGAGCGACGTTGTGCAGGTCATTCGGAAGGAGGGCAGCAACAAATATTTCAATCCACGCTCCCCTCACGGGGAGCGACGTGTTCCGGCAGCGCAAGCGCGGCGTATCGCAATTTCAATCCACGCTCCCCTCACGGGGAGCGACTCTGCGTCGCTTGCTGTCAAGCACTCTATATCGTCATTTCAATCCACGCTCCCCTCACGGGGAGCGACGTTTTGTGCCATTGGGCGGTGAAAGGACACGTCATATTTCAATCCACGCTCCCCTCACGGGGAGCGTGGATTGAAATATGA
>JAJQHY010000062.1 GCA_021199495.1 Lachnospiraceae bacterium | reverse complement strand
TGTTTCCCTTTCGGTGTACACATATTCGCTCTAAAAGCACATAATATCCAGTCATTTTTGGCCTATAAAACTACCAAAGATGCGGGTCTGAAATTGTGCATCTTACGGCTCATCTGCTTCATCCAGGTTGCCCGATCTTTCGGCTTTTGCCACAGCACGTCTCTCTTTCTGGGCCTGGCTGAACTTCTCGGCATCCTCTTTCGTACGGAAAGCGGTGTGCCCTTTGAGCCCATCCAGCAGGGCTTTTCGAGTCGCCTTACTGCCCCTGCCGGAAAGCCCAAGCTGGATGAGCCAGATGCGGAGATAGTATTTTTCATTTTCCTGTATCACTGGTTCTGCGCTGACCCGTTTGGCTGCCTTCGCTCGTGCCACCATCATGGAAGCCAGCTCCGTGTACGCCCGATTTTTGGCTTCGTCCGTCGACAAAGGGAAGGTGAAGGTAACAGTCTCCCCGTCAAAGGAAATGCCCTTCAGCCCCCCACTGTTCGCCGACACCGTCCTCAAAACGTCCTCAACGGTACTCTCATCCGACATCTGATCCAGCTCGTCCAGCACTTCATCGCTGACAGCAAAAGTGTCTTTCCTGGTGACTCGGTTGAGCAGATAGGCTCTTGCGTGTAACATGGCGAGCAGATTGCAGATGACAGCCTGGTTGCCAGCGTCCAGAGGGATCTGCACCTGCAGCTCCTCAGTTGGGGTCTCCACATATCCCTGTTCCTTCAGGAACTGCATCAGCGCTTCTTCGCCGGAATCATCCTCACAGGTAATCACGCTGTCCCGGTCAATGATAAGGCTTCCGACCGTGTAGGAAAAGGTGGGAGGCCCCATGTAGTGCAGGTCTTTTCCGATGAACGTAGAAATGGCCTGCGCCATCGCCTTGCGATTATCGCTTTTCGTTTTGATTCTCATTGCCCTTGCCTCCTTGATTTTGGTAGTACATTAATCACTCTGAAAGGCAATAATAGCAAGTCCTATTTTGATCATTCATCGACTATTTTTCTGCCAATGGCATAGACCACAGGCACCGTCACGCCGTTGCCAGCCTGCTTGTAAAGCTGGGCATCTGAGTTGACTGCGGCAGCCTTTTCATAGAGGTCATCCGAGAAGCCCTGCAGTCGGAAGCACTCTTTTGGTGTTAGTCTGCGTATCCGTGCCAGATGCCCATTCCAAACCACAGCGCCAACGCTGCCGGAGCAGGACAATGCATGTGCAAAGCCATGCCCCACGCGCGCACGGCGGGTCTCGGAATTGGGATAGGCCAGGTCAACAGAATCACCAGGAGCGGCAGTCTCATACCCGCACTTAACACCGGAGCGCAGGTCGATGCTCGGCTTTTCGGATACCTCCTCCAGCACCCCGTGCCTGTCCTGGCCGGTGAGCGTGAACATCGGGTCCTCGCATTCTTTCATGCGCCTGCCGTTCTGACGCTTCTCCACCCGGTCAGGAGTGAGGACGGGATACACTTTCAGGACACCGCTGTTCTGTGCCGTGTGTTTGATGACCCCGGCATTATACTTGGCTACCAGGCATCGTGCAGTGTTCGTGATCTTGGGGGCTGTGGTGTTCTGGTCTATCAGGTACAGACCGGTCTTGGCGCCCATGCCGCCGGCCTCGCCCACCAGTGTAGCGGACACACCAGAGGGGTCATATACCCGATAGCCCTGCATCCCTCCTACAACCTGCTTAAGATCTCCACTGCTTTCTGCGCTGACAGGTAGTATTTTTCGTCCACCTCGGCTTCTAAGATGTCCGATAGTGTACACTCGCTCTCTGTTCTGGGGGACCCCATAATCCTTGGAATTGAAAACCTGCCATTCGACATCGTACCCAGCTTCGGCCAGCTCAGACAGATAATCGAGGAAGTCCCATCCGGCATGGCTGCTGAGAAGTCCTTTAACATTTTCGAGGATAACCCATTCGGGTTTATCTTCTTCCGCTTTGCCTTTGAGGAGGTCAACAAAGTCAAAAAAGAGTCCGCTTCGCTCACCGTGTATTCCGCTGCGTCTCCCTGCAATAGAGACGTTTTGGCAAGGTGATCCCGCAGTCCATACATCTGCTTGAGGAATGTCATCTGATCGGAGGCGGGATACATCTTCTCCATACCATTCTCCTTCCGTGTCGTACATAGTACGGTATGACCGTACTGCAAATTTATCCTTCTCGCAGTAGCCGACACATTTCATGCCAGCCAGCTCCAGTCCGTGACGAAAACCACCGATGCCGGAGAAAAAGTCAATAAAGGTCAGCTGCTTCATGTTTCTGCCCTCCATCAGAACAAGGGGATCTCTTCATCATCCTCGTCCTGCACAGACAGCTGGTCGAAGGGGAGCTTCTCGCCATCCCTTATGACATACACGCCATCGCTGGAGCCGACCGCCTCGATATAGCGTTTGACGATAACATCGGCGAACTTCTCGTCCAGTTCGATGCCATAGCAGATGCGCCCGGTCTCCTCACAGGCGATGAGGGTAGAGCCGGAGCCGAGGAAGGGGTCCAGCACGATGCAGTTGCTCATACAGGAGTTCTGTATGGGGTAGGCCATCAGCGCCACCGGCTTCATGGTCGGGTGGTCTTTACTGGATTTCGGCCGGTCATATTCCCAGACCGTGGTCTGCTTTCGGTCGGAATACCACTGGTGCTTGCCGCCTTTCTTCCACCCAAACAGGCACGGCTCATGCTTCCACTGGTACGGGGAGCGCCCCAGCACCAGTGCGTTCTTCTTCCAGATACAGCACCCGGAAAGATAGAAGCCAGCATCCGCAAAAGCCCTGCGGAAGTTCAGCCCCTGTGTGTCAGCGTGGAATACATAGATGGAGGCATCATTTTCCATGTTCTGCTCCATATTGACGAAGGCAGCAAACAGGAATCTGTAAAAATCCTCGTCCGGCATATTATCATTTTTGATTTTCCCGGCAGTTTCCTGGACGTTTACGTTGTAAGGCGGGTCCGTCAGCACCATATTGGCGCGCCGACCATCCATCAGGGTGTTGTATGTTTCCGGCAGCGTGGAATCACCACAGACCAGGCGGTGGCGACCCAGCAGCCAGAGGTCACCCGCACGGGAGATGGTCGGCTTCCGCAGCTCGGCTTCTACATCGAAATCATCTTCTTTGATAGCCTTGTTGTGTACCTTGGAAAAGAGCTGCTCGATCTCAGGCGCTTCAAAGCCGGTGAAATCCGTATTGAAGTCCGCAGCCTGCAGGTCGACCAGCAGGTCGGCGAGGAGCTGCTCGTTCCATGCGCCGGTGATTTTGTTGAGTGCGATATTCAGCGCCTTGACCTTGTTCTCGTCCTCAATGTGAACGACTACACACTGAACCTCTGCATAGCCCAGGTCTTTGAGTACAGTAAGCCGCTGGTGGCCGCCGATGACCGTCATATCATAGTTCACGATGATAGGCTCCACATACCCGAATTCCAGAATGGAGTTCTTGATCTTCTCGTACTCTTTATCTCCCGCCTTCAGCTTTTTGCGAGGGTTATATGCTGCTGGGCGGAGGGCATCCACCGACAGCGTTTTCCAATCCATAGTGCTCATACATTTTCCTCCTTGCGTCCAGCAGGGCCAGCATATGGCTCTCGCCCTTCTTCCTCCCGCCAGAACCGGTCACGCACATAGCACTCGTGACAGCAGTA
>JAJQHY010000042.1 GCA_021199495.1 Lachnospiraceae bacterium | reverse complement strand
TGTTGCTGATTTCATGAGCTGTCGCTGAACTGCTCTCCTTGGTTGTCGCTGCGTTGCTCATATTTCTGTCACTCTGTTTCAGTGGTTCTGCCACCCGGGTCACCCCGGATGGCGTGGGGTTAAGCTGTTGGTTTCAGCATTTCATGCTCCACCACGAACCTTACCATATGGTCGTCAACCAGGCGCTTTTGCTGCTGGAAGCCGTACATCAGAGACTTCTCGCATACGCGGTTGATCATCCTGGGAATCCCGGTGGAGGCTTTATGGACTTCGTCCACCGCCTTCTCCGTGAACAGTTCCTGCGGGCACCCGGCATAATCCAGGTGGCTGCGGATATACTGCCCGGTTTCTGACCGGTCTAAGTGCGGCAGGACACAGTACATGTCGATCCTCTGGCGAATCGCTGCATAGCGCTGTAACTGAAGCTTGCTGTCCCACAACTCCGTCTGTCCCACAAGCACCAGGGCCATCGGACTCATGGAGTCAAACTTATAGTTTAGAAGGAACCGGAATTCCTCAAGCGTTTCCTTCTCCAGCAGATGTGCCTCATCCAGGATACAGACCACCTTTTTGTGCTGGACACCGCGGATGATCTCGATTTCCTTCTGGAGCTGGCGCTTGGCGTCACCACGGTAAAACCTGGCCTCCAGACCCAGCTGGTCCAGCAGACCCTTGTAAAACCACCGCGGCGTCAGCTTGGAATCCGACAGGTAAAGGACGATGTATTCATCCCTTGGCAGTTCCTCATTGAACCGCCTGACCAGCGTGGACTTCCCGCATCCCGGGTCCGCTGTAACTACCGCGAACATCTGCCGGTCTGCCACGTAGCAGAGCCTTCCGAGCGTTTCCTGAAATGCTGCGGACTCATAAAGCTGCCCTGCCGGGATGTTGCGTACAAATGGGGTACGCTCCATGTTATAAAAGTTTTCATACATGGCTTCCGTCCTCCTTCCTGTAGGAGGCGAAGGAAATCGCATCCGCCTTGTGCTGTGTGCTTTCCTCGTGTTTCCGCTCCAGGGCGTCCAGGAAACGGGATGTAGCAGGCTTCTGGCCCTGCATCCCAACCGGAAGTGTTGGATTTTTATCGCAGTACTCGCCGATTTTTACAGGCTTTGCGGTAAACGGCTCCACTCCTGGATAAGATACCGTAATCGTTTCAGGTGAAGCGGGGTCAAAGGCGATCTGAACCCTGTGGCCGATCAGCTCCGGCTTTGTCTCATATTTCCTGCCACGGAAACTGATACAAGCGCCCTTGTCAACCTTGCGCTCCTCGTGGTGCAGGAAAGCCTCTGCCACCACGGAGACATCGATATAGGTTAACGGCCTGCTGTCGCGGTTAAACTCTGTGCGCGGGCTGATGCCCTCCGCAGGAAGCGTGACTCCAAGGCTTTCATAGTACTCACGGATCCCGTCATGAGGCTTATTGTGGTAATACTCCTCCAGGTAAATCTCCCAGTAACGGTTGAGTTCCTCCAGGGTGCGGATTTTCTTCAGCTTTGCTTCATGGAGGAACGCATCAACAGTCTGGTGGAACTTCTCCTGCTTGCCTTTGGATTTCCCACTGCGGACAGGGGCGTGGGAGACACGGATGCCCAGCTTAGAAAGAGAAAGTTTTAACTGTTTTGCAATGTACTGCGATCCATTATCGAAGTAACAGGCATCGAACTTCCCGTAGCGGACAATCAGCTGGTGGAAAGTATCTTCCACAATGGTTTCTTCCTGGTTATCATAGAACCGGGAATGGAGCAGGTAACGGGAATGGTCGTCAATCGCCGAAGAAAGGTAGGTCTTTACCTTTGCGCCATTCTTCCCGATGGGAAGCTCCGGGCCGTATTTAATGTCCGCCTGAACAAGCATCATCCGGTGGGGCTTGCAGAAGCGCTTTGACGAGCTTTCACGGGCATCCTGGTACATCCGCAGGTGTTCGCTGCCGAACCCGGCTTTATACAGGTGGCGTTCCAGAGTAGAGCGTTTCAGCACCCCGGGCGCCGCGCGCCCCTCCAGCTCCAGGATCGTAATGATCTGATTGACGGAACGTTCAGGGACTTCCTTACGCAGCTGGATTGCCTCCGCCAAAAGTATGTCGAAATCTACAGGCAGGTTCTGGACCCGCTGTTTTTGGCGATTTGCCGGCATAAGCCCTGCGAACTGGCCTTCCCGGTATGACTTTTCATACCGATAGATGGAGCGCAGGGAAATGCCATTGTCTGAGGCGATCTTCTTCCTCGTCTGGAGTTTTTTGGCATCGTCCAGGCTCTCATCCAGGAGCGGCGCGATCAGCTGGAAACGGCGCAGCGCCTCTGTTTCCTGCCATTGTCTGGCTGTGTTTTTATTAGTATTCATGGTATCATAGCCTCCTTATGGAGCCTATGATACCGGGGATAAGCGTGACAATCAAAACAAAACAGGTGCATTAATACAGGGCTGCCAGAGCACCGCCGCTGTTATAAATAACCCGCAAGATCCGCTCAAGCCAGTCCGGAAAAGAAGAACGCATGGCGTCCAGCAGGGACTGGGAAGAAAAGAGGATTTCCTTTCCCAGGCGGAGGATATCCTGACTGGCTCGGCGCAGGCTGCCTTCCATGTTTACCAGGTTGAAGTTCAGCCAGGCAAGCCAGCGCAGCATGGTCTGCATGCAGGGGTAATCCTCTGAGTCTGAGTCAGTCGGTTTTACCACCCCGTCCAGCACCCCGGAGATAGTCTCCGCATCATAGTGCTTATGGGGGACAAGGCAGTCGGGGAGCTCATTATGGTATCTATGGCAGTCCTCACAGCGCAGCCGGTGGATGATAAGATGCTCCTTTACTCCATCCTCCCGTCGGCGGATCCTCGGTCTGGAATCCCTGTAACGCAGCTCGCCGCCACAGATGGGGCAGGGAGGCAAAGGTCCGAAATCTATCACAAGGAAAGCGTCAAGTTGGGGCTTGTAGCGAAGCGTGTAATCTGATATAATAACCACGGTTTTAAACCATGGGTCTCAGAGTACACGACTTTCCAGGGAGGGTGCTCTGGGACTTTCTCTTTCTGTATATTTATCTAATGACAGTATACAGATCAATCCAGAGACACGCAAGCTGGTCAATATATGGTTATTTTAAGAGGTCAACAACAATATCCTTTTTCTGCAAATGCCTTAGAATGATCAAATACTTTTTCGTTGGCAGATAAAATCCAATATGTCATGTCAAAATCACCTCTGATATAAAACTTCTGATTCTTCAATCAAATCCTGTATATCGTAATTCACACTTGTCGCCGTAAAGTCCGGTGCATTCTTGAACGGCTGTTTCAGATAAATCGTATGCGTATCATTACCATCCACTTCCACGATCGCCAGGATGAATTCATCCGGCTTGTTAAGTGCCGTCAGAATCTCGTTTTTACTGACGGTAACAGTAGTAGAGCCTTTCGCACGTCCTTTCACTTCAATAAACCGCAATGCGTTCGCATATGCAGCCATGCGCTTCCTCATCCTTTCCGGAACATAAGATTCTACATCATAGCCGCACTTCGACGCGCTCACATCTGTCGGCCGGTATCCCAGCGATGTTTCAATCTGGATGACCGCATTCATGGCTGCGTACTCAACACTCTGCCTGTCTCCATGTCCGAAGAGATCTCCGGATGAAGTCGCGGTAAGTTTATGCAACAATCCTCTCGGAATCACCAATGCTCCGCCCGTGATCACCGGCGGCATTGGTGAAATCCTGCGTTCTTTCTCGATTTCCGCCAGGCGGCTCTGCATCCGATTTTCCAGTTCCTCCGCCCGCCTTGCTGCCAGCTTTGAATTCAGTCTGGAATTTGTTTTGCCTGCTGCCTCTTTTTGCGCGAGATCCCCTGCACGAAAGTCCCAATATTGGATCTCCGCTGTCAAACGGTCTTTGACAGCTTTTTCTGTTTTATCCAGCATCGCTTCTTTACGGTTTTTTACCTCCGCAAAATGTTCAGGAATCAAATGCTGGATCGCATAACTCTTTGCAATTCCTTCCACATCCTTACACAGCCAGTCCTGTGATTTCATCCAGTCGTGAACCGCTTTGTACTCTTCATCCGTCGCTGCCCGATAATCCAAATACGGTGCATATCCGGCGCCTGATGCAGAACCATCCTTTTTTATCTCCACAAAATGAACATGTTTGGAAATCGTCCTCCGGGTTCCGTCCTTTAAGGTCACACCATCCTGAACTGCATCCTCTATGTAGAAAAGGAGCCTTGCTTTCTCACTGAAATCACTGTCATCAATAAACACTGCGCCGCGTTTCATAACATCTACATTCTTTTCCCGGATCAGGTCAATCGTCGCTTCCAGAAGCGGATGCCCTGGGCAGATCAGTTCCGCCTGTGCCTGTCCCGGAATCACACAGTATTCTTTGTCAAAGCAGACTCTTTCGTACCGTTTTAAAACAGGTTCTCCATAACCAATCTGCATATCCCGGTTGCGCACTGCATACGGGACAGACGTAATCTGATATCGTCCGGTCTCCTTCTTACGTGTCTTTCCTCCAAGTGACTGGAAGGCTTCCAAGAAAAATGATTCGATAAAATGCGGCTGCAACTTGTGTGCTTCAATGCGCTCCATATCTTCACGAATTGCATTGACGGAATGAACATCCATCACATCATCCGTCAAAGCCTGCTCTTTAATCAGTTCCTTAAATTTATCCGGGTTCATGGAATGATCCACGACCTGGTTCAGCCTTGCTCGTACTTCCGGATCATTCCCATACCGCACCGCCTCGATCAGAAGATCCCGCAGGGATTTATTGTCAAAGGACATTTTTCCAAGGATATCAAATACCTTGCCGCCCAGAGCCTGTCTTTCTTCTTCCAGCTTTGAAAACAGTCTCTGGAACACAAATCCTTCCCTGGTTTCAGATGCCACCAGGTTCCACAGATGGCACACTTCTGTCTGTCCGATACGATGGATACGGCCAAATCTCTGTTCCAAGCGATTCGGATTCCACGGGAGATCATAATTGATCATCAGATGCGCCCGCTGCAGGTTGACGCCTTCTCCTGCGGCATCCGTGGCAATCAATATCCGGACTCCCACATCCTGTTTGAACAGTTCCTCTACCTTTCGTCTTTCATCCCGCAGCATTCCGCCATGAATGGTCACAACAGCTTCATCATTTCCGAGCAAAGACCGAATCTTACCGGCCAGATAATTTAGTGTATCTTTATGTTCGGTAAAGATGATCAGCTTCTCCCTTTGACCGTCCTCTCCAAACATTGCTTCCTTATCCTGAAGCAGCCTGGACAGCTCATCCCACTTTCGATCCACGCCGCTCGCCCGGACATCATTCGCCATATTCTCCAGACGTTTCAGTGTCCGGATCTCCGCTTCCAGTTCCGCGATCGTAGCTGCCGCAGATGCGTGATCCACAACCTGCTCTTCCATCTGTTCCTGCTCCTCTGCGGGCAGGTCATCCTCATCCATGTCATCCCATTCAGAATTTCGATATTCCGCAGCCCTCTTCCCCAGCCGCTCCTCAGCCAGCCTGTGCTCCAGGCGTTCGCGCCTGCGGCGAAGGGACTGATAAATAGCTTCTGGAGAGGACGCCAGACGGCGCTGCAGAATCGTCAACGCAAATCCGACTGTATTTTTACGCTCATTATTCAAATTATCCGCACGGTTAAACTCTTCCTGCACATACTCTGTCACAGCCTGGTAAAGTTTCGACTCCTGTGGAGAAAGACTGTAATTTACCGTATAGGCAATGCGTTCCGGAAAAAGAGGCTTGCCATCAAATTTCAACAGTTCTTCTTTTACCAACCGGCGCATCACATCGCTGACATCTACTGCCTGCTGCGACGAATGATGCGTTCCTTCAAAACGATCCGGATCCACCAGCGACAAAAACAGATGAAAATCCTCTTCTTTTCCATTATGCGGAGTAGCAGTCAGGAGCAAAAAGTTCCTTGTAATATTCGATAACAGCCTTCCAAGCTGAAAGCGTCTGGTATATTTGACTTCTCCGCCCCACACCGTCGCAGACATTTTGTGCGCCTCATCGCACACGATCAGATCCCACTCGGAAACTTTCAGCTTCTCCTGCAATTCGTCATTCCTGGCCAGCTTGTCCAGCCGGCAGATACAGCGATCCACTTCTGTAAAAATATTTCCGGTCACAGCGGACTCCATCCGATCATTGGTCAGAATCTCAAATTTCAGATGGAACTTTGAAAAAAGCTCGTCCTGCCACTGCTCCGCCAGACTTCCAGGTGAGACAATCAGACATCTTTTCAGATCACCCCTGGCCATCAATTCCTTAATGTACAGGCCGGTCATAATCGTCTTTCCTGCACCCGGATCATCCGCCAGCACATAGCGCAGCGGCACCCTCGGCAGCATTTCCTGATAAACTGCGGAAATCTGATGAGGGAGCGGCTCCACTGCCGATGTATGTACAGCCAGATACGGATCAAACAAATGAGCCAGACTGATACGGTATGCCTCCGATGCCAACTTCATCTGCTCCGCGTCTGCGTCGAAACTCCAGGGCAGATGCTTCGACAGCACTTCAAGTCCCGGCTCGCTCTCCCTGTAAAGTAGCTGCGTTCCCGGAACTCCCCGCGTATCTTTATATGTAATTTCCAGCACATTGCTGCCATACCACTGAACCGCAACAATGCTGACCGGCTCATTGCCCACAATGCCCTTCACTGTACTTCCGACAGTGATATCCTCTAATTTGTTCATTTTCAGCAATCGCTCCCAGTTTGTCAACTTATCCTTATATTAGCATAACGGATGTACCATAAAACGGACTCAGATTGCGCTCTTTCCGCTTTTAATCCACTCATCCAGCTCCGACCTTTTAAATTTCCACAGCTTTCCAACCTTATGCGCCGGAATATCCGTTTTCTTTATCCAGTTTCGCACTGTATCTTTTGTAACACCCATATATGCAGCGGCTTCTTCCAGATTAATCCAGTTGTCCTGATACACTTCGCTCATATTTCCGTCTCCTTAAAAAATTTCAACGTGCCACTAACCTACACTATACCAGACATGGATTCCTTTCGTCAACTTGTTTTCCTATGATTTGATGGTAATTTGGGTTGATTTTCATAATTGTTTTGTTGCATTTCAACAAAACAATTAAGCAAAAACACAGTAAACCCTCACATCTATTTGTTTCCACCACGAAAAGAAGCGCTACCGGGTTCTTCCGATAGCGCTTCTCCTCATGTCTGTATTTTCTTTCCACTGCCGCGTCTGCCGTTCATCTGATACCTATCATGCTTGCGGATGCTCCTTATTGCCTGCCGCAGGGTATTACTCCGTCCATGCTGATGATAGGGATGGGAAACCTTATGCTTATGAAATATCACACAACTTCCCGGCAGCGGATATTCCGGATTATGGATATACCACACATGCCCCGTGTTCTTCGACATTACCGTAACGTCATAATCATCCACATGGATGATGGCGAAATACTCCGGATCCAGGCATTGTAAATCTTCCTTATGAAACATTCTCTGTCCTCTCTCTGAAATACTGCTCCAGAGCCTTTTCCAGAACTCCCGGCACATCTGCCGCTGCTGTATCCGAAAAATATCTCCGGAATGTCTCTGCCGATATTTTTACACTGACCATAGCTTTCTGCTTTTTCGGTTCCTGCCGGAATTCCTCCTCTGCATTTTCTTTTGTAATTTTCCCGGCCAGTTTTCTGAATCCCGCTGCCTGTTTTGCCTGAATCTTCCGTCCTTCTGCCTCAGATGCATGATGGATCAGTTTCTGTTCCTCATCCGATAAATAGGACAGATCCACAGCCGCCACCAGCGGCAACGCCCCAGTGTCCACGGCAGCCTTAAATTCCGGGATCAGCTTATTCAGCCGCATATAGCGGGCGATATTTCTTCCTGTCATTCCATATTCATCCCCAAGCCCGTCGCGGCTTTTCTGAGACTTGTGGACATCATGTCCACAAGTCCCGCTCATGTCTTCCAGTGCAGCGATTTCACGCAGGATATCATTCCGTTTTCCCTGACTGCTGATCTTCTCGTAACGCTCCGTCAGGACCGCCGCCTTTTCCGATGGAAGCAGATCCGCAAAGGATCTCTGCACAAGATTTGTCTCAATCACATAGACATAAGCATCTTCCTCTGACAGTCCATCCTTCACAATCGCCGGAATCTCTTTCAATCCCGCCAGCCTGGCTGCATTTGCCCGATTATGTCCCGCCAGCATTTCATATCCGTTTTTCTCCACCCGCACAATCACCGGATTCAGGATCCCGTGCTCCCGGATGCTTTCCACCATGTCCTCCAGGCGTTCCCCTTCATAGAGGCGGAATGGATGGTCATGAAACGGTTTAATCTTTTCAATCGGAAGCATCATAATTTTATTCTGCGCCACGGCCTCTTCCACAGCCATATCCTCAGTCAGCAGATCCAGCGCATCCTGAAACACCTTCCTTTTCGGTGCATTCGCTTTCATTTCCGACCACCTCCCTCGCCAGATTTCGATATGCTGTACACGCCTTGCTCCCCGGAGCATATTCCAGAAGCGGCTCACTGTAATAAATGGATTCCCCCACCTTAACTGTATTCGGGATCGCGCTCCGGAAAATGCGGATCTGTCCCTCAAAAGTCTCTGTTACCTGCTCTGTAATCACTTTGCAGAGATTTGTTCTGGCGTCACACATGGTAAGCAGAATCCCCGCAATTTCCAGCCTGTCATTCAGGCGGCTCCGAACTTTCTTTACCGTCCGGATGAAATCCTGCAGGCCCATCATTGCGAGAAGCTGCGGATTCACTGCAATCAGGACTTCATCAGCCGCTGTCAACGCATTGATGGTCAGTGTCCCAATCGAAGGGCAGGTATCCAGAATTATATAATCGTATCGCTCTCTCAGGGGCTCCAGGATGCCCGAAAGCATCCTTTCCGCACCCATTTCCGTCCGCAGTCTGCCTTCCACAGCAGAAAGCACCATGGATGACGGAATAAAGTCCACACCATTCCGGCTCCGGATGTAATCCTCCGCATCCGGCAGTTCCTCATCCTCCAGCCGGTCCATCATCAGATGGCCGATTGTAACCGGGACAGCCGCCGTATCCTCAATCCCAAAACAGGTTGAAAGATTTGCCTGGCTGTCAAAATCCACAGCCAGAACCTTCTTTCCCATCTCCGCCAGGGAATATGCCAGATTCCAGGAGCTGGCTGTCTTGCCAACTCCCCCTTTGAATGAACCACACATCAGAATCTTTGCCATCACTTATTTCCCCTTCCGTATCTGACTTCCTTCTCAGCCACACAGCAGGCCGGCACCTGCGCCTCCGCTGTCTCTGCATCCACCCGCGTGATCGTCAGCTTTCCATCCTCACACTGCACCTGGATCTGCGTCCCGATTTCAAATCCCATCATCTCCAGCCACTGTCCTTTGAGCGTGATTGTCGGCGTTGCCTTGTACTTATATCCGCTCTGCTCATAAACCTTCATGTTTCTCGTCGTCTTCACATTTCTTGTTGTCATAGATTTGACTCCTTTCAGATTTGCATTCTTCATAGAATTTCAGATGTTTCACAGTTTCCATTTTCCTATGCCGTTTTTCATGCGCACTCCCATAGGCACCACCTCCTCCAAGCCACTCGCTGTGCAATTCGCATTCCGCTTCGCTTCATGCTCATTACGCGCTGTCGCGCTATAAATCCGTTCACATAAAAGTGCTCCTGTGAGCAAGCTCACTCGCACTTTATGTTCTGGATTTGCACCGCTCGTAGGAGCGCGAAAAAAGAAGCTGCTGACACGTAATTTTCTTACGCATCAACAGCTTCCGCTTTGATTCAGTGTACTATTTTCGACATTTATTCAGGTTTTTCTTTATTTTCTGCGTTATCCCTGATCCGGTAATAATCTTCCATATCAATCCCGATCTTCACCGTAGCGTCAGGTTTCGGCAGACGGTGGTTGCCCAAGAGACACACAGTCTCGACGTGTACAGTCTGCCCGAACTGGTCCACGCCCCGCCACTTTTTCAGCTCATACCCGCCCTCGCGCAGGTATCTGATATCGCGGGCGAGGGTGGCGGAATCGCAGCTGACATAAACGATACGATCGGGCTGCATTTGAAGCATGGTGTCGAGGCAGGCCTGGTCGCAACCCTTACGGGGCGGATCGACCACAATGACGTCGGGGTGAGTCAGGGCAACTTCCTGCGCGGTTTCCGTGCACAGGGTATCGCTTCTTCCCTGCCATTCCGTTGCCTCGTATTTATCATGCTTCTTGTAGAATTCTGGCAGTACCTCCTCCGCCTTTCCCACATAGAAGGTCGCGTTGGTGATGCCGTTTGCAGCGGCATTGGCACGGGCGTCGTCGATGGCCTGCGGGACAACCTCCACGCCGCAGACCAGGCCGGCGCGGCGGGCCATGAAAAGAGAGATGGTCCCGATGCCGCAGTATAAGTCCCAGACAGTCTCGCGGCCTGTCAGGGCGGCGTAGTCTAAGGCGATACTGTAGAGTTTTTCGGTCTGGCGGGGATTGACCTGGTAGAAAGAAAGGGGAGAAATTTTAAAAGTCAGGGAAGCCCCGGTGCGGGCAAAGTCATTTGCGACGTCGCGGATATAAAGGCTGTCCTCGATGGTGTCGCTGCCCCAGACAGTCCGGCAGGTATCGCCCATGATGACGTTGTCGCGGCGGGTGTTGAAATTTACAGAGATGCTGCAAATTCTGTGCGTCGTCTCCTGCCCATGAACATTGCTCTCCCCGGAATTTGCCGGCCGCTCAGCCATCGCCTGCTCATCCGCTGCCTGTTCATTCTCCAACTGTAATCCGCGCAGCCTTTCCACCAGCTCCCCGGCCTTCAACCTCTCCCATCCACATTTTTCCCACTCCGCGGGGGATAAATTCACCACCAGGCAGACCATCATCTGCCCGCTCTCAAAGCCTGTGCGAATCAGAATATGCCGCACCAGCCCCTGACCAGAGATTTCATCGTACGGAGCGATGTGATATTGGTCCATATGTGCCAGCACTGCCCGCAGAATTTCCCCGTTTTCTTCTGCACCTAAGGCACAGTCTGTATTGGAAATAATCGTATGCGTTCTCCCCGCGTAAAAGCCGCAGACCGTCTTCCCGTCCTTATTCTTTCCAACGGGATACTGGGCTTTATTGCGGTAATGAAAGGGCACGTCCATTCCCACGAAAGGCTCCCGGGCCGTCTCCACCTCTTTATCACTCAAGCCTCCGATGCGCCGCAGGTTATTGGCGATCTTATTTTCTTTAAACTCCATCTGCTTTGCATAGGAAAGCGTCTGCAGCTGACAGCCGCCGCAGGCCTTGTGCTGCGGACAGACAGGCTCCACCCTGTCAGGCGAAGGAGTCAGTAGTGTAAGCAGCCTGGCGTAGCCGTAATTCTTTTTCGTCTTCATCACTGTGGCCGTGACCACATCACCAGGCACAGTATCCTTGATAAAAAAGGGAAAGCCGTCCACTTTCCCTATTCCCTCGCCGTCTGTATTCAGATCCGTAATTTCCAGCTGAATTCTCTGGTTCTTAAAAAATTGCATACTCCGTTCCATTTCCTCTCAGGGACAGCAGCCTGACTACAGGTGTGAAATTCCCATAAAGAGATTTTACATCAGCTGCTCTTTACCTCTCCGGCGCCAACGCGCTTCTGATGTTCGTCTCCAGCAGCCGGTTATACCCCAGCCACTCGCCCTCCTTGCCCGCGCCCGCGGACAAAATCTCTGAGAAAGTCTCCATCTTCGCGTCCGTGTCGTCCGCGTAATACAGGGCTGTCGCTTCCATCAGAGCCGGTACCTTGGGGGAGCCAAACTCCAGCTTACCGTGGTGCGCCAGGATGCAGTGTTTCAACTCATTGGCCAGCTTCTCCGGAAAACCGTCAATTTCCCGTATTTTCTCTGAAATCATCTCCACGCCCATCACAATATGTCCCAGCAGCTGCCCCTCATCCGTGTAATCATTCTCCGGGAAGGCGGACAGCTCCTTCGTCTTGCCGATATCATGGCACATGGCCGCCGTCAGCAGCAGATCCCGGTGCAGCGCCGGATACTGGCTGCAGTAAAAATCACACAGCTTCGTCACGCCCAGCGTATGTTCTAAAAGCCCGCCCACAAAACCATGGTGCACCGTTTTGGCCGCCGAGGAAGCGCAGAATTTCTTCACAAAAGCGGCGTCATTGACAAAAATATCTAAAAGGAGCTGCTTTAAGTACAGATTCTCAATGCTGTCAATCAGACTCTTCAGCTCCTGATACATCGGCTCAATGCCCTTTTGGGAGACCGGCAGATAGTCCGCCGGATTGTACTCACCCTCTTTGCAGACACGTACGCGCTTGATATTTACCTGCAATGCACCCTGAAAGCTGGTCACCTCACCAAACACCTCGATATAATCGAGCACATCGAAATCTCCGATCCCGGCGCTGTTCGGATCCCAGACCTTCGCGTCTATGGTGCCGGTCCTGTCCTGCAGAATCACATTTTCATAGGGTTTTCCGTTTTTGGTGGTGGCGGCCTGTTTGTGCTTGCACAGATAAATATCTGACATTCTGTCGCCCTCATGATAGTCTTTGATATATTTCATTTCATTCTCCCATATTCTTTGATTAAACAGTAAAAGGGTCTGATACCATCTACTGTAATACAATCGAAACCTCAACCTCCCGGTACTCGCCCTGGCTTAAGCGACGGATCGTAAGCGTTACCGTATCGCCCGTCTGACACGCCAGAAGTGCTGATGTTAAATCAGACATTCCAAAAATCTCCGTCTCATCGAAGCCAACCACAATATCCCCGACCTGGACTCCCGCAGCCATGGCTGCCGAATCCATCTGCACGGAGGTAATATAGACTCCCAGCGGAACTCCCTCCGCCTCATTTGCAGCGGCCGTCACATCCGTTCCCTGGATCCCCAGCCGCGGTATCTCATCGCCGCTGTACATCTTTTCAATCGTCTTTTTTAACTCAGAAATACCCAGGGCGCTTAAGATATTTTTCGTGTCGGAGGAATTGTAATCATTGCAGAGCACTCCCACAATATATCCATGCAGATTGACCAAAAAGCCCTGCGGTGACTCGCTTGCGTAAATATCCGTCATGATAATCTTATAATTGATATCCCAAGCGTTCTCCTCAATTCCCATGGCGGTAACTGTCCCGGACACATAGGATCCGAGCACTCCCATCGGGCTGCCCACCGCCAGCACCCTGCTGCCCAGCGTCGATTTCAGATTGGAATTATAAAAAACCGCCGATGCAATGCTCTCCAGTGTCGTCTGGGACAAATTCTCCTTGGGCACAGCTAAAATCACCAGCCCCGTGTTGGAATCCTGCCCGCGGATCGTGCCGACCGCGGTCGCCCCATCCACAAACTCTACCTGAATATAATCCGCCGCCAGCACACTGCCGCTGTAGGTCAGGACAAATATCTCCTCTTCACTCTGTGTCACAATCGCGCCGCTGCTCTCCGAAGCACTGACCAGGCTGCTCGCAAGCCAGCTTTCACTGCTTTGCACGCCCCGCACTGTCACCAGCCATTTGGAACAGGACGCAGCCAACTCCGAAAAGAACTGTGCCTCATCTGTCACCAGATCCTTGACGGTAAGCTCCCCTTGCGCCTCTTCTTCCTCCGCCTGGGCCGCCTGCGCAGCCTCCAGGGCTGCTTCCTCGGCCAGCATCTCCTCCGTCAGCATATCCTCCGGCGAAATCTCCTCCGTCACGATTTCCTCTTCTGCGAAATCCATCTCCGCGATTTCCGTATCTGTCTCCTCTTCCTCCTGTTGAAAAATCATATTCTCCAGAACCGGAGAAAGCAGAACGATGGTCGCGCAGGCAATGATTCCGAATAAAATCGCGAGCATCGAGACCTCCACCATCCGGCGGAACACCTTCCGTTTATTGACCGGGCGCTTTTTAATCGTCTCCTCCAGGAAGTCACTCTGGGTCTGTTTATTCTGATCGTCCATATCTTATCCTTACTGTCCGTCCGCGCTCGTCTCATACACTGCTTCACTGTCGAGTCCATAATCCACGATATAGGTATTGTACAGCGTGGCAGTTCTCGAAAAATCATCGTTATAGGTGAAACTGTCAATGCAAAGATCAGCGTCGCTCATCAGACTGCCGAATTCCTTAAGCGTTTCATCTCCGTTTATTTCTTCCGCCTGAACGACAGCAACCGCGGACTCCACAAGCCCCTTTGCATCGTAGGTATACAGGAGTATCACATACGCTTCATCGACCGCATAGCACGCAAACGTTTCACCGTCATCATACTCGGTAAGGCTTTCAAAAAAAGCATCCGCCTCAATGACCTCATATACCGTGTCAAGGTCTTCCTTCAGAATTGCCTCATACAGTTCCTGTACCCACTCGGGCGCCTCATCAATCACTGCCTCCCCGTCTGCCATCTCCAGAATGGCCGTCCCGGAAGCGGTGCTGCTTCCGCAGCCGGTCAGTGGCAGCATCAGTACAGCCATACCTGCCAGCAATATGGTTCTCAGATTTTTAAACTTCATATTCCGGTACCTCTCATGGTCTCATACGAATGATTGTCCCCCTCAGACCGAAAGCCAGACCAGTTCATTTCGGATCGAGAAATCTTCCTGATCATTTCCTTATGCATTGTAACACATGTATCCTGAAAATCGTAGCGTTATTTTGCATTTCTTCAGAAAACAGGGCATGAAAAAAGTTCAGGAAAACTTCCATCGGGAATTCCTGAACCTTGAAGGAGTGGAGATAATGGGACTCGAACCCACGGCCTCTTGCATGCCATGCAAGCGCTCTCCCAACTGAGCTATACCCCCGCGTCATTGGTGACATGGAATAGTATAACATATTTTCGAAAAAAAGAAAGAGGAAAATGTGTTAATTTTTTAACGTTTTTTTGCTGTAAAAAGGAACAGGAGATTACTCCTGTCCCAGATAATCCATGGGGTACACCGGCGTCCCGTCCTTTGTCATTTCAAAATAAAGATTTGCGCCCTCCAGCGAATAGTATTTGGTAGGCTCAGCGACATATCCCAACAGATCCCCGGCCGCGACATAGGTGTCTGCCTCTTTTACCATTGTATTATAATCCAGCTGACCGTAATATGCAGCAAATCCTCCGCCCAGGTCCATCTCATAGGTCCAGCCAGTCTCCTCGTTCCAGTATTTGGAAGTCACCTTGCCGGCTGATACAGCATAGACGGGCGTGCCGACTTCAGCTGAGATCACCATGGCCGGGCTGTATTTGTACTGATCAAGCGTTGTAAAATAAACTGCCTTATCCATGCTGTAGGGGATCAGGATTTCATAATCCTCCGCGATAGGCCAGATCATGTTTTCCCCGGTAAAGGAGTACATCATCTCCTCTGCGGTTTCTGAAAGCAGCTCGTCTGTCATGGCCACCTCGTTCAGCATATCTTCCTCCGCAATACTTTCAGAGGTAAGTGTCTCTTCGGTTTTCACGGTACTGCTGATCTGTGCAGACGAAGTACTGCCGGACGTGGTGCTGCCGGATGAGGCTGATGATGCACCCGTACCGCTGCCGGTACGACCCGGATTTTCCACAGTCGAGGACTGCACATCCTCCAGTTCCTCTTCCAGCACGGAATTGAATTCACTCTCGGTCGTCTCCTCAATGCCGGTCAGATCCTGCAGGATAATATCCTCCTGCTGTGACGTGCCGACATAAAGGCCGGCGACGGTAAGCGCCGCTATGATCAGGACCGCGGAACCCACAATCACAGTCCTTTCCTTTTTCCTGTTTACAAACTGTGCGCTGCTGTCTGTATTTTTACTTTCCATATCTGTCCCTCCTGTATCGACTGATACATCGTTTCTGAGGATAGTATGGGCAGTGATTCTGTATTTTATACAAAAAAACTGACCGACGTGCAACGAATCACGCCACACATCGGTCAGTTGTCTTTTTTGAATGATTCCAGGAATGCGCTCAAAGCTGAGACATCCATAACGTCTCCTGCCAGCAGAAAGAAGCATCTGCATCCGTCTTACTGCTCCAGCACAACCTTGTCCAGCTTCCAGATCTCATCCACATACTCATGGATTGTACGGTCAGAAGAGAACTTGCCCACACAGGCGGTGTTCATCATGGCCATTCTGGCCCATCTCTTCTGGTCTCTGTAAGCCTTCTCCACCTCGCGCTGCGCCTCGGCGTAAGCCTTGAAATCCTTTAAGATAAAGTATCTGTCGGCCTTGTCGGTGCTTAAGGTGTTCAGCAGACTGTTGTAAATCGGGCGGAACAACTCGGTATCGTCGGAATAGGTGCCGTTGATCAGCTGCATCAGCACTCTGCGGATATCGTCGTCATTATTGAAAATTTCCATCGGATTGTAACCGCCGTAATTCTCATACTGGATAACCTCGTCCGCGCTCAGACCGAAGATAAAAGCGTTCTCCTCGCCGACTTCCTCCACGATCTCCACGTTGGCGCCGTCCATAGTGCCCAGTGTCGGCGCGCCGTTTAACATGAACTTCATGTTACCGGTGCCGCTGGCTTCCTTGGAAGCGGTGGAAATCTGTTCGGATACATCCGCTGCCGCAACGATCAGCTCCGCGTTGGAAACACGATAGTCCTCAATAAAGACCACCTTGATCTTGCCATGGATGGACTCGTCATTGTTGATCACTTCCGCGACGGAATTGATCAGCTTGATGGTCAGCTTGGCGATCTGATAACCCGCTGCTGCCTTTGCGCCGAAGATAAAGGTTCTCGGATAGAAGTCCATCTCCGGATGATCCTTCAGCTCATTGTACAGATACATCACATGCAGGATATTCAGCAGCTGTCTCTTGTACTCATGCAGTCTCTTGACCTGCACATCAAAGATGGAGCGCGGGTCGACTTCGATACCATTATGATCCAGAATATATTTCGCCAGTCGAACCTTATTCTGGTATTTAATATTCATGAACTCCGCCTGCGCCTTCTCATCGTCTACATAAACTTTCAGGCCGGACATTCTGGACAGGTCGGTGATCCATTCGTCGCCAATATGAGCGGTAACCCAGCTGGCTAAAAGCGGGTTGGCGTGCAGCAGGAATCTTCTCTGGGTGATGCCGTTGGTCTTATTATTAAACTTCTCGGGCATCATCTCATAAAAGTCTTTTAACTCCTGATTTTTCAGAATCTCGGTATGCAGCTTTGCCACACCGTTAACGGAGTAGCTGGCCGCGATTGCCAGGTGCGCCATCTTAACCTGGCCGTCATAGATGATGGCCATCTTACGGACCTTCTCCTGGTTGCCGGGATATCTGCGGTAAATCTCATCCACAAATCTGCGGTTGATCTCCTCCACGATCTGGTACACGCGGGGAAGCAGTCTGGAAAAGAGCTCGATGGGCCATTTCTCCAGCGCCTCGGACATGATGGTGTGGTTGGTATAGGCGCAGACTCTGGTAGTGATGCTCCAGGCATCATCCCACTCCAGGCAATAGTCGTCCACCAGAACGCGCATCAGCTCCGCCACAGCGACGGTCGGATGGGTATCGTTCATCTGGAAGGTCACCTTGTCCGGCAGACCATGAATGTCATCATGGGAGCGCATATATTTATTGATCGCGGCACGCACAGACGCGGAAATGAAGAAATACTGCTGCTTTAAGCGCAGCTCCTTGCCCGCATAGTGGTTGTCATTCGGGTAAAGTACCTCACAGATATTGTGCGCCAGATTCTCCTGCTCCACAGCCTGGCGGTACTCGCCCTTGTCAAATTTATCCAGCTGGAAGCGGTTGATCGCCTCCGCATCCCAGATACGGAGCGTATTCACGATACCGTTGCCATAGCCGACGATCGGCAGATCGTAGGGAATCGCCATCACGGACTGATACCCTTCCTGCTTAAAGTGCAGCTTGCCGTTCTCGTCCGCCACAGTCACGACATGGCCGCCGAAGCGGATTTCCTGCGTGTACTCCTTGCGCTTTAACTCAAAGGGATTGCCCTCGGTCAGCCACATATCCGGCACTTCCACCTGGAAGCCGTTCTCGATCTTCTGCTTGAACATACCGTAATGATAACGGATACCGCAGCCATAAGCCGCATAATTCAAACTCGCCAGAGAATCGAGGAAGCATGCCGCCAGGCGGCCCAGGCCGCCGTTGCCAAGCGCCGCATCCGGCTCCTGATCCTCGATCACGTTCAGATCCAGTCCCATCTCCTCCAGTGCTTCCGCCACGCCCTCGTAGCTCTTTAAGTTGATCAGGTTATTGCCCAGGGCACGTCCCATCAGAAATTCCATGGACATGTAATAGACCATCTTGGGATCCTGCTCTTCCCAGGTTTTCTGGGTCGCCATCCAGTTATCCACGATATCATCCTTGATTGCATAGGCAACACCCTGGAAAATCTGCTGCTGTGTGGCTTCCTCAATATTTCTGCGATATAAAGTTTTGACGTTAAAGGCAACCTCTTTTTTGAATTGCTCTTTATCGAATTTTTTCTTGCCGAGTTTCTTAGCCATTCAAAAACCTCCTGTGTAGTAAATAAGCATACATGGGTAGTATAGCACAGCTTTCCTTTAAAGGAAAGCAAAAATCTTGCAAAAATGCAGTAATTTCAGGCAAAAACCAATGTTTCAGGGGCGGCTTCGTAAAAGAAACCGCCCCTTTTTCTTCCCTTATTCACACTTCTCCAGTGAAATCACAACCTTCTGCCCGTTGATATTCCACTCCTTCGAGGTCGCGAAGTCCGCATCCGCGGTGATCTCCTCCGCCAGGACCTTGCCCGCAACGGCGTCCCTGTTTTTCTCAATGACAGCGGACAGCGCGGCGTTGCCGTTTAAGGAAACACGGATATGGTCCATGACCTCAAAACCGGCGTCCTTACGCATGGTCTGAATTTTGCTGATGATCTCGTTGACGTTGCCTTCCTCGATCAGAGCTTCGGTCAGGTTGGTATTTAACGCCACGGTAACAGTATTGTCCGCCTCGATCGCGTAGCCCTCCTGCTGCTTCGTGTCGATCAGCAGGTCATCCTCGGTCAGCACAACTTCCACGTCATTCACTGTAAATTTCAGAGCGCCCTCGCTCTTTAACTGCGCGTAGGCGGCGTTGCCGTCCAGGGAAGCGAGCGTCTTCTGGATACCGCCCAGCTGTTTACCATACTTCGGACCCACAGTGCGCAGCTGCGGCTTGAAGGTATAGGTGGTGAAGGCGGACACGTCGTCCACAAACTTCACTTCCTTGATATTCAGCTCGTCCGCGATAATATCGGTGTAAAGCCGGTCTAAGACGGATGGTGCCTTGACCACCATCTCGCCGATCGGCTGGCGGTTCTTTAAACCGGAAGCGTTTCTGGCGGCGCGGCCCATGACCACAATTTTTAACAGCTCCTCCATGTCGGACTCGAGCTTCTCATCGATCAGGCTCTCATCAGCCACCGGATAGTCACACAGGTGAATACTCTCCGGTGCGGTCTCATCAATAGAACAGACCAGATTGCGGTAAATTTCCTCGGTCATGAACGGAATCATGGGAGCGGCGCACTTACAGAAGGAAACCAGCGCTGTATAAAGCGTCATGTAGGCGTTGATCTTATCCTGCTCCATGCCCTTGGCCCAGAAGCGCTCTCTGCTGCGGCGCACGTACCAGTTGCTCATGTCGTCCACAAAGGCCTCCAGGGCTCTGGCCGCCTCTGGAATGCGATAGTTCTCCAGGTCGTGATCGACCTCTTTGATCATGGAATTTAATCTGGACAAAAGCCAGCGGTCCATGACGGTCAGCTTGTCATATTCCAGGGTATATTTCGTCGCGTCAAAGTTATCGATATTCGCGTACAGGACAAAGAACGCGTAGGTGTTCCACAGAGTGCCCATGAACTTGCTGCGGCCCTCGGTCACGGCCTTGTCATGGAAGCGGTTGGGCAGCCAGGGCGCGGAATTCGAGTAAAAATACCAGCGGATAGCATCCGCGCCGTGTGTTTCAAGCGCGTCAAACGGATCTACCGCGTTGCCCTTGCTCTTGCTCATTTTCTGCCCGTTCTCATCCTGAACATGGCCCAGGACGATGACATTTTCATAAGGGCTGCAGTTAAATAACAGGGTGCTCTCCGCCATCAGCGCGTGGAACCAGCCTCTGGTCTGATCCACCGCCTCGGAAATAAACTGAGCGGGGAACTGCTCCTTGAACAGGTCCTGATTCTCGAACGGATAGTGGTGCTGCGCGAAGGGCATGGCGCCGGAATCAAACCAGCAGTCGATGACCTCCGGGACACGGTGCATGGTGCCGCCGCACTTCGGGCAGGTATAGGTCACCTCATCGATATAAGGTCTGTGCAGCTCCACCTTCGCGGCGTTCGGATCGCCTGCCTTTTCGGCCAGCTCTGCGCGGCTGCCGATGCACTCCTGATAGCCGCAGGAGCATTCCCAGATATTCAAAGGAGTCCCCCAGTAACGGTTACGGGAGATGGCCCAGTCCTGAATATTCTCCAGCCAGTTGCCGAAACGTCCCTTGCCGATGGATTCGGGAATCCAGTTGACGGTGTTGTTATTGCGCACCAGATCGTCGCGCACCGCGGTTTCCTTGATATACCAGGACTCGCGCGCGTAGTAAATCAACGGGGTATCGCAGCGCCAGCAGTGCGGATAATCATGCTCAAACTTCGGCGCGTCGAAAAGCTGTCCTCTCGCGTCCAGATCCTTTAAGACCTCCGGGTCCGCTTTTTTCACAAAAAGGCCTGCGTATGGCGTCTCCTCGCTCATATTGCCCTTGCTGTCCACAAACTGCACAAACGGCAGGTCGTAATCCTTCCCCACGCGGCTGTCATCCTCACCGAAGGCCGGTGCAATGTGGACGATACCGGTACCGTCGGACATGGTGACATAGCTGTCACAGGTAACGAAGAAGGCTTTCTTATTCTGCTTCGCGGCAGCATCCGCAGCGCAGGTGTAAAGCGGCTCATATTCCTTATATTCCAGGTCTTTGCCGACATAGGTTTCCAGCACCTCATAGGCCGGTGTACCTTCGCTGCCAAGCTTTCCAAGCGCAGTATCCAGCAGAGCCTGCGCCATATAATAGGTGTAGCCGTCCGCGGCCTTCACCTTGCAGTAGGTCTCGTCGGGGTTGACGCAGAGCGCCAGGTTGGAGGGCAGGGTCCAGGGCGTGGTCGTCCAGGCCAGGAAATACGCATCCTCACCTTTTACCTTGAAACGCACCACGGCGGAGCGCTCCTTGACAGTTTTATAGCCCTGCGCGACCTCCTGCGCAGACAGCGGGGTGCCGCAGCGCGGGCAGTAGGGTACGATTTTAAAGCCCTTGTATAACAGCCCCTTGTTCCAGATCTCCTTTAAAGCCCACCACTCGGACTCAATATAATCATCGTGATAGGTCACGTAGGGGTTGTCCATATCGGCCCAGAAGCCGACAGTTTTGGAGAAATCCTCCCACATGCCCTTGTATTTCCAGACGCTCTCCTTGCACTTATCGATGAAAGGCTCCAGGCCGTATTCCTCGATCTGGTCCTTGCCGTCCAGACCCAGCTGCTTCTCCACCTCAATCTCCACCGGCAGACCGTGCGTATCCCAGCCTGCCTTGCGGGGCACCATATAACCCTTCATGGTGCGGTAACGCGGAATCATGTCCTTGATCACACGGGTCAGCACGTGACCAATGTGGGGCTTGCCGTTGGCGGTCGGCGGACCGTCATAGAAGGTGTAGGTCGGGCAGCCCTTCCTGTTTTCCATGGATTTGCGGAAAATGTCGTTGTCAGACCAGAATTTCTCGGTTTTCTTTTCTCTCTCCACAAAATTCAGGTCCGGAGATACTTTGTTGTACATCCTGTTCCTCCTTAATTAAAAAAGGCTCCTCCCCGTAAAAGGAAGAAGCCATAAACCTCTCAATACCACCCATTACGCATACTCCCCGTTTCCGGTTTCATATGTTTCCCGATAACGGCAGGATGCCGGCCACAGGCTACTCGTTCCCTTTCGCCCGGCTGCTCAGAAGTGATCTTCCTCTCATCGGTCCGCACCGGGCTTTCACCCTCCCCGGCTCGCTTTGCCTTTCCTGATGAGGCTACTGTCTTCATCAACGCATTTTAATATTCAGAGCTGTCATCCGCAGCTGCCTCCCTCTTTTGCGCATATGGAGGAAGAGCCACGAATACCAAATTGCACTCGCCTTGTTATCTTAATCTCATTTTTTAAATTTGTAAAGAGAAAAACATAAATTTCCTTTAAAAATGCGGCTCTGAACAGCCTCTTAACCACGTCATGAAATCTCTGGCGCCAAATCACCCCAGATGCAGCTGTGCCTTCAGCGCATCCTGCAACACCTGGGAAAAATTAATACTTCTCTCCAGCGCCGCCGCATTCAGCCACGCGGGCAATGTCACGGTGCGGCTCACAGAACGGTTCACCCGCGCCTGACGCACAGACGGCATATAAACATCCACCAGCACCGCCCGTTCATTGGCTTCCATTGCAATGTTGGAAAGCGGTGTCGGCGCAGGAATCTCTTCACCATCCTCTTCCAGCCCAAACAGAACAACCCCCAGCAATTCCCTCGCGGAAAGCAGAGCGTCATCCTCATTCACCCCGCTGGTCGCGCAGTCCAGGTCCGGAAAGAAAACCGCAATCTCCTGCCCCGGTTCATAAGTAAAAACTGCAGGATAAAAATAACGTTCCGGCTTTTTCATAAAAACGAATCTCCTTATCGAAATCTCAGCCCCGACTGTCTTTCCATGCTGTCAAGCGTTTTTCGTGGGATATCTTTATCGGGGTGTTTGACAGTCACGCGTCCCTTTTTGACGGGATGCTTATACTGGTGGTGACTTCCCACAACATTCACCTCATACCAGCCGTCTTCCAGAAGCAATCGGATTACTTCTCTCGATGAATAGCTTTTCATAGTTTATCCGCTCTTTATCATAATAATACATATAAAAATATGTGTCAACTCATGTGACGAATATTTTTATAAGTGTTTATAAACTGCATTC
>JAJQHY010000045.1 GCA_021199495.1 Lachnospiraceae bacterium | reverse complement strand
CTGCCAACGAGCATCACTGAAAAAACTATTGCAACTTGCTATTGCAATTTGTGACAGGAAAATCGATGCTGTTTCTGCACAGATCGACCAGTGTCTTGTAAACTCCACAGTGGAATACGATGCACCTTTCGATGTGAACGATTCCCTGTATGCGATATTTGAAGGATTTGCGCCGGAGAAGTAAGCAGGTACAAGAAAAACAAGCAAAAAACACCAGCTCGGCTGTTTTTGAAGCGGCAAGGCAATGGAGGAACGGAAGCCGGTTCAGGTGCAGATGAACTATAACGCTGCACAACGTTTTCCGGTGAGTCGTCGCCCAAGTACGACAATTAAATTAATCCAGCAAAGATGAAAAGCACGTTTCCATCAACGCCCGGTCGACAGCGCGATATGCCGCAAACTCATCCTTTGCCAATTCAAAAACACGTTCTTACGTCTCAATCGTTAATGTGGGCAGGCACTACGGTGTCTGACACATATGAATGTAAATGAAGTGGTGCCATAAGAGTATCACGCTAAATCTGAAAAACAGCCTGTACTGTCCCCTGTGGACATAAAGCAGGATGCGGATTCAGGAAAATGGCGGAAGAACCATCAGTGTCTTGCCGTGTCAAAAGCGGCCGAGCGGTATTTCCTGACACACAAAAGGAGATGATGACTGGAATGATTGCTTTTGTTTGCTGTTCGGATATAGAGCATTACAAAGACAGTTGGATTTGGTATCCGTTTATTCCCCGCAAAGGCATCACATTCCTTTTGGGCACACCAGGCATCGGAAAATCAATGTTTCTCATGCAGATTGTTGCAGTATTGACTGGAAAAACAAATTAAAATAGTATTTTTTGGGAGGTGACGTTGCGGTATGGAACAGAATAAAACGATAAACCGTAATGCAGAAGACGAAAAAATAAAGCAGATGCGGCAATAAAGAGATTTCTCAACAGAGAGGATGTTTTTGCGGATATTATCAATAACTGTGACAGCCTGTCTGCAAAGATTGAAGCAGAAGAGTTGGAGAATGTGGATTCTTTCAGACTTTTTACCGCACTTGCCGAGGGTGGCACGATGTCAGTCGAAGAGTATGCAGAGTTTTACAGCACGCTGGTAATTAAGAAAAACGCAAGTGGATACTATATAGTCATTGGCCAAAAGAACATGAACCCCAATCTGCCGTTGCAGCTGTTCTTATTGGAAGCCGCAGCATACAAGATGCAGACAGGCGGACATCCTTTTGAGAATGGTCAACTGCTGCCGGTTTGCACAGTAATTGTATATCTCAGCAGTAAACCGTGGTCGGGCTCATACCATCTCCACGAATTATATTCAGGTGAAAGGAAGCCTGATGAATCGTATAATGTTGATTACCACATGCAAATGATCGAACCGGCAAGAATGTCAGCTGAGAAACTGGCTGAATATACAACGGATTTGAAAGGCGTATTGTATTTCCTAAAAATCGACAGTGACACCTCGAAGGTTGACGATTACTTGAAAAGTGAGGAATATATTGTGCTGAATGCAGACGCAAAAGAGATGATTAACTGCATTGCTGTTTCCACTAGTTGATAAATAATATGCTCTAAAATGGATAGTGACTGCCAGTGGCAATTCGGAAAGAAGTGTGCAGAGATTGTGAAGAAAATACCGACTTTATTTGAACGGAAATTTGAAAACCACATCGTGACAGAAATCCTGCCAAATGTGACGGAAGGCATGGAATGGGTGTTAAACGGTGAGGGCATCGCCACTGTCAAATGGGACGGAGCCTGCTGTGCCGTGATAGATGGAGAGTTTTACAAGAGGTACGATGCCAAAAGAGGCAAAAAAGTCCCGGATGGTGCTATACCATGCGAGAAAGCACCAGATCCAGTGACAGGGCATCTGCCGTGCTGGGTAAAGTGCGACCGTCAGGCACCCGGAGATAAGTGGTTCTGGGTAGCCTATGACAATTATCCGGAGGAGAAAACAGACGGCACCTATGAGGCATTAGGACCGCATTTCCAGAGCAACCCTTACGACCTGCAGAAGGATATCCTGAAACCTCATGGGAAAGATATCATTGAAACAGAACGCGGCTTTGAAGGAATCAGGGATTATCTGGCGAATAATTATATAGAGGGAATTGTCTTCTGGAAGGATGGGGAGCCAAAATGCAAAATCAAACGAAAAGATTTCGGGTTTCTGTGGAATAAAAATGTGAAAAAGGAGAATCGCTGATGGATGACAATCTGCTTGAATGCCCATATTGTGGGGAGGAGCAGCTGGAACACGAGCCGGAAGGAATTTCGATGCTTTCGTGCAGGGCGAAATGTGAACATTGTGGGAGGTATTTCATTTATGCTGTCACGGTTGCCAGGCATTACGAGAGCTTCCGAGACGATGATGAAGATAAGAAGCTAAAAGATAAGAAGGATATCTTTTGATTTCAGGTATTGCACGGCAGGAGAGTGCAGGAAATGACAGCTGAGGAATAAGATATGTCGGTAAAATCAATGCTGGATTCGGATGAAAGATTCCGTGAAATCATAAAAGAGCATCTTCCCAAACGTGAGCAGTTCAGGACAAACAAGGGAGACAAAGCATTTTCAACAAAATACAAACTCCTTGCGCCGAATACCTTACCCGGCAGATACTACAGCACACTGGCAGGCACGGCTTTTGATTATGCGGCGAGGTTTATCACTGCCAGGTATGCCAGCGGTAACTGCGGAGAAGAAAATGAAATTACTTCAAACGCCACATCTGACCTGAACTCATTTTATGGGCTAGTGGCCGTACGGAAACTGATAGGCGGAGAAGCATACAAGAAGATGCATGACAGGTATATTGAACATCTTTCCCGTGTGAAAGCGTACCTTAAGCAGCCGGAAGCAGACCACAGCATCTTATCAGAGCCGTGCAGTTACTTTGCAAGGCTGGAACACATATACCGTTCCGGAGGTATCCTGCCGAGAGACGGTTATGAGGTACTGCTGAAGAATGAGCCGCAGGAAGTATATGACGATTTAAAACGGCTTTGTGATGTATTCTTCGAAACGTTCATCACAAGCGGGATTGTCCACGATGGGAGCAAAGTCGTTTTCAACCCTACATTCGGAAAGGTCAGCACTCTGATTGACGGAGCCGATGCAGATATTTATATGGGCGGAGTCCTATACGATTTCAAAGCTGCGAAGGAATCCCGATACCGCTGGCAGGAGGTAGCGCAGATATATGTGTACTATCTTTTGGACTGCCTTGAAAAGATATCAGTAGGAAACGACAGCCAGACAGCGGTCGCTGGTAAAATCCACAGCATTGCGCCGTATAAGGCGCGGTTCAGAATGGTGGAGAGCTTTGACGTCATGCAGATTGACAGGGAAGACCTTATTGATACTCTTGTGAAATTAAAGGATTATTTGTGTACTGTGGAGATGCGGATGAAAAGACCGGGAAGACCCGAATCCATGGATACACAGACAGATACTATTGCAGCTGAAATTACAGCCGACGTTGCGGAGATCCGGCACAGTTATATGCAGGCAGGGATGATGGCGGAAGTAAATGATGTGAAGATAAGAAGCTGGGCTGACACCCTTTACAGTACGTGAGCCCTTAACAAGTTTTCAATACACCATGGGCAGCAGAACACTGTCCGGAATGATGCTGATACTAAAGGCGGTGATGGAACTAA
>JAJQHY010000046.1 GCA_021199495.1 Lachnospiraceae bacterium | reverse complement strand
AAAGCGTTTCGCCTGTGACCATTTCTCATTGTTGGAAATTTCACGGCTGGTTTCTTGCGCCATTGCCGCCATCAAGGAAAGTATCAGTTCCGAAGATTCCAGACCCGTGTCCAGCCTTTCTTCCTCGAAGAAGACCGGAACACCAATATCCTTTAACTCACGGACACATGCAAGGCAGTCAAGCGTATTTCTGGCGAACCGGCTGATCGATTTCGTGACCACACGGTCAATCTTCCCATCACGGCAATCCTGCATCATCCGCAGGAAGGCGTCTCTTTTTTTCATCTGGGTGCCGGAGATTCCTTCATCAGCATAAATGTCCACAAGTTTCCATTCCGGTGTGCTTTCCACCAGATCGGCATAAGCTTCCTTTTGCGCTTCGATCGATGACTCTTGGGCATCCATGTCTGTGCTAACGCGGCAGTAAGCCGCAATACGGATAACCGAATCCTTCTGTATGGAAGGGGTGATCGCCTGAGTGACTGTAATCCTGGGGGTTCCTTTTGATGCGATAATCGGCACCTTTTTCTGCATCTCCGATTCAGGCTCTGGCTTTAACCTCGGTTTTGACTTCAGGTTTTGCTCCGGTTTTGGTACTTGCTGCGAAATTCCTTCATTGTCCTGCATCCTATCGGATTCTTGCTCTTCCTTTACGTGAGGCTTCTCTGTTTTCACTTCCGGCAGCGTCCCCTGCACATCTGCTTTCTTTTTCTTATTCTTCCCAGTTCTGATATCAACATCAAGCATGTGCTACAGCTCCCCTCTACATTTCCGCCACTTCATTCCCCCGTTTTCGAATAATGTCCGTACACGTTCAAACTGCTCTCTGCTCACAACCGCAGGATGATGGTTTGTAATGTAGTACTGCTCGAACTGTCCTGTATTCTTCACTGACTCTTTTGTCAGGTAATTGATGCACACACTTTTGTTGGTGAGAAGGTCGCCTATGTAAGCCTCCCGTGTAAAAAGGTTTCTAACACGGCCGCCGCTCCAATGGAACTCTGTACCCCGTTCTTCCTCATATGCGTTCAGAGCTTCCTGAATCTCTTTGATTCCAACCCCCTGCTCCGCCAAATCGAACGCCAGCCGTACACGTTCCGCCTCGTCTTCGTTGATTTCCCACTCCCGCGTGGATTTGCCCTCTGCATCCTTAACCTTCCTATATCCGTAAGGACAGCTGTGGCAGGGCATTCCGGATTTGTTTGCCTTTTTGAAAGCCCACTTGACGGCTTGACTTTTTTCATTCAGCTCCTGCTGGGCGATGGCAGACAAAACAGAAATCAGCATCTCCCCTGACTGTGAACCTGTGTCGATGCCATCGCTCTCGAAAATCACACGCACTCCAAGGCTTTGTAGTTCTCTTACGCAGACAAGGCACTCAGCCATATTTCTTGCAAACCGGCTGATTGCTTTGGTATAGATGATGTCGATCTTGCCCTCCCTGGCATCCTGCATCATCTGAAGGAACTCCGCCCTTTTCCACATGCTGCCGCCGGAAATGCGGTCTCCGTAGATTCTTACGAGCACCAGCTTTGGGTCCTCCTCGATTTTCTTTTTCCAATACCGCTCCTGCGTTTCAAAGGAACCGTTCTGCTCCTCTTGGAGGGTGCTCACACGGCAGTAGGCCGCCGCACGCAGGACGTTCCCAACAGCTGTCTGTGTGACTGCCTGGGGTTTAATCCTCTGTATGACCGTTACGGTCCGTATGTTCTTATCCATTGAATCACGCTCCTATCTGTTGTCAGGCTCTAAACCAGGTCAAAACCCTTAATGGACGCCGCAATCTTCTTGTATGCTTTGTCCTTTGGAGCGAAATTCTTTCTCGGATAATTTTCTGTCAGCATAATCTTCGTAACCGGCACCATCATGATATCTCCCGGTCTTACAGATAAGCCATTTCTATGTTCAGTCATCACTAATACCTCCTTCAAAAGTGATAACTGAATGATACCAGATTGCTGCGCCAATTCTCTAATCCAATTTATGTTGAAGTCTTTCAGGCTGGCGAGGCGCTACGTTTTAACGTATTCCAAATAGATGTAAGGCTGACCCTGCATTTTATAATACCGGAGGGATAACATCGGACACCCCATATATATAGGAAGAAATCCCCTGGCGATCCATGCTGTATATGATCATAGTAAGCAATGTAAATAGGGAAAATTTTCTCCCATTTGCTCCGGCTGTCTTTCCAGCCTGCGCTTTTCCGGAGCAGAGGGTCTTCCATGGCCTTCGTGCCGCCATTGCAATCCCTCACATTCTCAATCTCCTCAGTGAAAAAAGACATCACTGCTCTCTGATAAGGAAGAACAAATTCCGGGAATCTTGTCCAGGTCCACTGGCACCCACCATTCTCCCTACAGTGCGGGCAATAAAAACGTGGAAGCAGCAAGCCTATCTCATAATCCTCAAAATTTCGAAGCTTGTTCAATCGACGGATTTCTTCATTAATCTGTGTGTCCAGTGGTTCGGGCAAAGCTCCCTCAACGATTTTAAGGTATAACCCGTATTTTTTCATACATCCATGACCGTTCGGACACTCCGGACACACTTCATCGCCAATACAGATAAGCACGGCGGCATATATCGTTTTTCTGTTTTTGTCTTTCTTCCTGACCTGCATTTGCCCATCCAATTTCCAGCCACAGCCCTCTGTCTCAGCCATAATGTACAGTTCCTTTCAAATTCACTATACTTATTATAGCAGAACAGGCCAAATTTTCAGAATTATTAAAGGCAGAAAGCTCTTCATCTCTTAATATCAATGGCTTTGCTGACTGGCAAAATGTTTTAAACCCTCTTAAGATTCCTCCTCGTCAAAATTCTCATTCTCTATAATTTCATATTCTTTCAGGTTTATATAAACCGTTGCGCCGTCCTCCAATAAAATGCCGAAAAAGCGGAGTGACGGACCGTTTCGATCCACACCTATTACATTGGCAAGATAAATGAGCAGACTTTTCGCGTTCACATAGAACCGCCCTGCTTTATCTCCGCTTTCCGGGGCATAATACAGTCTAAACGCATCCAAATCACGTTCACAGCTTTGGATGAACATCTGTTTTTCTTTTTCGTTTATCAGCAAATGAATGTATTCCGGCTTTCCCAAATCATAAATCGTCTGCTTATGTATGTTGATCCGGTTGGCCGCAAAATACAGGCTGATCCCTCTCAGCATATCCCGTCCCCCTTACTTCTTATCTGGCGTTTGCGATATACCCGGAGCAGATGGCTGTGGATCCATATCAACGAAGTCGGACAAGGACATTTGGGCAAGATCCACACGTTTAATTTCCGGACGACTCACGTGATTTTCCGCTAAAGTTCCGAAGGACTCCCCAGCCAAATTATCCGAATATTCCGGCTTTCTTCTCTTCCGTTTTGGCTTCTTGTCTGACGGTTCCGCGTCAGTCTTTCTCTTCTCTTCCTCCCTGGCTGCTTCTTCTTTTACCAGCTGTTTCAGTTCCACACTGTCAAGCTCATCATCCTCCACACCGGCAGACTTGCGCCCCTTACTGGTCAACGGATATCGCTCAAACTCATCCAGATCGAAGACCATCAACAGTTCATCTTCTTTTTCCAACTGGAGCGCAGGAGTTCCACATATCTTATAATAGTAGCCACGGCTCCATCCCATCATGGCATACAGACGAGTCGCCATAGGACGGCCGGTAATCTTTCTAC
>JAJQHY010000014.1 GCA_021199495.1 Lachnospiraceae bacterium | reverse complement strand
TACTCTGTCTTGTCCGGAAAAATCTCCTGGTTTTCCAGCTTGTTCATTTTGAGGATGTTGGTCACCAGATCGGTTAGTCGACCGGTGTCCTCCACAATTTTGCGGACCGGGCGCTCAATGGTCAGCTTTCTGCGGATGCCGTCAAACAGGCAGATCAGCGTGGTGAAAACAGGATATCAAAAAAGTGTCTGTGACACTTCAACTCCCCCTGCCCCTCAATCTTGAGGGGTTGGAATTTCTTTTTGTGCCATTTTCCTTCATAATAGCCTTATGAATATACTGCAATAGATCTTTTCAGACCATTATGAGGAAATCATTTATACATTACATCCACGCGATTCTGTTATAGAAAATGTGGAAAAAATGATCCATTGCGGCGACGTGCGTCCAGATAGGACGGAAGTAGAAGTAGACGAAAGGAGGGCAGCTTGAAGGTACTACCCCGTAAGATAACGCGGGAATCCACCTGACTAACCGAAAGGCGAAAGCTGGCACGGGACAATAGCACGTCAGGAAAGCGGTAAGTCACCTAAAGGCAATCGGGTGCGACTGAACTGCGAGGATAAGTGAATATGAGGATAAATCTGGGTTTGAATCTTGTGAGTTCCCAGCCCCTGTTCAGTGTGGGCGTAGGAAATTTGCCTGAAACCTATGGTGCAAACAAGTTCAGAAAGGCGAGCCTTCTGACCTGTTATCAGAATACCGGAAAGGGTCGCCTTCCGGTAGGTTATCAAAGAAATGCACGGCGCGCCGGAGAACCGGTGTCAACGGAACGAAAGCATATCCGACAATTCACACTTACCTACTACTTCCGTTAACTGGAGATTGCCTAAACCAGAGCGCCCATAAGGGCTATGTGGCAGACACTGAAAATCTGGCATGGCAACGGAGCTTCCATAGTAGTCTGAGAACCCTGAATTGACAGGGAAAGCCGTAAACCGGATGCGGGAAAGCCGCTCACATGGCGAAGGGAAGCAGTCTGAGCGTATTAAAATCGAAAATTGATTAGGGAGGAAAACCTCATTGAAACCAACAATAGAGATTTTAACTAAGTTACAAGAAAACTCAAAGAAACACCATGATGAAGTATTCACAAGGCTTTATCGCTATCTGCTTCGGCCAGATATTTATTCGATTGCTTACCAGCACCTTTATTCCAATGAGGGTGCAGGGACAAAAGGCGTTGATGATGATACGGCGGACGGATTCAGCGAGGAGTATGTGGAGCGTATTATTGAAGCATTGAGAACGGAGACATACCGCCCGAAACCTGTACGGCGCAGCTATATCCAAAAATCGAATGGAAAAATGCGCCCGTTAGGCCTGCCAACATTTACGGACAAGCTGGTACAGGAAGTCATGCGAATGATTTTGGAGGCGGTCTATGAACCGGTTTTCTCGAATTACTCTCACGGATTTCGCCCCGGCAGAAGCTGTCACACAGCACTGTCCCAGCTCAAACACGAGTTTATCGGTGCGGGCTGGTTCGTTGAGGGCGATATAAAAGGCTGCTTTGACAACATCGACCATACGGTACTGATTGCTGTTATCGGCAGGAAAATCAAAGACGCCAGATTTCTGAAACTCATACGGCTGTTCTTAAAATCGGGCTACATGGAGGACTGGAAATACTACGGTACTTACAGCGGCTGTCCGCAGGGCGGCATTATTTCGCCAATCCTTGCGAACATCTATCTGAATGAGCTGGACAGCTACATCGAGGAATTGAAAAAGGAGTTTGACGTTAGAACGCCGTACAGAACCACTCCGGCATACCATGCGATTGAACGAAAGCGGGCAAATTTAAGGAGAAAAATAGACCGGCGTGAAGCTGGCCCGGAACGTGACTTGCTGATTGCGGAGTACAAAAAGCTAACCAGCGAATTGTATAAAACGCCAGCAAAGTTGTGTGATGATAAAAAGCTTAAATATGTTCGCTATGCGGATGATTTTCTGATTGCCGTCAACGGGAGCAAGCAGGATTGCGAATGGATAAAAGCGAAGCTCACGGAGTTCATCCAGAATACTCTGAAAATGGAGTTAAGCCAGGAAAAAACGCTGATTACCCATAGTAACACACCTGCGAGATTTCTCGGTTATGATGTGCGGGTACGCCGTGACCAGCAGGTAAAGCCGTGGAAGAAATGCAAACAGCGCACGATGAATAACACCGTGGAACTGCTTATCCCGCTTCAAGACAAGATTGAAAAGTTTCTGCTTTCAAAAGGCATTGTAAAGCAGAGAGCCGATAACGGAAAGCTGGAACCAACCAGCAGACTTTCCTTATTGCGCCACACAGATTTAGAGATTGTGACGGTATTTGACGCAGAACTGCGGGGAATTTGCAACTACTATCACCTCGCCAGCAACTACCGAAGCCTGAACTATTTCAGCTATCTCATGGAATATAGCTGTCTGAAAACACTGTCCGGCAAGCACCGCTGTAAACTGTCCAAGATTTATGACAAGTACCGCATTGGTGAAAAGCGTTGGGGTATCCCCTACGAAACAAAAGCCGGAAAGAAAGTCCGCCGACTCACGAAGTTTAACGAGATTGATGGTAAAAAGTGTGAGGACATTGAACCGAAGGTTATTACGATTGTAGCCAAAGGACGCACCACAATAGATGACCGTCTAAAGGCCAGAGTGTGCGAATTATGCAGCAGAACAGACGTAAAACTGGAAGTCCATCATGTGAACAAGGTGAAAAACCTGAAGGGAAAGGAACCTTGGGAGCAAGTGATGATAGCAAAGCGGCGCAAAACACTGGCGGTCTGCCATGACTGCCACCAGAAAATACATCATGGGTTCTAAAAGTTATTTTTGTAATGGAGCAAAGATGGCGAGCCGTGTGCATTGAGAGGTGCAAGCACGGTTCTGGGAGGGGTCTGCGCAGACCTACCGCAGAAATGCGGCAAGGCGGCGCTTTCCTACTCTACCCGTCTTATGGCGGTGCCATGTATATCTGCCCACAATGCCATAACATGAAATTTGTCCCCTTCCGCTGTAAAAGCCGCTTCTGCCCTACCTGTGGTGTCAAATACTGCCAGGAACGCTCTACCCAGATGTCGTTCAAGCTGGTCCACTGCACCCACCGCCACTGCGTCCTCACCATTGATGAGGAGCTCCGCCATTTTTTCCTTGAAGACCGTTCCCTCCTTGACTGCCTTTTCCTCGCTGTCCGAAGTGTCATCCTCCGTATGTTCCACCGGCTTAACAAATCCCGGAACTTTGTCCCCGGTTTCGTCTGCGTCTTACATACTTTCGGACGCCCTTTGGAATGGAACCCCCACATCCACTGCCTCGTTACGGAAGGTGGTTTCTCCGATGACGGTTTCTGGCGGGTCGTAAAATATTTTCCCTTTTCCTATCTGAGGTCCGCTTTCCAGACAGTTCTCCTGAACCTGATGGAAGCACGCATTGGTCCCTCTTTCAAAAAAGTAAAAGGGTCGATTGTAAAATGAAGTTGAACACCTAAAAAACCATAGCGATTGAATCTGTGGTAGAATAGATAAGGAAAGTTCTAAGTCAGGGGCTCGAAATTAGGAGCTTGAGATAAACTTTCAAGCCCATGATTTAGTACTTTCCTTTTGAACCAAGTCGCACTTGCGGACGGTATATGCAGTTTTTATTTCCTTCAAAATCCATCGGCAAGCCAGAAACAAACGGCCGATTGTAAAATGAAGTTGAACACCTAAAAAACCATAGCGATTGAATCCGT
>JAJQHY010000069.1 GCA_021199495.1 Lachnospiraceae bacterium | reverse complement strand
GGCTATATAAGGCCTGCAGCGTTTTTGCTTTTATTTAACTGTCAAAGTCCCGAGGATCTGCCAGTAGCAGGTTAAGCCCGGCGTGACATAGAGGCGCTGTTTCTGGTAATCGTTGTACTGCGCGACCTCCCGCGGCAGCGCGGGTCTGGGACCGACGATACTCATGTCGCCTTTCAGGATGTTGATCAGCTGCGGCAGCTCATCGATGCTGCAGCGGCGGATGATGTGACCGACTCTTGTGATCCGGGGATCATCCTTCATCTTAAACACAGGGCCGTCCATCTCGTTCTGCTCCATAAGACCTGACAGTTTTTCCTCCGCGTTCATATACATACTGCGGAACTTGTAGAGCCTGAACGTCTTACCGTCCCTGCCGATCCTGGTCTGGGAAAAGAGAGGGCTTCCATGCGGATCATCGAGGTAAATGATGAGCACCACAAGAAGCAAAAAGGGCCACAGCACAAGCAAAGCAAGCGCAGAGAAAAAATATCCTGCGCTCTTCGTCCAATCCAGTACCGGCGTCCCTTTTTAAGAACTCGTTTTCTGTTTATCGTCTGAAGCGGTTTTATCGATTCTTCAGAAAATTCAAAGCTTTCTGTGCCAGCCATTTCAGGCTTACCCCCCCCCATACGCGTGTACCTCGTGATTTCTTTATGGCCTCATCCGTCCATTTCTTCTGCCGGCTCTTTGCGAGCTTCCACTGTCTGTGACCCGTCTTCCTGTCCTGGGATATGTCGATTTGTCTCCTGTCCCGCTGCTCCATGCCCGGTTACAGTCGGCTTCGCGGCTTTTCCCGCCTCGGTCTCTGTCTGATTGCCCAACCGGGCGCCGTTGTCCGGTTCCACGGTCCGGCCGGCTGCCGGCTTCTGATTGTCGGACCTGCGTTTGCTTCCCTGGCCGGCAACCACGGACCCAGCCGCCGCCTCGCTGCCATAGCCGTACTGATACCCATACTGGTAGCCATATTTGGAGCCATATTTCCCGCCGTAGCGGCGGTACTCCTTCTGCTGCGTGCTGGAATGGGTCACGACCATGCCCAGAATCCGCGCGTCCACACCATTCAACGTGCGCATGGACTCATTCATCATCTTCTTATCATACATGTCCTCCCGCACAACGAAGAGCAGACCATCGGTATACTTTGTCACGCCCAGGGCGTCAGAGACGATGCCGATGGGCGGCAGATCCAGAATCACATAGTCAAAGGTTTCCTCCAGCATGCGAATCACCGTCTGCATACGGTCGGAGGCCAACAGCTCCGATGGATTGGGAGGAATATCGCCGGAGGCGATCACATACAGGCGGGTGGAACCGGAGGTATATTTCTGCAGAACCTCCTTACCATTTGCCTGTCCCACCAGGAAGTTGGTCATGCCCGGTTTCTGGCGGATCTCTAATGTCTTAGAGACCGACGGCAGGCGGAAATCGCAGTCCACCAGGCAGACGCGCTGATTCGTCTGCGCCAGCGTATAGGCCAGGTTGATGGATGTTGTGGTCTTACCCTCGGAGCGCACCGACGAAGTCACGCCGATGACTCTGCAGGCCTTATCATCGGAGAAACAGAAGGTGATATTGGCGCGCAGAAGCTTATACGCCTCCGCCGGGGCAAAGCTTAATTTCCCGCACAACTCAGCGTTTTCGTCCGGGTTGCTTTTCTTTTTATTTTTCTTATTGGAGGCATCGCCCATCTGAGGAATCACTGACAGTACCGCTTTATCCTTGAAATCACGGTGGATTTTCTCCTCCGTGGTCAGGCCGTTCTGGATCAGGGAGAGCAGCATAATCACGCCGCAGCTTAAAACAAAGCCGAGCATACCGCCCATCATAATGTATCTCTGTATATTCGGAGAGCTTTTGGAAGTAGCCACGCGGGCGTACTCAATGACCTTTACCGAGCTGCCGGAAATGATCTCCACGATTTCGTCCGGTGCAATCTCGGCAATGGCGTTGGCGATCTCAGCAGCTTCCACGGGATCGGTACTGGTCACTGTCACCCTGAAAACCTCCGTGTCATCAATGGCGGACGTGGAAATCATAGAGCTTAACTGCTCATAGGTGTAGGACACGCCGGTCTGCTCAATCACTTCACTTAATGTGGGATAGCTGGTCAGGACGACCGCGTAGGTCTCGACCAGGTACTGGGATGCTGTGATATCGGAGGTAGTAATATTGGTAGAGGTGCTGGCATTGACGGAGTTATTCACATACATTTTGATGGATGACTGGTAGAGCGGTTCAATAAAATAAGCCGAATACACAAAACCGGCGCCGGCCAGCAGAATCGTCGACAGTATGATAACGGCGATATGCCTCAAAAGAAGCTTGAAAAGCCCGTCTAAGTGTATTACGGCCCGATTGTTGTCCAGGTATTCGATCCATTCGTTCATAATCATATCCTTTTCTCTGACACAGTCTTTGTGTCTGCTGCGAACGGCCACCCCCTGTCATCTTTCCGTTTTATCAGTTTCTGTGCGGGAAGCCGTCCGAATAGCAATCTTTAGTATGTCTTTAGCAATCGTTAGTATTCTACACTATTCGACTTTTATTTTCAACCGTTTTCCTTGTGAAAGTCCGGTAAAATTCAATCTGCTTTTTGTGAAAACTGCTCAAATGATGAATGATTCAGATTTTTGGCACACAAAAAAGCCCGGCTGTTTACAGCCAGGCCAGGCAAAGTTCAAATGGAGCGCTTATTTCACAAATAGACGTTTCCCGGGAAATGTGTTATGATATAGAAGATATTTTTATTGTAATCAGAAGGAATCTGTCATGTTCGTTATCATCGGAACCCAAATCAGAAAACAGGACTGCGGCTGCCTCCCCGAAATGAGGCTCTGCCCCCGATGCCGGAGGGCGGCATATTTTCAGCGCATCCAGGAACAGAGATGGTTTACCGCGTTCTGGATTCCGCTTTTTAAAATACATACCACAGAATATCTGCAGTGCCCGTGCTGCGGTCTTACGTTTCCGATGGATCAGGCAGATGAGGCGCTCCCGGACAGGAGCGCGGACGCTTCTGCAGCCTTCATACAGCAGAAAGGAGCGCTGACGGATCAGAGTACCGGCGCCGCGACGCCGTCCATGCTGCAGAAGGGAGCGCGGCAGGCAGGACGACTGTACGGGAGATTTAAGAAATATCTGGAATGAAAAAAGCAGAATACGGGCAGTGGGTCAGGATATAATCTACCTGATTTCCGACAGCACGCAGATTACGAAGTCCCTCTTAGACAGCCTTACATAAAGAATGATAAAAAGTGCAGCACCCGGCGGCAGATTTACCTCCGACAAAAAGCAACTACTTTCAAGTCAAGGAGGACAAACGAATGGAACGCTACATTTACGATGAGAACAATTCGGCCCAGATTCCAAAATAACGTTAAAGAATCGTAAGCTGTCACTTTGCCATGTCGTACAAATTCCAGACAGCCAACATCACATCCGGCCATCCAATATCTGATGCGTATGGAAATTTCTTCCGGTAAGATTCCCATAGTTTCTGCACGACAGGGCTTGCTTCCACTTCCTTCAGGATTTCATCTCCCTCCAGAAGCATATGTTCCGACTGCCGCTTATGGCTTGTGGCGGCTAATGCCTGCCGGAATGTATCTGCGTCCAGCGTATCCTGATACATCCTGTTCAATATGTACATATCATAGAAATCCCTCATGCGGGTGTTGGTTGTCGCTCTGGAAATGGTGCTTTCCAGCTTTTCAGCCAGGACAGTTTCCAGATTGTACGCCCACAATGAAATC
>JAJQHY010000079.1 GCA_021199495.1 Lachnospiraceae bacterium | reverse complement strand
CTGGGTTTCATAACCCCATTGGTGCCTTTCGCAGAAAGGCGGAATATACTTATGAGGATTTCGAAGCATACATGGCCGCCAATCCGGATGTTTCCGTCGTTGAGATGGATTCCGTTGAAGGAAGAAAAGGCGGGAAAGTGCTTCTGACGATCTACTTCCGCAACTGTTCCCTTATGCTGGCATTTATCCGCGACCATAATACTGCCCGTTCGGTAACAGATGTCTTTAACGCGCTTTATGCGTTGCTGGGGTATGATAAGTTCACGGAACTTTTTCCTGTTATCCTTACTGACCGCGGCAGCGAATTTACCGATCCGCTTAGTATCGAATTTAACAGTGAAGGCGAAAGAAGAACACGTATCTTCTATTGCGACCCTCAGCGCTCAGATCAGAAAGGTGGCTGCGAAGTAACCCACGAAATGATTCGGAGAATCCTTCCCAAGAAAACATCCTTTGATGACCTGAGCCAGAATGATGTGTCCCTTATGATGAGCCACATTAATTCCTACACAAGAAAAAAGCTGAACAACAAGTCTGCAAACCAGTTGTTCAGCTTCATTCATGGGGAAGATACCTTAGCCCAGCTCGACATAAAGGTTATCCCGGTAAATGAGATCAATCTCACACCTAATCTGCTGAAAAAATAAAACTTACCGGACTGCCACCCGGATCAATAAGCCCATAACAAGGGGTGGAATTTAATCTTGCAAAAAAATGACAAAAAATTCGACCTCCGCTTAGAGTACGCCCTTTTTTCAGCTATTCGATTGATCTGTGCCTATCTTACCACAGAGTAAGATACTGGTTCAATATATTTGGTTAAGTAAGTTCCAGTTTGGAATCGTAAATTCCGGCAAACCAAAGATTTTCTAATTTAATGGAATTTACTCTTGCAAGAAGTTCCGCAAACTGGCATTTACATTTGCAAACTGGAAGTTAGTTTTTCAATTCAGCCCTCAATTCAGCACCTGAATTCCAAACGATAATTTCAATAAATATTTATTGAGACACGATAAAAAATTATTGACATTAAAATAACACAGTGATATGATTTCCTTGTCAGCTGAATGGAACTGACGCATTTTCTATCAATCATGAATCGGAGGACAAGGAACATGGAACAGAAAACGCTTTCCAAATGGTTAAAATGCATTATTATCGGCACCGGAGTCTGCGGGCTGATTTTCTTCTTTTTTATCGTGCCTTCTTTTGGACAGGATCTGCTGGTACGATATCCGGAGTTTTCCTATTGCTACTGGCCGTGGCTGATCTTCCTCTGGATATCCGGAGTTCCGTGCTATACGGTGCTTGTGCTGGCGTGGAAGATTGCTGTCAATATTGGCAGGGACCGATCTTTTTCTTCTGAGAATGCAAAGCTTTTTAAATGGATTTCCTATGTAACGGCAGTGGATACCGTATTCTTTTTTGGTGGAAATGTGGTGCTGTTATTATTGAACATGAGTCATCCGGCCGTCACACTGCTGTCTTTGATTGTGGTATTTGTCGGAGTGGCGGTGATTGTAGCGTCGGCTGCTTTGTCTCACCTGGTCAATAAAGCAGCCGATTTGCAGGAACAGAGTGATTTGACGATCTGACAGGTATTGTTTAACCGGGATGAAAAGAAGAGAGGTCAGCAATGGAAGGAGAAATTATTTTCAATATTGATGTCATGCTTGCGAAAAGAAAAATGAGTGTGACTGAATTGTCGGAGCGCGTCGGGATCACGATCTCCAACGTATCCATATTAAAAAACGGGAAGGCGAAAGCGTTGAAGATATCCACTTTAGCCAGGCTTTGTGAGGCCTTAGACTGCCAGCCAGGCGATCTGTTAGAGTACAGGAAGGGCGGTACAGAATGAAGAAGAGAAAAATCTGGATGGTCATAGCCTGTGTAGTAGTCTGTCTCTGTCTTGTGTTTGCCGGAGCGAATGCGATCTGGGACAGGATGACCGATTACTCCACGACTCTCAATATCAACTGGGGCTTTTCACTGCCGAAGGAGGCGCAGTATTCTGAAATCTACAGCCTGGAATCGGAGGCGTCTGTCTTTGGAGATGGAATCCGCTATCATGTGTTTTCCTGCGAGAACCCTGAACCGATCAATGAAATGTTTTCGTGGCAGACGGGATTATATGTCAGCTATGCATTGGCCTGCGATGAATGGCTGAGTCAGATTGATGTTCCGCTGGAAGAATATCCGGACTATGCGGCCTGTCTGTACTGGTATCAGCAGGGGCGTCAGGAGGATGACAGAGATGAAATCATTCTTTTCTGGAATGAAAGTATCGGTGTGTTGTATGTTGTGGAATTCTTCTTGTGAGGCATAACGATTATATCATGCAGCAGAAAGAGGAGCTTTGTGAAAAAGAAAGTTAACAGCTTGATAATAAAATGACAATAAATCGAAAACAAGTCAGAAGTATAGTAGCAAAAGACTAGGAAAAATAGTATAGCAGTGAATTCATGTAAAAGGGGGAACAGCAATGAAAAGGTTATTGTGCTATGGAATCCTGGCAGTGCTTCTGGTTTGTATCGTATTGTTTGCAAAAGGGATTGTGACATTGCCAGTGCGTGAGCAGTCAAAGAACAGTATACCGCAGGAAAATGAAGGAGAGAGTGCATCAGATTCTTCATTGTCGGACGGAACTGATATTTCACAGGCGGGCAGTAGTTCATCTTCTGCCGTAACGCAGACGCAGGATTTTCCCTATACATATGCGGAAGTGATAAACGACGCCAATACCATAAACGCAGTTGTGGATGTCCCGGACGAAGTGCGGGAGAACGGGTATTATGAAGCGACTGCGACAGTGCTGACTTTTGAAGATAAGGCGGATGACATCCTCACTTATTTTGAGGGATATCATCCGTATCTGCATGCAACCAATGACGAAGCGATTTCATATTGGGGTGATGATGATTTTATTTTAAATTTTGACCCGGAATATACGGATCTGACAATCGTAACAGGTACATACTGGAACGCAGTTCGCTACGCATATGATTTTAATGTGGGAACGGAAGAGTATAACCGGGATCATTATCCGGAGGAGACTGCATTTGATGATTTTTCCCTGGAGGATTGCGATGAGAGCATCCAGTCACTTTTTGACTTGATTGGCTTTCAGGGGGAACTATATATCAGACACTGGACATTAGATTATGAGACCATGGAGGAAGAAGCGGTGGAGCTGTTTATGGACGGTACGGACCGCAAGCCGGAGTATGACTGGAGTGAGGAGGATGACTGCTACTGGTGTGAGATCTGGCAGACCTGCAATGGGGTACGAATAATCAATACCAGGGGCCTGAAGGGCGCGGGAGATGTCCTGGAACACGGGACACATACTGCCGTGACAGGCAAAAGCGGGGTGTTCAGTATGGACACAACGCTGCTGTATGATATTTCATACAGTGAAGAAAAAATGGAATTGATTGATTTTGAAGAGATTGTGGAGGTTTACAGGCAAAGCTCCGCAGAGGCGGCAGAGGCATCTCCTATTGAAATCACGGATATTGCCCTGCTGGTGCTTCCGGTATCTGTTCGGGGAGAGGGCTACTCCCTGGTCCCGGTCTGGATTTTTTACGGACAGCGGTCGATAGAACTGGAAGGATCAAGTCTTTTAGACATATATGCTGTATATATCAACGCGACGACAGGGGAGGTGATCGGGTAAAATGAAAGCGCTGAAAATGGACTTAAAGCGGGCGTTTTGCTCCTGGAAGTTCCCGGTGAGTGTCCTGCTGGGGGCGGCGGTTTGCGGATTTACTCTGCTTTTTTGCACCCACTATATCAGCAGCACGGTACATAGATATGTCTACATCCACGACAGAAGCCAGATTTTTTTAGCATATATCGTCGGACTGCTCCCCTACTCCACCTGTATTTATGACGATTTCTCTTACGGAAATATCCGGAATAATCTGGGCAGAGTGAGCCCTAAGGTCTATGTCCGTGCGAAAGTAGTGGCAGCGCTTCTGTCCACGATGGCAGCGTTTATTCTGGGTAAGCTGCTGTTTGTCTTTATTCATTCTCGTTTTCAGCCTGTCGGAACCGCAGACACGGCCAGCGGCCTTGCCGGGAGCCTGTTATATTACAATCTGATCGTGAATGGTAAATACTGGTTTTTCCTTGTGATGTCTTCCTTCCACAAATCTTTATATTGCCTGGTTTTATGCATGCTGGTTTTGCTTTTTTCCATCTGGATACACAACCTGTCTGTCATGTACAGTGTTCCGGTGGCGGCTTACTATGTGCTGACCTTTTATGTGAACGGGCATCTGAAGGCGGACTATCTGAATCTGGCTATGATTCTGGGCGGTACATATGGAGTATGGGGAAATGATGTGGCAGATCTTGTCTATGCCCTGGCTGTTACGGCCCTGTTGTGTTATCTGTTGTATCGCGCCATCCTGTGGAGTATCAGAAAGAAGGTGAGCCAGTGAGCGGAATCCTGAAATTCTATGCCAATGTGACGAGAAGAAGTCTTCTTTCCTGGCGGATGTTCTCCGCAGTGCTTCTGACGGTTATGACGATGGATTGTTTTCTTATGAGCGTGAGAAAATACTGCCTGAGCCAGGGGGTTAAAATGACCCAGTGGGGCTTTGCCCTGATCTGGAATAATAAGTACGTGGGTCTGTGTTTTCTGCTGATCTTCATTTACGCTGTGTCGAATTTCCCTCTGGACAGGGAGAAGGAGCGATATTATATTGCAAGGCTTGGTGTCAGCAAATGGATTGTTGCCCAGGAACTGTATGTCCTGACTTTTGGCTGGCTTTACACGGTGTTCCTCTTTGTACTGGAGAATCTACTGCTGTTGCCGGTCCTTGCGTGGAGTTCAGAGTGGGGAAACGGATGGATTTCCCTGTCTGACACCAGCATTGTTTTAAAGTATAATCTCTATATTTCCACATCGAGGTCAGTACTTTCCAATTATATGCCGGGCATGGCGAATCTGCTGGTACTTCTGAATATGGGGCTTTTGCTGGGAATGATGGGAAGCCTGGTCCTGTGGCTGAACACGTATTCCAGGATGGCGGGGCCGATTGCCGCGAGCGCAGTGGTGTTTTTAGGACTGGCAGCGGTGAAAAACCCGTCCCTGTACCGCTATTCCCCGACCACCTTTATCCAGCTGAATTACCAATATTCATCCGTCAATCCGGATTACCCCACGGAAAGCTATATCATCGTGATGCTATTGCTGTTGACAGTGCTCTGCCTCGCCCTGGCCTTTATGAGGGTGCGGGAGACCCAGGAAAATAACCGGAGGAAATTATAATGCAGGAATATGAACTTGTAGTGGACCATATCACCAAGAAATTCAAGGAAGGGACGGCGCTCACAGACATTTCCTTCACTGCCTCAAATGGAAATATAGTCGGCTTTTCCGGCCATAATGGCTGCGGCAAGACCGTTCTGTTTAAATGTATCTGCGGCTTCTTTGCCGTGAATGAAGGGAAGATCACGATCAACGGCAAAAAAGTTGGTATCGGGGATGATATGCCGCGCAACATCGCCTTTACTATTGAGGAGCCATCCTTCATTGGGGAGTACAGCGGACGGAAAAATCTGGAGATTCTCTATGGCCTGCGGCATAAAAAGAATCCGGAATTCATAGAGGAGATGCTTCAGAAGGTTCATCTGGAGGACACCGGGAAAAAGCGGGTTTCCAAATATTCCCTGGGGATGAAGCAGAGGCTGGCAATCGCCCAGGTGCTGATGGAGGAGATGCCAATCCTGATTATGGACGAGCCGATGAACGGCCTGGACCGGCAGGGTATCCAGGAAGTGAGGGAGCTTCTGCTGGAGGAAAAGAAAAAGGGGAAGATCATCCTGTTGGCCAGTCACAACAGGGCGGATATCGACTATCTGTGCGATACGGTGTATGAGATGGAGAACGGGAGATTTTTGCAGGGATAAGGAAGATGACAAAAGATAAACCGCTGTCAGGGGCAAGAAATTAGCCTTTGGCAGCAGCTTTCTTTTTCACGGAGCCACCATATGTCCGCAGTAAATTCAACATTAAGGAAATCTTAAAAGACTTATGCAGAGTGGCTGTGTTATACTTTTTACTGAGAAGCGGTGAATTGGGCTATATGGTAGCAACAGAAGCTGCGTTGGGAGAAAATTGAGTGAAAGGCCGATTATTTAGAATTATATTTATAATAGAAACAGGCATTACCATTTTCGTAATAGCAGATGTTTGTGTTTGTTTTGCTACAAGCGGGAAAACGGTTTTGTATAGTGAGGAGTCACCTGATGGCAATTATATTTGCACAATTGTTGAGCTTGGAAAACCAAGTGTATTGTATGATGATCTGAAAATAAGTCTCCTTAGATATGAGGATTTATACAGATCATCATTTGAGGCTTCCGTTTCCAATGGAGGATATCCGGCGGATTTTGAAGTGGAATGGACAGAAGAGGGGGTCTTAATCACGTTGATTGGTTCAAAACAGCCTACGGCATATTATTTTCTTCCGTTCGCAGAAACAGTAGAGAATGAAGGGTATGAGGCTGAACAAAACGAAAACTGATATGGCAATAAAGGAACAGAAATCTTGTATATGTAATTATAAAATATACTCACGAGGTGAAAGCACATGAAAAAATCACTCCTAATGCTCATACTATGCAGAATGGAGAGTACGTGTTTGCACAGTATTTTGTTTTTTCCGGGAGCGGTGAGGAGAAGTATTACCTTCCTTGCAGGAACTGGTATTATGTCAATATGACTACAGGCGCAATTACAGTACTTGCCACCTGAAATTCAACTTGTAAAAGAACCAAAACAAATAATCGAAGCATCTCTATAAATGAAGGAGGTACGCGTCTCGAGAATGATAATTAAATTTAAAACTGATCTGGATTATTTAACCAGGAGAAGACGTCTCACGTTAAACTCTAGGCATCGAATGATAATAATATTTGAAATTCTTGTTGTTTGTGCAACATTTGTAACATTTGCACTATGGTTAACAAATTTTCTTGTATTTCATATAATTGATCTGCCGATTATTATTGAAATTATTATTCTCTGGATCTTAAATATTATACTTGAATTTTCTCAAAAAGGGAAAAGACTTCGCAAGTATGTAAAGCGAAGAGAATGCATTATCCATCATTGCAAATGGAGTGAAATTGAACAGGCGGAAGTTTCTATTACGTTCAATACAGACACATATGAGATGAACTATATGGGGAAGACGCGTGTAAAAAAATATGCAAATATTCGCAAGCTGATTATTACGGGCCAAATTGTTTTTTGCAGAGGATTTTACATTGAAAAAAATTTAATTACTGAAAGTGAATTCAACCAGGTAGTTAATATATTGGAGCACAGCGTTCCAAAAAAGAAAATATACAGGAAAATTCCTCAACAATCAAAGGCAGAGAGTACTCTTATGAACCGGAAATTATACTGGGCGGTGTTATTGAATCCGGTATTTCTGATTCTATATGGCTTTGGCCTGTCAGCGCTGTGCAGCCTTTGTGAATACGGAGGGGTCCGGCAGAGACTGCCGTTGATCGCGGCAGCGTTTGCCTGCGGGCTTTTCTGGTTTCTGAGCTGGACGATCATTTATTTTATCAGAAAAAAGAAACCGGGAAAAGGGGTTATTGGAGTAAAGTGGCCAAAATGGGTTCTTCTAGTGGAACTGCTTGTCCTGCTTGGGCTGACAGGATACTATGGATACCGGATTTATCAGTCCGCACAGCATTACAACGGGCGTCTGGGAACTTATCTGTATAACAGAAAGACTACAAGAAGTATTGCACTGGATGATACAGATCTCGATTTCCTGGCAAATGGACTGAACGGGATTTTAGATTCGCTGGAAGAAGAGTGTGGACTGGACCGTGACTGGGAGCTGTATGCGGCGGATACGCTGGTTCTTGAGATGGACGAGTATGGGACGATCCTTTCGCTGGAAGTGCTTCTGTATGCTTTTGATGAAGAAGGAGACTATCACGGATGGCTGATAGATTATGACGGCTCAAAAAGCGACGAAATGACCGTATACCTGGGTTCGCGCGCGAATACGGATTATATGGAGCAGGAGCAGTTATCTCCCATGTTTGAAATGATAGACTTTCTTATAAGCGATGGGAATACTTCCATGCTGGAGAGTTTTGGATTTCAGACTCCTGCTTCTGATGAGGAGACTGACGGGGGAAATCTGTCTGATGTGAGCACAGAAGAGGGTATTGTTTTTACGCTTCGCTACAGCGGATATGGTACGGGAAATTCTCCCAAATCCGCCTCAGACCCTTCGTACGTGTGGTATTATCTGTCAAAAGAGGATATTGAAAGCGCTAATCAGACAGATGGCGATATAGACGGTTTTCTCCTGTCCCTTTACAGGAATGATACCAAGGTATTAACTATGGTGACGGGCGTGGGAACCCTGGATACAGTGGAGGAAATAAAGGCCCGGGAAGAGGAGGAGGAACGGCTTGCGGAAATTGAGGCGGCGAAGCAGAAAGGCAAAACCCTGATTGGCGGTCAGGAAGGAATGACCTTTTATCTGGATGAAAATACATCCATGAGCCTGACGGTCATCGACGCAGCTGCGGGAAGCCGCTGGTATTCCTTTGAAAATGGTAGTATTTATAACGAGGATCCGTTCAACGGCCGCTGGGGCGTGGCGGAATCCATTTACTTTCTGGACGAGAAAACGGGTTTTATCCTGATCAGCTTTGCCTCCCAGGATTCGTCTTATATTTATTATACTTCCGACGGAGGAGAAACCTTTGAGGAGGAGCTTCTTCCGGTTGGTGACGGCGAGGAGGATATGAAGGGGAACGCCTTTGATTTTACGCCGGAGGATATGGACTATGTCTACACGCCCTATGAGGAGGATGGAATCTTGTATGTGAAGGTTTCCGGTGATTCTGTCTCAGAGGTATATATGTACCTGCTGTTCAGTTCTGAGGATGCCGGAGCCAGCTGGCAGTATGTTTCTTTTCAGGATGCTTATGGGGAATCATATGAATAAACAATATCCAAAGAAAATGACAATAAACCTGACTTTTTTCATGGTTCTGTTTTGCTTTCCGTACTGACATTGACGGGGTGTTTGAACGGTGCCGAAGAGACAATAGATGAATCTTTCATGGAGGATTCGGACGTTTTGGATGAATTGACAGGAGTATCGGAGTCAGATCAGGGGGAAGCAGGCAGCGTTGAAATAACAGCTCCGGACAAGACTGATGTGATGGCTATGAGAGAACTCGTACTGGATGGAATGTCTGAGGAAGACGCTGAAACCCTCTGCTCCCTGATGAAAGAGGCGGATACCAAAATGGAATCCTTGATTATATATGACAATTTCTTTTCATGCCTGTCTGACCCGGATGACCTGAAATGGAACTATTTTGACGAAAGCGGTGAAATTCAGATCGGATGGGCTACTGGCGATGATGAACAGACAATACAGGAAATTATGAGTCAGGAAGGCCTGACAGAGACTGATTATTATGAAAAATATGGAAATAAAGTTGTGGCGGAGAATAAATACAGCGCCGAAGAGTTTGCTCAGTTACTGGAGGAAATACAGGGATCCGTTTTAAATGAGGCGCTGAAAAACGATCTGCAGCAAATCATTGATGAAGCAAGGCTTGCCGCTGAAACCCATGATGTGGAGCATGCTGAAAAGCTGTATTACCTCTTGCACGACATGGATTATATCTTGCTGAATTATCGGCTGGATACAGAAGGACAGTATGTCAAAGATAAATCCACAATTTCCCAGTACTATGGAGTGCTTTCTGTTTATGATTGATAAAAAGCTCCAGCCAGGTCGTTCACTCATCACCTGACCGGAGCTTTTGCCGCGCGAAAGAGAGGCTATTGAGATTTAAAGCCTTGATGCAATGGAATTGCGGTCACTATTGGAGATACCCAGCACATTCATGGCCTGGTCGGAAGACAGGCCTAAATTTTTCATCAGATTCTTGACACTCTGCAACAAGACCTCAATGCTTCATGTGGACGTCAGTTCCCTGCGGACATGGGAGTCCGACCGGAAGAGAATGACGAAACATACATGGGAAAGGTGTTTTAAAGATCGGGTCTGCAGCTGACTGAAAATTTAATCATAAAATCAGTTGTCCGGATAATAAATGGGGGAGTATAATGATGAAAACTGCAAGGAGGTGTTATTATGTTGGCAGTGAATGGCTATTACAACGGAAACAGTATTGTACTGGATAAAGAAATTGAGATGAAAAAAGGGCAGCGGCTGATTGTGGTGCTGGAAACTTTAACTTCAGGGCGTGAGCGTAGAAAGTTAGATTTGAATCAATATGTAACTCCCACAGAAAGAGGAAAAAATGTGGAGGCGTATATGGAGGAGATGCGGGGAAATAACAGAATTTAACAAGGAGTTGATTATGTGTTTTTACTGCAAAGGTGATATAGCCGATTATTAAAAAGTTAATTTCTCTTAGATAAAATGCATGGAGGTATCAGTATGAAATATCAACTGCGCGGCATTGCGATGATTCTTTTTGCCATATTGCTTGCTGTTGTAAGTATTTCGGTTGCGAATGAACTGCTCTGGTTTGCGGGGCTCATTGTTGGAGTTTTCGGGCTTATTCTGACGTTTGTAACGGAGTGATCTATGGTTCCGAGGGTACAGGATGATACCGCCGAGGATCTGGAGGTGGCGGAGGAACCCTTTGGTCGTCCGGTTATATGAATACGTGGATTGCTGATGGGATGAATATCGATTCGGAGAGCCTTAAGAGCCTGGGGAGAGCTGCTTGAGACGGTAAATTTCTGCCTTTTCGTGGAAGAGGCGGGAATGATTTTGTATGCCGGCATGCAGCTGATTGAAAATTCGTACCTTCCAGGCATCTCCTGAATTCATGCGTTTCGCGCAATATGTTAAAATTTCCTGTTGATTACAGCTGGAGAAATGAGTAAACTGTAAGCATGGAATATATGAAATGAGGGAAGGGCCTATGAACCACATCAAGGACATTGAAACCATGCGGTTTACGAGAGAATTGCAGACATTCGACAGGAAAAGCGCCCGGATTGACGCGAAAGCTCTGGCAATTCCGATTGTAGCCTTCGCAAATGCGGACGGCGGTGACATCGCGATTGGGATTGAGGATAAAGGTGATGTGACGGGGATTGACGGATACGAAGCGAATGTGAATGAACTTTTGCGCGTTCCGTTTGATTACTGTGTTCCTACGGTAAATGTGGATACAGAACTGATGGACTGCATAGATGTAAAGGGCAATCCCAATCATATCCTGATCATGCATGTTTTACAGAGCAGCCAGCTTCACGCGAATCAGGCGGATGAGGTATATTACCGCATCGGGGATAAGTCCAAGAAGATGAATTTTGAACAGCGCACCCGCCTGATGTACGCCAAGGGTGCGAGGTTTTTTGAGGATACGCCTGTCAGGGATGCAACGGTGGATGATATTGACCTGAATTTTGTGCAAAGTTATATCGAAAAGATTGGCTATGGCAGAAGCCCATTGGAGTATCTGCGCGGTAATAAGGATTTTATTGTTTCGCGCGATGGAAAAGAGGAAATCAGCGGAGCCGCAATCCTGCTGTTTGGGAAAAATCCGCAGCGTTTCTTTCCGAGGGCAAGAGTCCGCTTTATCCGTTATGAAGGAACAGAGGCAAAGGTCGGCACTGAGATGAATGTAATCAAGGATGTGACCTTTGATGGTAAAATCCTTGATATGGCGCAGAAATCAACGGAATTTGTAAAAACGCAGATCAGCGAGCGTACATTCTTGGGAAATCTGGGCCGGTTTGTGACGATTCCGGAACTGCCGGAATTCTGTTGGACAGAGCTTATCATAAATGGAATCGGACATCGCGATTACAGCATCCTGGGCACAGACATTCAGATCAAAATGTTTGATGATCACTTCGTAGTTGAGAGTCCGGGAATGCTGCCAGGAATCGTCAGGACAACCAACATCAGGGAGATTCATTTTTCACGAAATCCCAAGATTTTTGAGTTTCTGCACGAGTACGAGTATGTGAAGGAGTTTGGGGAAGGCGTTGACCGTATGTATCGTGAAATGAGCGAAGCAGGGCTGCCGGAACCAGAGTACAGGACTGTGGAGTTTATGGTTTTCGCGACGTTGAAGAACCATAAGTGGGTGGAGAATCATGCACTGAAGGATCAGAAGGGTCAAGCAGGAGCCAAGTCGGGGTCAAGCAGGGGTCAAGATAAGGATCAAGATGGAGACAAGAAAAATAACGGAAGCGGGCTTGGATTAGATCCGATGGCTTCTCTAATAGAATATTGCTCCGTTCCGCGATCCAGAAAAGAGATGCAAGAATTCGTAGGAATGGCCAGTCGCACACACTTTAAAGAGAATTATTTAATTCCTCTTCTGCGTGAAGGAAAGATTAAAATGACTGTGCCAGATAAGCCGACCAGTAAGAACCAGAGGTATATAAAAGTGTAAACAAAAGCAAGCGAGCCGTCCATTAGAGGGACAGCCCGCTTGTCTTTGCTTTGTGCGATTTCGACTTTTTCACTGTTTCGATGACATCATCCAGGACCGTATCGACCATCGCAGCCATGCCGAGCGCGGCCTGGATGAACAGCCGACCATCCATGAGGGTGTGACTGCACGAGCGCTGGAACGCAAAGGCATTGTTTCTGAACGCTGCGAATTAAACCGGCAGATCAAGACGGATAACCGCCTGTTAAAAGAGTTGAAGGCTCAAGTGAAAAAGCTGGCCGAAGCCGCGGCAAACACCATCCCGGCCATCGCGGAGAAGCTGGAAAATATCAGGGCGCGCATGGTTATCCTGCAATACCATCTGCTTCAAAATCGGGTGGAAATCAAAGGTGTATCCGGGCGTGTTGAATGGAACCTGCCGCTTGTGAAGGAATATCAGTCCGTGAAAAGGGAGCTGAAAGCAAAGCAGGCCGAAGGTACTTTATCCAGGATGAGCGATTACCTGGAGAAGTTAAACGAACAGCAGCCAAAGCTGTCCGGGCAGCTTACCGCTGACGGAAAAGAGTTCAGGGAAACCAGAGAGAAAGTATCTCCTGACGAGGAAGTTGCCTTGCTTACCGCCCGCGCCGCACTCAGGACAGACCAACAGACAACAGTCCGGTCAAAGCTGCAGGAGATATTTGGAAGAAAATATAATTCCGACCTGCTGCTTAAGGCCAGTGAGCAGGTTGATCAAAAGACGGGGGATGACGCTGACGATATGAAGGCTCGCAGATCAAAGCTTTACCAGGAACAGGAAGCGGAGCGGCGCAGGGAACAGCAACAACAGCGGTCGAAATCGAAGAAACAAAGAGATTTTGAGTTATGATTAAAAAACTGCAAACTGGTATAAATGTTCTTATACCGGTTTGCAATAAAAAAGTACATTGTTATGGCTTCACTGGTTTGGTTTTACAAACGAAATATTATTCCGGACTAAGCTTTATGAACTGATCTACTGGTCTTATGGTAATCTCCAGGTACATTTCCTCTTCCTCAATTTTAGCCCAAACGGCATCTGTCCGTTCCCTTTTGTCCAGGTTGTAAATCAGCTTCATCGTATAGGAAGACTGTGCTTCCACAATAATCCCGTAAGACTGATAAACGTCATCCTCATAAATTTCGTTCGCGTATGCCGTGAATTCTCTGTTATAGTATTCATACCAGTCGGTTCCAACAAGCTCCAGGCTGGAAAAATAAATGCCGTCCGCATCGGTGTAAGATTCGTCTTCGGCTTTTGCCTTGTTTTCGTTATACAGGGTCACAGTAATTTCAATGACTTTATCTGGAATTAGTATGTCGAAATCTTCCTCTGTTTTTCCCAGCATCTCCATGTAATCGGCAGAATTATAAATTTTAGAGCTGTCCACTGATATCATATAGCCGCTGTAATATTTCTTGCCGCTGCTCAGATTATCGCCGAATTCTACAATATCTCCCTGCTCATAATATGCGCTCTCATAAAGATCATTGATGACGAGTCCTCCGTTCAGTGAAATATAACGCCATAGCCAGAGACCGGCACAGATAAATACAAGGGCAATCGTCAGAATTCGTTTCCTGTTTGATTTTTTTCCTGGCTCAAGGCTTTCTACCGCTTCCCCTGCCGCTACAGTCATTTTCTCAGCCATTCCGTATCTCCTCTTTCCGGATGATCTGTCCATTCTCGATATGATAAATCACATCCGAGACCTCCCCCAAAAACGCGGCGTCATGACAGGCGGTTACCACCAGAGCGCCCCGCTCTTTCTCTTCCGTAAAAATCCTCTTCATCATCTCCACGCCGCCTGAATCCAGCGCGTTTGTCGGCTCATCCAAAAGGAGCAGCTGTGGTTTTTCCATGATGGCTGCCGCGATCCCCAGGCGCTGCTTCATGCCGAGGGAGTATTTGCGGAACTTTTTCATATTGCCGCCAAGGCCGACCCTTGCAAGGGTTTCACGGATTTCTTCTCCGGAAACCTTCTGATTCAGGGCTGCCAGCATACTCAGATTCTGAAAGCCGTCATATTCTTTTAAAAATGCAGGCGTCTCGATCAACATCCCCGTGTTGGGTACGAAATCAGATTTTTCTCCCAGCCGCTGACCGTCCACCAGGATTTCCCCCGACGTTGGGGCAATCAGCCCGCAGATCAGACGCATCAGCATGGTCTTTCCGCAGCCGTTATAGCCGCACAGCCCATAAACGGCTCCACTTTCAAGCTGAAGCGTCACATCATCGATTACAGTGTTTTTCTGCAGGGTTTTACTTATGTGATTCAAACATATTTCCATATATTTTTTCCTTTTTATAGAATGCTTAACGCGACAAGGGATATAATAACATGGATGCTTAGTAGAAAACGCTTTCCCTTGTATCATATAATGTCTTTCCTCTGAAAAATAAGTCCGCCCGCCAGAAACGCCGCCGCTGTGACTGCCAGACAAAGACCGGCCCCCTGTAATGGATTTAGCCCGCCGTCCATATACAGGCTGCTGCGGCAAAGCATGGCATAGCCCCCGATTGCAACCGGCGATGAAATATAAACCGAGAGAAGGACATAGCAGTTAACGGCAAGGAAGGAAAATACCGGCTCCCAGATCAGACTCAGTAGCATCTGCACGGCGTTTAAGGTAATGATAACCAGAGCCGGCATCATAAAGATAGCCGCAATGCTGAGCGGGCTGTCTGTGACCAGCGGCACCTTCATCAGAAAGGTATCGCTTTCCAGGAGACTCTCCATAACCTGTTCCGAAGTGTGAAGCGAAATTTTCACACGATTGAACAGGCAGAAAATCAGAACCGATAAATCCGCGATCAGAACGTATACGAAGCCGGAAATTGCCAGGGTAACGCACTTCGAGAGCCACCACTGCTTTCTGGATTTTTCGCGGATAATCACCTGCTGCCCGAAACCGCCCAGGTCTCTCTGCACTAGGCCGGTTGTAATGAAAGCGCTTAAAAAGAAATGAAATACCCAGTATACCGGGATATCCACACCCCGTTCCCCGAATATTGGGTCGTCGCCCAGGAAGGCACTGAACAGATAGTCCAGGTATGTCCCATTCAGAGCGGAATCAATATTGAAGATCAGGCTTTTCGTCCAAAAGCACTGCAGGCAGAATACCGGCGGAATCAGCAGAAACCGTTTGTTTTTGAAAATGCATTCCCGGATATCGTAACGAAGAGTTCTACAAAACCTCATATTTCGCTCCCTTAATCAGGGTCAGGATGAAGCTGACCAGAAGGATCAGGCCGATGCTCCCGAAAATCACCCAGCCTGGATTTAAGGACATCGTGTCAGCCCGCGTCAGAGAAAGCCATGCGAATTCAATATTGTAACGGTTTCTCTTCACAATGATAAATTCCGAGAGGATGGACTCGCCCACATAGACTAAAAGCATGGACGGCAGCAGTATTACCGTTTTTTTGATATAAAAACCGAGGGCGCAGCAAAGCAGCGCGAATGTGCCTCCCCATAGAAATTCCACGCAGGTCCATAAAAGGACAAAGAGGATCGGGTGGGTATAGTACAGAACGGAGCAGAAGCTCCCGGGCATCACGCAGGAAATCAGGTCATTCGGGGTAGGGTAGAATGTCCTGTCCAGCGTCATCAGCAGCAGTAAATCCAGAACCAGAGGGCAGGCAATCACCGTCCCGCCGGACAGAAAAGAGGAAATAAGCTTCCCCTCGAAGTATTCTTTTCTGCCTGTCCTGACCATGACCTGCGCCGCGTATCCTCCGTGCAGCTCATCGCAGAGCGACCACGCATAGGGAAGGGAGGCTAACAGCGGGAAGACCCAGTAAAAAGCCACGGCCCCAAAGGTCTCGGCCTGTGATCCCATCCATTTTTCAAAAACGCTGTATTGGTTCACATTAATCACCCGGTAATACAGGTTTTGGATTACATCTGCAACAGCAAACGTAAAGGAGAGGCAAAGCGAAATCCTGAACATTCTGGAGGAAAACATTCTGCTGCATTCAAAGCGAATATTTTTTTCATACCAAAGTCCTTCGATTTTCTTATAGGGAAATAATGTGCCTTCGGGTTCACAATTGCTCGGCCCAAAGGCACATTATCTAAAACATTATTCCTCATTCATCTAATGTAAGGTTCAGAGGGACAAATGTGCTGTTTACATTGCCGGAAGTCGTACACAGATAAAAGTCCTCCACATTATCCGTGAACGTGATATATCCTAATGTAAAAGTACGCGACTCTCCCTGATTTAACCTATAAGCGAAGAGGTGCTCCTCGCATTCCCCGCGCTCACTGAAATAGGCAGTATAATATGATTTATAGTTACCGCTGGTCATCTTCTGGGAGAGATCGGCGAGCTCCAGGACGTCCGCCCGGAACGTGACATCATCAGAGTATTTATAATCCTCAGCAGGAACCGCGTCGACATTCTCCACATACAGTTCTATGAGCACAAATGTGAAGTCCTCTGTCAACACTCCCGTCGTTGGATCAACCTTGTCTACCGCCTCAAACAGGTCGTTGTAGGTAATGCCGGCATCATTGATGTTGCGGTAGCAGGAGCTGCTCAGCACCTGAAATTTCATGGTGCCTTCTATCGCGGAGCCGTTATAATAAAAACAGCTTTCTGCCGTGATAGTCTCTCTGTCATCTGTTATCACATCTCCATCACTATTTAATGTAACATCACTATTGCCAGAACACCCACTAAGGAGTAAAGATACCGCCAACACAAGTACAGATAAACACTTCATAGCTTTGTTTTTATCGCTCATGACAAATACTTCCTTTCGCAACGAGGATATCATTCAGTTTTGTTTTTTTCAACCGTCTATGCAAAACTGCTGACTCTGGAGGTAAAACTGCAAGGATTTGCGGCGTGTAATCGTTTGACCACAAATACATTCAATGATAAAATGGACTTATCTTTAAAAGATGGTCCATTTTATATTTGGAGGGAAACTGATGCGAATTCTCATTTGTGATGATGAACAGGAATATCTGGATATGTTGCAGTCGCATGTGAAGGAATATATGAAGAACCGTTCCATTGTCTGTCAGATCATCGCGACTGCCAATCCTGTCAGTGCGGCCGCCTGCAGGGAGCCTTTCGACTTGGCTTTTCTGGATATTCAGATGGAGGGAATGGATGGCATTGCCCTTGCCCGGAAGCTCAGGGAGAAAAATCCAAAGCTGGCGCTGTTTTTTATCACGAATTATGAGGAATACCAGGACGAGGCCATGGACCTGCAGGCGTTCCGCTTTTTTTCAAAGCCTTTCAACGCCGACCGACTGTATTCCGGCCTGGATAAAGCCATGGAGTATATTGACCAAAGCTGTGTGGAGCTGTATCTGCTGAGTGATTATACCGTCCAGCGTGTGCTGACAGATGACATTCTGTATATTACCATAGAGGGCAGAAAGACGAAGGTTCAGACACTTGAAAAAAGCTATTTTGTCCGGGATAATTTCACAGAGCTTTGCCAGAAGCTGCCCGCCCGGTTTTTTTACCAGATTCACAAATCCTTTTATGTCAACCTGCATCACATACAGACCTATTCCTACGCGGAGCTGTACTTAGTCAACGGGGAGCACATTCCGATCGCGCCCAGAAGGCAGGCCGCGTTTCACAAATACTGGTTTGAATATCTGAGGAGATTTTGAATATGCTGAGTCCGGTGATATCCTGCATCGTCTATGCGGTGGAAATGCTGATTTTGTACCTTTTTTTCTCCCGGATTGCGGAGAAATGATTTGCTTCGTGGAGGTGCATTCTTTCAGGCTGTATTCTTTTTGAAGCCGCGTCAGGGCTCAATCTCTTATTTCAAAACAACAGTTCAATCAACACCGTTGTCTCGGTAGTGATATTTTCCCTGTTTGCGGTATCCTGCTTTCGTATCAGGCTGCGCTCCGCCGTTATATACGCGATTGCATTATCGGCCCTGAATCTTGCGTCGGAAACGGTTGCAATGTTTGTTCTCGCATCACTCTTTGGCCTGCCAGTTGCGGATTATGATCAGAGCTTTTCTTACCTTTTGACGACAATACTGTTGTGTAAATCGCTCTGGTTTCTGTCCTGCCTGTTTTTATCCGGCATCATCGGGTCTTCTGTCCATTCCAGACTGCCGCTGCACCTGTTTTTTTATCCGGTATCGACGACGGTATGCATTCTGATTCTGGATTTTGTCTGTTTTCAGGCCGATTTGAATGAAACGGCGCAGTTTCTGTATGCGGCCGTCGTCCTGCTATTATTTTTGTCCAATATTCTGCTTTTTATCAATTACGAACACCAGCTGGAAGCAGACACGGAAGCCCTGCGTCTGCAGAGTGAAAACCGCCGTCTGCAAACGGAGAAGTCCTATTATGATATTCTGGAGCAGCAGAATCAGCAGCTGATGCTTTACGCTCATGATACCAAAAATCATCTGGCCGCAATCCAGGGCATCAGTGACGATCCAAATGTCCAGAATTATGTTGCGAAGCTGACCGATCAGTTGAAGGAATATACCCGAAACTGCCACAGCGGGAATATGATGTTGGACCTGATGATGGATAAATACGAGACGGAATGTAAGCTCCGGAAAATTCATTTCACCTATGAGTTGAGGACCTGCAACTTAAAAAAGATGGACGACATGGACCTGGTAGCCGTGCTGGGAAATCTGATGGACAATGCCCTGACGGCCGCGGAGAATTCAGAGCAGAAAACAGTTTCATTAACGACAACCTTCCGCAACGGTTACGACGTGATTGTTCTCTCCAACAGCTGCAACGACCTTCCGAAAAGCACTGGCAGTCATCTCCAGTCCTCCAAGACAGACAAAAGCCTCCATGGCATTGGCTTAAAGAGCGTCACCAGAACGCTCAGAAAATACCAGGGAGACTTTGACTGGAAATATGATGATGTAAAGTATGCTTTTACGGTGACGGCTATGCTGGGAGACAGGGAGGATGTTTAAGATTGATGAAAAGCTCCAGCCAGGTCATTCATCACCTGACTTGGAGCTTTTGCTGTGCGAAGGAGAAATTACTGAGATTTAAAGCCTTGACGCAATGGAACTGCGGTCACTATTTTTGATTTTATTAAAAAAATACTTGTTATAGGGAAAAAACATTAATATAGTTGTATTAACAACGGGAACTTGAATGAACACCAAAAATGGAGGGAGAAGCGTTGCAGACAGAGTACAAAAAGAATGCGGTTAAATACATTAACTCAGCAGATGCGAAGTTTGTCCCGGAAGTAAAAAAATTCGGAAAGGCACTTCTCTTTTTTGGTCACATATACTGGTAGAAAGGGTTTTTTGGAGGCTGAAATGCAGACCTTCCTAAAGCCTCTTTCCCCCGCGGAGGAAGCGCATTATCTTCAGCTTCTGCACGGGGAGGACGAGGAGGCGGCATTCCTTGCCAGAGATAAACTGATCATGCACAACCTCCGCTTAGTGGCCCACATCGCCAGGAAATATCAGGGTCCCGGGCAGGAGGCGGAGGATTATATATCCATCGGTATTCTGGGACTTTTAAAAGCGATTGATACTTTTGACGCCGGGAGGGGGAAGCTCGCGACGTATGCGTGCAGGTGTATTGAAAATGAACTCCTCATGATGTTACGCACCAAAAAGAAGTTCTCCCGTGAGGTCTCCCTTTATGAGCCCATGGGAACAGATAAAGAGGGCAATGAGATTCAGATCATTGACGTGTGTACGCAGGATGAGGACATGACCGCAGACCTGGAGGAGAGGGAGACACTTACTTTTCTGACACAGGTGCTGGGCAGTGTTCTGACGGAAAAAGAGCGGGAAATCCTGACCATGCGCTATGGGTTAAACGGCAGCCGGGTGTATACGCAGTCTCAGGCTGGGGAGCATTTTCAGATTTCACGGAGTTATGTTTCGAGGTTGGAGAAGAGGGCTTTGGAGAAGCTGAGGCGTGCGTTCCGGGAGGCGGAATATCTGTAATACGAATACGATTGAATGATTTGAGCCGCTCCTGTTTATACAGGAACGGCTCATTTTCAGCTTTCAGCCTTTTGACAGGATGCTTATCTGTAATATACCGAATTCCATCTCAATTCATTTTTGAGATTGCGGATGGTCGTATCGTTGTCGATGATGACGGTCTCAATGCCCATAGCCGCACCCCAGTCTGCCAGCTGTTCCGAGGTCAGATCGTAGGTGAACGCGGTGTGGTGCGCGCCGCCCGCCAGGATCCAGGCTTCTGCGCCTGTCGCAAGGTTCGGCTGCGGGGTCCAGAATGCGGTGGCAACCGGAAGCTTCGGCATCGGCTTTTCGGTCTTTTTGCAGTCTACCGCGTTCACAATGAGGCGGAAACGGTTGCCGAGGTCAACCAGCGATGCCGCGATGCCGGGACCTTCTTTGGCGGTAAATACAAGACGGGCAGGGTCTTCCCTGTCACCCATGGAAAGAGGATTTACCTTAATGCTGATCGGACCGTCCGCGATGGTCGGGCAGACCTCCAGCATGTGCGCTTCCAGAATGCCTTCCTTCCCGGGGACGAGATTGTAGGTGTAATCCTCCATAAAGGAAGTACCCTTTGCGTTCGGGGTGTTCTGCGTCATGATCTTCATCAGGCGTACCAGTGCTGCGGTCTTCCAGTCGCCCTCTGCGCCGAAGCCGTAGCCCTTTTCCATCAGTCGCTGAATCGCAAGGCCGGGAAGCTGCGTAAGCGCGCCGAGGTCGCCGAAGTGCGTTACGATTGCCTGATAATTTTTTTCCTCCAGGAAGCGCTCAAAGCCGAGCTCAATCTGTGCCTGTACGGCAACATGTCTGCGAAACTCTGCTTCATCTCTTCCTTCAAGAAGGATCTGATATTTGTCGTAGTATTCGTCAACCAGTGCGTTGGTATCTGACTGCGATACCGCCTGCACGGCCTGTGCGATCTCATTCACCGGATACGCGTCGATTTCCCAGCCAAATTTAATCTGTGCCTCTACTTTGTCGCCTTCCGTAACCGCTACGTTTCTCATGTTGTCCGCGATACGCATGACGCGGATGTGGCTGCTCTCCATAATGCCGACTGCCGTGCGCATCCAGGATGCGATTTTTTCCTGAACCGCCCTGTCGTTCCAGTGACCGACGATGATTTTCCGTTCAATGCCCATCCGTGTGACAATGTGTCCGAACTCGCGGTCCCCGTGCGCAGACTGATTCTCATTCATGAAATCCATATCAATGGTATCGTACGGGATTTCTTCATTGAACTGTGTGTGCAGATGAAGCAGCGGCTTGCGGAATTCCTGCAGTCCGAGAATCCAGGATTTCGCAGGAGAAAAGGTGTGCATCCAGGTGATCACACCCGCACACTCCTCATCCGCGTTTGCCTCGTTGAAGGTTCTGCGAATCACTTCATTTGTGATCATGGTTGGCTTCCATACGACTTCGTACGGAAGGACTCCGGATTCGTTGAGCCGGTTCACGATGATTTTAGAATGCTCCGCGACCTTTGCGAGGCATTCGTCTCCGTAAAGATCCTGAGAACCGGTTGCAAACCAGAATTTGTAATTTTTTGCTTGCTTCATAGGGTATCCTCCTGTCCTTCATTGCAATACACATTTTTTGTATTCAGGTTATCATGTTTTTACTGAATTGGATTCTAACATGTGGAGAAGAGAATTTCAATCTATATTTCTATTCATCTGCATAAGGAAAGTTTATTCTGAGTTGAAATTGAGGACTTATACTGCCTCAGTACGATGAAGAGAAGTGTGCGGAATAGGAAGCGGCTTTCCCGGAAATACTGGAAAAAATGGCCGCGGTATGTGAGCAGATATGAGGGAAGAAGTACGGTATTACCGTGATTTTACGGATGATTTTGTGGAGAGCGGACAGCAGGACAAGCGGCTGCCGGAGAATTTTCAGTGGCTGCATCGGAATCCGCTGTACCGGGCGGCTTCGGCCATCCTGTATGGTATCGCAGTGATATTTGCTTTTATCTATTCGTATGCTGTCCTGCATATCAGGGTGGTCGGCCGGGAGAAATTTAAGATCTGCAAAGGAAAAGGCATTTTTCTGTATGGAAATCACACGCAGCCGATGGGGGACGCGTTCGCCCCGGCAGTCTATATTTTCCCGAAAAGACTGTATACTGTGGCGGGGGCGGCCAATCTGGGAATTCCGGTGTTGGGAAAGCTGCTTCCCATGCTGGGAGCACTGATTTTGCCGGAGTCCCTGTCGCAGATGAAGTCGTTCCAGGAAGCGATGCGCTGCCATCTGGAGCATGGACGGTGCATCATCGTTTATCCGGAGGCGCATGTCTGGCCGTACTGCAGCTTTGTCAGGCCGTTTGCGGAGACTTCTTTTCATTATCCGGTGCAGTATGAGGCGCCGGTTTACTGCATGACGACGACCTACCAGAAGCGGCGGCGAGGGAAAAAGCCCCGCATTACCACCTATATTGACGGGCCGTTTGAGCCGGATTTAAACCTCAGTAAAAAAGAGGCGATCAAAAAGCTGCATGATGAGGTTTCAGACTGCATGCAGGAGCGGAGCCGGGCAAGCTCGTATGCGTATATCCGGTATGAAAAAGAGGGAGAGTAACAGTGTGATCAACATCTTATACTGCGGCGACCGGAACATAGAAGACGGTCTGATCATTTCAGTCCTGTCGCTGCTTCGAAATGTCACGGAAGAGCTGAATATCATGGTGATGACACTTTCATATGAAAGAATCCTTCCCGTAACAACGGAAACCGTTCAGTATCTGGATCGCCTGGTAAAGGAGAAAAATCCTGCAAACCGCGTCAGCCTGATTAACGCCACGGAGCAGTTTTTAAAGCAGGTTCCCACCGCAAATATGGAGACCCGCTTCACGCCCTGCTGCATGCTGCGCCTGTACGCGGACCAGATTCCGGGCATGCCTGAGCGGGTTCTGTATCTGGATAATGATGTGGTCTGCCGGAGGGATTTCAGTGATTTTTACCACCAGGAAATGGCAGATGAGGAGCTTGCCGGCGTGCTGGATTATTATGGAAGCTGGTTTTTCAGACGGAATTTGTTCCGCCGGGATTATCTGAATTCGGGCGTCCTTTTGTTAAATATGAAAAGAATCCGTAAGACTGGCCTTTTCGCACGCTGCCGCAGCCTTTGTGAGACGAAAAAAATGTTCATGCCGGATCAGTCCGCGCTCAACAAGCTGGCGGAGCATAAAAAGATCTGCCGCAGGCGTTACAACGACCAGAGGCGGCTCCATGAGGATACGGTGCTGCAGCATTTTTCGACTACGTTTCGGTTTTTCCCAAGGGTGCGTACCCTGACGGTGAAGCCATGGGAGGTCGAGAGAGTGCACAGCGTTCTGAAATTACATGAATATGACGATTTGCTGGCCGAATACATATCTGTGAAGGCCGGGATGCAGAATGCGGCGAAGGAAACGGACTGTCCTGCGGTATGATATTTGATCATGCATGGGCTGTCGGTGAGGTTATGAGATCAGGCTGTGAAAGGCCTGATGAAAAGAAAGTGTGAATACCATGAAAGAAATACCTGTATTTTTTACAATTGACGACGGTTATGCGCCTTATCTGGACTGCGCTTTGCGCTCCATGATGGAGAACGCGTCCCGGGAATTTCATTATAAAATCTTTGTACTGGAGCAGGGGCTGAAAGAAGAGCGCAAAGAGTTGCTGAAAGCCGCGGTCAAAGAGCCTTTTGAAATCGAGTTTATCCGCATGGAGGACAGCTACGGCTGGCTGACGGACCGGGAGGAGAACTGGCTGCGCTGTGATTATTTCACGCTGACCATTTATTTCAGGCTTTTTATCGCGGATATGTTTCCACAGTATGATAAGGCTCTTTATCTGGACAGCGACATTGTGGTGCCGGGGGATGTTTCCGAGCTGTATGCAACTGCGCTTGGGGACAATCTGCTGGCGGTCTGCATGGACCAGGCTGTGGAAGCGGTGCCGGAGCTGTCCCATTACGCGGAGCATTCTATCGGTGTGAAAAATACGGATTATTTCAATTCCGGCGTGATGGTGATGAATTTAAAGAAGCTGCGAGAAGAAAAGTTCGCGAATCAGTTTATGCATCTGCTGAATACCTGGCATGTGGACTGCATCGCACCGGATCAGGATTATTTAAACGCGATCTGCCAGGGAAGAGTGGTAATGCTGGATGGAACATGGGACGTCATGCCGCCGGCAAGTGAAAATGCGGCGCTGATGGAAAAGCCGAAGCTCATTCATTACAATCTGTTTTCCAAGCCTTGGTGCTATGATAATATCGCTTATGAGGAGTATTTCTGGAAATATGCGAAGGAGTCCCCGTTTTATCAGGAGATCCTGCAGTATAAGGAAAGCTATTCTGAGGCGCAGAAACAGTCTGACACGGACTGCATGGCGACGATGATTAAAAAAGCGGCGGTGCTGGATCAAAGACCTGTGACATTCCGGAAACTCCGGGACAGAGGAGAGAAGGTGAAGCTGTAAAGCGTCGTCGACAGCACCCTTTTATACACGTGTCCGCATCGGCGTACAAGGAGGTTTTATTATGATTCTCGGCGGAAACAAAGCCGCGGTCGTGGAAAATATCAAAACGAATTTAATCAGCGGAAATTATAATAACAAGGCGGAGGTGGGCGATCCTCATATCACGTCGGAAGAAAAAACCGAGCTGGCGCTGCGCTATGCCAGAAACAGGGGTACGGTGGGATACTGGATGAAAAACCGCCTGGCCATGACGTTTCTTTATTTCTTTGACCTTTTTATGAATAGAAGCACAAAGGTGGAGGGGATGGAGAATCTGTCCCAGGTGCAGGGCGGTGCCATTGTCACCAGCAATCATTTCAATCAGTTGGACAATACCGTGGTGCGCGAAACCATGCGGCGCGGAAAGCAGGGGCGCCTGTACACAGTGGTGCAGGAGAGCAACCTGGCGATGACAGGGCTTCTCGGATTTATCATGAATTATGTGGATAACGTTCCGATTACGAGGAGTAAAAAATACACCAGCGAGTTTTTTGAGCCATTCGTTGCCGAAAAGCTGGCGCAGGGCGATAAGATCCTGATCTATCCGGAGCAGGAGATGTGGTTTAATTACCGCAAGCCCAGGCCGCCGAAGAGGGGCGCTTATTATTACGCGGCCTTAAATCACGTGCCGGTCATTTCCTGTTTCGTGGAGATAAAGACGCTGCCTGAGCGGGAAACGGAGGAGTTTTACCGTACACAGTGGGTAATGCATGTCCTGCCGCCGATCTATCCGGATCCTGAAAAGGATGTGCGGACCAACAGCCTGGAAATGATGGACCTGGATTACCGGCAGAAGGTGGCGGCTTATGAGCAGGCCTACGGAAAAAAGCTGACATACACCTACGAGGAGGGGGACGTAGCGGGGTGGATTGCGAAGGAGGCGTAAGACCCGGTACAGATGAAAAACGAAGAGACAAAGTACAATACAAAGCCCCGGACAGGGGAGCGGGAGACTGCTCTGACGGGAAAAATGAATGAAACAGGCGATTACAGACTGGGCGTCGATATTGGCTCCACTACGGTGAAGCTGGTAATCATCGACGCCCATACATATCAGGTGATATATTCCGTTTACCGCAGGCATCATGCCCGGCAGATGGAGACCGCGGCGGCGCTTTTAAAGGAGGCGGCCGCCTTATTTCCGCGGATGAAATTAAGAGCCGCGGTCTGCGGTTCCGGCGGGAAGCCGACGGCGGAGGCGCTTGGCATCCCTTACATTCAGGAGGTGGTGGCGAATGCCGCCGCTGTGTGTGCCCTGTATCCGCAGGCCAGAACGGCAGTGGAGTTAGGCGGTCAGGACGCGAAGCTGATCTTTTTTCATTATGATGAGGAGAAAAAGGAACTGACCGCGTCGGATATGCGCATGAATGGAAGCTGTGCCGGCGGTACAGGCGCTTTTATCGATGAGATCGCGGCGCTTTTGCATGTAGAGCCGGAAAATTACGAGGCGCTGGCGGCAGCAGGAAATCATGTTTATGATATTTCCGGGCGCTGCGGTGTATTTGCTAAGACGGACATCCAGCCGCTTTTGATTCAGGGGGCTGCGCGGGAGGATATTGCGCTCTCCGCGTTTCACGCCATTGCGAAGCAGACGATCGGGGGCCTTTCCCAGGGATTGGAGCTTACAGCGCCGATCATTTTTGAGGGTGGTCCGCTGACCTTTCATCCAACGCTGGTGAGGGTGTTTGCGGAGCGGCTGCATTTAAAAGCGGAAGAGATTATCATTCCGGATCATCCGGAGACGATTGTGGCATTGGGGACGGCGATTGCGATTGATAAGCTCTTTCCGATGGGAAAGGGTGATACGACGTCGGCTGACGGGAGTGGACGGAATGCGGATGTGAAGACGCTGGCAGCGGAAGATGCTGGCAGAGAGTGCGCGGATGAAGACAGGGTGACACTCGAAAAGCTGAGTGAGTGTCTGACTGTCTGCCTGAAAAACAAAAGTGAACAGGCGGAAAATGAGAGTCAGCCGTTTTTTGCATCTAAGCAGGAGCGGGAGGATTTTGAGCTGCGCCATGACAAAGAGCGGATGGAGGTGGAGAAACCTGAAATTTACAGAGGGGAAATCCGCGCCTTTTTAGGAATCGATTCCGGCTCCACTACATCCAAGATGGTGCTGATGGATGAAAACGAGCGGGTGATCGACCGCTTTTATGCCTCCAACCAGGGACAGGCGCTACGCGTCGTCTGCGACGGTATCCGCAGCTTTTATGAGAAATATGATTCTCAGGGTGTGAAATTAAATATACTGGGTGTTGGAACCACCGGATATGGGGAGAAAATGCTGGCGAAGGCCTTCGGGGCAGACTATCATATCGTGGAGACGGTGGCGCATGCCACGGCGGCTTTAAAGTTTTATCCGCAGGCAACCTTTCTTCTGGACATCGGCGGCCAGGATATGAAAGCCATCTGGCTTCAGGACGGTGTAATTACCAATATTATGTTAAACGAGGCCTGTTCCTCCGGCTGCGGGTCCTTCCTGGAAACCTTTGCGGAAAGTCTGAACATTCCGGTGGAAAAGATTGCAGATGCAGCCTTTGCCGCCGAAAACCCTGCGCGTCTGGGCAGCCGCTGCACCGTTTTTATGAACAGCACGATCATCAATGAGCAGCGTAACGGCAAAAATCCGCAGGACATCATGGCCGGACTCTGCCGTTCCATCATTGAAAATGTGTTCACGAAGGTGGTTCGTCTTTCCAACACGGACACGCTGGGGGACTGCGTTGTGGTGCAGGGAGGAACATTTAACAACGCGGCGGTGCTGCGGGCGCTGGAGGAGTATCTGGGCCGGGAGGTGCATCTGGCGCCATATTCCGGGGAGATGGGCGCTCTCGGAGCAGCAATGCTGACAAAACAGCGGATTGAGGAGTACGGGTACGCGGATTCTAAGGGGACTTCCTTTATCGGCAGGGACGGGCTTGCGCATTTTCAGTATGAGACAAAGACCGGCGTGGTGTGCCCGGGCTGCGCCAATCACTGCAGCCGCACGGTGATTTCCTTTTCGGACGGGAAATATTTTGTCACGGGAAATCGGTGTGAGCGCGGGGAGAGGATGACAGATGAGGAATGGGACAAAAAACCGGTGCCAGAGCCTGATAATGTTATGCAGCCTGTAGATCTGTTCGCGGAACGCGAAAAGCTGCTCTTCCAGGAATATGATTACCATGCACAAACCGTCCGCGAGGAGGTCATCGGCCTGCCCCGCGTACTGGAATTCTGGGACAGTATGCCCTTCTGGAGCACCTTTTTCAAGGCGCTGGGCTTTCAGGTGAAATTTTCCCATAAAAGCAGCCGCAAAATGTACGAGGAGGGCCTGTCCTTTGTCGCTTCCGACACCATCTGTTTCCCGGCCAAGCTGGTGCACGGCCATGTGGCGGACCTGGCGAAGCAGAAGGTGGACCGTATTTTCTTTCCCTATGTCATGCACATGCCACCGGAGGGCGTGGACAAGCAGAGCCCTTACGTTTGCTCCGTTCTGCAGGGCTATCCTATGGTGGTGCGTAATTCCCAGAACCCGGAGAGCCGCTATGACGTGATTTACGACACGCCGGTTTTTCACTGGTTTACGGAAAAGAACCGCAGGCAGCAGATCTGTCAGTACGCGGTCGATACGTATCATGTGACGCAAAAGGAGGCGGAGGAAGCTTTTAAGCAGGGAGAGGCTGCCATCCGGCTGTTCCGCGAAACGCTGACGCAAAAGGCGGAACAGGTCATTGAACAGGCTCAAAAAGAGGGCGGCTATGCGGTGGTGTTAGCCGGCCGGCCGTATCACACCGATCCCTTTGTTTCCCATGATATCTCGAAATTATTCCTGAAAAAGGGGATTTCGGTGCTGCCGGTGGACAGTTTGCCGGGCCTTGAGAAGCAGGATCTGAAAAATACCCGCATTGAGATTACCAATAATTTTCATACCAGAATGCTGGCCGGAGCCATGGTCGCCGCAGAAAATGAAGCGCTGGAGTATGTGCAGTTAGTCAGTTTTGGCTGCGGCCATGACGCAGTGCTTTCGGATGAGATCGTCCGCATTATGACAGAACGGTCTGACAAACCGCCGCTGATCCTAAAGGTCGATGAGAGTGACGCGCAGGGATCTTTGGGAATCCGCGTGGAATCATTTCTGGAAACGGTGGAAATCAGGCGGAAGGCCAAAAATGGACAGACATCCGAAATCTGCCCGCTGCCCGCTCCGAGCCCGGTGAAATTTTATAAAAAGGATAAAAAGGTCAGAACCCTGCTGATTCCCAATATTTCAGCGGAGGTTTCCGTCCTGCTGTGCGCTATTCTTGAAAAAGAGAATTTTATTGTGCAGTCCATACCGGTGGGCGGCCTTCATGAAATCAGCCTGGGCAAAAAATATGTACATAACGACATCTGTTTCCCCTGCCAGATGGTGATCGGGGAATTGATCGGTGCGCTGCAAAAGGGAAATTATAATCTGGACGAAGTGGCGGTCGGTATGGTAAAATTCCAGTGCGACTGCCGCATGTCCCACTACGCGGGTCTTCTGCGCAAGGGTCTGGACGCCGCTGGCTTTTCTCAGGTGCCGGTCCTGACAACGGATATGGGGGATTCCAAGGATATGCATCCCGGCGTTTCTCTTTTGGGCATCAGCGCGGTGCTGGAGGCGGTCTGGGTCTTTGAAATGCTGGACATTCTGACCGAGCTTTGCCGCAAAATCCGCCCCTATGAAATCAATCCGGGTGAGACAGACCGGGTATATCAGTCCTGCGTGCTCCAGATCGCGGACGGGATCCGCAAGGGGATCGGTGAGGCCAGGAAGGCGTTTGAAGTCTGTATTGATCAGATGGCGGCAATCCCGTATGACAGAAGCCATTTAAAGCCGCGCGTGTTTGTGACCGGCGAGCTTTTAGTGACTTATCATCCGGGCTCCAACTTTGATCTTGAGCGCTATCTGGAGAGAAACGGTATGGAGGCGGTTTTCCCCAGGATTACGGATCAGCTGCGCAAGGATTTCCGCGCCACGGAGTGTGAGATTTCGGACTACCACGTCAATATTTTCCCGTATCCGTTCGCTGTGACGTGGCTTTTTGATGAGATTCAGAAAAAGTTAGAGAAGGTGGCGGTGAGGCATCCGCTGTATGAAAAGTCCCTGCGCCCGAGGGATATGTATCAGGGTGTCGCAGATATCATCCCGGAGACCTTAAGCTGCGGCGAGGGATGGCTGATGGCGGCGGAGATTGCCCACTACGCGAGGGAGGGCGTGAAAAGCTTCGTGATATTGCAGCCTTTCGGCTGTCTGCCCAATCATGTCTGCGGCAGAGGAACGATCAAGAAGCTGAAGGAGGAATTCCCTGACATTCAGATTCTGCCGCTGGATCTGGACCCGGACACCAGCTACGCGAATGTGGAAAACCGTCTGCAGATGCTTTTAATGAACCGGTGAAAGGAGACTTTATTGTCTTGGAAAAAGTGATCGAATTTATCAGAAAACGGATTCCATTCCTTAAATTTGTCACATCCTCCCTGACCGGGTCGGCGGTGGAGCTTTTGCTTTTCTATCTGCTCTGTCAGGTCATTCCTCTGCCGCGGGCGCAGATGATTTACCTGGCCACAGCCATTTCCAGGGTGATCGCTGGGACACTGAATTTCCTGATGAATAAATTCTGAAGCTTTGGCGGAGCGGGCGGTACATCTTCGGCGCAGTTTATGGGTTCGCAGGCGGTGAAATACGCGATTTTGTTTGTGGGCAAGATGCTTGCCAGCGCGCAGCTGGTGACGATGATGCCGACGGCAATTCCAACCGTGCTGTCGAAGGCGATTGTGGACACCGGGATTTTCTTTATCAGCTATGTCATTCAGAAAAAGTGGGTGTTCGCGACAAAGGAGGCAGAGAAAAAACAGTCATAAACGGAAGCTGTGTTTCGGCAGACGATGTAAAACGGATACGAAAAAACAGATAGGGAAAGTTTTTATAAAAACTTTCGCGATAAATGGGCCTTCCCGTGCATATATAGGGTGAACGACTATAGGCACGGGAGGGCTTTTTTATGTGTGAAGAAAATCTGTGGGCGCTGTGGTTTCAGAGTGTGCCCGGAATCGGAAGAAAGACAATTTATCGTCTGGAGGAGAAATTTGGGTCTTTAAAACAGGCAGCAGCGGCGCAGGAAGAAGAGCTGCGCCAGGTTTTAAAACCGCTGCAGATCGAAAGTCTGCGAATGTTTTCACAGACACCGGATGGACTTTTGCGGCAATGCGAGAGGACAGGGGTGAAATATGTGACGGTACGGGAAGGCGGTTTTCCGAACCGACTGAAAGAAATCCCCGATCCGCCCTACGGAATTTTCATAAAGGGGGCTCTGCCGGAAGGTGACAGACCAACGGTCGCCATTATCGGCGCGCGTGCCTGTTCGGCCTACGGCAGGGAGTGTGCGCGGCTGATGGGAAGTGCCGCGGCCGCGGCCGGAATATGGGTCATCAGCGGCATGGCGCGGGGAATCGACAGTATCAGCCAGAGTGCCTGTCTGGATGCCGGCGGGAAAAGCGTCGCTGTTTTGGGCTGCGGTGCGGATATCTGCTATCCGCCCGAGGAAAGGCCTTTGTATGAGCGGCTCGTTGCAGAGGGCGGGATTACCAGTGAATATCCGCTCGGTATGCAGCCTCTGAACAAAAATTTCCCTCCGAGGAACCGTCTGATTTCCGGGCTGGCGGATCTGGTGCTGGTGATTGAAGCCAGAGAAAAGAGCGGCACCCTGATTACGGTGGATATGGCATTGGAGCAGGGGCGCGAGGTGGCGGTTGTACCGGGGCGGATTACGGACGCGTTAAGCCTGGGCTGCCATAAGCTTTACAGTCAGGGCGCGCGTATTGTCATTTCCCCGCAGCAGATGGTAGAGATGGTGTGGGAAGCATTTGCGTTAAGGCAGAAAAACGGGGAGTACAGCCCGGGTCGGAAGGCTGCTGCCATAGCCGGAAACTGTGCAGAAGAGGAAAAATCAACTTACGATCCGTACCTGTCGCCTTTTTTAAATCAGCTTTTGCCTCTTCTCGACACAACTCCGCAGTCAGTGGAGGTGCTGTACCGTATTTTCTCAGAAAATGACGGACATGCGGATCTGCCGCAGTTTCTGACAGGGCTTCTGGAACTGGAGCTGGCCGGAAAGTGCCGGAATGTGGGCGGACAGTTTATAAAAATTTAAGAATTAAAAAGCGCGAAAAAATGGCCTCCCCGTGCATATATGTAGTGAACGATCATATGCACGAGGAGGTTATTTTATGTACACATATGTTTACAGCGGTATGATGCAGGGCATGTATGCCCGGATGCTCAGGGTTGAGGTCGACGCGTCCTTCGGTCTGCCTTCATTTGATATGGTGGGCAATATGGCTTTTGAAGTCAAGGAAGCCCGGGAGCGTGTCCGCGTGGCGGTCAAAAACATCGGAAAACAGCTCCCCAATCTGCGCATCACAGTCAATGTCAGTCCGGCACACTTAAAGAAGGCGGGGACAGGACTTGATCTGCCGATCGCCATTGGCGCGCTTTACGCTTCCGGGGAAATCAGGGCACAGGGGCTTGAGGAAACCCTCTTTTTAGGAGAGCTCGGTTTAAACGGGGAGTTAAGGGGGATTCAGGGCGTTCTGCCCATCGTCAATGAGGCCAAAAGGCAGGGCTTTGCGCGGGTGGTTCTGCCTTCGGCCAACGCCAAAGAGGGTGCCTTTGTGCAGGGCATAGAGGTCTACGGGATGGACAACCTGACGGATGTACTTGAACTGCTTTCAGGAGAAAAGAAGGAGCCTTATGTTCTGGACACGGCAGCTTATTTTCAGGAAAAAGCGGCATCAGATACGGCGGATTTTTCGGAGGTGCAGGGGCAGTATCAGGCGCGCAGGGCCGCGCAGATCGCGGCTGCCGGTTTCCATCATTTTCTCCTGATCGGGCCGCCGGGCGCCGGGAAGACGATGATTGCCAGACGCCTGCCCTCCATCCTGCCGCCCCTTTCCGCCGAGGAAAGCATGGAGATTTCCAGTATTTACAGTGTGGCCGGGAAGCTTGATGAAAGCACGCCCTTTATCACCAGGCGTCCCTTTTTAAATCCGCACCATACCATGTCCGTGCAGGCCATGGCGGGAGGTGGCCGCATTCCGAGACCGGGCGTAATTTCGCTTGCGCACCGGGCGGTTCTGTTTTTGGACGAGCTGCCGGAATTCCGCCGGGATGTTCTGGAGGTGCTGCGCCAGCCGATGGAGGAAAAGCGGGTGCAGATTGCCAGAAGCGAGGCGATATATTCCTTCCCGGCGGATTTCATGCTGGTGGCGGCGATGAACCCCTGTCCCTGCGGCTATTATCCGGACCGCAACCGCTGCAAATGTACGGACGCCGAAATTACCCGATATACGAGTAAAATATCAGGGCCAATACTCGACAGGATTGACTTATGCTGTCAGGTATCCGCGGTGCGCATTGAGGAGTTAAGGGAGGTAAAGCCTTCGGAGAGCAGTGCCGTCATGCGCGGCCGCGTCCTGAAGGCGAGGGAGCGGCAGCAGGTGCGGTTTCAGGGGACACAGATCTGCTTTAATTCCCAGATTCCGGCGATGGATATCGCGCGTTACTGCGCCATGACAAAGGAGGCAGAGCTATGTGCGGGGCTTTTGTTTGAGCGCCTGCAGCTGTCGGCCAGAGCGTATCACAGGCTGTTGAAGGTAGCACGGACAATTGCGGACCTGGAGGACAGCGAACTGATACAGGAGGCGCATTTAAAGGAGGCGGCGTGCTACCGGTTGCAAAGGTGAAGGGGCAATCTTCAGAAAATCTTAAATAGTATTCTGAAAGATTATGTTGTATACTGAATGCAGCAGAGGATGTTACAAATCGGATACATTTTCATGCTAAAATCTGTTTCACTGGAGGTCTTCATGAAAAAGAAAACCCTGACGGTTATCTTACCGGCTTTACTGGCCGTTCTTACGCTGCTTTTTACAGGCTGTTCCTCGCAGAGTACAGGCAGCGCTGATGTTCAGGATGATACGGAAAATGCGCTGACCTGGGTCTATGTCCTGGAGGATCTGGACTGGGGTTCTGAGGAAAATGAGAGTGAGAATGGCTACTACTCCACCCACGGCTGCTTTGGGCATCTGCTCTTAAAAACCTACACTGTGTATGGAGAGTCCAAAGAGCGTGTGGAGCTTCTGGTGATGGATCTGGATACCGGTTCGGTGCAGACGATAGAGTGCGAGACAGGTGAGAATTCTTACATTTATAATGCCGCGATTATCCCGGAGGGAGATTTTGCGGGATTTGTTCTTTTAGAGGCTTATTATGATGAGGAGACGCATTATTCCGTGCGCATTCTGGATGAAAACGGTCAGACACGAAGCGTCTTTTCTCTGGACGATCTGATGTCCAGGCTGGAGGAGCAGAACGGTTACGCCTATGTCAGTGATCTGATTGTTGGCACAGACGGATATATCTATCTGGGATGTGATTCCGCTGCGTTTGTGACAGACATGGAGGGAAATCAGATCGCCGAAATCGCGGTCCCCAACTGGTTGAATTCCATGGGTCTGTCCGAGGACGGACGGGTGATCGCTACCTATTATGACAGTGGTTATCAGCTGGCCTATGTCAACCCTGACACAAAGGCGTTTGAAACAATCGATTTCGGAGTGACGAATTTTGATTCCAATACGGTCAATGTACTTGCGGACGGCAGTGTGATTTACGGCGACAGCTCTGGCATGAATATGTATCGCTATGACGCTTCGACCGGCGGGACGGAGACACTCTTTGACTGGGTCAGCCTGGACATTGTGGGTTATAATGTCAACGCGGTGTATTACATAGATGAGGATACCATGGTGGTGGAGATTTATGATTACTCCGCCAATTCGTACAATGGGAACATGTCGCTTGTGACCCGCAAGGAAAGCAGCGAGGTGTCAGAGAAGACGACGCTTACCCTGGCACTCTTTTCCAATGACAGCTATACGCAGGAATATGTTGTGGCCTTTAATAAGGCAAATGATCAGTATCGCATTGAAATTAAGACCTATCTGGATTATACTTTAATTACAGACTATAATGATTACCAGACCTATTATGATGACGCGATGACCCGGATGCAGAATGACCTGGTGAGCGGCGACGGCGCGGATATTATCATGACCGGTTATGGTGTAAATACGAATACCCTGATCAGCAGTGGACTTTTAGAGGATCTGGTGCCGTATCTGGATGAGAGAGGATATACCCGCGATCAATTCGTGGCGCAGGTTTACGATGCATATCTGCGGGATGGGAAGCTGTACGAACTGCCGGGTGAGTTCGAGCTTCAGACGGTGTACGCCCTGTCAGAGCTGGTGGGAGATGCGTCTGGCTGGACGCTTGAAGAAGCCGCGGAAGTGATTGCCTCTCTTCCGGCGGGCATGGAGTGGTTCATGGGAGAAACGTGTGATCAGATGCTGAACACGCTTCTGACCTATGGATATACCAGCTTTATCAACGAAGAGGACCATACCTGCAGCTTTGACAGTGAGGAATTCAAGGCACTGTTAGAATTGGCGGCCGCTTTCCCGGAGGAATCCAATGAGACCTGGGAGGAGAGCGAACCGACCAAAATCCAGAATGGGACACTGGCCGCGGAGGAGGTCTACATTTACGACCTGGATGAGCTTCAACTCTACAGAGCGCATTTTGAGGGGAAGGCGTACACAGCTATTGGCTATCCGGGCGTTGGCGGTAACGGCACGATCATCAGCGGCACCGGTTCCACTTACGCAATCTGCTCTAAGTCAGAATATAAGGATGCGGCGGCGGACTTTATCGTGTCGACGCTGACGGAGGATACGGCCTGGGGAGGATACGCTTTTTCCATTCTGCAAAGTGAGCTGGATGCTTATTTTGCGGAAGAGACGACGGTCGAGTATGCGTTGGATGAAAACGGCGACCCATATCTGGACGAGAACGGGAATCCGGTCCTGATCGGCGGCAGCAGCGGCATCGGCTATCAGGATGGATGGGAATACTGGTATGTGCCCTGTACGGAGGAGGACGTGGAGGAATTCTACGAGCTCTTAAACGGCGCAGTAACGGTGGCAGGCAGCGGCAACTCGGAGATCCTTGCTATCATTGAGGAGGAAGCAGGCAGCTACTTCTCAGGGCAGAAGAGCGTGGATGACGTGGCGGAGATTATCCAGAACCGTGTAAGTCTGTATTTGAGTGAGAACAGTTAATTATTTGCAGAACAGGACAGGGTAAAACTGTCAGAGGAATTCTGTGCGGTTACGATGAGAGATTTATGCTTCATCCTGTGGACTGCTTGGGGTATGTCGGACAGGATTGAGAGACGTAAAGGAGGCACCCGGATGGGTTTCAAACATAAAAAGAATACAACCGTGAAACCCAATGGAAAAGCGGGCAGGCAGAGACGCAAGATCAAGCATATCTCCGGCGCTTTCCTCGCACCGAGCTTTCTCGGGGTGCTTGCCTTTTTCTTCGCTCCTTTTCTTGTTGTGATCGTCTATTCTGTGGTGGATAACCCGGTCAGTATGAACTTTGTCGGGCTGGACAATTTCGTGAAACTGGTGAACAATGCCGCTTTCAAACAGGCTGTACGCAACACCCTGCGGTTTTCGGCGATCGCGGTGCCGTTAGCGGTGGTGTTATCCCTTTTGCTGGCCCTGGTCCTGCAGTGGAAAATTCCGCTGCGCAGCCAGTTCCGCACCTTCTTTTTAAGCCCCATGATGGTGCCGGTGGCCAGCGTCGTTTTGGTCTGGCAGGTGCTTTTTGACTACAACGGTGCTGTCAATCAGTGGCTCTCCTTTATCGGCGTGGAGAATAAAATCGACTGGCTGAAATCCTCCTACGGGATCATCGTCATTGTCATTTTATTCTTATGGAAAAACCTGGGCTACAACATGATCCTTTTCATGGCGGCCCTGTCCAATATTCCGCAGGAGCTGGTGGAGGTGGCCGTGCTGGAGAAGGCCAGCCAGTTTCAGATTTTCTGGCATGTGAAGCTCAGATACATGACATCAACGGTTCTTTTTGTGACGATCATGTCCCTGATCAATTCCTTTAAGGTGTTCCGGGAGGTTTACCTTCTGACCGGCGACAACCCTACGGACTGGATTTACATGCTGCAGCACTACATGAACAATATGTTCCGCAAGCTGAATTATCAGAATCTGTCCGCGGCGGCTATCCTGATGAGTCTCTTTATGATCGTGGTGATCGGGATTCTGTTCCTCATTGAAAATTATTTCGGAAAGGACGTGGAGGGTTGATGCGCAATCGAAAATCCAAAAGACGCATCTTCAAAAAAGGGATGCATATCATTCAGCTGTCCATCGCCTTTATTTTTGCGGCCTGTTTCGCGATCCTGTTTTTAACGCCAATCGTGCTGACCATCACGAACTCGTTCATGTCGAGTACGGAGATTTCGGCGAATTACGGTGTGATTTTCTCCACAACGGAATCCGGCGGCAAGGTCTTTATTGCAGAGCAGGTGAATCTGAAATTTATCCCGGACATGGTGTCCTTTGAGCAGTATGCTACTGTCTTGTTGAAAAGCCCGGACTATCTTTTGAAATTCTGGAATTCTGTGATTTTGGTGGTGCCGATCGTGGTCTTTCAGATTGTGGTGGCGGCCCTGGCGGCTTACGGCTTTTACCGCTATGACGGGAGACTGCGACAGATTATTTTCTTTTCCTATATTATCCTGATGCTGATGCCTTACCAGGTGACGCTCGTACCCAACTACCTCGTCAGCGACTGGCTGAACATCCTGGATACGCGCTGGGCCATCTGGCTGCCGGGCATTTTCTCCCCGTTCTCGGTCTATCTGCTGACCAAGTACATGAAGCGCATACCGGTCGGCATCATCGAGGCGGCCAAAATCGACGGCGCCGGGGAGTTTCAGATTTTTATCCAGGTCGCCCTGCCGCTGTGTAAGAGCGCAGTCTGCTCGGTGGCGATCCTTGTCTTTATTGACTACTGGAACATGGTGGAGCAGCCCATTATCCTGTTATCGGACTCCACGCTCCAGCCGCTGAGCGTATATTTAAGTAAAATCAACAGTGAGGAGCTGGGCCTGGCCTTTGCCGTCGCCACGATCTACATGATCCCCTGCCTGTTTGTGTTCCTCTATGGGGAGGACTACTTGGTGGAAGGGATTACATATCAGGGCGGAATCAAGGGTTGAAGAGAATTTAACAAAGCAATAAAATACATAATAACGTGACGAACCATATAATAAAAATCGCTGCAAGGCTAAGCATGAACGCAGCAGTATATGTGTCTCATGAGGATCTTAGCTGGAATTGTACAAATAACATGGGAGGCAAATCGGAATGAACGAAATCGGAACCACCAAAAGGAGAGACTGGATCAAAAACGCGGTCATCGTATTTCTGATCATCATGCTCCTCCTCACCTTCTTCTCCAACACCATCATGAACTATTCCCTGCCGGAGGTGTCCGCCGAGTATACCACCAGCAGCACCATCACGACCAAAATCAGAGGCACCGGCACCGTGGAAGCCAGCGATACCTGGGAGGTTTATACGGAAGCGGGAGAGGCCCTGAAGGTCGTCAGCGTGTCGGTCAAGGAAGGCGATGAGGTGGAGGAGGGAGACATCCTCTTTACCCTGGAGGTGCCTGAGGCGGAGGAAAAAGACACTTCTGAGTTAAAAGCGGCGCAGAAGGAGCTTGAGGAACTTCAGGAAGAATATGAGACCCTTCTTTTATCCGCCGACATGTCCACCGAGACCTCCTATAATCTTCAGACTGGGAACACCACCGGTTTTGCCAGCTATCAGGAGCAGATCAACGAGCTGAGAAGCAAAAACGAAACGCTTCAGGACACGATTGATCTCTATGAGAGTGAGATCAAGCCGTTAAAGGATCTGCAGCGGCAGGCGCAGAATGAGGGAAATGAGGAAGAATACAACAGACTGACCAATGTCATTGCGATCAATGAGAATTATATCAGCCAGCTGGAAGCCGAGATCGCGGAAAATACGGAAAAGATCAATGACCTGATTTCGGATTATACCACCGAGGAGAAATTTCTGAGCCTCCTGCAGGACATCCAGGATCAGAAGGAACTGATTGCGGATCTGAAAAAAGAACTTGCCAAAGAGGACGATACCATCGATCCGGAAATCAAGGCGCCCATATCCGGCACCGTTAAGTCCGTGAATGTCAGAGCCGGCCGGACCGTTTCCGATGATGAAGTGACCGTGGAAATCTATCCGGAGGGCGAGGATTACACCATGACTATCACGGTCACGACGGAGCAGGCCAATTCTTTGAGCGTCGGCGATGTGGCAGAGCTGCAGAACTCCTGGTACTACAATGATATCTCAGTTGTGCTGTCCAAAATCACGACGGATGCCTCCAGCCGCGGCCAGAATAAGATCCTGACCTTTACGGTGACCGGAGACGTGGTGGACGGCCAGAGCCTGAGCATTTCCATCGGGCAGAAATCCGCTACCTATTCCTACACGGTGCCGAACAGCGCCGTCAGAGAGGATTCAAACGGCAAATTTGTGCTGATTGTGTCGCGCAAGTCCTCTCCGCTTGGCAACCGCTATTACGCGGAGCGCTTAAGCGTGGAGGTGCTGGCCAGCGATGACAGCCGCACCGCGGTCAGCGGCGCCTTTACCGGCGGAGAATTCGTGATCACGACATCCACCGCACCGGTGGAAGCCGGACAGTTAATCAGGCTGGCAGACTAGGACGGAGGCTATGAGAGGATTCCGGGGGAATATATCACTGAAAAAAATCATATGGACGATAGTATGCCTGATCTGCCTGATCACAGTGGGAATCCTGCAGGTGATATCCGGCAGAATCAAAAAAGGACTTACCCATGAGCAGGTTGCGTCGACCTGGGATTCTGACGGGGGATATGCGCAGATCAGCGTGTATCTGTCTGAGAGCGAGAAGCTTTCGATGCTTTCTGACTTAGAGACCCAGGAATACCTGGTGCTGGAGCTGTACTATAACCTGCTGTCCGACCTGGAGGAGGCTTCCATCACGGTCGGGGAGGAGGCTTCCGAATCGGCCAGGCTTCTGGTGTATGGCTACTCTTCGCAGGGGAGTATCACCATGGAATCAGACAGGACGACCGTTACGTTCAACGCATACGGCGTGGGAGGAGATTTCTTTCTTTTCCATCCCCTGAAGCTGAAATACGGCAGTTATTTCAGCGGGGATGACGTGATGCAGGATGTGGTGATCATCGATGAGGAAGCGGCCTGGCAGCTTTTCGGCAGCAGCGACGTGGTCGGAAAATATATTTACATCCAGGATATACCGCATAAGATTGTGGGTGTCTATGAGCGGGACAGCGGCTATATGAATGACGCTGCCGGCAACGGAGAGAGTACGGTCTATGTTTCTAAGGAGAGTCTTTATCTCTATGGGACAGACAACGGCCTGCAGACGATTGAGTTTCTGCTTCCCAATCCGGTCAGCGGTTATGCTCTGAATCTGGTGACGGATGCGTTAAGCAGCCGGGACGTGTCCATCGTGGAGAACTCAAACCGTTACGATCTGGAGAACCTGGTGGCAGTTTTAAAGGAGTTTGGCACCCGCAGCATGGGGCTTTCCGGTGTCATTTTCCCCTACTGGGAAAATATTGCCAGAGGCTATGAGGATATCCTGGCGGGGATCCTTTTTATGCAGGTGCTGATTCTTTCCTTTGTACTGATTGTGGAGGTGATCATCCTCTGGCGGGCATGGCTTCGCAGAAAGTGGCGCACACGGGATATTATCACCGGAATCGGGGACTTTGTGTATGAGGGCAGCGCGAATCGGCGGAAAAAGAAAAATGAAAAGCTCGGAATCGAGGAAAATCCGTTTGTTCTGCTGACCTTTGACGAGGATGAGTATGAGGAGAGCGAAGAGCAGGGCGCTCTGTTTTATGATGAGGAAGCAGATGTAGAAGAGAATGACACGGTGTACGATGAGGAAGTAAATGAAGAAGAGGACGACACGGTGTACGACGGGGAAGTAAATGAAGAAGAGAACGATACGGTATACGATGAGGAAGCAGACGGAGAAGAGGACGACACAGTATACGATAGGGAAGTAAACGAAGAAACGTATGACGGACAGAATGATATTGTCTGTTAAAAGGAGGGGAATCATGAAAAAGGAAATGAAAAGGTGGCTTGCCGCCGGCCTGTGTGCGGCGATGACGCTGACTTTGGCTGGCTGCGGAGACGGCACCAACAGCGGCAGTTCAAGCGAGAGTACATCGACAGCCTCCAAAGACTATGTATTCCGCGAGAGCGAATTCGGAGAGATGAATGAATACCTGGGGGATGATGGCTATATTTATGCGATCGAGTATTACAATGACACGTTCTATCTGGTGACGGAGTTAAGTGACTCGAACGGCTACAGCTATCATTTCACCACCTGGGATCAGGAAGGAACGCTGCTGACAGATCTGACGATTTACGAGTACACCTGGGAGACAGAGGATTCTGATTCGGGAGTGGAGCCGCTTTCCGAGGAGGAAACTGTCAGCAGTACAATCACGACGGTGGAAGCCCGCGATGGGGATGTCACAGAGGAAGAAACGACTGAAACAGGCACTGAATCAGGTGAAGATACAGATGAGACAAGCGGTCAGGCAGATGTGACGACAGAAACCGAAGAAGGGACTGATGAAATCGGTTCCTCTCCCCTGCAGGAAACAGACGAACTGTATGAGGATACCTATCTTTACAATTACTGGATTTCTCCGGACGGCGTCCTCTATTACCTGGGCGAGACTACGATTTATAATGATGACTGGACCTATTACGAGGACAACAGTTTTCTGGTCGCCGTGACGGCAGACGGTACGGAGCTGTTCCGTATCAACACCGTGGACTGGGGCGAGGAATATGAGTATGTGTATTTCTATTCCATGGATTTCAACCATGAGGATCAGCTGATTTTATGGAACTGGTCGATCATTGTGACGCTGGATATGGAGGGAAATCTTGTGTCCATGGTGGAAGCGGATTCCTCTCTGGATTTGTATCAGGCGGCCTTTTATTATGACGGCATGCCGGTCTTCCAGGTCTGGAACAGTGATTACACATCCTCTTCTTATGTGACGGTGGATCTGACCACGGGAGAAACCGGGGAGGAAGTGGAGGTCTTAGACACTCTGTCCAATTATAATATTTTCGACGGCGGAGCCAGCGGCTATGACCTGGTGGTGACCGATTCCGCCGCGGTTTACGGCTATAATTTCGGCGATGAGGATGTGACGCAGATCTTAAATTATATCGACAGCGACCTGCCCACCACGAGCCTCAATCATCTGATTTTCCTTTCAGAGGATACCGTGCTGGCTTCCTATTATGATATTACTGATTACGACCAGCATTTTTCCCTGCTGACACATGTGGCCCCGGAGAATGTGGCGGACAGAACGGTGTTGACCCTGGCCATGTACTATACATCTTCGGATGTGCTGCGCAAGGTGATCGAATTTAATAAATCCAGCGACACCTACAAGATCAACGTCATCTATTATTCCAGCTACGCGACAGATGAGGATTATCTCGCCGGTGTGACGAAATTCAATAACGAAATTGTAGCGGGCAATATTCCGGATATCATTTATGACGCAGGTTATTTTGACATGGATTCCTATGCTTCGATGGGGATTCTTGCGGATTTCTATGAGCTGATCGAGGCGGATGAGGAGCTGAATCTCGAGGATTACTGTGAGAATGTCTTCCGCGCCTACGAGTATGACGGCGGGCTTTATCAGCTGGTGACTTCCTTCCGCATCAGTACGTTTATGGGAAAGACCAGTATCTTCGGGGAGGATGAAAGCCTGACCTGGGAGCGCCTGAATGAGATCATGGAGGCGTATCCGGACGCGTCCGTGTTTGAGGATTATTATGACAGGTCGACGGTTCTTTACCAGGCGATGGCCTACTGCTACGATGAATTTGTGGATGAAGAGGCCGGAACCTGTGATTTCACAAGCGATGAGTTCAAGAGCCTGCTCGAATTTATCGCGCAGTTTCCGGATGACATCGATTATGACACGCTGTACAGCGATGACTACTGGGAAGATTATGATGAGCGGTATATTACGGATCGGAACTTGCTGTACTCCATCAGTTTATCCAGCCTGCAGTATCTGAGAAGCAATTACTATTCGACCTTTTTCGAGGATGCGACCCCGGTCGGCTTCCCGAATAACAGCGGAATTACCGGCATCATTTACGCAGACTCGTCCTTTGCCATCTGCTCCACCTCCGATAACGTGGAAGGGGCCTGGGAGTTTGTCAGAAGCTTTATTACAGAAGAAGCACAGATGCCCGAGGAGGGAGGCTATTATTACAGAATTCCGATTTTAAAGGCTGCTGTGGAAGTGCTCGTGGAGCGGATGACGGAGCGGAGCTATTATCTGGATGATAATGGTGAGAAGGTTTATTATGATAACACCGCGTGGATTGACGGTGTGGAGATCGTGATTGACCCTGCCACTGAAGAGGAAGCGCAGGAATGGCTGGATTACATTTACAGCGTGGACACAAAAGCCGGCAGTGCATCTGATGAGGTGACAAACATTATCTTTGAGGAGGCGGACGCCTACTTCAACGGCCAGAAGACTGTCGACGAGGTCTGCGAGATTATCCAGTCCAGGATGAGCATCGTGATCAGTGAGGGGCAGTAAAGAGACAGCAGACCGGCAGCAGAAACAAAGGCGGCAGATGATGTCCGATATAACAGCTGAAGCCGGTAAAACAGTAAATAACAGATAAAATGGATAACGCCCGGATGGTCAGGTAAAGGCCGTCCGGGCGTTTTTTGGCTACGATCACAAAATCTGTCCCATAAGAGGGAATCGCTTGTTGAAGATGTGAAAAAAATAGTGTATATTCTGATGAGAACAAGGTTTTATGAAAGGAACCGGAGAAGATGATTACAAAACGATACCATGAGACCTTTGACTGCTGTCATATCAACACCGCGGCGCCGCGCAATTATTACATTCCGTTTGCGCCGGGAGAGAACGCGTTTGAAAACAGGGAGCTCTCTTCCCGGTTTCAGCTGCTCGACGGTGTCTGGGATTTTCGATATCTTGAGAGCTATCAGGAGCTGGAGGAGCTCACTAAGGAAGAGCTGTGGGCCGGGAAAGGACAGATCAAGGTGCCGGGCTGCTGGCAGCTTTTTGGGTATGATAAGCCGCAGTATGTCAACAGCCGGTACGTGATTCCCTTTGACCCGCCGTTTGTCCCGGATGATACGCCGGCGGGTATTTACCGGAGAACTTTTACGCTCTGCGTGGAAGCGGACAGGGACTATCTGCTGACGCTGGAAGGCGTTGACAGCTGCTTTTATCTTTATGTCAATCACAGCTTTGTCGGCTACAGCCAGGTCAGCCATAACATGAGCGAGTTTGATTTAACGCCCTACCTTCAGGATGGGGAGAATGCGATTGTCATTGTTGTTTTAAAATGGTGCAGCGGCACCTATCTGGAATGTCAGGATAAGTGGCGTCTCTCCGGCATTTTCCGCGATGTATATCTGCTGACAAGGCCGAAGGAGCGGGTACGCTCTTATCATGTACATACGGATTTAAATGAGGATTTCACCAGGGCCTGTGTCAGGGTGGAGCTTGACGGGACCCCCGGGCTGAACGGTGAGGTGCGTTTTAGCCGCAATGCACGGGTCTGCGGCTGGTCCGGTATGGATGATATGCTGTTGGAGTACACGGCTGGCACCAATACAAACGCTGCAGGAGCGAACGGCGTAAAAGCAGGTGCAGTGGATGAGGATACTGCATCCACAGACTATAATGTATCCTTCAGCCTGAATGAGGAAGGAAAGGGTGAGGTCTCATTCCTTTGTGAGAATCCGCTGCTCTGGAGCGCGGAACAGCCGAACCTTTATGATATGCTGATTGGCACGCCGCAGGAAATCATCGGAGAAAAGGTCGGTATCCGGTCTGTCTGCGTGAAGAAAAACCGATTCCTGATGAACGGGAAAAACGTGCGTTTCAAAGGGGTGAACCGTCATGATTTCAGCGCTGAAAACGGAGCGGCGGTCACCAGGGAAGAGATGTGGAATGATCTCTGCCTGATGAAGAAGCTGAATATCAACGCGGTCAGAACCTCACATTATCCGAACGCACCTGAGTTTCCCGCCATGTGCGATCGGATTGGAATTTATCTGCTGGAGGAGGCGGATATTGAGTCGCACGGAAGCTCCAGCGCAAGCCTTTGCTATGCTGATCCGGAGGGGATACGGACCGGAAAACAGGGAATGGCGATGGTGGTGTCCATGCCGGAATTTAAAGAGCAGTTAAAGGACCGGGTAAGGGGGATGATTCTGAGGGATTTTAACCGCCCCAGCATTCTGATCTGGTCTCTGGGCAATGAAGCCGGTTACAGCAGATATGTGAAGGAAGCCGGGGAGGAGGCCATGCGCCTGGATCCGGACAGACCGCTCCACTACGAAAGTGTCCGCTGGCAATATGACAGAACGGAAGTGGAGGATATATTCCCGATGTGTTCCAAAATGTATCCGACGTTTGCGTGGATGGAGGACTATATCGGCTCGCAGGGCTTAAGGCGCCCGCTGGTTTTATGTGAATATTCTCATGCTATGGGAAACGGACCAGGCGACCTGGAGGATTACTGGAAGATCATATACAGCGACGACTGCTTTATGGGAGGCTTTGTCTGGGAATGGGCGGATCATGGCCTGTGCACGGGATATACAAAGGAGCACGGACCGACCTACGCCTATGGCGGCGATTTCGGGGAGGATATTCACGACGGCAATTTCTGCATCGATGCCATGGTGGGACCGAAGAGGGAAGTAAATCCTTCTTCCCTGGAGGTCAAATCTGTTTACCGTCCTGTCCGTGTCAGGTGTATCAGCGCTGTGCAGGGTGTCTATGAATTTTACAATACCATGGATTTCACAAAGCTGTCCTCGGTTCTGCGCTGTACCTATACAGTGGAGGAGTTTGGAAAGCCCATTGCCAGGGGCGAGGTGGATGTTGCGCTTCTGCCTGGAGAAAAAAAGCTGGTTACCCTGCCGCAGCTGGCAGACCTTGATGGGGAAAGTCTTTATGTGAAGTTTGATTTTATTTACAATAAAAATGACGGTGTTCACCGGGAAGGGGAGAGTGCGGGCTTTGAGCAGATCTGCTTAAGGAAGACCTCTCTGTACGGGGAAACCGTCGCAAGGACGATATGCGGCGGGGAGGCGGGCGCTCAGAAGAATGAATCCGCGCGTGCAGACGGACTGCTTACAGAAGAAACAGGAGCAGAGGAGAAGCACACAGACGCAGAACCTGCAGATTCAAGGCCCCCAAAAACGGTATCAGCAACGAAAAAAGCGGGGTGCTTTACCCTGGAGGGAGACGGTTTTACCTATGTGATTTCGCGCAGAAGCGGTCTGCCTGCGCGCATGACTGTCGCGGGCAGGGAGCTTTTAAACGCGCCCGTGACATATGAGACCTTCCGCGCCCCTACGGACAACGATAAGAGACGCAGGGGGCGTTGGGAGATGCTGCACCTGGACAGACTGATGCCGAAATGCTATGGCTCTGAGATTGTGCCGGATGAGGACGGCGGTATCTGTGTGGAGACGGACCTGGCTTTGGGCTATGCGGTTCTGCCGCAGATTTTCCGTCTGAAAACGACGGTGACAGTTTCAGCGGAAGGCAGCTTAAAGATTGGGGTCAGAGTGCATGTGACGGATATTCGCTGCGCCCTGCCGAGATTTGGCCTGCACTTCAGCCTGCCGCAGGATTTTACAAAGGCGGCTTATTATGGATACGGCCCCGGAGAAAGCTATATTGATAAAAGACAGAGCTGCTGGAAGTCCTTCTTCCATGCGGATGTCGCGGACTTATTTACGGATTATATCGTTCCGCAGGAGAACGGCTCTCACTATGACTGTGAATATGTGGAGCTGTCGGATGGGCAGCGTAAGCTTGCCGTCACGGGCAGTCAGGCCTTTTCTTTCCAGGCACTGCCATATACAACGCAGGAGCTCACGAAAATGAAGCACAGGGAGGAGCTGGTGAAGTCCGGCAATACGGAACTGTATCTGGACTATCGCCAGAACGGAATCGGTTCCGAAAGCTGCAGCTCCGGCCCTCTGAAGGCGGCGTATGAATTCAGCGAGCGGGATTTTGAGGTGGAGTGGCGTATTGATGTAATGGAGGAAATGTTTCAATGAATGTACGGATGGAAGTCATTTCCAGTTGTAAATATGTTACGTAAATATGCCGTAATGATCGGGGAGCATGGGATGAAGGCAGAGGAGACTGCAAAGTTAAAGCAAATTGCGGAGCGGTTTGAGACCGGCGGTAAGGCTGTAGCTGTAGAGCCCTGCGGAAACGGCCATATTCATACGACCTATCTTGTGGCGTTTTCGTCAGGAGAGCAGTATATTCTGCAGAGCATTAATACGTCTGTATTCAAAGACGTGGACGGTCTGATGGATAATATCGTAAAGGTCACGTCTTTTCTGCGCAGGCGCCTGGAGGAGCAGGGTAAGGATGTGAACCGTGGCACGCTGACCGTAATCCGGGCCGCGGATGGACGGCCGTATCTGACGGACGAAAACGGGCAGGCCTGGAGACTCTATACGAATGTGAATCATGTGGTAACGTATGAGCAGGCGGACAGCCCTGAAGTGATGTATCAGGCAGGTCTGGCAATCGGACGCTTTCAGGCGTTTCTGGCGGATTTTTCGGTCGGAGAGTTGCATGAGACCATTCCGGATTTTCACAATACGCCCAGGCGGTATCAGGACTTTGAAAAGGCGGTTTCACAGGATCGGTGCGGGCGGGCGGCGTCTGTGGCAAAGGAGATTGCCTTTGTGCGGGCGCGCAGGGAAGAGATGTCTGTGTTTATGGATTTGCGCGGGCAGGGGAGGCTGCCGCTTCGCGTGACGCACAATGATCCCAAGCTTGCCAATATCCTCTTCGATCAGACGACACACGAGGCGGTCTGTCTCTGCGATCTGGATACCGTGATGCCGGGATTTGCACCCTTTGATTTCGGGGACGCCATCCGCTCGGGAGCCTCTACGGCATCCGAGGATGAGACGGACTGCGAAAAGGTTACAGTTTCCTTACCGCTGTACCAGGCCTGCCTGAAGGGTTTCCTGCAAGGCGCCAAAGGGAGGCTGACGGAGGAGGAAATATCACTTTTTCCCTTGGGCGCGAAGCTGATGACGTTAGAGTGCGGTATGCGTTTTCTTGCGGATTATCTGGAGGGGGACATTTATTTTAAAACGGAGCGGGAGGGGCAGAATCTCGACCGCTGCCGGACACAGTTTAAGCTGGTGAGCGATATGGAGAGAAAGTGGGAGAAGATGTCGCCGCAGGCATGCCTGAGAGGGGACTGCGATTGATGTTTGCCTCCGGCAGGAGGAAAGCCGTGGAAACAGCGGTGAACCGCGGGAGAACGATTTAAGTGGAGAAACAGAACAGGAATGGCGGTTGGAGTGCGAAAGGAGTGCGGAAGAATGGGTGAAATGATGCGGTTTGGCTGTGGAAAAATAAATGTGGAACTGAATTGTGAGACGCTGCTGTATACAGTCGCAGCTTCGGGTCATGTATGGCGTCAGGACGAGGCGTTTTGTCCCTGCTTTTGTTTAAAGGACGGCAGCAGGTTTTTATTTCAAAGCGCCGATGTGATCCGGCATGAATCTTATAAGAGCGGCGTAGGGGAAGGGATTCTTTCCCATTATGAGTGGGAAAATGTGACCTGTCAGGATACTGGAAATGAAACGGGTCGGCATCAGGACTGTAGTCCGGATATTGGCGGCGAAGCGGCCGCAACAACCGAAGAGACAATTGAGAGTTATAAGAATCGGAAGTTTTCCTTCGAGACGCTTGTCTGGATCGAGACCGCTGCGCAGGCGCTTCACTTTGAGCTGATACCGGGACAGGGGGACCTTCCTTTTTTAAAAATCCTCTGGCCGGGGTATTTTTCCTTTGCAAAAGAAACCGCGGATGCCTACACAGTCATGCCCGTCCTGCAGGGTCTTCTGATCCCGAACACCTGGGAAAATGAGGTCGGCAAATTACCCTTTGACGGACAATTCTGTTCCTCCGGGGCCTACATGTCATGGTTTGGTCAGGTGGAGGAAGGGCACGGCTATATCGCGATCTGTGAGACGCCATGGGACGCTGGATATTATATCGACCACAAGGCGGGTGGCCCTTATACGCATGTGGGGGCGTATTTTCTGCCGAGCCTGGGAGCGTTTTCTTATCGCCGCAGTCTGCGGTATGTTTTTCTGGAAAACTGTGATTATAATGACCTGTGCAAGGTATATCGGAGCTATGCGATTGAGACAGGTCTTCTGACAACATTAAAAGAAAAAGCGGCCCGCAATCCGCTGGTGGATGATCTGATTGGAGCGGCCGTTGTACATAAGGGAATCAAAAAGCATGTTTCGCCTGATTCTAAGTTTTATGACAAAGAGCATCCGGAGAAAAATGACGTTGTGGTTCCCTTCCATGCCCGCACCACGGAGATTCTGCGTTATCACAAAAAGGGCGTGAAAAAGCTTTACCTGCACCTGGACGGCTGGGGCGCGCCAGGCTATGACAATCAGCACCCGGATTATCTGCCGGCCTGTCCGGAGGCGGGCGGCTGGGAAGGTTTCAAAGAGCTGTCGGATACGCTTCAGGACTGCGGTTACCTCTTTGGCCTGCATGACCAGTACCGGGATTATTATATGGATGCGGCTACGTATGATCGGGAGTTTGCCCTCCACGCGGCGGACGGTTCGGTCTTTGAGATGGCGGTCTGGGCGGGCGGCAGGCAGAATTACCTCTGCGCCACGCAGGCGCCCTATTATGTGAAGCGCAATTTTGAGGAGGTTCTTAAGCACGGCATTCGCCTGCAGGCTTCCTATCTGGATGTGTTTACCTGTAATGAGCCGGATGAGTGTGCGCATCTGCGTCATAAGATGAGGCGAAAGGAATGCCTGGAATACCGCAGCGCCTGCTTTTCTTATCTGTGGTCGAAGGGAATCCTCCCCAGCAGCGAGGAGTGCAGCGACTGGGCCATGCGAAATCTGGTATTCTGTCATTACGGCCCTTATGATTTCATGCTTCAGAAACCGGGAGCACCCAGACGCGGTATACCTGTGCCGCTCTTTAACCTGGTATATCACGACTGCATGATCCTGCCCTGGTTCATGGACCGGCAGGAGGATGGGGAGGATTATATGCTCTATGCCCTCTTAAACGGCGGCGCACCCTACCTGGACCGCGACGGCGCATACCCGGACACGGACGGTGCGTTTGACAGCGAGGCAGAGCGAAAGCTTGAGGAAGAAATCGCCCGGTGTGCGGTCGTGAGCAGTCTGCAGGAGCGGGTTGCCAAGTGCGAGATGGTGCGGCATGAATTCCTGGATGGAGATTACGACAGACAGCGGACTGTTTTTGCGGATGGAACGACGGTAACGGTTGATTTAAAGACCGGGGAATATGAAATCAAAGAGGCTTAAACAAAAAGCTGCCGCGGGGTGATCAGATGGTTCACCTGCGGCAGTTGTTTTGTTTATAAGAATTTCAGGAAAAGAATGTCGTAACAGGATTCAAAAAAGTTCATCTGGGATATCATCTACGACAGGACTGTTAAATACGACAAAAGGGTCGACGTCAATACAGCGGTATTCGTCCCGGGTTCCATTCAGATCCCAGGCGACAGTGTATCCGATTACAGTCAGCTTCGTTTTAAACAGTTCCGGATCTTTTAACGGTTCATAGACGCCGCCACTTTCAATGAGGGGCTTCATGTCCAGCGCCCGCATGGCGCCGTCGTTCATATAGGCATATACCATATAATCTTTCCCTGCCACGGCCTGATATACTTCCGGGAAAAAAAGTGTGAAATCCAGTTTTCTGTCTGCCATATGTGCCCCTTTCTTCTCTCCATGGTGATTATAACAGGGATTGGAAGTGAAAACAACAAAAAAAATATGCGGTTGTGAAGATAAAAAAATCATGGTAGAATGAACGTCAGCGAACAGTATTAAAACTTAAGTGTCCATTGTTATGGGTATAGTATACTTAATGCACTGAACGAATATATTCGGAGGAAACAGAAAATGACCTGCGGCAGATTATTACGCTATGAAATCAAAAACCAGACAATACACTTGCATTTCGAACATCTGAAGGCACGCATCGAAATCATCACCCCGAAAATCGTGAATGTCTTCGCGGGTTTTATGAGTGAGGAACACCGTTCGAAGGCGATCGAGGTAGTTAAAACCATCCCCTGTGAGGTACATGTGGAGGAGCGCCCGGACGGCCTGTGGATTCTGACGGATGCGTTGCGTGTGCGTGTCTGCGATGATTTCAAGGTGGATTTTCTGGATGAAGAGGAAGCGCTGGTCTGCGAGGACTATCGCGGCAGCCGCATACCCTTAAAGCGTGTCAGCGAGGAGTATTTAAAGCTCCTGGCAGAGGAAGGACACAGGGCTGGTGAGGCGGACAAAGAGGGCGGCCACCTGATCGAGGTGGTGAAGACTATGACTGGTTCGGAGCATTTTTACGGCCTGGGGGATAAGACCGGGTATCTGGACAAGCGGCATTACGACTATGAAATGTGGAATACGGACAATCCGGACCCGCAGGTGGATACTTTCAAGGCGCTGTATAAAAGCATTCCTTTCTTTATCACGCTGACGGACAGCCATGTGTACGGCCTGTTTTTCGACAATCCTTATAAGAGCTATTTTAATATGGGGCAGGAGTCGGACGATTATTTCTGGTTCGGCGCGGATCAGGGAAATCTGGATTATTATTATATCGCGGGTGCGAATATGCCTCAGGTGCTGAGCGGCTATATGTATCTGACCGGAACCGCGCCGCTGCCGCAGAAGTGGACGCTTGGCTATCACCAGAGCCGGTGGGGCTATGTGGTACAGGAGGATATACAGGCGATCGCGGATGGCATGCGGGAGCATGATATTCCCTGCGATTCCATTCATCTGGATATTGACTACATGCGCGGTTACCGGGATTTCACCTGGGATCTGACACGCTATCACAATGACCCGGAGGGGTTTTTACAGAAGCTTTCCGACCGGGGCTTTCATATGGTCTGCATCAACGACGCCGGTGTCAAAAAGGAAGCGGGTTACGATGTCTACGATGAGGGTGTGGAGAACGGATATTTCGCGAAAACGCCGGAGGGTGATGTTTATATCAACGCGGTCTGGCCGGGCGAGGCGGCCTTCCCGGATTTTGGAAATCCGAAGGTCAGAGAATGGTGGACAGATAAAATGGACTTTTTCGTGAAAAAAGGCATCCGCGGCGTCTGGAATGACATGAATGAGCCTGCCAGCTTCAAGGGACCGCTGCCGGACGATGTCGTATTCACGGACGAGGACAGGCCGGCTGATCACGCAGCGATGCACAATGTCTACGGCCACCTGATGTCCAAAGCAACCTATGAAGGCTTAAAAAAGCATGACGGCCGCCGTCCCTTTGTCATCACGAGGGCCTGTTTTGCGGGCAGCCAGAAATATGCCATGGTCTGGACCGGAGACAATACCAGCATGTGGGGACATTTACAGATGGCGATTCCGCAGCTGTGCAACTTAGGACTCTCCGGTATGCCCTTCGCAGGAACGGACATCGGCGGTTTCTGTGCCGATACGACGCCGGAGCTTTTAGCCCGCTGGATTGAATTGGGTGCGCTTTCCCCGTTTTGCCGCAACCATTCCGCGATGGGCAGCCGCCGCCAGGAGCCGTGGGTGTTTGGAGAGGAAGTGCTCGCCATTTACCGCAAATATGTGAAGCTGCGTTATCGCCTGATTCCGTATTTCTATGATCTGTTTTTCGAGGAAGAAAAGACCGGTGCGCCGATTATGCGGCCGCTGGTGTATGAGTATGAGAAGGATATGGTTGTCCGGACCTGCAATGATGAATTCCTGATTGGCTCACGGATTCTTGCGGCGCCGGTGGTGCAGCAGGGCGCGAACCATCGGATGGTCTACTTGCCTGAGGGTGAGTGGTACGACTACTGGACCCGCGAAAAAATCACGGGGCCGGTTTGGTTTGTCCGCGAGGCGCCGCTCGATACATGCCCGCTGTATGTGAAAGCGGGAACCGTGCTGCCCTGTATGCCGGAGCAGTCCTATGTGGGAGAAAAACCGAACGATACGTTGCTCCTGGACGTTTTCCCGGGCGAGGGCGAGTATGACCATTATCTGGATAACGGGGAGGATTTTGCCTATCGGGACGGCAGGTACCACCAGTATCATTTCACGGTGAAGCCAGATGGAACGGTGGAGACGCAGATTGTACATGCGGGGTATGAGAAGCCGTATGAGAGGATCCTATAGCGCCGCTTCCAGTAGCTTTTGTGTGTATTCGTGCTTCGGATGCCGGTACACCTCCTCCACATCTCCCATCTCCACCAGTTCCCCGTCGTACAGAACCGCGACCCTGGAACAGATGTGCCGCACCAGATTTAAGTCGTGTGAAATAAAAACGATGGTCAGGCGCCGTTTTTGGTGGAGCTCCAGCAGCAGATCCAGAATTTGTGACTGGATTGTAACATCCAGCGCGGAGACCGGTTCGTCGGCCACCAGGATTTTCGGATCGCGCAAAAGCGCCGTGCCGATGCTGACGCGCTGGCGCTGCCCGCCGGAGAGTTCTCTGGGATAACGGTCGTAGTAGGAGGCGTCCAGGCCGACGTCTGTGAGCATTTTCTCTACACGGCGGCGCTGTTCTTTTTTATCTTTGATGCCCAGTACCCGCAGGGACTCCGTCATGATCCAGCCGATTTTGTGCACCGGATTTAAGGAACTGAAGGGGTCCTGGAAGACCATCTGGGGACGATAAAAGGAAGAAAGTGACTGATCAGCCGCTTTTTCCTTTGCTCTGGAGCCAGCTCCGTGATTGAATCCGCGGGGCGTTCCCACCTCTTTGCCATCCTGTGAAAAGACAATTTCCCCGTCATAGTCCGGATTTAAGCCCACAATCGCTTTCGCCAGCGTGGACTTGCCGCAGCCGCTCTCCCCGACGATGCCGAACATTTCCCCTTCCTGCACGGTCAGGGACAGATCTTTGATCACCCGACGGTGCTCTTTTTTTCCAAAAAGCGTGCGCTGATTTTCCTGATAATAGACGTTCACATGCCGCAGGGAAAGCGCAGGGCTGTTCTCAGGCTGCCCGGCGGCGTTTTCCGGAAAGGAAGCCACCAGCGTCTTCGTGTATTCGTGCTCCGGATGCTCCAAAACGCGGCGTACCTCGCCCCGTTCCACAATCTTGCCTTCATACATCACCAGGACGTTGTCACAGAGCTTTTTGATGACGTTCAGATCGTGGGAAATAAACAGGAGCGCCACATTTTTTCTGCGGTGCAGATCGAGCAGCAGGTCCAGAATCTGCTGCTGCACTAAGACGTCCAGGGCGGTCGTCGGTTCGTCCGCGATCAGAAGCTTTGGCTCACAGATCATGGCCTGCGCGATCATGACGCGCTGGCGCATACCCCCGGAGAGCTCGTGGGGATATTTGCAGCAAAGGGCTTCCGGATCAGGCAACCCAACGTCTGTCAGAGTGTCCAGGACTTTCAGATGAATTTCTTCTTTATTCAAAGTTGTATGCAGCTTTAATGTCTCACCGATCTGCGCACCGATTTTCATGACTGGATTTAAGGAGGTCATGGGCTCCTGAAAAATCATGGAGATATCATTTCCGCGGATGGAGCTCTGCGCTTCTTCGGTCATGGAGAGAATTTCATGCCCGTCAAAACGGATATCTCCGCCAAGAATCTGCGCGTCTTTGGACAAAAGCCCCATGGCCGCCAGTGCCGTCATGGATTTTCCGGAGCCGGATTCTCCTACGATTCCGAGGATTTCTCCTTCCTCCAGGGAGAAGGAAATATCGTCCACCACGGTATGCAGGGTTAGCGCGCGGCTGCCCTTCACTTCCTCCGGGAAGGCGATGGATAGATGATTGACTTCAAAAAGTGGTTCTGTCATGGAAAACTCCTGTCATGGTATGACTGACTGTCATGCACATGCAATCTTTACGCATAGCGGGAAACTGCAGTCAGGACTATGAGCGGTTCTGCATATTCCGCAGTCCCTCGCTGATCAGACTGAATCCCAGTATCATCAGAATAATCGTTACGCCCGGCGCAATCGCGTACCAGGGCGCCACATACAGATAGGATTGTGCCTCCGACAGCATCCGGCCGAGACTCGCGTTGGGCGGCTGCACGCCCAGCCCAAGGTAGCTCATACTTGCCTCCGCGAGTACCGCGTTATTAAAGCCGATGGCGGCGCTCGTTAAGAGGCTGACCCAGGCATTCGGCAGGATATGGGCGAAGATGATGCGCAGAGTACCCACGCCTGTGACCTTCGCGCTGCGGACAAAGTCCAGCTCCCGGCAGCGGATCATTTCGCTTCTGACAATGCGCGCAAAGCTGGGAATAAATAAGACTCCCAGAGCCAGGATGAGGTTGGTTGTCCCTTCTCCCAGAAAGCTGATGAACAGTAAGGCCAGCAGGACACTGGGAAAAGAGAGCAGGACGTCATTCAACCGCATGATAATTTCATCCAGAATTCCGCCGAAATAACCGGTAAAAGCCCCAACGATGGTGCCGCCCACGGCGCCGATCAATACGGTGCAGAATGCAACCAGGTATGTGATCCCGCTGCCGTTCATAATGCGGCTTAAAATATCCCGGCCGAAGTTGTCTGTTCCCAGCGGATGCGCAAGGCAGGGTGCCAGGTTGACGGCGGAGGAATTCATGGCCGTGGGAGAGTAGGGCGTCCAGAAGTGGCCGATGAGAGCCATCAGGGCGAGTGCAATAGAAATGATCAGGCCGATAATCAGGCTGTAATTTCTCTTTTTTTTCATTACGCCCGTCTTCATTGCCTTTGACGTGCTGCTGCCTGAAAAGCCTGTATGACTGTTGTGAGAATGACGACGGGGCTGCACTGAAATCTGTTCTTTCATAAAATATCTTTCCTCCTCGTCATGACGTCGTCTTAACCCGTGGGTCTACAAACTGGTACAGAATATCCACAATAAAGTTTATAACTACTACCACGGTGGTAATGTAGCTGACAATCGCCTGCACCACCGGATAATCCCGGGCGGAAATGGAGGTGATTAAAAGCCGCCCCATGCCAGGCAGGCCGAAGACCTGTTCCACCACGATGCTGCCGGCCAGAATTTCCGCGATGACCATGGCAAGAAATGTAATCACGGGGATCAGGGCATTTTTCAGCACGTGACAATAAAGCACGCGAAGGGAGCGCGCTCCCTTGCTTTTCGCGGTGCGCACATAATCCTGATTGAGTTCATTTAAAATGGAGTTGCGTAAGAATTTCACGACCATGGCGATTTTAGGCAGCGCCACGGCGATGGCCGGGAAGATCATGTAACGGATGCAGCCCATGAAATCCTCGGATGGACTGATGAAAGCCCCGGGCTGGAACCATTTTAAAACCAGACCGAAGGCCCACGTCATCATCATCCCCAGAAAGAAAGCGGGGACGGCCATTGTGACCTGACTGATCTGATTAATCAGGGTGTCCGGCCATTTCCCGGCGTACATGGCGCTTAAAATGCCAAGCGGAAAGGAAATCACCAGAATCAGGATCAGGGACATGACTGCTAAAAGGAGCGTCACCGGCAGCCTGGTGGATAAAAGCTCGGCTACGGTGACACCGCTGTATTGATAGGATTCTCCGAAATCACCCTGCAGGGCGGATATGAGCCAGTTGAAATACCGCTCGGGCAGCGGGTCGTTTAAGCCCATCTCTTCCCGCAGCGCCTCGATCTGCTCGTCGGTCGCATCCATGTCCAGCTTCAACAGTGCCGCGTCGCCGGGAATCACGGTAAACGCCGTGAAGGTGAGCAGAGTAATCAACAACAATGTAATAATGAGAGTAATCAGTTTTTTGATAAAATATTGTAGGCTCATATCAGCACCTGCAGAAGAGTATTACGTTAAATGGGTCGTGTATATGGGTGAAACTGTCTCGCTCGACAGTTTACCCGTATACACTCGATTGTGTCAGTTTCTCAATCTGAAATCAGATATACTGTGGACATATCCCATGCGGAGGTGGGATAGAACACGTAGCCGTCATAGTTTACGCTGACGGCTACAAAGTCTGCCGGGTCCTCAATATAGACCGCCGCCGCGTTCTCGGCCAGGTTGATCTGCATCTGTTTATACAGCTCGGCCTTTTCGTCCGTGTCGATTGTTGCCAGCGCCTGCTCCAGCAAAGAATCGTATTCTTCATTGGAATAATTGAAGAAATTATTGGAGGCGTCTGACTGGTATCTGGCGAGCCAGTCACTGGGGTTTAAGTCTCCGTCAAAGCTGATGACTGTGGCCTGGTAGTTGCGGCCGCGGTAAACATCAGTATACCAGGAGGTCCATTCCATTTCCTCGATGGTCACATTGATGCCCACCGCCTCTAACTGGCTGGCAATGATCTGCGCCGTGTCCACATGCTGGGAATAGGAGCTGGGAACCGAGATCGTTAAGTCAAAGCCGTCAGCGTAGCCGGCCTCGGCGAGGAGCTCCTTTGCCTTCTCCACGTCGTAGGTGTACATGTCGGCGGTGCTCTCCTCATACCAGGTGGTCAGCGCGGGAATCATGTGAGAGCCGATGATCTCACTGGCGCCGCCGAAGAGGAAGTTATTGATCTCGTCGCGGTCGATCGCGTAGCAGAGTGCCTGGCGTACCAGGACATTATCCAGAGGCTCGCAGTCGTTATTTAAGAACAGGGCATGCACCAGGTGCATGGAGCCTTCCACAACATTGAACTGGTCGCTGTACTGTGTCTCGAGCGTCTGCACCTGGGAGGTGGTCAGATAATTGAGAATATCAATTGTACCGGCTAAAAGCTGTGTGAAGGCGGTTTCCGTGTCCGCGATAAATTTAAATTCCACCTGATCCAGGTAAGCTAAATCGCCCCAGTAATACTCATTCCGCTCCAGGATCAGATTTTGTCCCACGGAGTAGGAAACGTATCTGAAGGGACCTGTCCCGATGGGATTGCCCGCCGGGTCGTCGTTTGACGCCGGAATGATGGCGACGGTTAACTGTGCCAGAAACTCTGAATTGGCCTCTGTCAGATAGATACTGACCGTATTTTCATCGTCTATAACGACCGAATCAACTGCTTGTGCGAAGGAGGAAGTTTCGCCCTGAAGCCGGGCATAGCGTTCGATAGAATATTTGATGTCTTCCACGGTTACAGCGGTTCCGTCACTGAATAAAATGCCGTCTCTTAAAGTGAACGTATAGCACGTCGCATCTTCTGAGATCACGTAACTGCTGGCAACCGCCGGTTCAAGATCACCGTCGGAAGTGGCCTTGACAAGGCCTTCATACATATTAAACACCACACTTCGAGTTCCTGCGTCCGTTGTTTCATGGGGGTCAAGACTTACCAGGTCCTGCGTCATGCCAACCACGACGCTGCCGCCTGCTGTAGGTGTACCATCTGAAGAGATATTAGGTTCCGTGGCAGAAAGCGTGCCGTCATCCGCGGTGGTATCCGTATCGGAGCCGTTGTCGGACGAGGCCGTTTCGGTGGCCTGTGTATCGGAGCTCTTGCTACCCTGGCCGCATGCGCCAAGTGCAGCAGAGACGAGCAGGGCCAGTGCGCAGAAAAGAATCAGTTTCTTTTTCATGTGTGTTACCTCTCTACTCTAATATTTCTCCCATTATTTGATTGTCGAGGCCATTGTACGCTATTTTTGAAGAAAATGCAATATCAAAAACGGGACGGCAGTCACGGTGTATTCAGGAATGGCAGGATCATTTCAGCGGAACCGCAGTTGCGAAAAAACTGCATGGTCGATTGACGCGGGGATTTATTTTATTTATACTGATTCAGAGAATCCGGATTTACTTTTAAAAGGCTGCGGCAATTCCGTTTATCAACTAGCAAAAATTTCAGTTCTGCTGCAGAAAAAGGTGTAAATATGCCAATCAATATTATTCGCAACGACATCACCAAAGTAAAATGCGACGCCATCGTAAACGCCGCCAATCCGAAGCTGATTGCGGGCGGTGGCGGCGTGGACGAAGCGATCCATAAGGCGGCCGGTCCCGGACTGGACGAGGAGTGCAGAAGGCTGGGCGGCTTAAAAAGCGGTCAGGCGAAGATTACCGGCGGCTATGACCTGCCGTGCCGGTATGTCATTCACACAGTTGGGCCGCATTGGCTTGGCGGCCCCAATCAGAAGCGCAGAACTCTGGAGTCCTGTTATCGGGAGTCTCTAAATCTTGCGTATGAAAACCACTGTGAGACGGTGGCTTTCCCGCTGATTGCCAGCGGATCGCTGGGCTTTCCAAAAGACGAGGCGCTGCAGATCGCTATTGCAGAGATCAGCAAATTTTTACTTACCCATGAAATGCTGGTTTATATTGTGGTGTATGATCAGGAAAGCTTTCATGTCAGCAAACGGCTGATCGAGGACATCACAGAATACATAGATGCGTATTATGTTGAGGCCCATTATTCTGATGAGGGCACGCAGCTTTCAACGCGCCTTTTTGAGGAGGGGCAGCGGCGCGGCCGGGAGTGGGAGCCGTATCCGGAGAAAACGCAGTTTTCTGCCAGGCCTGGGACTGCATATTCTATTGGGGATTTTGCTGAGTCAGAGGCGTTTGCTCCGGATGAAGATGCATCCATGCTGCTTGCCGCAGAGGAAGATATGTCGGAGATGTACACTCCGGATGACAGGGCCGCGAAGGCACTGACTCCGGGCAAAGGCGCGCCCAGGGCGGTTGTTTCGGACGATGAAGTGTTGAAGTCCGCAGCCCCTGCTGGCAGTGCGTCAATCAAGCGTGCCCCAAAGGATAAAGCAGTCGTTGCCGGTACCTTGGCAGGCAAAAACCTGAAAAAATCACAGGTTTCTGATCAGACAATCGACCTGAGCGATCTGTTAAAAAACCTGGACGAAAGCTTTTCCCAGATGTTGTTGCGCAAAATCGATGAAAAAGGCATGACCGATGCGCAGTGCTACAAAAAAGCGAACGTGGACAGAAAGCTTTTTTCAAAGATCCGAAGCAACGTGAATTACAAGCCAAGCAAAACGACGGCCATCGCCTTTGCCATTGCGCTGGAACTGTCCCTGGACGAGACGAAGGATTTGCTGGCGAAAGCGGGCTTTGCGCTGTCGCACAGCAGCCGCTTTGATATTGTGATCGAGTATTTTATCAGCAAAGGAATTTATGATATCTATACCATCAATATTGTGCTGCTGGATCTGGATCTGAGCCTGCTGGGGATTTAGAAATATGCTCTTCCTTCACCATTAAAATGTAAAAATCCGAATATAAAATCGGCACTAAATTTAAAAAGTGCCGATTTTATATTGACAATTATGAGATTATCACTTAAGGTATAAGAAAACAAAAATTCGGCACAATATCGAAAAAGTGCCGAATTTGTAAAGGAAGTGATGATTTCGTGGATGATTGTTTAAAGGAACTTGATAAAAAGACTGTTTTCAAAAAAGAGGAGTTATTCGAGGCGGCACAGCGCTGCGGAATGATATCTCATGTCAGTACAATGGAAAAATACTTAAGCAGACTTTTGGCAAATGGTGATGTTGCCAGGATCGGCAGGAACGCATACTGCATAAGGGAAGGCTTGCAGGTGTATCATTATTTATACTCTGATACTTCAATTCATATTGCAGATATTCTCTTCCATGAGTTTTATGACCTGGATTTCAGAATTATGGAGCTGTACCAGTTAAACAGGTTTGTAAACCACCAGATCGCCCACAATGTTATCTTTGTGTCTGTTGAAAAGGAGCTATGCTCTGATGTATTTGAGTGGTTGAAAAACGAATATGAAGGAAAAATTCTGATCAGACCGACAGAAGATGATTTTTATTATTACAGGTCTGACGATATGATTATTGTCAAAAATTTAGTGACTGAATCGCCGAAAGGTTCTGAGGCCAGATGGCATACGGAGCTGGAAAAGCTGCTGGTCGACATATTTGCAGAGAAACTTGTCAAATCCATGCTTGGAGAATCGGAATATCCGCAGATATTTGAGACTGCATTTCAGAATTATGTGATAGATGAAAGCAGGATGTTCCGGTATGCGGACAGGCGCAAAATATCCGGGAAGATAAAAAAATTCCTGGAGGAAGAGACGAATGTGAAATTGAGGACTGTATAAGGGAAGGAGATGTATGATAAGCAGAGAAAACTTTGGATTGGAGCATATCACGCAGCTGCGTGAAAATAGCAGAAGAGACCCGGCCCTGATCGAGAGGGTGCTGTTTGCGTTCGGCCTGCTGGAAGCGTTGCGGAGAGTGGAGCTGCCATTTATTTTTAAAGGCGGGACGTCGCTTCTGCTTTTATTGGATAAACCTATGAGGCTGTCTACGGATATTGATATTATTGTGGAACCGGGAACAGAGGTAGATGAGTACCTTGAGAAAGCGTCGCAGATTTTCCCGTTCAAATCCTATGAGGAGCAGGTCCGCAAAGGAAAAAACAACATAGAAAAACGGCATTTTAAATTTCAGTTTGACTCCCCAAGGGTGGGAGAAAATCTGGAAATTATTCTGTCTGTTTGAACACAGCAAATACGCAAAGATTGTTGAGAGGCCGATTGCCGGGGAACTCCTGATCACGGAACCGGAATATCTGACGGTGAAGATACCGGATGCCAACAGTATACTTGCGGATAAGCTGACAGCTTTTGCGCCTCACACAACGGGAGTATTGCTGGGGACAAAAAAAGACCTGGAAATCATGAAACAGATGTTTGATGTATATATGCTTGCTGATGCCATGACTGATTTCGATGTGGTGTGCAGGACATATTCAGAGGTGGTCAGGGACGAAATCGCTTACAGGGGACTTGAAGCTACGGAACAGGATGTACTGATGGATACTTATGAGGCATCAGTCTGTGTGGCTGCGAGAGGGCTGGTCAACCCAGAGGAATATAAGAGTTATCTGAAAGGAATTCGTAGCCTGTCAGGGCATGTGTATTCCCTGGATTATTCCGCTGAAACCGCATCAGTTTATGCACCGGTTATCATGTACTTAACAGCCTGCATTCTGAAGAAAAGAAAGTTTGAGATAATATCGGATCCGGATGAATATCTGAAGCGGCAGCATATTGACAAAGATGTTGCAAAGGCTTTAAAGTCATTAAGAAAACGTAATTCTGTTGCGTATGCGTATTCTATACTTGCAGATGAGATTATGCATATACCAGATTGATTTATCAAAGAATGTAATCTGGACCTGATTTTGCTGAGAATATAGAGATTCAAGCGGTACTTGAATAAAAGCTGACAGTTTTCAAGCGCTGTTTGCTGTACAGATGATTGCCCGTGCTTTATGATATAGCTGTAGCCGGAGAACAAACTGGAAGAAAGTGGGGAAGAGGCGATGAACGTTTTTGCACAACGTTTGTCTGAAATACGCAGGCAGTCAGGCATGACACAAAACGAGGTGGCGCAAAAGCTGGGAGTCTCATTCCAGGCGGTCAGCCTGTGGGAGCGCGGCGAGACATCGCTGGATATTGAAAAGCTGAAGGAGCTGGCAAGCGTATTGCGGGTGAGTGTGGACCATGCATGAGGGGCAGTTCCGGAAAGGAAAAGACCATGTGCCGTACATTTATCATCCGCTGCTGATCAACTTTTCCTGATCAAATATCACATGACAAGTGTGGTGGAGACAATTAAACATTTGTTTTCATGAGGGGAGGAAAAAGAACATGCAGGAAATTACAAAAATTGTCATCACAGGAGGCCCCTGCGCGGGCAAGACTACGGCCATGAGCTGGCTGCAGAATTCATTTACAGAAAAGGGCTATGCGGTTCTGTTTGTGCCGGAGACGGCGACGGAACTGATCGGTGGAGGCGTGGCGCCCTGGACCTGCGGGTCGAACGCGGATTACCAGAAATGCCAGGTGCGCCTGCAGATGGAGAAGGAGCACATCTTTGAGCAGGCCGCCCGCACCATGCCACAGCAGAAGATTCTGATTGTGTGCGACCGCGGCGTACTGGACAATAAAGCATATATGACTAGACAGGAATTCGATGATATTCTCGGTGGGATGGGCCTGAATGAAGTGGAAGTGCGCGACAGCTATGATGCGGTGTTTCATCTGGTGACGGCGGCCAAGGGCGCGGAGCAGTTTTATACGACAGCCAATAACACGGCGCGCACGGAAACGCCTGAACAGGCTGCTGCCATGGATGACAAACTGATCGCTGCCTGGACGGGACATCCTCATTTGCGCGTGATAGACAATGCAATGGATTTTGAGGGAAAGATGAAGCACCTTTTGGCGGAGGTAGCGGCCTTCCTCGGGGAGCCGGAGCCTTTGGAGATTGAGCGAAAGTATCTGATCGAGTATCCGGATCTCATGTGGCTTGAGAAGGAGCCGACCTGCAGCCGCGTGGAGATCATTCAGACATATCTGAAATCAGAAAATGAGGACGAGGTGCGTGTGCGTCAAAGAGGAATTAACGGCAATTATACCTATTACCGGACGGCAAAGCATGCCATTTCCGGCATGAAGCGCGTGGAGGTGGAGCGCCGCCTCTCCAGGGAAGAGTACCTCACCTTCCTGATGGACGCCGACACCAGCCGCCGACAGATCCGCAAGACCCGCTACTGCCTGACCTGGCAGAATCAGTATTTTGAGATCGATGTCTACCCATTCTGGCAGGATCAGGCAATTGTGGAGATTGAGCTGAGTGATGAAAACGCAGAAATTCATTTTCCAAAGCAGCTAAAGGTCATTCGTGAGGTGACGGATGATGATAAGTATAAAAATGCTTCCCTGGCGCTGATTGGGCCAGAATAATGCGGTATCAAGCGAGCGGTTCCTGAAATCTTAAGAAAATATTAAATTTTAAAAAGGACGATATATAGACCCAAATATACAAAGTTTTATGGTATACTCCACTCATCGACAGAATTTCGTATATTTCGCGCTGGTTTGCAGCCGCGGGAAGGAGCGTATCCTGTCAGATTGGGAGGTGATATTATGAACTCTGAACAAGTTGTTCAGACACCTGCCAAAGAGAAAACAGTGGAACCATTGATGGATCTACGTCAATTTCCAAAAGCAAACCGTGAAGCGAAGGATAGCGTATTCAGAAATCTGTTCTCTGATAAGAAATATCTGCTTATGCTTTACCGGACACTACATCCGGAGGATGAGGAGTGTACTGAGGAAGATCTGACCTGCGTCACCCTGGAACAGATTCTGGTGAGGGATATCCATAATGATCTTGGCTTTATGGCACGAGACAGACTTTTAATTATGGTGGAGGCGCAGAGTACATGGACAGTGAATATTATTGTAAGAGTGCTGTTGTATATAGCACATACTTATCAGGAATACTTCAGAGAAACTTCGCAAAGTCTTTTTTCGTCAAAGCCTGTTTACATGCCGGAACCGGAAATGTACGTCCTTTACACAGGAAATCGTGTGCTTGATACGGATTGTATTGCGCTATCTGATGAATTTTTCAACGGAAAGCAGATTGCACTGGAAGTACGGGTGAAGGTGCTGACCGGTGGAGAAGACGGAGATATTCTCAGTCAGTATGTCGCCTTCACACATGTGATGAATGAACAGGTCCGGGAGCACGGCCAGACCATGTTGGCAGCGGAGGAAACAATCCGGATCTGCAGAGAACGAAATATTCTGAAGGAATATCTGGAAAGCAGACAGAAGGAGGTGACAGACATTATGTTTACATTGTTTGATCAGGAAGAAGTGCTGAAGGATTATATTGCTAGCGAGAGGCGGGAGGTCGCCCAAGAGGCTGCACAGGTAATGTATGAAGACGGAGTTCCTGTAGAAACGATTGCAAAATATTTCAGGACAACTCCCGGAATTGTTGAAAGATGGATTAGGATGTCATACAACAGGAACGTGTTATAGGCTGATGTATAATAGCATTGAAAACAGATTTGCATTTTCAGATTCTAAAAAGAAGCTCATTCCGTACGAGCTTCTTTTTTTGGAGAGATAATTGCATACATGTGTTTATTTGAGTAGTTCAATGTCTCCCAGAAGTTCAGAAATTGAATGAGCCAGAATGAATGGCTCTTAAAACGCCTCCTGATGAAAATGTGTCAGATTGATTTCAAGACGAAAGCAGGGCTCCTGCGGGGAAGCAAAAATAAAGTTGCCTTCGCGAAAATGTCGCATGAAAGGCGACCTCCTGAGTCTGTAAATCGTTTATGATACAGACATAAAACAACAAACACATTTTTATCAGGAGGTAATATTTATGAACAACAATATCACAGAACTCGTATTTATCCTGGACCGCAGCGGTTCCATGCATGGTCTGGAGAAAGACACCATCGGTGGTTTCAATTCCCTGATTGAGAAGCAGAAGGGGCAGGATGGCGAATGCTACGTTTCTACTGTACTTTTTGATAATAGCAGCGAGGTTCTGCATGACAGAGTGAAGCTTGCAAATGTAAAACCGATGACGGAAAAAGATTACCAGGTGCGCGGCTGCACGGCACTTATGGATGCGATCGGCGATGTGGTGCATCACATTGAGAATATCCATAAATATGCCCGTCCGGAGGACGTGCCGGCGCATACCATGTTTGTGATCACTACCGACGGAATGGAGAATGCGAGCCAAAGATACTCCAGCGACGCTGTGAAGGAAAAGATTGAGCAGAAAAAGGAAATCGGTTGGGAATTCCTCTTTCTGGCGGCCAATATCGACGCCGTGCAGACAGCGGCCCGCTTTGGCATCGGCGCGGACAGGGCGGTGAATTATCACGCTGATCATGTCGGAACACAGACGATTTATGAGGCGGTTTCCGAGACGGTTTGCCAGATCAGAGCCAATGAGCCGATTGCTGCGAACTGGAGTGAAAAGATTGACAAGGACTATAAGAAGAGGAAGAAGCAGAGGTGATATAAGTCACAGGAGTGGTGTCTTACAGCTGTACCTATACTTACGATGCGAACGGCAACAGGCTTGGCAAAACAGAGTTTGACAGTGAAGGAAACGAGGAACGCAGGTATATATATTCCTATGATGAGTACGGAAACATCGTGATGTTTGAGGCTTACAGCGCTGGCGAGCTTATATATGATTCCGAGCTTACATATCTTCCGGCAGAAGCGACGCCTGAACGTGCTGAAGAAATCAGAACGCAGCAGGAGTCGTCGCTGTCTGTATGGGTTGGTTAAGAAAAGGGAAGCCGCAAGCTTCATAAATTCATCTTGCAAGCCTCCGCCCTTTGTAGTATGATTTCTTCAGAGATTCACGGCCAGCCTGCCGGACGTTTTTTGCACATGTTGGTGTGCCCGCAGTACATCCTGAAAAGGAGAGCCGTGAATAATGAAACAAAAACCAAACGAAGGAGAAATGCATATGCGGGACGGTTCCTGCTTCATCATCGGCGCGGGAGACCTGACGGTGGGAAGCATTCCATATAAAGAAGAAACAGATTATGTAATCGCGGCGGACGGCGGCCTGATGTACTGTGAGATATTGGGGATAGAGCCCAATCTGGTGATCGGTGATTTTGATTCACTGGACGACAGATTTGCGGGAGCGGTGGAGGAGTTAGAGCGGACCGCACCGGAGAAGATCAAGCGTCTGCCGGTTGAGAAGGACGACACCGACATGGTCGCTGCTGTGAGAGAGGGCCTTAAGCTCGGATACCGCCGCTTTTATCTGTACGGCGCGTGCGGCGGCAGACTGGAGCACACGCTGGCCAATATGCAATTGCTGAAATATCTGAAAAACCGCGGCGCGGAGGGCTTCCTCTGCGACGGAACCGGCATGAGCTTCCTGGTGCAGGATGAGGAGATCACCTTAAAAGATACTTTGGAAGGCTATGTCAATATTTTCTGCATGGGTGATGAGGCGCAGGGCGTTACACTGCGAAACCTGAAATACGAACTGACAGACGCGGAGCTTAAGGATGATTTTCCACTGGGCGTCAGCAATGAATTTATCGGAAAGTCCGCCATAATTTCCGTAAAGCAGGGAACACTTTTAGTGATGATCGACTGGGTGGAGTAATTCTTGCATAAACGGATGAAAAAGAGTATAATGAGCGCAAATTGAACCACTTAATGAAAAGAAGAAGGAGATTTCAAATGAGTAAGAAACCGGTTGTTTTAATGATTTTGGACGGCTTCGGCTTAAATGACAGGACAGAAGCCAACGCCGTGGCGATGGCCAACACCCCCGTGATTGACGGCCTGATGGCCAGATATCCGTTCGTCAGAGGCAATGCCTCCGGCATGGCGGTGGGTCTCCCGGAGGGGCAGATGGGCAACTCCGAGGTGGGTCATCTGAATATGGGGGCTGGCCGTATTGTGTACCAGGAGCTGACCCGCATTACCAAGGAAATTCAGGATGGAACCTTCTTTGAGAACCCGGCCATTTTAGAGGCAGTTGCGAACTGCAAAAAATACGACAGTGCCTTTCACTGCTACGGCCTGGTCAGCGACGGCGGTGTCCACAGCCATATCAATCATTTAAAGGGACTGCTGGATTTAGCAAAGAAAGAGGGACTGACCAAGGTATATGTGCACTGCTTCCTGGATGGCAGAGATACGCCGCCTCAGTCCGCGGTTGACTATGTACAGGAGGTTGTGGATTATACGGAAGAGATCGGCGTCGGCAAGGTTGTGTTTGTATCCGGCCGCTATTACGCCATGGACCGGGATAATAACTATGACAGAGTGAAGCTTGCCTACGATGCCCTGACAAAGGGTGAGGGTCTGACTGCACCGGACGCCGTGACCGCTGTGAAGCAGTCCTACGAGAAGGGGGAGAATGACGAGTTTGTCCGTCCCACCGTTGTTGTGGAGAACGGAGAGCCTGTCGGCCTGATTAAAGAGCACGACTCCATCGTATTTTTCAACTTCCGTCCGGACCGTGCCCGTGAGATTACCAGAGCATTCTGCGACGATGATTTCAAAGGCTTTGACAGAGGACCGCGCATGGAGCTGTGCTATGTCTGCTTCTCCGACTATGATCCGACCATTCCGAATAAGCTGGTGGCTTTCCAGAAGATTTCTGTCACCAATACCTTCGGCGAGTGGCTTGCGGCGCAGGGCATGACTCAGGCACGCATTGCGGAAACGGAGAAATACGCGCATGTTACCTTCTTCTTTAACGGCGGCGTTGAGGTGCCCAATGAGGGCGAGACCAGAATCCTGGTCAATTCCCCTAAGGTCGCTACCTATGACCTGAAGCCGGAGATGAGCGCCTATGAGGTCTGTGACAAGCTGACCGAGGCGATTACTTCCTTAAAATATGATGTGATTATCATCAATTTCGCGAACCCGGACATGGTGGGTCACACCGGCGTGATTGAGGCGGCCGTTCAGGCGGTACAGGCGGTCGATACCTGTGTCGGCAAGGCGGTGGATGCGCTGTTAAGCGTAGACGGTACCATGCTGATCTGCGCGGATCACGGCAACTGCGAGCAGATGATTGATTATGAGACAGGTGAACCTTTCACCGCGCACACGACCAACCAGGTACCGTTCATTCTGGTGAATTATGATGAGAATTATACCTTAAGAGACGGCGGCTGCCTGGCAGATCTGATCCCCACTCTGATTGAGATTATGGGGAAGGAACAGCCGAAGGAGATGACAGGAAAGAGTCTGTTGGTTCATAAATAAAAGAAACCGCGAGGACATTTCGCAAAACACCTGGACGGAACTGATATGCAGTCAGATCCGCCATAAACACTGAAACGCAAAGGAGAATAAAAATGGGATTTTTTGACGACCTGAAGGTAGTGGGAAATGATCTGCTTGGCAAAGGAACCGTAGCAGCGGGCAAGGCAGCACAGAAGGCGAAGGACACCGCAAGCGTAGCCAAATTAAAGGTTTCCATTTCCGCCAAGGAGAAGGAAATCAAGGACATTTATACGGAGATCGGCAAGGCGTACTACGAGGCGCACAAGGACGCGCAGGAGGATGTGTACGACAGCTTTATTGCCCTGATCAACGCGAAAAATGAGGAGATTGCCGCGATCAACGAAGAGATCTCTGAGATTCAGGCAAACAGTGCTGATGATGTGGACATTACGGACACGGTGGACAATGCGCAGACGGATGGAGAGACATCCGGGGATGCAGAACCGAAGACAGAAGAAGAGCAGGCTGCGGATGAGTTAAACGATGCCGCGAAGGCAGCGGCTGATGCCGTAGCCGAGGCTGCAAAGGACGACGCCGAGTAATCGGCCATCGGGAGGCACGTTTTATGTGTGGTATCTGCGGTTTCACCGGGAAATTACAGCACAGGGAGCAAGTACTCACAAACATGATGAATCGAATCATCCACCGCGGGCCTGACAGTGGAGGCTCGCACGTGGATGAGGACATCGCCATGGGCTTCAGGCGCCTGAGCATCATTGACCTGGATAACGGCGACCAGCCCATGTACAATGAGGACAACTCCATCGTCATCACCTTCAACGGTGAGATCTACAATCATCAGGAGCTGCGTAAAGACCTTGAGGCAAAGGGCCATATTTTTAAAAACCGTTCAGACACAGAGGTCCTGATTCACGCCTATGAGGAATACGGTCAGGACATGCTGAACAAGCTGCGCGGTATGTTCGCGTTTGTCATCTGGGACAGTCATACGAAGACGCTGTTTGGTGCCAGGGATTTCTTTGGCATCAAGCCTTTTTATTATGGCATTTTTGACGGGAATCTGGTATACGGCTCCGAGATCAAGAGCATTCTGGAGTATCCGGGCTATCAGCGGACGTTGAATGAGGAAGCACTGGAGAATTATCTTACCTTCCAGTATTCTGTCCTGCCGGAGACCTTTTTTAAGGGAATTTTCAAGCTGATGCCGGCGCACTGCTTCACCTTTCATGAAGGAAAGATGGACATCCGACGCTACTGGGAGCCAAAGTTTGAGGCGGATGAGAGTAAGTCCTTAGAGGAATGGGTCGATGCCATTGACGATGTGATGCAGAATTCCATCGAGAGCCACAAAATCAGTGACGTTGAGGTGGGCTCTTTCTTATCGAGCGGTGTGGATTCTTCCTACGTGGCAGCCTGCTTCCATGGGGATAAGACCTTTACCGTGGGCTTTGACTATGCGCAGTACAATGAGATCGACTACGCGAAGAGCCTGTCGGAAAAGATTCAGATTGACAACTACAGCAAGCTGATTACTACCGATGAATACTGGAACTCCATCGCGAAGATTCAGTATCAGATGGACGAGCCGCTGGCGGATCCGTCCGCGATCGCGCTCTATTTTGTCAGCCAGACTGCCGCGAGGCACGTGAAGGTGGCCATGTCCGGCGAGGGCGCGGATGAATTCTTCGGTGGCTATAATATTTACAGAGAGCCGATGGATTTAGCCGGAGTACGGCACCTGCCGCACTGGTTCTTAAAGGCCCTGGCGGGTGCGGCGAACGCGGTTCCCTTCCGTTTCAAAGGGCAGAGCTTTTTAAAACGTGCCGCCACACCTGTAGAGGATCGTTTCGTCGGCAACGCTTTTGAGTACAGCATGGAGGAGCGCGCCAGGATTTTGAAGCATCCGACCGGCAGATATCCTTTCACGGAACTGACGAAGCCTTATTATGATAAGGTGCAGGACCAGGACGATGTGACCAAGATGCAGTATATTGATATCCATTTCTGGCTGATCGGTGACATTCTGCTGAAGGCGGACAAGATGAGCATGGCACATTCCCTGGAGGTAAGGGTTCCCTTCCTGGATAAGGAAGTGTTTGACGTGGCCAGACATATTCCGACCCGCTACAAGGTCAATAAGGAAAATACGAAGTACGCCATGCGCCAGGCTGCGCACCGTTACCTGCCGGACATGGTGGCGGAGAAGAAAAAGCTGGGCTTCCCGGTACCGACCCGTGTATGGCTGAAGGAGGACAAATACTACAATATTGTAAAGGAAGCGTTCCTTTCCCCGGCCGCGGAGCAGTATTTTCAGACGGACGAGCTGGTGAGACTTTTAGACCGGCACAAAAACGGCAAAGAAGACAACAGCCGCAAGATCTGGACGGTGTATATGTTCCTGGTGTGGTATGGGGAGTTCTTCGAGGCAGCATAATTGGTATATAATTTACGGTCGCTTCCCTCTTCGAGACGCCCTTCGGGTGCCTCACATGCGCAAAAGCATAATTTCATTATAATTACACACACTACCTCCTGAGAGAGTCACTTTCAGGAGGTATTTTTATGGTGGAGTATTTAAAGATTGTCCACGCGCGCGGCAGGCAGGTGCTGGACAGCAGGGGTAATCCCACAGTGGAGGCAACTGTGACAGTGCGAAACTGTGTGGACGGGGAACTGACAGAGGGGAGTGCCATTGTGCCGACCTCTGCGGGCACCGGGGAGTATGAGGCAGTGGAACTCAGGGATCACAGCGCTGCTTTTTGGGGAAAGGGCGTTGGGACGGCTGCGGAAAATATAGAGAAATATTTACAGGAGCCGCTGGCCGGGACAGAGGTGACTGATCAGCGCAGGATTGACCATATCCTCATGGAAACGGACGGAACGGAAGATAAATCCAGGCTGGGAGCAAACGTTCTGTTAGGGGTTTCCCTGGCCTGCGCGGATGCGGCAGCGAAGGCGCTGCACACGCCGCTTTACCGGTATCTGGGCGGGGTGCAGGGACAGGTTATGCCGACGCCGATGATGAATATTTTAAACGGCGGTGCGCATGCCTCCAATGCACTGGATGTGCAGGAATTCATGATTGTGCCGGTGGGCGCGGGCAGCATCTGTGAGGGAATTCAGTGGTGCTGTGAGATTTATCATACACTGAAAAAAATCCTTTCCGACAGGGGTCTGGCTACCGATGTGGGCGATGAGGGCGGTTTCGCTCCCCGGCTTTCCACGGAGATGGAGGCGATCGACTTTATTATGGAAGCGATACGGGCAGCGGGTTTCATGCCTGGACGGGATGTGTGTATCAGCCTTGATGTTGCCGCCAATACGTGGAGGAGAAACGGAAACAATGATTACTGCATGCCCAAGCAGAAACGCTGCTATTCGACGGAGGAGCTGATACAGGAGTGGGAGGATCTGGCGGATAAATATCCGGTTTTTTCTCTGGAGGATGCGCTTGGAGCCGATGACTGGGAGGGTTGGCGTGAACTGACGAGACGGCTGGGCAAAAAGACGCTTCTGGTGGGCGACGCACTCTTTGCGACCAATCCGAAACGGCTTAAGCAGGGAATTAAGAAGGAGGCGGCCAACGCCATCCTGATCAAGCCCGGACAGATCGGCACTTTGTCGCAGACCATGGAGGCGGTGCAGCTGGCAAAAGAGAACGGGTACCGGACGATCCTTTCCCACAGAAGCGGCGAGAGTGAGGACAGCTTTATCGCGGATCTGGCGGTGGCCTTAAACACGGGGCTGATCAAGACAGGCGCGCCCAGCAGGGGAGAGCGGACGGCGAAGTATAATCAGCTGTTAAGGATTGAGGAGGAGCTGTACGGAGTGAAGGTGTCTGCTCACGGCAATCCGGAACGCTCTGACAACAGCTTCCTGAATGAATAAAAAGCGTGAGATGGATGGAAAATGAGCGGTGAGACCAAAATTGCGGAAATAAGTTGCGGGAAAAGTCTGATTTTGCTATACTGGCCATATGTCATATAAATGGAAGGATGTCTTTTGCACGGCCTTTTAAAACGGGCAGTCCTGTTATAAGACGAGGTTTTCTGCAATGAAGAAATTATTCAATAACAGCAGGCACATGGATCTTTACCTTTCGCTCCTCATTACGGGAGTGGGAACGATTGTGCTTGCTGTTTTTTTTGACGTCTGGTATACAATCAACGACGATGTGATGCTGAAGGACATTCTCTCCGGCGCGTACACCGGCACACCCGATGGACACTGCGTTCAGATGCTTTATCCGCTGGGTTTTCTCATCAGCTCTTTATACCGGTTGATTCCGGCCTGGAACTGGTTCGGTCTTTTTATGTGCTTTTACCACATGCTCTGCGCTTTTTTGATTATATATCGCCTTCTGACCATGGCGGAAAGCCGGAGGGGAAAACTTCTGTCGGCGTTTCTGGGCGTACTCGGACTTATTGCCATTCTTCTGGGGAAATTTATCTACATCCAGTATACAGTGACGAGCGGGATCCTGGCCGCAACCGCCATTTTCTGGTTTGTCACCACGCCGGATCAGCATTCCGCCCGCGACTTTAATAAAGAGAATATTATCGCGATGATCCTCTATATTCTTGCCTCCTGCATGAGACTGGAGATGGGACTGATCCTGCTTCCGCTGGTGGCGGCCGCCGGGATATACAAGTGGAGCGCGGGAGCAAAGCGGGTAGGTCTGAAGTTTTTCTGTGCAGAGAATTACCGTAAATATCTGATTACCGTCCTGGTGGTTTTACTCGGCATGGGTCTTAGCGTTCTTTGCGATCAGATCGCCTACGGCAGCGAGGAATGGAAAGCCTACCGTACCTTTGATGATACCAGGACGGAGCTTTATGATTTTCGCGGCAGGGCTCCTGAATACGAGGGAAATGAGGGGTTTTATGATGCGATCGGCATGTCGGCAGAGGAGGTAGAACTTTTAGTCAATTATAATTATGCTCTGGATGAGAATATTGACACAGAGCTGATTTTGGCAATCATGGACTATGAGCAGGAAGAGAAGGGTGTTGGATATTTTCGTTACAGTCTGTCTGATGCGTTTGTTTACTATCGCTGGCAGACGTTACATCTGGTTGACCGTCCGTGGATGATCGTAATCGCGGCGGGGTATTTTCTGGTGCTGGCAGCAGGTCTTTTAAATGGTCATTTTGCCATTCTCTGGCAGCTGCTTTTGCTGGGTGTCATGCGGACAGTCAGCTGGATGTATATTTTCTTAAGAGGGCGTTTTTACGACCGGGTTAATCATCCGGTTTATCTCTGCGAGATGCTGATTCTGATGGCCATGCTGCTGATGGAACTACGGCAGCTGTGTCTGGATTACAGAAAACCGGCAGATGGGCAAAAGCAGGATGCTTCGCCATTATGCGCACCAGAGACAACCGGTCAGGTCGGGACTGCTTGCAGGAAAATGCAGGAATCTGCGGCGCGAATCTGCCAAATCCTGAGGGACAAATGTGGGACAGCTTTCAAAGGGTTCACGGTGCTTGTACTTGCGATCATCTTCGGCATTTATTCCGTCATCGCTGTAAGAGACGCTTTCACGGACAAGGCGGAAATGGAAGCAGAATACGAGGCTTGTTATCAGCCACTGCAGGAATATTGCGCCGCACACCTGGATTCGTATTTTCTGATCGATGTTTACAGCTTCACAACCGCTTTTGAACCGGTATTTACAGCAGGAGACAGCGTTTACCGCAATTATGACCTCTGCGGCGGCTGGGCCGCAAAATCACCGGTTTATGCACAGAAGCTGGCCAGTGCGGGAATAGAGGATCTGGCGGCGGATCTCGCAGACCTGGACAATGTATATTTTATCAGTAAGGACAGCAGAGAAATTGACTGGCTTGCGGCCTGGTATGCTGTGAAGGGATACACTGTGGAGGTAACCGCGGTGGATCATATTGATGTGGAGGAGGATGAGGGATATACCATATACGCGGTATCGTATGCCGGAAACTGAGAGACCCGTTTCAGGGGCGGCTTCAGGAAGAACGGACTTTTAAAATGGGGGCAGGTCAATCTGTATATATGTGGGGCAGCCGGGAAATTGTCTTTATGACAGTTTTCCGGCTGCTTTTTGTGCGTCTGACGCTTCCTGTGTCTTTTTTACAGTGAATTTGTAACAAATCTGAATCATATTTTTTAAAAAATTCTGAATTTCCCCTTGCCAAGCGCAATAAAAAAGTGTAGGATATAGTTCAGTGGAGCAAAAGGGAGCAAAATGCCAGAAAAATCACGAAAATGGTTTAAAAATGGAAGCTCCCACGCAAACCCGACGAACGGGAAGGTAAGCTTTTATGTACGCAGGCAAATACAATCACACGCTTGATACAAAAGGCAGACTCATTCTTCCCTCGAAGCTGCGGGACTCGCTTGGCGAGGAATTCGTGGTGACCAAGGGGATCGATGGGTGTTTGTTTGTGTACGACAAAACAGAGTGGGCGCAGTTCGAGGAGAAGCTCGATACGCTTTCCATCACCAGCAAGGAGTCCCGTAAGGTGCTGCGGTTTTTCTTATCCGGCGCGGCCTATGTGGAAGTGGACAAGCAGGGACGTTTCCTGGTTCCTACAGAGCTTCGCGAGTATGCGGGTCTGGACAAGGATGTGTGTATGGTCGGCAGCGGGCGCCATGTGGAGATCTGGGATAAGAGCCGCTGGGATGCTGAGAATGAGGACATTGACGTGGATCAGTCCATGGCATACTTGGACAGCATCGGCATTCGCCTGTAGGAGACAATGAAGATGGAGTTTCAACATTATTCCGTTCTGCTGCAGGAAACGATTGAGGCGCTGAATATACAGCCTGACGGCGTGTATGTGGACGGTACTTTGGGAGGCGGCGGTCATGCAGCCGCGGTCTGTGAGCGATTGTCGGATCAGGGACGTCTTTATGGCTTTGACCAGGACGGGGATGCGATTGAGGCAGCCACTGAGAGACTTTCTCCCTACCAGAATCAGGTAACAATTTTACGAAGCAATTTCCGATATATGCGTGATCGCCTGGCGGAAAAAGGCATCTGCCGGGTTGACGGTATCCTGCTGGATCTTGGTGTCTCCTCATTCCAGCTGGATACCCCCGGGAGGGGATTTTCCTACAAAGAGGATACACCTCTGGACATGCGCATGGACGACCGTCAGGAGCTGTCCGCGAAGGAGATTGTGAATACTTACCCGGAAATGGAACTGTACAGGATTATCCGGGACTACGGGGAAGAGCAGTTTGCCAAAAATATTGCCAAGCATATCTGCATGGAGAGGGCAACTGCTCCGATTGAAACCACCGGGCAGCTCAATGAGATCATCAGAGCGTCGATACCGGCGAAAATGCGGGTAAACGGTCATCCTTCCAAAAAGACCTTTCAGGCCATCCGCATTGAATGCAATCATGAGCTGGATGTCTTAAGAGATTCGATGGACGATATGATTGATTTGCTGAACCCGAATGGACGGCTTTGCATTATCACCTTCCATTCTCTGGAAGACAGAATTGTGAAATCAGCCTTCCGCAAGGCGGAATCCCCCTGCATCTGTCCGCCGGAATTTCCGGTGTGCACCTGCGGCAGAGTCTCCAAAGGAAAAGTGATTACGAAAAAACCGATACAGCCCTCAGAGAGAGAGCTGAAAGATAATAAAAGAAGTAAAAGCGCAAAACTGAGAGTATTTGAAAAGGCGCAGGAGGTCTGAACATGGCAGGCAACGATTACGGATACCGCAGATACGGAAAAACAACAGTAAATACAAGAGCAAACAGCAGCCAAACAGCGGCAGGCAGAGCTTCCGTGCAGTATCAGTATGGAACGGCGGCCCCAAAGCAGAGTCCGGCACGCAGGCAGACCGCATCTGAAGCGGCTCCGGCCCGCAGACGGACTGCGTCTCAGGCAGCCCCGGCACGCAGGCAGGAAATACCGCAGACGCCCCGCAGACAGACACATGGGCAGGCGGCTCCGGCCCGCAGACAGGCACCGAGAAGACATGAGGTGAATGTCGGTACCGAGAAGGCGAAGGTTACCCTGCAGGCCTCTCCGGTCAACAGGCTGGCACTTCTGACCGTGACGGCCGCATTCCTGTTCCTGGGCGTGATGGTGCTGCGTTATGTCAGTCTGCAGTCTGATATCACACAGTTAAGAACCAATATTCAGTCGCTGGAATCCGAGGTGAATGACCTGACTGCCAGCAATGATGAATACCTGAGCAGAATCGAGGCGAGCGTTGATCTGGAGGAAGTCAGGGAAGTCGCCATCATGGATCTGGGAATGGTTTACGCCACTGAGGATCAGATTATTACATATGATTCCCAGATTGACGACTATCTGGAACAGAGCGTCGTCATCACAGACGAGGATTGAGATGAACGAGAGGACCCGCAGCAGAGGGGGACGAGGCAGTAAAACCGGACAACGCAAAGTGGATACCACGAAATTCCGGCCTTATATGAGGCGGAAGCTGGTGGTCTTCTGCACAGTGGCGCTGGCAATGACTGGTTTTCTGATCTGGAGGCTGGTGGATATTACTGCAACCAGCGAGGAAAAGTATAAGCAGATCGTGTTAAGCCAGCAGGCCTATGATTCCACAACGCTTGCTTACAAGCGGGGCACGATCTACGACGCGAACGGTACGGTCTTAGCCTACAGTGAAAAAGTATATAATGTCATCCTGGACACGAAGGCACTTCTGGCGGACGATGAAGCCTATACGCCCACGCTGGAGGCACTGGAGGCGTGTTTCCCTGACATCGTGCTTTCGGATGTAAAGGAATATATCAGCAACTATCCCTCTTCACAATACCGTATTATTTTAAAGAGCATCTCCTACGATGAGATGGAAGCATACTACGATTACGTGGATGCGGTTTATGCCGCCGGGGAAGCCGCGGCGGAGGCAAGCGGAGAGACGTACAGCGGGACGCACATTACCGGTATCTGGTTTGAGGAGCAGTATGAGAGAAAATATCCATACAGCACCCTGGCAAGTGAGGTACTGGGTTTTGTCGGATCGGATAATAACGGTATGTTCGGTCTGGAAGAGTATTATAATGATACACTGAACGGAACGACCGGCAGGGAATACGGATATCTGAACGAGGACAGTGAAGTCAATGTAACGACCATACCGGCTACAGACGGATACAGTATTGTCACCACGATCGACGCCAATATTCAGACGACTGTGGAAAAGTGGATTGACTATTATAATGAATTGCTGAGGGACAATTACAGAACAGGCGCGGGCGCGGAGAACATCGGCGTGATCGTTATGGATGTGAATGACGGCAGCGTTCTGGCTATGGCGTCGAATACCGATTATGACTGTAATGATCCTTATGACCTGAGTGAGTATTTCACGGCTGCGGAATGGGAAGCGCTGCAGGAGGATACGGACTTATTTTATACGGAGTCCAACCAGATCTGGAGGAACTTCTGCATTTCCGATACCTATGAACCCGGATCGGTGGCCAAGCCATTCACGGTGGCGATGGCACTGGAAACAGGAGCCATCACCGGCAATGAGTCTTATTACTGCGGCGGTTCTCTGGAGGTGGGCGGCTGGACCATCAGCTGCCATAATACTTCCGGGCACGGGTATGTGACGGTTTCTGAAGCGATTGAGGAATCATGCAATGTGGCACTGATGCAGATCGCACAGGCACTCGGAGAGGAAGATTTCGTCGAGTATCAGAACCGCTTTGGCTTCGGCTTAAAGAGCAATATTGATCTTGCGGGTGAAGCCAGAACCGCGAGCCTGATCTATACAGAAGACACCATCGGCAGCGCAGAACTGGCAACTTCTTCGTTCGGACAGGGCTTTCAGGTTTCCATGATTCAGATGGCCGCGAGCTTCTGCTCTTTAGTGAACGGCGGATATCTGTACGAGCCGAGAGTAGTCAGCCAGATTTTGAGCTCCAACGGTACTGTAGTGGAAAATATTTCCGCCAAGCTGGTCAAGCAGACCATCTCCGCTTCCACCAGTGAGAAGATTATTGAGTACTGCAATAAAGTGATTACCGAGGGTACCGGCACCAGAGCAGCTGTAGCGGGGTATCTCATTGGCGGCAAGACCGGTACCAGTGAGACACTTCCCAGAGGAAACGGGGATTATGTGATTTCCTTCTGCGGCTACGCGCCGGCGGATGATCCGCAGGTTCTGGTGTATGTGGTCATTGACAGACCCAATGTGGAAGATCAGGCCAACTCCACCAAGTACGCCTGCTGGCTCAGTAAGGACATTATGACCGATATCCTGCCTTATCTGGGCATTTACATGACAGAAGAGCTGACCGAGGAGGAAGAGAAGGATTTGGCTGACAGAGCCGAGTCCGTGATTCAGGAGTACCTGCAGAAGAGAGCCTTAGAGGATACGGAGGAGGATATCTCAGAAGCAGCGGATAATTCCGACATGCTCAATTCGACAGCCGCTGACAATGAAGCTACTACCACAACCATCGGCTCGACAGTGGAGGGCATTGAGACAGAAGAAAGTACGACGCAGGAGACAGAAACGGAGGAAACGGAAACAGAAAATGCCGGTTCTGCTGAATAAAAAGAACACGCGGCCCATGTAAAAGGGGAAGAAAGGGCCGCTGACAGTGTAAAAGGGAAAACCAAAAAGGGCTTCAGCCGTGTAAAAGGGGAATTTACAATGGTTAAGCCAAAGGTAAAAGGGGAAAGGCCGCACCGGTGTAAAAGGGGAATTTACTTCAGGTCCGGCCAAAGTGAAAAAGGGGAAAAAGCTGCGTCCGTGTAAAAGGGGAATGAAAGACGCAGCCAAAGCCGGGCATAACCTCATGGAAAGTCACATAAGCTTAAAACAAACTTTCTGTGAGGTTATTTATGTTTGTCAGAACCTATCAGAAGAAAAAAATCCTGTTTTTCGCCGCGGCGAGTATTCTCGTACTTTTCGCGCTTTTGGGCCGCCTGATTTATCTGATGGCGGTGGAGGGCGATTATTACGCGCAGATGGCGACCGATTTACAGGAGCGGGAGCGGGATATCAAGGCGCTGCGCGGACGGATTTTAGACCGCAACGGCGTGGTGCTGGCGGACAATGAGACGGTATGCACGGTTTCCGTGATCTACAATCAGATCGAGGATCCGGAAAGGGTGATTAAAGTCCTGTGTGAGGAGCTTGCGCTGGACGAGGAATATGTCCGCACCCGCGTGGAGAAGTATTCCTCACGGGAACGCATCATGAGCAATGTGCCGAAAGAGACGGGGGACCGGATCAGGGCATATGACCTGGCCGGTGTCAAGGTGGACGAGGATTATAAACGCTATTATCCGTACAGCACGCTTGCCAGTAAGGTCTTAGGCTTTACCGGCTCAGACAACCAGGGAATCCTGGGGCTGGAAGTGGTATACGATGAATATCTCTCCGGTGAGGACGGAAAAATCCTGACCGTGACGGATGCCTCCGGAATTGAGATCCAGGAGGAGGGCGAGCGCAGGATCGAGCCGGTGGCGGGAGATGACCTGATCATCACCATCGATGCCAATATCCAGTCATACGCTGAGCAGCTGGCATTACAGGCATATGAGGCCAAAGAAGCCGAAAATGTCATGATTCTGGTGATGAATCCCAACAACGGGGAAATCTACGCCTGCGTCAATGTGCCGGAATTTGATTTAAATAATCCCTTTGAGCTGACAGACCTCTGGGCTGAGAAACTTGACGGCGGTAATACGGAGGATAATTTAAACACCATGTGGCGCAACGGCATCATCAGTGACAGCTATGAGCCTGGCTCCACATTTAAAATTATCACCGCCGCGGCGGCGTTGGAGGAAGACGTTGTTTCCTTAGACGAGGCTTTTTACTGCCCGGGCTATGTGACGGTGGACGACCGCAGAATCCGCTGTGCGAGAACGACCGGACACGGGACGGAAACCTTTGTGACAGCGCTGCAGAACAGCTGTAATCCGGTGTTTGTCCAGATCGGTTTAAGACTGGGTGTGGAGACTTATTACAACTATTTTGAGAGCTTTGGTTTAAATACCGCAACAGGAGTGGATCTGCCGGGCGAGTCCCGGACCATCGTACATAAAATGGAGGACATGGGCAATGTCGAACTGGCTACCATGGCATTCGGGCAGGGCTTTCAGATCACTCCGATTCAGCTTCTGACGACGGTATCTTCCATTATTAACGGGGGTTACCGGGTGACACCGCATTTCGCGATCAGTGCGGCAGGCGAGGAAGGGGAGACGGTCTTTGAATATCCCGTTACGGAGGGAATTGTCAGTGAAGAAACCTCCGCGATCATGAGAGAGCTTTTAGAATCTGTGGTGAGTGAGGGCGGCGGCAAAAACGGCCAGGTGGAAGGCTATCGGGTCGGCGGTAAGACCGCCACAAGCCAGACTCTTCCCAGAGGAAACGGCAAATATATCGCTTCCTTTATCGGGTTTGCGCCGGCTGACAATCCGCAGGTGATTGCCATCTGCATCATCACCCATCCGCAGGGCACTTATTACGGAGGGCAGATCTGTGCGCCGGTGATCCGCCAGCTTTTTGAAAACATACTTCCCTATCTGGAGGAAAAGAGTTATAATGCAGGGTAGGGCAGATTTTCCGGTCTCTGCCATCAATCATCGGACTGAGGAGGAAATACAATGTTTCGCAATTTGATATATCCGGTTGTGATCCCCGTAATCGTCTCTTTTCTGATTACCGTGGTCCTGGGACCGGTCGTAATCCCTTATCTGAAAAAACTGAAATTCGGACAAACCGAGCGTGACGAAGGTCCCGAGAGTCATAAAAAGAAGACCGGCACACCTACCATGGGAGGCATCATATTTCTTGTCAGCATTACGGTAGTCAGCCTCTTTTATGTGAAGGATTACCCGGATGTTGTCCCGGTGTTGTTTCTGACGCTGGGCTTTGGACTGATCGGTTTTCTGGACGACTATATCAAGGTGGTGCTGAAGCGTTCAATGGGCTTAAGCAGCATCCAGAAACTGATTTTACAGATCGTGGTGACGGCGGTTTTCGCCTTTTACATGCTGGCGGTCAGGGAAGCGGATCTTTCGATGCGCATTCCCTTTATGGACAAGACTCTGGATATCGGCTGGCTTGCCATTCCGCTTATGTTCTTCATTGTGATTGGAACGGTCAACGGCTCCAACTTCACGGACGGTATTGACGGACAGGAAAGCAGCGTCACCATCATGATTGCGACCTTTTTTGCCGTGGCCGGTGTGGGGCTTGGTGTCGGCATTACGCCCATCGCCTGTGCGGTGATCGGAGGGCTTTTAGGCTTTCTGATGTTCAATGTCTATCCGGCAAGTGTGTTTATGGGGGATACCGGTTCCCTGGCGCTGGGTGGTTTTGTCGCGGGCTGCGCGTATATGACGGGCCTGGAGCTTTTCATCCCCATTGTGGCGCTGATTTATCTGGTTGAGGTCGCAAGTGTTATCATTCAGGTTACATATTTCAAGCTCTCCCACGGAAAACGGATTTTCCGCATGGCTCCCATTCATCATCATTTTGAGCTGGGCGGCTGGAGCGAGACGAAGGTGGTGGCGGTGTTTACCACGGTGACGGCGCTGCTGTGTCTGGTGGGCCTGGCAGCTTTATAGAGGAAAATACGATGGATTTTCAGAATAAAAAGGTTTTCATTATCGGCAGCGGCAGAAGCGGTATGGGCGCGTTATCGGCACTTCACCATGTACAGGCTGTCTGTACGGTATACGACGGTAATGAAAAGCTGACAAAAGAAGAAATCACGGCGAAAATGCCTGAGGGCACAGCCGCGGATATCATGATCGGGGAGGTATCAGATCAGACGCTTGCAGGCTTTGACCTGGCGGTGTTAAGCCCCGGCGTACCGATTGACAGCCCCATGGTGCTTCGATTAAAGACACTGGGAATTCCCGTGATCGGGGAAGTAGAGTTAGGCTTCAGGCTGGCCAGGGGAAGGCTCGTTGGCATCACCGGTACCAACGGCAAGACAACCACGACCACTCTTGTGGGACAGATGATGGCAGATTATTTTTCCTCCGTTTTTGTGGTAGGAAATATTGGAAATCCATATACTTTAGAAGCGTTGAAAACCACGGATGAGAGTGTGACGGTGGCGGAGATCAGTTCCTTTCAGCTGGAGAGTGTCGAAAGCTTCTGTCCAACCGTGTCTGCCATTTTAAACGTAACGCCGGACCACTTAAACCGCCACTACACGATGGAGAATTACGCTGCCGTCAAGGAACGCATTACCAGAGGGCAGACGAAGCAGCAGTATTGTATATTAAATTATGAGAACAACTACACCCGGGACTTCGGTGAAAACCGCTGTCCGGCCACTCCGGTCTTCTTTTCTTCTAAAAGAGAGTTGAAAGATGGTGTTTACTGCAAGGGTGATACCATTTATCTGGCTCGCGGCGGTGTAAGCAGAGCAGTGATGAATATTCATACGGATATGAATCTGGTGGGTGTCTGCAACGTGGAGAATGTGATGGCGGCCCTGGCCATAGGTCTTTGTTTTGGCGTTCCGCTTGAGAGCCTGCTTGGGACGATCAAAGCTTTTCACGCGGTAGAGCACCGCATTGAGTTCGTGGCAACGAAGGGCGGCGTAGATTATTATAATGATTCCAAAGCCACCAACCCGGACGCTGCGATCCAGGGCATTATCGCCATGGAGAAACCGACCGTTTTAATCGGTGGCGGATATGACAAGCATAGTGAGTTTGACGATTGGATCGAGGCTTTCGGCGGCAGGGTAAAGCTTCTGGTGCTGATCGGTCAGACTGCAAAGCAGATCGCTTCCTGCGCAGACAGACATGGCTTTCATTCCTATGTGTTCGCGGATTCCTTTGAGGAGTGCCTGAAAATCTGCACGCTGAACGCGAATGCAGGAGAGGCTGTGCTGCTTTCGCCGGCCTGCGCCAGCTGGGGTATGTTCTCCGACTATGAGGAGCGGGGTCGGCAGTTCAAGGCTTATGTAAGCGGATTAAAGTAGGAGAAAAGTTTTGCCGAGAGAGAGAGTAAAAAGGGAAAAGTTATCAATTGTAAAAGAGAAGCCGCGTAAGGAGACTTTTTACTTTGATTACAGTCTGCTGCTGGTCATGATGTTTCTGATTCTCTTTGGCCTGATTATGGTGTATTCTGCCAGCTACTACGAGGCCATGACAACCGCTTCCATCGGTGATCCGGCTTATTATGTCAAAAAGCAGGCGTCTGCCACGGTGATCGGACTGATCGGCATGTATGTTGTTTACAGGATTCCCTATCAGACCTATCGGAAGCTGGGATACATCCCTTACATTCTGTGCTATATCGTGATTTTCATGATCATTCCTTTCGGCTATGAGGCCAACGGCGCGCGCCGCTGGATTGAGCTGGGACCGATCCGTTTCCAGGCGGCGGAGCCGGTGAAGCTTGGCATGATTGTGTTTTTTGCAAATTTTATCTACGGATACCGCAAGAAGCTGAACAGCTTTAAGACAATGATGATTATGCTGGCGCTGACGGCACCTGTCTCTTTCCTGGTGTGGCAGCTGACAGAAAATATGAGCTCGGCTCTGATTATTGCGGCCATCTGTGTGGTGATGATTTTTGTGGCCAGCAAGGATTATAAGCGCTTCATTGCGCTGGGTGTCGCTGCGGTTGCGGCGGCGGCGGGCGCCGTATACTTTATCGTATGGATGGCGGAAAACTCCGGCGCTGATTCTACAGGCGTGCGCGGCGAGCGTATTTTAGCCTGGCTGGACTTAGAAAGCTATGCGTCCGGCAAGGGTTATCAGACGCTGCAGGCTTTGTATGCCATCGGCTCCGGCGGTATCTGGGGCAAGGGCTTAGGCCAGAGCATCCAGAAGCTGGACTTTCTGCCGGAGGCGCAGAATGACATGATCTTTTCCATTATCTGCGAGGAGCTGGGTCTGTTCGGCGGGATTGCCGTGATTCTGATGTTTATTATCCTTATCTGGCGGATGGCGATTATCGCGAGCCACGCGGCGGATCTGCAGGGCTCCATGCTGGTGGTGGGCGTCATGGCGCATATTTCGGTTCAGGTCATTTTAAATGTGGCAGTGGTAACCAATACCATTCCGAACACCGGAATTTCCCTGCCGTTCATCAGCTACGGCGGCACCAGTGTATGTTTTCTGATGGTGGAAATGGGACTGGTGTTTTCTGTGGCACGGGGCATAAGGGTGACCAACTATGACGAATAAAGCAGTGAAAATCCTGACGGCCATGGTGCTTCTTTTACTTTTGCTTGGAGGTGTCTGGTGGTTTCTGACCACCTACACGATACATACTGTGACGGTGGAAGGAAGCACACATTATACGGATGAGGAGATTGAAGACATTGTCCTTCAGACTCCCCTGGATAATATTTCACTGATTCTTTCCTGGAAATATCGCAATCAGAACATTACGAATGTCGCTTTTATCGAATCGATCGAGGTGACAGTAGTAGGAAATGACAGCGTCAGAATCCGGGTGTATGAAAAATCCCTTGCGGGCTACATGGAATATCTGGGACAGTATGTTTACTTTGATAAAGACGGTACTGTTGTGGAGGTTTCCTCTCAGGTGACAAGCGGCATTCCGCTGGTTACGGGACTTCAGTTCGATTCAGTAGTGCTGGGCGAGCCGCTGCCGGTGGAAAACGCGGAGGTGTTTCAGTACATCCTGGAGCTGACGAATCTGATCAATAAATATGAGCTCACGGTGGATAAAATTTATTTTTCACCGGATTCAGAGATGACGCTGTATATCGGTTCTGTTCTGGTCAGCCTCGGGGACAGCACGCTGCTGACGGAAAAAATGATGAAGCTGAGAGATATGTATGACGAACTGGACGGGCTTTCCGGCACGCTGCATCTGGAAAATTACACTTCTGGCAGCTCTGTGATCACATTTACCAGAGACTGACAGCAAAAATGTTACTATTCACGGCCATCGGAATGTCCAAGCAATATCATCGTGCTTGCACGTAAGAGATTGATTGGATTTTCCGATGATCCTGTGAAGCAGGAACTTCACCCACATAAGCAAAAAGATGAGCAGTGTTTTTTTACTGCGTCGGACAGCTTGCTGGACGCTTTTGCGCATGTGAGGTGGAGGACCGTGAATAGTAATAAAAAAATGAAAAATTAGAGAAAAACCTGTTGATAAATGTCGAAAAAGATTATAAGATAGATTATATTGTGAATGGAGGTCGTTTGGGCTGTGATTGAATTATTTTCAAACGAAGTTACATCAAGTGCACGTATTATCGTGGTGGGTGTAGGCGGTGCAGGCAATAACGCTGTAGATAGAATGGTAAAGGATCAGGTGGAGGGTGTAGAGCTGATCGCGGTCAATACGGACAGCCAGGCGCTCAAAATGTGTCAGGCTCCCCAGGTCATTCAGATCGGGGAAAAGCTGACCAAGGGATTGGGCGCGGGAGCCAAGCCTGAGATCGGAGAGAAGGCTGCGGAGGAAAGCCTGGATGAGATTAAAAAAGCCTTAGAGGGCGCGGAGATGGTGTTCGTGACCTGCGGCATGGGCGGCGGTACCGGAACGGGCGCTGCGCCTGTGGTTGCCAAGGTAGCCAAGGATATGGGCATCCTTACGGTCGGCATCGTGACCAAGCCTTTCAAATTTGAGGCCAAGACCAGAGCGAACAACGCTGCGGCCGGTATTGAACGTCTGAAGGAGAATGTTGACACGCTGATTGTCATTCCCAATGATAAGCTTCTGGAAATCGTGGACCGCAGAACCACGATCACGGACGCTCTGAAAAAGGCGGACGAGGTCCTGCGTCAGAGCGTGCAGGGCATTACGGATCTGATTACCAGACCGGCCATCATCAATCTGGACTTTGCGGACGTCAGCACCGTTATGAGAGACAAGGGAATCGCGCATATCGGAATCGGTACGGGAACAGGCGATACCAAGGCCGCGGATGCGGTTCGCATCGCGGTGGAGAGCCCGCTTCTGGAGACGAGCATCGACGGCGCGACTGACATCATCATCAATGTGTCCGGCGACATTACGCTTGCCGACGCGGCGGATGCGAGTGAATATGTGGGCAATATCTGCGGTGAGAATGTCAATGTCATCCTGGGAGCCATGTATGACGACACGGTGAAGGATACCTGCACCGTTACGGTCATTGCTACCGGTATTGGCCAGAATAACCAGGGCAATAAATATTCCTTTGGCGGCAGTTTCACGGCAGGCAAGACGTCCATGCCGAATTATTCTTCCTACGGGACCTCATCTTACGGCTCCTACGGGACATCACAGTCGTATTCCGGACAGAAGAACGGCGTTTCCAATGCGACCGGCTCTCTGCCCCCGTTGAAAAAGAGCGATCTGACCTCTTCCATTGAGGAAAGAAACTTAAAGATTCCCTCTTTCTTAAATACGACCAACAACAAGTAGAAATCTGAAACGAATAAAGAGTACAAAAGCAGCATATCCTTCTGGGTGTGCTGCTTTTGTACTTTGTCGCATTGAACATTTCCCTTAAGGGACGCCTTCGGTGTAGTGAGGTGATTTGCTTGGTCATTAGATTGTACCTGGACAGTATTTTTCTGATGCAGATTACGTTTAACTGCATGCTGCTTATGATCGTGAAGCTGCAGCTTGGCGTGCCGGTTTCTCACAGACGCGTCTGGTTTTGCGCAGCCCTGACGGCGGTCGGGTATACGCTTCTGTTTCTGCTTCCTTTCTCTTTTGCCTGGCTGGAGGCAGCGGCGCTTATCCTGAACATCGGCGGCCTGTTTCTTTTTTTCCTTCCGCCCAGATACAGACGGTATCGCCGCAAAATGCTGTTTCTGGTGGCTGCGGATACCCTGATCGCTTCCGGCATTCTGCGAATCATATTGAAAGAGTGGTATCTGTGGACGGGCGGTCTGATGGGGCTGTGGGAGATGTTATTCTGTGCTTTGATTTTGTATGAGGCGGCACGGTCGGCGAGTATGCATTACCGATGCAGCAGAAGGCAGCATATCTATCCGGTGACAATTTTAAGTGCCGGGCAGAAAAGGCAGATTCTGGCTTTATATGACACGGGAAACGCTCTGACGGAACCGGTGAGCAAACGGCCGGTCTGTCTGGTGGAGGAGGAACTGTTGGCAGGGCTGACCCTGGAAAATCCCCTGTTTTTGCGCGCGATTCCATTTCATACAGTGGGCTGTGACGACGGACTTTTGTACGGCGTTGAGGTGCCGGAGCTTTTGATCGACGCGGAGGACGGGGTGCATTCTGTAAAGGATGTGGTCTGCGCCGGGGTCACAAGGCCGCTTTCCCCGAAGGGGAAATACCAGATGATTTTGCATCCGGGGATCTTTTAAAAATAGCAGTGTGAAAGGTTTCCTGTCGGAATCACGCTGAATCTGATTGCCGGAGAACAGCTTGCAGGAAGCGAGGAAAAAGCAGTTCTGAAAGACAATGATCCGGCATAGGATAGAGAGTGGAAATAAATGCTTCGCGGTGCGTGACAATGAAAACAGCGCTGTCACGCAGAAAGCAGGCGGAATGGGTGAACAGGGAGGGAGAAGAGTGAGAACAATCCGGTGGATTTTCAGTTTTTTCACAAACAGGAAAAAGGAGCCCGGCATAACGGGTCTGGACGAAAATGTGCTTTATTATATCGGCGGTGCGGACGTTCTGCCGCCGCCGCTTGAGCCGGTGCGGGAGGAGGAGATGATACAGCTTCTTTCAACGGACCGGGCGCTGGAAGCAAAGAAAACGCTGATCGAGCACAATCTGCGTCTGGTGGTTTATATTGCCAGGCGCTTTGATAATACGGGCGTCGGTGTGGAGGATCTGATTTCCATCGGTACCATTGGTCTTCTGAAGGCAATCAATACATATAAAGCGGATAAAAATATCAGGCTGGCCACCTATGCTTCCCGCTGTATTGAGAATGAGATTCTGATGTATCTGCGCCGCACCAGTAAAAACAGGGTGGAGGTCAGCATTGATGAACCGCTGAACACGGATTTCGATGGAAATGAGCTGTTGCTGGGAGATATTCTGGGAACGGATGAGGATGTTATCAGCAGGGATCTGGAGCGGGAGGCGGAGCATGCGCTTTTAAGGCGCTCCATCGACCGTTTAAGCAAGCGGGAGAAGACGATTGTCTGTCTGCGATTCGGCTTAAAGCCGGGACCCGGAAAGGATGGGAAGCCGCCGGTGTATCCGGTGGAGGAGGGAAAGGAAATGACCCAGAAGGAAGTGGCAGCGCTTCTGGGCATTTCACAGTCCTATATTTCCCGGCTGGAGAAAAAGATTATGCTGCGGCTGAGGAAGGAGATGCAAAGGGAGAGCTGAGGCTGTCCGCTTATTTCGTGCCGAAAATCCGGTCGCCCGCATCGCCAAGTCCCGGGCAGATATAGGCGTTTTCGTTTAAGCAGCGGTCCAGATGTCCTACATAAATCTGGATATCCGGGTGTGCCTCATGCAGGCGTTTTAAGCCTTCCGGAGCAGCGATGATACACATGAATTTGATCTTGACACCGCCATGGCGCTTGATCAGGTCCACGGCATCCACGCCGGAGCCGCCGGTAGCTAACATCGGGTCTACGACCAGGATGGTGCGCTCCTCAATCGGGGAGGGCAGCTTACAGTAATACTCGTGCGGTTCATGTGTTTCGGGATCCCTGTATAAGCCGATATGTCCTACCTTCGCGGTCGGGGAGAGCGCCAGAATGCCGCTGACCATACCGAGACCGGCGCGTAAAATCGGCACAACTGCCATCTTGCGGCCGGATACCATGGGCGTCATGCAGGTCTCGATGGGTGTTTTGACCTCCACATCTTCCAAAGGCAGGTCACTCAGGGCTTCATATCCCTCCAGCATGGCGATTTCCTCCACCAGCTTGCGGAATTCATTGGTACCGGTATTCTCATCCCGCAGCAGGGAGATTTTATGCTGCAGGAGCGGGTGAGTGAAAATGTGTACATTAGGCATGTCGTTAAAAGCTTCCATAATTCCTCCTTGATTTCCTGTGCTGATATTTTCAGATGAAGCTGCGTGCGAAAGTTTGCGGTCAGATCGGGTGCAACAGGACGCAGGCGTCTTTCGCGGCGTGAAACGCCCCTCTTTTTTGCTTTACTGGCAATCAGTATAGCACAGCCCCGACAATTTGTCATAGTAAATGTGAAAAAAATCTAAAATCTCTGTGAAATTATATCTTGACGACTCTGTGTGTATTCCGGTATACTTTCTTCCGATGGGTCTGCCTTAAGAGACTGCGCGCTGTATTTCCTTCTCACATTTATAGGAATGGGAATGCCGGAAAGCGGCAGCGGCTCTGCAGCGCACCTTAACTGAAGAGAGGAGAGTTTGTTATGAGTCAGCAACAAGACGGCGCAATCCGTGACGCGAGAACGCTGGGAATACCCAAGATGCTCCTGTTAGGATTGCAGCACATGTTCGCCATGTTCGGCGCAACGATTTTAGTTCCTGTATTAACCAATTCATACTTCGAGGGAGAAGGACTTTCGATTCAGGTGACTTTGGTCTGTGCGGGCCTTGGAACATTATTTTTCCATGTCTGCTCCAAATTCAAGGTTCCTGCGTTCTTAGGTTCTTCTTTCGCATTTTTAGGGGGTTATGCCACGGTTGCCAGTATGAACACCGGGAAATTCGCAGACATGACCATGGGAGAGAAACTGCCCTACGCCTGCGGTGGTGTGGTGGTGGCCGGCCTTTTATATCTGGTGCTGGCGCTGATTATCAAGGTACTGGGCGTGAAAAAGGTCATGCGTTTCCTGCCTCCGGTTGTGACGGGGCCTATCATTATCTGCATCGGCCTGTCCTTAGCTCCCAGTGCAGTGTCCAATGCCTCCACAAACTGGTTTTTAGCCATCATTGCCTTTGCGGTGATCGTGGTTTTCAATATCTGGGGCAAGGGCATGTTTAAAATCATTCCCATTCTGATGGGTGTGGTGATTTCCTATGCCGTGGCGCTGATCATGCAGACGATGGGTATGACCAATCCGGATGGTTCCGTGATTCTGGATTTCTCGGGCGTAGCCGCTGCCGGCTGGGTCGGACTGCCGCCTTTCCAGATCTGTAAATTTGACATTTCCGCTATTCTGGTGATGGCGCCCATCGCTCTGGCGGCCATGATGGAGCATATCGGTGACATGTCCGCCATTTCCGCAACTGTGGGCGAGAATTTCATCGAGGATCCGGGTCTGCACAGAACGCTGGTGGGCGATGGCCTGGCAACTTCTCTGTCAGCTCTGTTCGGCGGTCCCGCCAACACGACCTACGGGGAAAATACCGGTGTGCTGGAGTTAAGCAAGGTTTATGATCCGCGCGTGATCCGTCTGGCGGCCATCTTTGCGGTTGTTCTCGGCTTTATTCCGAAGGTCGCGGAGGTGATCGGTTCCATGCCCGCCTCCATCATCGGCGGCGTCAGCTTCATGCTCTACGGTATGATTTCCGCCATCGGTGTGCGCAACGTGGTGGAGAATAACGTGGACTTCACCAAGTCCCGCAACCTGATTATCGCGGCTGTGATTCTTGTCAGCGGTCTGGGCTTCTCCGATGGTCTGACCTTCACCGTATTCGGCACCTCCATTACGCTGACAGCTCTTTCCCTGGCGGCGATCCTTGGTATTTTATTGAACCTGATCCTGCCCGGCAATGACTATGTATTCGGGGAGAATCCGGAGGGAGACCAGCACCGCGGCGTGAATATGAAGCCGTAAACGAAATTGAGAAAAACAGAGGCGGGTGCCGGACAGCACCCGCCTGTATTTTTTTCATGTTGACAGAGCGCCCGGCTGGTGCTATATTCCATATGTAAGTGAAACTTCAGGGCGGGGTGCAATTCCCCACTGGCGGTGACACACTCTGTGCGCTGTATAGGAAGAGCGCTCAGGGCGTCCAGTCCGCGACCCGGCGAAATGTCGGCTGAACCGGTGCAAATCCGGTACCAACGGTTACCGAAAAAGGTATGCAGGAGTGGTGCTTTTTGTGTGCGACCGGTTGTTTTAACCGGCGGCAGTCAAAAGCAGCCGTTACCCGCAACAGTCCGGATGGAAGAAGGAGGAAAAATGAATACTGAAAAGAAACTTTCAACCCAGAAACTTTGCTTTATTGGCCTGTTTGGCGCACTCAGCGCAGTACTGATGCTTTTTGATTTCCCGCTGTTTTTTGCGCCATCCTTTATGAAACTTGACTTAGGCGAGCTGCCCGGCATTCTGGGTGGTTTTATGTTCGGACCGCTCGTGGGAGAGTGTATTGTGGTGGTGAAGATCCTGCTGAACACCCTCATGACCGGTTCCAGCACTATGTACGTCGGAGAGCTGTCCAACCTGATTTTGTCGAGTATCTATGTGCTGACCGCTTCCGTGATTTATAAACTGCACAAGACCAGAAAACAGGCGGTGCTGTCTCTGGTTGCGGCGGTCCTGGCCGTAAGCGTGATCGCATTGATTTCCAATACGTTCTTCATTTTTCCGGCCTATGCGGTGATCTACGGGATGAGTATGGAAACCATCGTCAGCATGGCGGCGGCAGTCAATCCGCTGGTGCATGATACCATGACCATGATGCTTTTCAGCGTATTTCCCTTTAATCTGGTGAAATACGGCGCCGTCAGTATCATCACCTTTATTGTGTATAAACGCCTTCATGGCGCGATCAGCAGAATTATCAGATAACGTTTTTCATTTTCACTGCAAAGGAGACGGATTATGAGCACTGTGTGGAAGGACAAAAAAAGAACCATTTTCGGTTTACCTCTGTCGTTTACAAAATACGAGCTGACGGAAGAAAAATTCCTGATTAACACCGGTGTGCTGAACGTCAGCGAGGACGAAATCAGGCTGTACCGCTTTGTAGACATGACACTGAAACAGAGTCTTGGCCAGCGGATTTTCGGTGTGGGCGATATCTGCTGTCAGACGAGTGACCGCTCCAGCGGCAGCTTTGTCATCAAAAGTGTGAAGAGGCCGCGCGAGGTAAAGGACATGCTCTCCGATCTGGTGGAAGCGGAGCGGGACAAAAAGCGCGTCTCTATCCGCGAGGTGGCGGGTGCGCAGCCGGATGACTTTGACCAAGACCATTTTGATCCGGATGATTTTGACGGCCCGGGACATCCATAAAAAACTGAAAGCCGGGAGGCGGCTCCACTGTCTTCCGGCAGTTTACTATTCACGCCCCTCCTCTTCGAGACGCCCTACGGGTGCGCCCACATGCGCAAAAGCGTCCAGCAAGCTGTCCGGCGCGGCAAAAAACGCCGCTCATCTTTTTGCTTATGTGGGTGGAGTTCCTGCTTCACAGGCTCATCGGAAAATGCAGACAAAATCTTACGTGCGAGCACGACGTTTTTGTCTGCATTTTCCGATGGCCGCGAATAGTGACATTCGTAGAACATTTTTGTATGAATTTTGTATGTGGTCTTGCAATTCGGACGAATTTATAGTATTATATGGGACGTTTGAGATTGTATACAAATATACATTAATACAGACCGGTTATAGAACCGTCGGCTGCATTTGGGAACCGCAGTGGTTTCGCGGCCATCATTTCAACAGAAGGGATGGAATAGAAGATGTCATTGACTTTATCGACAAAAGCGGAGGCAGTCAAGCCTTCCAGTACGCTGGCTATCACGGCAAAGGCGAAGGAAATGCGTGCGAATGGAATTGACGTGGTCGGATTTGGCGCGGGAGAGCCGGATTTCAACACGCCGAAAAATATCTGCGACGCGGCAATCAAAGCCATAGAGGACGGCTTTACGAAATATACGCCTGCCTCCGGCACCAACGAGCTGAAGGCTGCGATTTCCAGAAAGTTCAAGGAGTTCAATGGACTTGACTATGCGCCGAATCAGATTGTCGTCAGCAACGGCGGCAAGCATTCCCTGACCAATATTTTCATGGCAATTCTAAATCCCGGCGACGAGGTCATCATTCCGGCTCCGTACTGGCTGAGTTACCCGGAGATGGTGAAAATGGCGGACGGCGTGCCGGTGATCGTATATGCGACGAAGGAGACGCATTATAAAGTAACCGCGCAGCAGATCGAGGCAGCCTGTACCGACAGGACGAAGGCTGTGATTTTAAACAGCCCGAATAATCCGACGGGTATGATTTATCATCGTGAGGAACTGCAGGCCATCGCGGATGTGGCCATTCGTAAGGACATCTATGTGGTCTCTGATGAGATGTACGAGAATCTGGTTTATGACGGCGAGGAGCAGATCAGTATCGCCTCCCTGGGTCCGGAAATTTATGAGCGTACCATCACCTGTTCCGGTTTTTCCAAGGGCTATGCCATGACCGGCTGGAGACTTGGCTACACCGGCTCCTCGAAGGACATTGCGAAGCTGATGGGCGCGATTCAGTCGCACGCGACTTCCAACCCCAACTCCATTGCACAGAAAGCGGCGGAGGAAGCTTTAAATGGTCCGCAGGATTCTGTGGAAATGATGCGGCAGAAATTTGATGAGCGCCGTAAATATATGTACAACCGGGTGAAAAACTTCCCTCATGTGGATGTGGTGGAACCGAAGGGCGCGTTTTATGTCTTTGTGGATCTGACAGATGCACTGACAAAGACGTACCACGGACATCCGTTGTATGATGGCGCGGAGGTAGCCCGTTTCCTGATCGAGGATTATGCGGTGGCGGTCATTCCCTGCGGCGACTTTGGCTTCCCGAATAATATCCGTCTTTCCTATGCGATCAGCAATGAGGACATTGCCAAGGGTCTGGACCGGATTGAACAGTTTTTAAATGAACTGAAATAAAACTTCATCATAAAATGGGGCATAACAGCGAAGTTCATGGCAGAATGTTTCTTTAGGAAAAGGAACGAAAGAGGGTGTTACAACTATGGAAGCATTAAAACGTGTCGACAGAGAGCTGGTTCATAAGGGTGTGACCATCGATTTTTACGCGGACACCATGGAGCTGCCGAACGGTCATAAAGTAATCTGGGATCACATCGATCATAAGGGTGCAGCGGCAGTGGTGCCGGTGCTGCCGGACGGCCGCATTGTGCTGGTGCGCCAGTATCGCAATTCTGTGGATCAGTTCACCTGGGAGATTCCCGCGGGTGGTTTAAATGACCGCTCGGAGCCGATGATTGAGGCGGCCAGACGGGAGCTTATGGAGGAGACCGGCTATACCACGAAGAAACCGCTGGAATTTCTGATCTCTCTGCATTCCGTTGCCGCGTATTGTAATGAACGGATTGATGTGTTTGTGGCGGACGAACTGGAAAGCGGCGAGCGGCATCTGGATGAGGATGAGTTCATTGATGTGCAGGCGTTTACCGTTGAGGAGATTCAGAAACAGATTTTCGCGGGAGAAATGCACGATTCCAAGACGATCGCGGCGGTGATGTCGTACGCGTGCAAAATCATGAAGCAGTCCTGAGAGGCCATATCCGGCTGTGGTGTGCATCCGGTCTGCCGTGAAGGACTGCGTATAAACAGCTGATGAAATTAAGAACGGAATAAGAACAAATGTGGGCCGGGTTGACTTCCCGGCCTTTTTTGTGCTATGATGGCACGGGAAAGCAGAACAGATGATCGCGGCCGCGAAAGCGGGTGAGGAAAGTCCGGGCTTCACAGGGCAGGGATGCCGGATAACGTCCGGCGGAGGTGACTCCAGGGAAAGTGCAACAGAAAAGAAACCGCCAGTCAACTGGTAAGGGTGGAATGGCAGTGTAAGAGACTACCGTCCTTCCGGTAACGGAGGGAGCCGTGTAAACCCCATCCGAAGCAAGACCAAGCAGAACTCTATAGCCGGCCCGGCTCGAGTTCAGGTGGGTCGCTTGAGCCTGTCGGTAACGGCAGGCCTAGATAGATGATCATCACATATCCGCGCCAGGCGCATTCAGGATATGGACAGAACCCGGCTTACGGTCTGCTTTCCCTCTTTGATATGTGCACCTGACAGCGTTCGGGAAATGTTCCGGATGCTGTTTTTTCATAAATTAAAGAGAAAATAAAGTTTGCGGATGCTCAAATACGCATTCCGGAAAGTACAGACGGGATGAAAAACAAAACCGGTCAGAAGAAATTTCATTTTACTGTGGGCTTTGTGCTGCTGCTGATTGCCGCACTGGCAGTGGCAGCTGCGGTGGCGGTGACAATAAGCCGGGATGAATCCACGCAGGAGGCGCCAGCCGCAGGAGATGATGTTGACGATGCGCAGGCCGCAAAAGAAGAATTGACCAGGGCATCCTTCCCACTGCTGGAGATCGGCACGGATGTCTATGCGTTGGAAGATGAAATTCTTAAGATCACGATTTACGAAAACGTGGCTGTTACGACAGATACTTACTCTGGCAGCGGCTTTGTCTGGAAAGAGGATGAGAGCGGCATCTGGATCGCGACCGCGGCTCATGTGCTGGCGGATGAGACCGGTGGAACGCTTCAGATGGTGTCCGTGGCGTTTGCCTGGACAGATGTTGCGTTCTCCGGCGAGGATGTGGTGACAGTGGACGGCTATGATCTGGCCTTTATTCATTTGTCAGCTGAAACAGCGGAGACGCTTTTGTACATTCCATTGTCAGCCTATACAGCGGGGGATATGCAGACCGGGGACGATTTGTGGATTGTGGATTCGATCTATGGCTCCGGCACCGGTATCAGCAGCGCGACAGTCGCAAACCCGCTGATATATTTTGAGGACTATGAAGCGGAGCTGCTCTATATTTACGGAGCGGGCAAAGAGGGTATGAGCGGCAGTCCGGCATATGACGCGGAAGGTCTGCTGGCAGGCATGATCTGCGGTATGAGTGAGGATGGCACGGAACTGGCGGCGGTGCCTGTGCAGGTACTAAAAGAGCAGAATCCGGTTTCAGAATAATATGATGATGTTAGGGTCGAAAGTGTAATCATTACTTGACCTTTAACTATAGCACCTTG
>JAJQHY010000068.1 GCA_021199495.1 Lachnospiraceae bacterium | reverse complement strand
CAGAATCAGGGAAACTAAAAACCTACTGTGTCCACACTTATGGGTACATTATAAATCAAAACAATACCAAAGAAAGAGGTCTTTCTATGGACAGTTTACACACCGTAAGCCTGAAATGCAATAACAAAATGAAAATAAATTTCGGAGGAGGAAATTTGTCCTCCGATGCAGGACTTCTTTTATTGAAGGAATTCCTGTACACAATCGGCGCCGATAAGCTTATCCGTCTGCTTTTTAAAACAACTGACTCTGCCGGATACCGTATTCATAAAGACGATGAAAACCTCATGCAGGTAATACTGCAGATTATCAGCGCCTATTTTTCAGATAACTGCGCAGATGAGCTGACAAATGAGCCGGTCATGACTGCCATTCTGAATAAAGATGCCCTTGCTTCCCAGCCTACTTTGTCTCGCTTTTACAACCGCATGGACGAGAAAACACTGGACCAGCTTGAAAATATCACCCGTATCCTTCGCAGAACAGTTTATTCCGTTAGGGAGCCGGAGGCCATACTTTTTGATATTGACAGCACTCTTCTTGATACCTATGGGAATCAGGAAGGCGAGGGATTTAATTACCATTATCATTCACACGGCTACCATCCGCTCCTGTGTTATGACGGATTGACAGGTGATCTACTGAAAGCCGAGCTGCGCGAAGGAACCAAATACTGCAGCAATGGCGCTGGCGCTTTCATGGAGCCGCTTTTGAAGGAATACCGTTCAAAATATCCCGGAATGCAGCTGTATCTGCGCGGTGACAGCGGTTTTGCCTCTCCGGATTTATATGAAACCCTTGAGGAAAATGACTGTAAATATGCGATCCGCCTGAAAGAAAAACCGAGGCTTCTGGAACTGGCTTTGGATGAAGAGGATGCCTTATACCGCGCCACAAAGGATAATCAGTTAGATTATGCGGTTGAATACGGAGAATTCATGTATCAGGCCGCCTCATGGAGTCATCCGCGCAGGGTAGTCTTTAAAATCGAAAAGCCATACGGGCAGATGGTTCATATGCATACTTTTATTGTCACAACATTAGAGTTTGAGCCTTATAAGGCCATCCGGCTCTACTGCGGGCGCGGCAGGATGGAAAACTTCATCAAAGAAGGCAAAAGCGGGTTTGATTTTGCCTCCGTGAGCAGTAAATCCATGCTGGTGAATGCGAACCGCCTGCAGGTACATGCGCTGGCATATAATTTATTCAACTGGTTCAGACGTTTGGCATTGCCTGCCAGTATGCGAAAGGAACAGGTAGATACCATTCGGCTGAAGCTGCTGAAAATCGCCGCCAGGGTGGTGAGATCAGCAAGGTATCAATATTTCAAACTGTGCAGCAGCTGTCCATATAAGAAAGAGTTCTATGAGACGCTGGATAACATCCACAGGTTGAGGCCACAGTTAGAATAAGAAGTAACACAGTACTTTGATAACCACAAAGATGAATTTGATTGTACGGAGGGGAAATCTGCCCTTTTTTACGGGGTTATCGGCCATCTAAGACAAACAGTTCATCAAAAGCGGTTTCAAAGTTGTCATGAAGGCTGGTATACAGATATTTTATGCCGCCGTGAATAATTCGGGGTATAATTTAGTTGCTTGTCAGCTAAGAAAGAATTCGGTTCGCCACTAAATGCGGCACCTTTCTTAGCACAGCTAATTTCCAGCTAAGAATGAGGGATGATTTTAATTGATTTTCTTAGATTTACGTTGATCCAGAATGGATTCGGAACCTGAAAAAATCCTTGATACATAAAGCTTTTTTGACCAGGATTGATCAGGAATTGCCAGTAATTGACCGGACTCCTAAGCGAAAGGCCGTGGGTTCGAATCCTGTCGGAGACGGAATACATTGCGGAAGTTCGTTATATTTCTTCGTCAGATAAACGTAAGAAAATCGGCTTCCGCATTTTGCAACCCAAGGTCGTGTGCCGGATATTATCTGGCACACGCGTCGGAGAACCACGACATGTTCTGGGATGCGAAAAAGACTGCGCGACTGAACCAGGAATATCAGGGGAAGTTCGCGTTTTTGCAGAACAATATCATGTGGAGCATGTGGTGTATTCTCATTGCCATGGGGAAAGCCGCTTTGGGGACAGCATTCGCGGGGAATACCATGGGATCCTGAGAAATCTTTGGAAGCTGTGAAAGAGATTTGCAAAGGAGCGAAAGTTCACAATAAATCGTTATTTCCTTCTTGTTGTAAGAACTGTTCTACATACTCCAGTGCAGTCTGATCATCTTTTCCGCTGAATCCATGCGGTGCGTCTGGGATTAATTTGAGTACCGCATCTGCGTATGCTGCCTGCGCCTGCTCAGAATAGTGATAGTCAACAATCTTATCAGCGGTTCCGTGAATAATCAGAACCTTGCCGGTGTATTTGCTGATTTCCGCGATCAGGTCGCAGTGCAGGACGGACGCAGCGTAGTCTCTGCCCAGCTTCATGGGGCCGCAGTGGAAGGTCTCAGGAATGTTTTCCGGATCAAATTTGGCAAACATCATTTTCCCGGCTCTGGCGTCATCCGGAATACAGAGTGCCGGGTAAAAGAGGATCAGGCGGCTGATTTCATTCTGCAGCTTCGCAGCAGCGAGAGCTGAGACTACCCCTCCCTGACTGCAGCCCATCAGAGTGACAGACTGTTCATCGGTTTCAGGCAGGGACTTTGCGTAGGAAATGACCGCTTCCAGGTCGTTTTCTTCCGTAAAGATGGTCATCTTCGTTGTGTCTTTGTCGTTTTTCCCCATCAGGCCGCCACCATTGAAATCGAAACAGAAGGCTGCGTAACCGCGCTCTGCGAACCACTGCGCATAGCCTTTGGTTGTCTGATAGTTGGCCATAAAGCCGTGGCTGATAATGGCGATAGGCAGATGTTCTCCATCGGGGCGGAAATACAGCCCGCGGATGGTCATATTGTCTCTTACACAGGAAAAAGCTTCTTTTTTGATTGTTGCCATAGATTACCTCCGAAAAAATAGAATTATGGGTGTCTTATAGAACTGTTTTGTAGTGTCAGGATGAATATTTACCGTATTCGCAGCCTACATGGGAGACCGCGATGTCATCAATCAGGACTTTATTACCGTTTTCCTTTCGGTAAAGCCAAATCCGGCTGGTTCCGTTGCATAAAATTTTATCATCTTACAGATTGTTTTTCAACCAATCAAAATTAAGCATGAATTTTTTGAAAACCTGACACAATTTCTGTTACAGATTGCGAAAAACTACGCGATGATGTGGGGTAAGCAGTACTCTGGCGGTGCTCTAATCGTAAGAGTATCCATCGTCAGGGAATCTGATTTATGCAGAAGAGAAAAAATATTTTTCTGAATGGAAGACGGATATCAGAAGTCTAAAAAGAATATAAAGAAAATAAAATATTAGCACTCGATGTTGACGAGTGCTAATATTTGTGCTAATGTTCATATAACAATTAAAACAAACGACACCTGAGAGAACTTATGAAACAAAAGAATGAAGGAAAAGGTCCATTACGGCGCAGGAAATGGTTTTGCCATGTACTGTAAGTGATATGCCATAAGTACCACAGGCGCCTGTACAGCAATGAAGGAGGAATTTCATTATGAAGCTGACACCATTAGGAGACAGGGTCGTTTTAAAGCAAAAGGAAATTGAAACGACGACGAAGTCAGGGATTGTCCTGACCGGTAAACCGGAGGAAAAGCCGCAGGAGGCCGAGGTAATTGCGGTAGGCACGGGCCAGACAGAAGACGGAAAGGAAGTTAAGATGGTTGTACAGCCTGGGGATCAGGTCGTATTTTCCAAGTATGCGGGCACTGCTGTGAAGCTGGGTGAGGACGAATACATCATTGTAAAGCAGAGTGACATTATTGCACGCATTGAAAAGGATTGAATGTGATTGTATCTAAGGAGGCAGATCATTTATGGCAAAGGAAATAAAGTATAATACAGAAGCGAGAACGGCGCTTGAAACAGGAGTCAATAAACTGGCGGACACAGTTCGTGTAACACTTGGCCCGAAAGGAAGAAATGTGGTTCTGGGAAAGTCCTATGGCTCTCCGCTGGTCACAAATGACGGTGTGACAATCGCAAAAGAGATTGAACTGGAAGATCCGTTTGAAGACATGGGAGCACAGCTGATTAAGGAAGTGGCGTCGAAAACAAACGATGTAGCCGGCGATGGCACCACAACCGCGACAGTGCTTGCACAGGCAATGGTACATGAAGGTCTGAGGAACATTGCAGCCGGCGCCAATCCGATTGAAATGCGTAAGGGCATGAAGAAAGCAACGGACACTGCTGTTGCATCCATCAAGGGTATGAGCCGGAAAGTAAGCGGCAAGGAGCAGATCACCAGAGTGGCCGCTGTGTCTTCCGGGGATGATGCGGTTGGTGAGTTGATCGCGGACGCGCTGGAAAAGGTTTCCGAGGACGGTGTGATCACGATTGAAGAGTCTAAAACCATGAAGACCGAGATCGAACTGGTAGAGGGAATGCAGTTTGACAAAGGCTATGTTTCTTCTTACATGGTGACGGACAATCAGAAAATGGAAGCGGTGCTGGATGATCCGTTGATCCTGATCACGGATAAAAAGATCAGCAATGTTCAGGAAATCCTTCCGCTGCTGGAGCAGATCGTGAAGGCAGGAAGACAGCTTCTGATTATCGCGGATGATATCGAGGGAGAAGCTCTGTCCACACTGATTGTCAACAAGCTTCGCGGCACGTTCCATGTGGTTGGCGTGAAGGCACCTGGTTATGGTGATAACAGGAAAGAAATGCTGCAGGATATCGCAGTTCTGACAGGTGGTCAGGTCATTTCCGATGAGTTTGGTCTGGAGCTGAAGAATACGACTATGGAGATGCTTGGCCATGCAAAGTCTGTCAAGGTGCAGAAGGAGAATACGGTTATCGTTGACGGCTTTGGTGATAAAGCTGCCATAAAGGCCAGAGTTTCTCAGATTCGCTCTCAGATTGAGGAAACCACCTCTGACTATGATAAAGAAAGACTGCAGGATCGTCTGGCCAAGCTGGCAGGCGGGGTAGCCGTGATCCGTGTCGGCGCGGCAACTGAAACTGAGATGAAGGAAGCAAAGATGCGCATGGAGGATGCGCTCGCGGCGACCAGAGCTGCTGTGGAAGAGGGTATCATTGCCGGCGGCGGTTCTGCGTATGTCCATGCATCGAAGGATGTGGAAAAGGTATTTGACGCACTGGAAGGCGATGAGAAGACCGGCGCGGGCATCATTATGAAGGCATTGGAAGCGCCGCTTTATTATATCGCGGAAAACGCAGGCCTGGAAGGGGCTGTGATTGTGGACAAGGTCCGCAACTCTGAAGTGGGTATTGGCTTCGACGCTTACAACGAGGAATATGTGGACATGGTACAGGCAGGTATTCTTGACCCGGTGAAGGTGACAAGAACCGCTCTGGAAAATGCCACCAGCGTAACATCCACTTTGCTGACCACGGAAGCAGTGGTAGGAGAGATCAAAGAACCGGTGGCTGCGGCTCCTGCAGGGGCTGGCGCCGACATGGATTATTGATCATTATATGAGCATAATTTAGCCTTATCCATGAAAAGACCGCAGGAGGAAAGAAACTCCTGCGGCCTTTCTTTTGGGTTTTTACTGGCCTGACAGGGAATAATGAAATCACTGGACAAAAGTTATTTTGATTGGTATGCTGAATTGAAATGCGGGGAACTTAAATTCAGCAAAAAGGGTGCTGCATGTTTGAAGCGGAGAGAGACGTTTAAATTTCCGGAAAAAAGTGCAGACTAAGAAAAAACGGGTATTCGGGGAAGCGGATATTCAGGGAGAAGCAGATGCCCCGTTTATACAGATACAAAAGCATGCGATTACGGGAAACGCCGCGCGTGCGGCCGCACAGGAGGGACGAAGATGAGAACCCAGGAAGACTTTGTAAAATCAGCGGAGGCGCTGGTGGAGAAAATGACAGTGGAGGAGGCGGCGAGCCAGCTTTTACATTCCGCGCCGGCGATTGAACGGCTGGGCGTGCCGGCTTATAACTGGTGGAGTGAGGCGCTGCACGGTGTCGCGAGAGCGGGAATCGCGACGGTATTCCCGCAGGCGATCGGCATGGCGGCGGCCTTTGATCCGGCTTTTCTGAAAAAGGAGGCACAGGTGATCGCCACAGAAGCCCGCGCGAAGTACAACGCGGCTGTGGCCGAGGGGGATCGGGACATCTATAAGGGACTTACCTTCTGGTCCCCGAATATCAATATTTTCCGCGATCCGCGCTGGGGCCGCGGTCAGGAGACCTACGGGGAGGATCCGCTGCTCACTGCAGAGTGCGGCAAGGCATTTGTGGAGGGCCTGCAGGGGGACGGGGATTATTTAAAGACGGCCGCCTGCGCCAAGCATTTTGCGGTTCATTCCGGACCGGAGGCACTGCGCCATGAGTTTAATGCACAGGCTTCGCCGAAGGATCTTAAGGAAACCTACCTGCCTGCCTTTGAAGCACTGGTAAAGGACGCGCACGTGGAGGCGGTAATGGGAGCTTATAACCGCACAAACGGGGAACCCTGCTGCGGCAGTCGGACGTTGCTGGTCGATATTCTGAGAAAAGAGTGGGGCTTCACGGGCCATGTGGTCAGCGACTGCTGGGCGGTGCGGGACTTTCATGAGAATCATCATGTGACGGCAAACGGTGCTGAGTCCGCGTCTTTGGCGGTGCGCATGGGCTGTGATTTAAACTGCGGCTGCACCTATGAGCGTCTGCTGGAGGGCCTTGAACAGGGATTGATTACGGAGGAAGAGATTCGCCGTTCGGCGGTTCACGTCTTTACCACCCGCTATAAGCTGGGTATGTTTGACCCGGCATGCGAATACAATCAGATTCCTTATTCGGAGGTGCATAAGAAAAAGCATATCCGCATGGCCCTGAAAGCCGCCGAAAAGTCGATTGTGCTTCTGAAAAACGACGGAATTCTGCCGCTTCGCAAAGAAAAGCTGAAAACGATCGGCGTTATCGGGCCGAATGCCTACAGCAACAGGGCTCTTTATGGAAATTATAACGGGGATTCCGATGAGTGGATCACCAATCTGGACGGCATCCGCAGGCAGGCCGGTGAAAAAATCCGGGTGCTTTACAGCAAGGGCTGCAGCATTAGCTGCGGTTTAAAGGAAAACCTTTCTGAGAGGGATAAATTTTACAGTGAGGCTGTTGCGGTGGCCAGAAACAGCGACCTGATTATTCTGTGCGTGGGCCTGGACAGCAGCGTGGAGGGTGAGCAGGGAGACACGTCCAATTCTTACGATGCGGGCGATAAGCCATCGCTGCTTCTGCCGGAATGCCAGAGGCTTCTGATTCAGAAGGTGCTGAGGGTCGGAAAGCCGGTGGTTCTGGTAATCAACAGCGGCAGCAGCGTGGATGTAAGTATGTATGAAAAACAGGTGTCCGCCATTTTGCAGTGCTGGTACTCCGGCGAGCGCGGCGGCGAGGCGTTAGCTCGTGTTCTCTTCGGAAAGGCAAATCCGTGCGGCAAGCTGCCGGTGACGTTTTATCGCGAAGAGAATCAGCTGCCGGCGTTTACGGATTACAGTATGCAGGGCCGCACCTACCGCTATTTTACCGGCAAACCCTGGTATCCTTTTGGTTACGGTCTGTCTTACACGGAGTTTGTCTACGAGGAGCCGGAGCTTGCCTTTGTGAATGGGGACGGAAGCAGGCAGCGGGTGCTCTTTCATCCGACCGTAAAGGAACTCCACCTGTCGGTTACGGTGAAAAACACCGGAAAGATGGCGGGTACGGAGATTGCAGAAGCGTACCTGCGTTATGAGGGTGATGCTTTTGAAAAACCGCTCCATAAACTTGTCGCGTTTCAGGCTGTTGCGATTAAGCCGGGTGAAAAAAAGCGCGTTATTCTGCGTATTCCGGCGAAGCGGGTATACAGTGTGGACCAGGACGGGAAACAGGTGCTTTACCCGGGCGAATATACGCTTTTTGTCGGCGGTAGTCAGCCGGATGAAAGAAGCAGGGAGCTTCTGGGATCGGAGCTGCTCCGTCTGTCGTTTTACTGCGGCGTGTGAGACAAACAACAACGGCCAACCGCCTTGATCGGATAGAAAGATGATAATGTATGAAGAAGGAAACTCTCTTGGCTGACTCGCAAAAAGTCGGGCTGAGGGAGTTTTCTTCTGTGTGTACTCTTTTTGTTCACTCTTTTTTCACAAAAGATTCCGTTACTTTTCACGGTTATTCATTACAATACAGAAATGCGAAGCATGGAGCTGCGGGATTCTGCGTGAAAATCTGTGTGACCCCTGCAGTGCCGGTTTCAGGAAAACAGGAGGTTTTTGTATGATAACGGTTGAGCATCTCACCAAAATGTACGGTAATTTTACGGCCGTAAGCGACCTTTCCTTTGAAATCAATGAAGGGCATGTCTATGGTTTCCTGGGGCCCAACGGCGCGGGAAAGACGACCACGATGAATATCATGACCGGCTGTCTGTCTGCAACCGACGGTACGGTCAAAATCGATGGGCATGATATTTTTGAGGAGCCCGATCAGGCCAAAAAGCTGATTGGCTATCTGCCGGAGCAGCCGCCTCTGTACTTAAACGAGACGCCAGTGGAGTATCTGACATTTGTGGGGGAAGCGAAGGGCCTTCGGGGTGCGGAGCTGAAAAAACAGATCGAGGAGGTCATGGAGCAGACGAAGATCACGGATATGCGCAATCGCCGGATTTCCGCACTTTCCAAGGGCTATAAGCAGCGTGTGGGAATTGCGCAGGCGCTTTTAGGCAACCCGAAGGTCATCATCCTGGATGAGCCGACGGTGGGCCTGGACCCGATCCAGATCATCGAGATCCGCGACATGATTAAGGATCTGGGCCAGCACCATACGGTTATTTTAAGCTCCCATATTCTGTCGGAGGTGCAGGCAATCTGCGATGAGATCATGATTATCTCGCACGGGAATCTGGTAGCCTTCGGCGAGCCGGAGAAGCTGACAAATGAGCTACTTTCTCCCAATGAAATCACCATCACTGCGGATGCGGATGAGACGCGGGTGAAGGAAATTTTATGTGGGGTGCAGCATATCACGGAGCTTACCTTCGTGGAGAAGGAGTCCGATTATACAACAGCGCGGATTAAGACAAATGTGAAGAACATTTACAGCATTTCCCGCGCGGTGTTCTCAGCTTTCGCCAAAAATGACGTGGTCCTGCTGGAGATGGCCTTAAAGCAGGCGAACCTGGAGGACGTCTTCCTGGAGCTGACGGAGGGAGCGGACGCAGCAGAGAGTTCCGGGAACAGAACCGTGGAGAATAAGACAGCAGACGAAACCGGCGAAGCGGTCCAAGCAGAGTCTGAGAAAGGTGAGGCGACTAAGAAATGACTGCGATCTTAAAACATGAATTGAGAAGCTATTTTCATTCCTTTACGGCATATTTTTTCGGAGCCTTTCTGCTGATGATTACCGGTATTGGCTCCATGATTTACAACATCAACGCGGCGGTATCCAACTTTGAGTATGTGCTGGGCTTTGGCTGCATTGTGCTGGTGCTGATCGTCCCGATCCTGACCATGCGGACTATCGCGGAGGAGAAAAAGCAGAAGACAGACCAGCTGCTTTACGCGCTGCCGGTCAGTACGACGGATGTCATTGTAGGCAAATATCTGGCGCTGCTGGTAGTCTTTTTCATCCCGCTTCTGATTGTGGGAATTTATCCGCTGATTTTTTCGCAGTATGGCGATGTGTATCTGCCTACCTCCTATGGTTCCCTGTTTGCGTTCTTTATGATGGGAGCGGCGTTAATCGCGGTCGGTATGTTTATTTCCTCTCTGACGGAGAATCAGGGCTTTGCGGCGGGGGTCGGCGTGGCGGTCGTTTTATTTAACTATTACAGCGTGACCATCGCCGAGTATGTGTCTTCCACAGCCTTAGGGAGCGCGATTGTGCTCTGCGTGTGCGCGGCGTTGCTTGCCTTTTTGATCAATCATCTGACAAAGAACGAAAATCTGGCCTATGGTGTTGGCCTGGCACTTCTGGCTGTCATCACGGCAACCTATCTGTATGATGACACACTGTACGAGGGCCTGGTGCCGAAAATCATGACACAGCTGTCACTGTTTGAGCGCTTCTATGTGTTTGTGGACGGCCTTTTTGATATCACCGCCATTGTGTATTTCATCACTGTGATTATCTTCTTTTTGTTCTTATCCGTACAATCCCTTGAGAAGAGGAGGTATAACTGATGAGCCAGAATAAAGCTGAAAAGAAAAAGAATAAAGCCGACAGAAGCACAATGAACCGCCTGGCGTTTCAGGGCGGCAGCTATTCGCTTCTGATTTCCGCGATCGTGCTGGCGGTACTGATTGTGGTGAATGTGCTGGCCTCGACCCTGCCTTCCACATTAACGCAGCTGGATATCAGCTCCGCGCAGCTGTATTCTGTGACCAGCAACACCAAGGTGGTGTTAAATAACCTCGAGGACGATATCACGATCTACTGGATCGTGCAGTCCGGTTCGGAGAACTCCATTCTGCAGAACCTGCTGGCGAAATATGAGAGCCTGTCTGATCATGTGACTGTGGTGAAGAAAAATCCGGACGTCTATCCGACCTTCGCGGCGCAGTACACGGACGAAACCGTGACCAACAACAGCCTGATCGTGGAGTGCGGGGACAAATACCGCTATATTTCCTGGTCGGATATTTATGAGCAGGAGCTGAGCTATTATGGCATGGCTACGACCAGTTCCTTCGACGGTGAGGGCTGCATTACCTCCGCCATTGATTATGTGATCAGTGATGAGCTGCCCATCATGTATGTCCTGGAGGGACACGGCGAGAGTGACCTGCCGGATACCTTCTCGGAGCAGGTGGAGAAATCCAATATTGAGACGCAGTCCCTGTCGCTTCTGCAGGTGGATGAGGTGCCGGAGGACGCGGACTGTATCCTGATTTATGAGCCGCAGAGCGATCTGTCTGAGGACGAGGTGGAGATGCTCTCCGACTGGGTGTATAATGGCGGCAGTCTGCTTGTCATCGCGGGTCCGGTGGACGGTGAGACCTTTGACAACTTAAACAGCCTTCTCACATATTACGGCGTGACTGTGGAGGAGGGCGTTGTGATTGAGGCGGAGCGGACCAATTATGTGTATTATCCTTATCTGCTGCTGCCCAATATTCAAAGCAGCGACGTGACGGACGCGCTGATTGAGGAAAATTATTATGTGGTCATGTCCATCGCGTCCGGCCTGACGGTTTCTGACGATGAAACCTACGGTACGGTGACGGAGCTTCTGACCACGTCTGAATCGGCCTTCAGCAAGGTAGATGGCTACAGCCTGACGACCTACGATAAGGAGGACGGAGATATCGACGGACCCTTCGCGGTAGGGGTTTCTATTGAGACGAACAACGGCGGTAAGCTGGTGTGGTTCTCCGGTGCCGGGTTTTTGGAGGATTCCTATAATTCCTATTCTTCCGGCGCGAATGTGGATCTGACACTGAATGTGATTTCCGATATGGTCGGGGAGCGCGAGGCGCTGGCCATCAGCAGCAGATCGCTGGATTATAATTATCTGACCATCAGCGACGCGACGTCGTCCATGCTGAAGGTGGTCATGATCGGTGTGTTCCCGTTAGTCTATCTGGGTATCGGCGTGTGCGTACTGTTAAGTAGGAGGAGCCTGCAAAATGAAAAGAGCTAAGAGAATTTATATTCTGCTGGGCGTTCTCGTCGTCCTGTGCGTGGCGACCTTTGCCGTGTCCCGCTACAACGAGGAGCAGGAAAAGATCAATACCAGCAACGAGATTGTGCTGGACATCGACGCAGAGACAGTCACTGCCCTGTCCTGGGAGACGGAGGATAATTCCCTCGCCTTCCATAAAGATTCAGAAAGCGGCGGGTGGATTTATGACGATGACGAGGCATTTCCGGCCAGTGAGGAGAAAATCAACTCCCTGTTGGATGTCTTTGCGGAGTACGAGGCGGATTTCATCATTGAGGAAGTGACGGATTATGAGCAGTACGGTCTGGAGGATCCGGTCTGCACCATCACCATCACCCTTGAGGATGAGACGGTTTATGAAATCAATCTGGGCAGCTTCAGCACGCTGGATTCGGAGCGTTATATCGAGTTTGGCGACGGAAACGTTTACCTGGCGGTTGTGGACCCGTATGATTATTATGACCTGGAACTGAGCAGCATGATCCTGCATGATACGATCGACACGATTGACGAGGCGGAATCCATTACCTTCTCGGGTGCGCAGAATTATACGATTTATTACGAAGAAGACAGCGCGAACACCTACTGTACGGACGATCTTTATTTCGTGGAGGACGGCGATCTGCCGCTCGATACCGACAGCGTGGAGAGCTATCTGAGGAGCTTCTCGAACACGGTGCTGAGCGATTACGTCAGCTACAACGCGACTGAGGAGGAGCTGGAGCTGTATGGCTTCAATGATCCGCTGCTGGCGATCACAGTGCAATATCCCTATACGGAGACCGACGAGGACGGCGATGAGACAATTTATACCAAAACGGTGACACTGACTCTCGCTGTCAACCAGGATGAACTCGCCGAGGCTGAGGCGGAGCTGGAGGAGGGCGAAGAGGTTGACATGACTTCCTTAAGCATGTATGTGCGCGTGGATGACTCACAGATTATCTATGAGCTGACCAGTGTGCGCTACCAGTATCTGATTGCCTGCGGGTATGACGATCTGCGCCATTCAGAGGTGCTGTCAGCGAATTTTGAGGACGTTTACCAGCTCGACTTTACCATTGACGGCGCGACCTATACGATCTACTCTGAGGTTGATGAGGAAAATTCGGATGATGACGAAACCGTCCGCCTGTACTATTATTATTACGATGGTGAGGTGGTGAATGCCGAGGATCTGGAGGAAGACGACGACATTGAAAACTACCGCGTGGAAGTGTCTGCGGATACTCTGTCAGACGCGATTGACGCGGTGTCTGCCGAAAGCTTTACGGATGAGGAGGCCACGGGCGAGCTGGAGATTTCCTTCATCGCTTATCTGGAGAATGACAATGCCGGGCAGGTGGAAGTAGCGCTTTACCGCTATGACGGCACCTACTGTCTGGCTGTGATCGACGGCGAGCCGGTGTCTTTCGTGCTGCGCTCTTCTGTGGTGGATCTGATCGAGACCATCAACGCAATTGTATTATAAATAGTCTCTGAAATATGAAAAAATAAGGACAGCCCGTGCTGACTCTCCCAAAAGTGGAGGCAGTCGGGCTGTTCTTTTCTTCTGGCATGCTGTCCCAAACGGGGGCAGCGGCAGTCTCTTTCGTCTGAAGCGAGATTGTTTTATTGACTTTGCCCGCCGGCTTCTTTATAATGAAAAAAACGGTGTTTGCGGCATGAATGACCGCGGATATGGAGGAGAAACATATGCTGATCAGAAACGGAACAGTACATGATGCGGTTCACAGAGAGGCTTATCAGGCGGACATCCTGATTCGCGGCGGTAAAATCAGCGCGATCGGTGCGGGGCTTATGCCTGACGAAGGCGAGGAAGTCATAGACGCCGAAGGCTTCAGCGTTTATCCCGGCTTTGTGGATGCGCACAGTCACCTGGGGCTGGATCCTTACGCGCAGAGCGGCGATAAGGATTACAATGAAATGACAGAGCCGATTACGCCGCAGTTACGCGGAATTGACAGCTTCAATCCCTTCGATGAGGCGATACGGATGGCATTGGAGGGAGGCGTTACGACGGTCGCAACCGGCCCCGGCAGCGCCAATATTCTGGGAGGCACCTTCTTTGCGGTGAAGACCTACGGGACATGCGCGGATGACATGGCTGTCAGAAACCCTGTTGCCATGAAGGCGGCCTTCGGTGAGAACCCCAAGCGCTGCTATGACCGGAAGGGCTGCAGTGTCAGAATGTCCGTGGCGGCAAAGCTAAGAGAGGTGCTTTTTCAGACGCAGGAGTATGATGAGAAGCTGAAAGCGGCGGGCGATGATGCTTCGAAAAAGCCGAAGTTTGACATGAAGCTGGAAGCGATGCTGCCGGTAATCCACAGGGAGCTTCCCTTAAAGGTACATGCGCACAGAGCCGATGATATCTGCACGGTGCTGCGCATCGCGAAGGAATTTGACTTAAAAGTCACACTGGAGCACTGCACGGACGGCGCACTGATCGTGGATGAGCTGGTGCGTGCCGGCTTCCCGGTTGCGGTGGGTCCGTCATTGGGCAACGCAACCAAGGTGGAGCTGAAGAATAAAAGCTTCGCGACGCCGGGCATTCTGTCGAAGGCCGGATTGCAGGTCAGCATTATCACGGACGCGCCGGTTATCCCGCAGCAGTATCTGCCGCTGTGCGCCGGTTACGCGGTAAAAGAGGGGATGGATCCGTTCGCGGCGCTGCAGGCCATCACGATCAATCCCGCAAAGCACATCGGAATCGAGGACCGGGTCGGTTCTCTGGAGGTGGGCAAGGACGCGGATGTGGTCATCACGGACGGAGATCCGCTGATCAATCTGACGAATGTAAAGCTTGTGATTGCAGACGGGAAATGTCTGGTTGATCACAGGGCATGAGAACGAACGGCCGGTGTTTTAAAAGGACACCACGCGATGATAAAAGAAAGGGATGGTAATACAATGGCACAGGAGAAAACGGCGGAAAAGGAAACTGCAAAAACCACGACAGCCCAGAAAGCAGCGCAGAAAAAGTATGATGAGAAGACAAAGATGATTTCCATCAAATATTCGCCGGTGGACATGGCGGATTATGAGAGGATGCGCGCGCACTTAGAGGAGAGCGGACTCTCCGCCAATCAGTTCATTAAAGGGCTGATCCATACCTATTTTGAGGAAGGAAAGCCGGCGGTACTTCAGACTGCGGCGGCCGCAACTGCGAGCGTGCCTGCGGCGAATGGAGCAGATCAGCAGGCAGAGGGAGCTCAGGCTCCGTCACAGGCGGAAGACCCAAAGACAGCTTCGGCTGCAAAACGCAGCGGTGTTTTGCCGGAGTGGTTTGACTGAGGCGTTCCTGCCTCGGGATGGCCGGTGCTTTGCTAAAACTGGTTTGGATAAGGCGCTTTCTGCCTGAAAGCTGCTGCGGTGTTGACATTAAGCGCTTCCGGAAGGTACAAAATGCCCAAAAAGCACGATAAACAGAGACAGAAACCGGCAAAACCACATATTGCCAACAAAAACCACACGGCCTATAATAATATTACAACAAAAACCAAGTTTATCCAAACAAAATCCCACATGCGCGGGCTACGACTTCAGAATGTGCATCTTTGCCGCGAGGGAAATCATATTGAAAAGGAGAAGGTATTTCTATGAAGGTATTGGACACAAAGTTTATGCAGGGCTTCATCAAGATGGCGGACGATGGCTTCCGGCTTGGCTGGCATGAGAGAAACGGCGGCAACCTGTCCTATCGCATGACGAAGCATGAGGTGGAGAGCGTAGAGGAACGTTTAAGTGATCAGGCACCGTGGACGCCGATCGGCGCACATGTGCCGGGCCTGGCAGGAGAGTATTTTCTGGTAACCGGCAGCGGCAAGTTCTTCCGCAATGTACCGGTTGACCCGGAGGCCTGCCTTTGCATCATTGAGGTGGATGAGACCGGTGAGAATTACCGGATTCGCTGGGGCCTGGTAGAGGGCGGCAGACCGACCAGTGAGCTGCCTTCGCATCTGATGAACCATGAGGTGAAAAAGAAGACGACAAACGGTCAGCACCGTGTGATTTATCACGCGCATCCCACCAACACCATCGCATTGACCTTCGTGCTTCCACTGACGGAAGAGGTCTTTACCAGAGAGCTCTGGGAGATGGCGACCGAGTGCCCGGTTGTTTTCCCGGAGGGCGTGGGTGTAATTGGCTGGATGGTTCCCGGCGGAGAGGCCATCGGCATTGAGACATCCAAAAAGATGCAGGAGTATAATGTGGCGATCTGGGCACACCATGGTGTGTTCTGCTCCGGTTCTACATATGATGAAACCTTCGGCCTGATGCACACCGTAGAGAAATCCGCTGAGATCCTCTGCAAGGTGCTGGCGATGACACCGAACAAGCTGAACACGATTCAGCCGGATGAATTCAGAGAGCTGGCGAAGGACTTCCATGTCGAACTGCCGGAGAAGTTCCTGTACGAGAAATAAGAAATCCGTGTATCATACCCTTTTGTTGCTTTAATCATAAAATCTGTCCGGCGACATGCAGGAAACAATTGCATGCACCCGGCGGCAAACAACAGAAAACACCCTGATTCTCACAATAGAGGATCAGGGTGTTTTGGCGTTTTGTCAGATAAGCGCCTCCAGCGCGTTCAGCTGTTCCTCCGTAGTCGCCCAGCTTGTGGCGAAGCGCACCACAGAACGGTGGTCGTCAAGCGGCTCCCAGTAGCTGAAGGAGACTTCCTTTGACAGCTTTTCGATCAGGTCGTTTTCCAGGATGATAAACTGCTGGTTCGTGGGAGAATCCATGAAGAGCGCATATCCTTTTTTCACGAACATATCTTTCAGGCGCTCGGCCGTGTCGATGGCATGGGCGCTGATCTCAAAATACAATCCGTCCGTAAATAAGGTGTCGAACTGGATTCCCAGCATGCGCCCCTTCGCTAAAAGCGCCCCGTGCTGTTTGATCAGGGCGGTAAAGTGCGCCGGTGTATTCCGGTGTGTGAAGACAGCGGCCTCCCCGAAGAGCGCACCTACCTTGGTACCTCCGATGTAAAAGACGTCGCACAGGCGGCAGATGTCAGGCAGCGTCACATCCGTGCGGTGGCTCATCAGGCCGTAGCCGAGTCTCGCTCCGTCCAGGTACAGCGGAATCTGGTATGCACGGCAGATTTCGTGAATGGCGGTCAGCTCCTCTTTGGTATAGAGAGTACCATATTCAGTGGGGTGTGAAATATAGACCATGCCGGGGAAAACCATATGTTCGCGGTCCCCATTTTGCCAGAAGCTTTTCAGGTAAGCGGATAAATCGTCTGCGGACAGCTTGCCTTCATACTGCGGCAGGGGCAGGACCTTATGTCCGGTGAATTCAATCGCGCCGGTTTCATGTACATTCACATGTCCGGTCTGGGCGGACACGACGCCCTCATAGCTGTGCAGCAGGCTGTCGATGATCAGAGCGTTGGTCTGGGTACCGCCGACAGTAAAATAAATGTCCGCGTCGGGACACTCGCAGGCGGTGCGGATTTTCTCCTTAGCGGAAGTACAGTAATGGTCCTCGCCGTAACCGGGCGTCTGTTCCAGGTTTGTTGCAAGCAGGCGCTCAAGGATTTTCGGGTGGGCGCCCTCCAGGTAATCGCTGTCAAAATACCACATAATTTTCCGTAACAGTTCAGAACAGCATCGAAAAGAAAAGACAGACTGTGCAGGTGTACCTGCTAAAGGCTGTATTTTCTTTTCGGGATGGGCGGAACGCCCATCAAGCCTCAGACATATGACGCGTAAGCGGTATATAGCCTTCGAAGAAGGCGGTCTGTGGCCTGCTGTTCAGAACAGTTACAATTTTCCTTTCTGTGACACTATCCGGTCAAATTTTCAGTCAAAAAAAGAAGTAAAATAATTCCAGTTCACTATACAGGAAAAGCGCATGAAAATCAAGATGGCTGCATGCACCTGTGACTGTAAAAAGTCATCAGAATCTTCATTTGGGTCGATATATCGTCAGCATGAGTTAATAAAAAGGAGTATGATAAAGCAGGAAGGAGAAGAGGCCTGACAGCATCTGAAAGAAGCTTTCAGCAGGCGAAACGCAGAGGGGGCAAGCATGAAATCACAGGAAGCGATTGCAAAACGACTGACAGAGCTGTGCTATGAGAAGGGCTGCAGTCTGTACCAGCTTTCGCACGGTTCGGGAGTACATATCTCCACGATCAAAAGCATTATGAACGGAAAGAGTCAGAATCCGGGGATCAATACGGTGGCAAAACTATGCATGGGGCTCGGAATTGAGGTTCAGGATTTTTTTGAAGGAAAAGAGTTCTCGGAACTGGAGCTGGAGGAGGACGAGGAGAAATGGGGAGGGTGAGTCAGCTTACAAAGGGGACAGCAGAATGCTGCCCCCTGTATCATGTCGCTATGTCTGTGTAATCAGCTCCATAATTGTGGAAATCGCCTCTGTCTGTGTGCTCCTGGCCATGGCGTTTACATAGGAATCGCGGTTCTGGTAAAGCGTGTGCATGGTGTCATTAAGAATTTCCGGTGTCAGTTCGGACTCCTCTTTGACAACGCTGTAGCCCTGCGCTTCGTAGGAGCGCGCATTTAAAAGCTGGTCGCCGCGGGAGGCATTTGCCGGCAGCGGGATTAAGAGGTTCGGCTTTTTTAAGGCCAGCAGCTCGCAGATTGCGTTGGCACCGGCGCGGCTGATGACGACATCGGCGGCGGCAAAAAGATGTTTTAAGTCTTCTTTGACGTATTCAAACTGGATATAGCCGGGTGTGCCGGTCAGCGTTTCGTCAAGCTTCCCGTTTCCGCAAAGATGCACGACCTGGAAATCCTTTAAAAGCTGAGGCAGTGCAGCGCGCACGAGATCGTTGACGTGCACCGCGCCAAGGGAGCCGCCGATGACCATGATGACAGGCTTTTCATTTGTAAAACCACAGAGAGAAAGCCCCTGTGCCCTGTCTCCCTGAAACAATTCCTCCCGGATGGGGGTGCCGGTCAGCACCGCCTTGTCAGCGGGCAGCATGGAGACGGTCTCGGGAAAGTTGCAGCAGACCTTTTTCGCCACAGGGATGCAGAGCTTATTGGCCAGGCCGGGTGTCATGTCACACTCATGAATAATGCAGGGAATGTGCAGACTGGCTGCAGCGCGCACCACAGGTACACTGACAAAACCGCCCTTGGAGAAGACGATGTCCGGGCGGATTTCTTTTAACGCTTTTTTGGCCTCCGAGAAGCCCTTCAGCACGCGGAAAGGGTCGGAGAAATTTTTCCAGGAAAAATATCTGCGCAGCTTTCCGGTGGAGATCCCATAATAGGGCAAGCCAAAATCGCCGATCAGCTTTTTCTCAATTCCGTCGTAGGAGCCGATGTAGGAAACCTCATATCCGGCCTCCTTTAAGTGCGGGAGAAGGGCGATGTTCGGCGTCACATGACCGGCGGTTCCACCGCCGGTGAGCACGATTTTTTTCATACAATATCCTTCGGGGTGATGTGGGCAGCATGGCAGGCGCACACGCTGTCCGCCATCATCCGGTTGATTTACTGGGTGATGAGGTGTTTCATCCGGCTTATTGTGCCGCTGCCAGCGCCTCCTCAAGCGCGTGGGAGAGCTGATCCGGGCAGGAGGTCGGTCTCGGACCGCAGGTGATGCCGCGCGTGCGGGCAATCACGTCTTCCGCCTTCATACCAACCACCAGAGAGCTGATGCCTTTGGTGTTGCCGTTGCAGCCGCCGGTGAAGGTGACCTTTTTGATGATGCCGTCCTCAAGTTCAACATCGATCTGTTTGGAGCAGGTGCCGCTTGTCTTATAAGAGTATGTCATGATAAAGTCCTTTCTTTTTCTGTGTGTGTATTTTTAAAATTTCCTGCTTACTAATGTACCCCAGGAAGGGCGTAAAGTCAATGAGGATTTTGAGCAGTCCTGCGTGATTTGTCGATGCATTTGAACTGACAAACCAGAATGTATCTTCTATAATAGAGAGGACAAATAATTTGCCAATAACTGGAAAGAAGGTACATACCATGTTCGACATTCTCCTGAATCAAAACTATATTTCCGCCTGGATCGCAGCCTTTTTCATCCTGTCTCTGCTCATGCAGGTCACCCTCTGGCTGCACGATAAGCGCCTTCTTAACGGCGCGGAAAATATGTCCACTGTTTCCCACAAAGCGCTGAAAGCCATCCACTCCAAATTCGTCCAGTGCTATCATATGAACGGCGAAGTCGCGGATATTCCTGTTTTTGTGGATAACTGCCTGGCAAAAGAGAAGATCTGCGGATTAAACCGCCGCGTCTTCGGCAGATGGAGCATTCAGTTTCTGTTTTACAGCCTGATCGGCGCAGGCGTCGGTGCCTTCCAGGTCCTGGCCCTGTCAGAGCCGTTTACGGCGGCGCTCCCCTATTACTTCATCTGCGCCCTGGAGCTCTATCTTTTTTTCTCGGTGCGAAGCCTGTTTGATGCGCAGGGTCAGTACGAGCTGCTGCACTTAAAACTGGTGGAATATTTTGAAAATCATCTGGTGCCGCGCCTGAGATTGAATGAGGCGATGAGCCAGGTGGAGGACATTCCGCAGCCGAAGCGCCGCGAAGAGAGAAAGAAACGTTCTTTAAAAAGCGGAGGCCTGACGCCGCAGGAGGAGGATGAGCTGGAGGTTCTGCTGCAGGAGATGGTATAGCGTAAGAGCGGATATGAATGTACACGCTCAGAGCGTACCTGGTGTATACACGCTGATCGGAGACGGGAATGACATTTATATCTTAAAAAAGAATGAAAAGGATAAACAATTAGCACTCGACGTTGACGAGTGCTAATTTTCATGCTAAATTTTTTCCTTGAAGAAAAAGTACAACTGTCAGAAACAGTAAAACTGTGTACAGACTCAGGAGTGGGAGAGCCGGGCTGCCCGGATACAGAGAGGCTGTACACCCGCAAAAGAAAGCGAGAAAGCTTATGAAAGAAGTCAAAAATCCAAGGAAACCGTTGATTTATTATTACGTGATTGTGCTTCTCATTATGCTCGTCTTTGATCTGATCATTTCGCCGCTTATTTCCGAGTCCGCGACAACCGTAACGGAGGTGGATTACGGCACCTTTATGAGGATGATCGAGGAGCAGGACATCGGTGAGGTGGAAATCGACGACGAGGAGATTTATTTCACGGACGCGTCCGGGGAAAATATTTATGTGACGATTGCCATGGACGACGCGAATCTGGTGGAGCGCCTGTATCAGTCCGGGGCGACGTTTTCAAAGGTAGCGACATCGACGACGTCGCCCATCTTAAGTTTCCTGGTCTCCTTTGTGCTGCCGCTTGTGATTTTCATCGCGCTGGGGCAGTACATGAGCAGGAAGATGATGAACGCCATGGGCGGCAAAAACGCCATGTCCTTTTGCGGCGGCATGGGGTTGGGCAAGAGCAGCGCCAAGGTCTATGTGCCGGACTCCGAGGGCATCCATTTCTCGGATGTTGCGGGTGAGGAGGAGGCTAAGGAGAGTCTGGCTGAGATCGTGGATTACCTGCACAATCCGCAGAAATATACGGATGTCGGCGCGTCTATAATCCAGGGAAATAAAATCGTATTTCATCTTTGCCTGCAACTTCCTGTACTTGATTTCCTGCTGAGAATGCCATTTGTTGTATTCTTCTCTTGATACTTCGATGTATATGTAATCCCATTGCGTTCCCTCTTTGATGCTGTCCTTGATGAAGAACCTGCGCTGTTCTCTCGGAAGCGTTCGATTGGTTTGCAAAATGCTGTTCCACTCATCTTTCGTGGCAACCATAAAGCATGGAATCGCCACCTTGGACACATCATAACTCCACTCAGAGCCGAGCGTTTGCTCTTGTTCCCAATAAGAAGATGTAGCACTTGCCGTCCATATGGCTTTATACAGCTTTCCGTTTTCGTACTCTGTAACAGCATTGACCGCACCGACACCGCCCTGTGAATGTCCGGCAATACCAATATTGTCAACATCGATCTTGCCAAAAAATGCTGTCTGTATTCTCATTCTGTGCAATCATAAATGTGAATCTGCTGATCCTGATAAAGCTTGTTATTCATGATTTCCGGGTTTTCACCGATAAACGCTTTTGCCGCTTCTTCATCTCCCTGAAGCTGCCACATGAACCATGCTGTCATGTAACCATCGGCAAAGGAAAGCATATCGCCATGATCTGCACCTGTTCTCCTTGCCATGATTTTCGTAACAGAATCAGGAACATCATTATAAATATCTTTTAGCTGTTCGCCCGACACAACAAGGTTTTCGTCAGCGTTTCCTGTACTTGAAACAAAGAAAATCGGAACATTCACAAGACTTGCATCATAATCCCATTCAAGCGCAGCTGCTAACTCCTTATTTGCGGGACTCGCAGAGAAAATAGCTTTGATTTTTGCACCGTTTTTATTTTCTGTCGCAGCATTGATTACACCAACTCCGCCCTGCGAATGTCCTGAAACACCGATATTTTCCATATCCACATGTCCGTAAAACGGATTGCTGTCCCAACCTTCAACATCTTTCGTTGTATGTAGTTTTTCAATAAGGCGCAGGCACATTTCAGATGAAAATCCGTTCCATGAGTTTTCCTCCTCGGTTCCTATAACAATGAACCCCCAGGAAGCCAAGCGCTCTAAAACAGCTTTATATTTTGAGGCTTTGATTCCCGTACCGTTTGAATAAATAACAACCGGATACTGACTGTTGCTGCTTACTATATCAGACGGATAAAAGATTTCATATTTTTTAAAGTCTTGCATAGCGGTGAGCTCCAGATAAGAAACTTCATGCGTCCCTTTTTCAAAATATTTTGCCTCAATGTTGCCGCCGGTTTCAACTTTTTGATTATAATCCTTTGAAACTGCCGGTTTAAGTGACATATATACAAGCAAAATAACAACCAGGACAACTATACAAAGAAAAATAATCCCAATGAGTTTTAATGCTTTTTTCATAATTCTAAATGCTCCTATTCTTTTTGTATTTTTATACATGAAAGATGAATGAAATACCATCTTTTCAATTCTTTATACTGACATTTTATTCTTTAGTATGTTTATCAGTTGCTTGAAATTCCCTCTCGGATAAACCGAAATATCACAGCGCTCTTTGTTTATTAAACAATTCGTTAAAAGAAAAACCTTCATTCCTACCGTTTCAGCAACCATATCCTCACTTACATCGTTGCCGACCATCAAGCATTCCTCCGGTTGTACCCCAAGTCTTTCCGCTATATCCCGATAGTACTCGGAATTCGGCTTACAGTAGCCTGTGTTTTCATAAGTCGTGATAAATTCAAAGTCCGACGGTTCAAGTCCTGCCCAGCGAATACGGCTTACGGTTGCATTTTGTGGGAATATAGGATTTGTAGCAAGTACAACTCTATATCCAAGCTGTTTCGCCGTTCTGACTGTTTCTGCTGACTTAACATGATAACCGCAAAATTTTTTTGCTTTTTCAAAGTCCTTTGCGTAGAAGTTATCAAACAGCGGTCTGTCTTGCTCCATTTTTTCTTTTCCGTAGACTTCTGAAAATTTCTCCCAAAATACGGCTTCATTGCTTTGCTTTCCGTTATTCCTCATCATAGCGGCAGTTCCCATCCATACCGTTTCGATAAGCTTTTTCGGCTCGTATCTGTACGGTGAAAATTTCTCGGCTAACAAATTTAAATATTCTTGTGTAAATTCATCCTGATCCATCGGGAGCAGCGTCCCATCTAAATCGAACAGGATTGCTTTCAACATTTTAAAACCACCTCTTGACAATTCAATGCTGATGTGATATACCATCAATGATACGATAGGCTCTTTTTGCGTATATTGTATCGCTTATTTTTTCGCTGTCAAGTACGCAGAAATGAATAGATACGAATGTCGAAAAAAGTATCCTTTCGATACGGAGGAAGTATAATGGGCGGTAATGCAAAGACAACAGAATTTTTGAAAGAGTGCATGGCGGACGCACTGATTAAGTTGCTGAAAACAAAACCGATTGAAAAAATAAGCGTTCCCGAAATTGTGGAATTAGCGGGTGTCGGCAGGGCAACCTTTTTCAGAAACTTTACAACAAAAAATGAGGCTGTGACTTTTAAGATAGTGAGACTTTGGGAAAGATATGCAGAAGAACATGATTTGGCGGAGCGAAGAAAATACACACTTGATAATGCGCTTGATTTCTTCCAATTTAATTACAGCATACAGAATTTGCTCACATTGCTATATGAGAGAAACTTGCAATTTGCGTTGTACGACGCCTTTTACAGTGTTATGATGTCACAGTGCGGTGCAGATGCGGTTGAATGTTATGACAGCCGATTCCACAGTTATGGGTTGTTCGGATTGCTTGATGAATGGATAATACGTGGATTTTATGAATCGCCTGAACGGATGGCTGAGATATCAAAAGAAATATCAAAATAAAATTCTTATGTTTTTATAGGCTCAATCACTTTTTTGTGGGATTTAGGATTCCGCTCATAGCTCCGGCGACTCATATCGAATAAC
>JAJQHY010000037.1 GCA_021199495.1 Lachnospiraceae bacterium | reverse complement strand
GAGATCTTATTCTTTTTGGTATGAATCTATAGTCCGGCGGATTGGGAAAGTTTTAGTACAACAGGAGATTTGAAAATGGCATATTTAAAAAGAGTAGACCTTAGTCGTGACTATGCAGCGCACAGAAGTGAATTTGACGAAGCCATAAAAAAAGTCTGCGAAGAGACCGCATTTTCAGGAGGTACATACGCTGACCGCTTTGATCGTGAGTTTGCAGAATTTGTAGGCACTCAATATGCATCCGGAGTCAATAACGGCACGAGTGCGCTGCACTGTGCCATGCTAGCATTGGGCGTCGGAGAAGGCGATGAAGTAATCGTTCCGGCGAACACCTATATCGCTACCGCATGGGGCGTCACCTACACCGGCGCGACACCCGTATTTGCCGACTGCACTTCAGACACATGGGAAATATCGCCGGCTTCTGTCGAAAAGCTTATCACACCGAGAACAAAGGGAATTATTGGCGTGCATCTGTATGGGCAGCCTTTTGATTTCGCTTCCATAAAAGAGATTGCAGACAGGCACGGACTCTTTGTGGTGGAGGACTGCGCGCAGGCACATGGGGCAAAATTTGAAGGCAGATCTGTCGGCTCACTGGGAGAGCTGGGGTGTTTCAGTTTTTATCCCGGAAAGAATCTCTATTCATTTGGAGAAGGCGGAAGCGTGACCTGCAACAGCGAGGAATACTATAAGCATATCAACCGTCTGAAAAATCAGGGCTGTGATGTCAGATACTACCACGATGAAATCGGCTATAATTATCGTCTGGAGGGAATCCAGGGTGCTGTCCTCTCCGTAGGCCTGAAATATCTGCCGGAATGGACGAGAAGGCGGCAGGAAATCGGCAAAAGATATTTAAATGAGATAACCAATCCACTTTTTACCATGCAGAAGCACCCTGACAACACAACTCCGGTCTTTCACCTTTTTGTGGTGGAGGTGCCGGATCATAATCATTTTATTCAATACATGGCTGACGCAGATGTCGAGTGTAATATGCACTATCCGGTACCATGCCACCTTCAGAAAGCATATGCAAAGCTCGGATACAAAAAGGGGGACTGCCCCAATGCAGAGTATCTGGCAGAGCACTGTGTTGATTTGCCGCTGTTTCCCGAAATGACTGATGGGGAAGTTGAGATGGTAATTGCTCTCTGCAATGCATATAAAGGATAAATGTGTCGTATCCGTATTGAGGGGCAGAGAACCTGATTCTTCACGCTCTTACTGCCCCAGGCCAAAACCTCATGCAGACACAATCTTCCCCGCCACGGCGCTGGCCGCCGCGGTTTTGGGCGAGGCCAGATAGATTTCCACCTTGTTGGTACCCATGCGGCCCAGGAAATTGCGATTGTTCGTCGCCACAATTCTCTCTCCATCCGTTAAAATGCCGCCCGCTCTGCCGCAGCATAAGCCGCAGGCCGGATGCGTGATCATAGCTCCAGCCTCAGCCAGAATCTGCAGGGTTCCATTGGCCGCCGCCTCCTGATAGATTTTGCGGCTGGCCGGGGTGACAATCAGTTTCACAAAAGGAGCAACCTTTTTGCCTTTCAGGATTTGTGCCGCTGCCATCAGATCCTCCAGCCTGCCGTTGGTACAGGAGCCGATAAAGACCTGATCGATGGTGATGTCCTGAAGCTCTTCCGCAGGCCGGATCTTGTCCACCTGGGACGGACAGGCCAGCACCGGCACAAAATCCTCCGCCTGGTATTCTATCACCTGGCAATATGACGCGTCCTCATCACCGTACAGGCTTAACTCTTTCTCCGTCAACGGGATCTGACAGTATTCCGCCGTCTTTTCATCCGCTTTAAATAAGGCACACTTGGCACCCGCCTCGATGGCCATATTGGAGATGGTCATGCGGCTGGCGATGCTCATGTCCTCCACGGTATCACCCACAAACTCCAGCGCCTTATAGGTAGCGCCGTCCGCCCCCAGGTCGCCGATCAGGGTCAGAATGATATCCTTGCTGGTCACGTTGGGAGCCAGTTTTCCTGTAATCTTCACCCGAATGGTCTCCGGTACCTTTACCCAGAGTTTTCCGGTACCCAGAATGCTGGCCATCTCCGTATACCCGATTCCGGTCGAAAAAGCGCCCACGCAGCCATAGGTAGTGGTGTGGCTGTCCGTGCCGAACACCACGTCGCCCGGCTTCACATAACCGGCCTCGGTCATAAGCTGATGACAGATCCCGTCGCTTCGATGTACATGTGTCATGCCATACTTTTCCGCGAATTCATTACCCACACGCAGGTGGCGGGTATCGTCCGTCTGACTCGCGGGAACCAGGTGATCGTTGATCAGCACCACCTTGTCCGGATCCCAGAGCTTCGTAAAGCCCATCTCCTCAAATTTCGCCGCCGCAAAGGGAATGAAAATATCGTGAATCATCACACGATCCACATTTACGGTGACAATATTGCCCGCTCTCACGCTGTCCGCACCGATGTTGCGGGCGATTAACTTTTCAATAAATGTCTGTGCCATAAGATTCTCCTGTGTCCATGCAACCCTGCCATTTTCTCCGGCTGTACAGGCGTGCCTTCATCCTTTACGCCTGAAGATACCGCCGCTTTCCATATCAATCCAGTCCGTTTAACTTTCTCATCGCCTTCACCAGACCGCCCGCATTCAGAATATCCAGCAGGTTGTCCGGCAGCGCCTCGATCGGGTACTGCTTCCCATCATGCTCCAGGTATTGGTTCGTATGTACGGTCAGGCAATCCCCTTCCTGCACCGCCCCCTGAATCTGATCATTCTCGATTAACAGCAGGCCATTATTGATAGCGTTTCTGAAAAAAATCCTGGCAAAGCTTTTAGCGATCACACAGGAGACACCCAGCGCCTTAATGATCTCCGGCGCCTGCTCGCGGGAGGAGCCGCAGCCGAAGTTTTTGCCCGCCACAATCATGTCGCCAGGCTTAATCAAACCGGCCAGCTCAGGACGCAGCGGCGAAAAGGCATAGGGCTTCATATCGTCCACAGTCTTTAAGGCCAGATATTCTGTCGGTATAATAATGTCCGTGTCGATGTCATCGCCGAGGATCCACACGGTTCCTGTAAATTGTTCCATTTTGGTCTCCATACCTTCCATGTCAGCGCTGAACAAGGGACAATAAAAACTGTCTTTCATTTCTGTCCTCCCTTTTCACCGCCGGTCTCAGATTTATCTCATTTCAAGGCTACCCGTTCTATTATCGGCACCAGGCTTCATCACAGCCTGTCCGCCGTGGTAATACAACCCGCCACCGCACTGGCCGCCACCGTCGCGGCGCTCGCCAGATACACAAAGCTGTCCGGATGTCCGGCGCGGCCCTTGAAGTTACGGGTACCGGTGCTGATCAGCACTTCCTTCTCCCCGATCACGCCCTGGCAGCTGCCCCAGCAGACGCTGCAGTTGGCGTTCATCACAATCGCGCCAGCCTCCATGAAAATATCCATCAGACCCTCCTGCAGCGCCTGCTGATACACCGCGTTGCTGGCCGGCACGATCAGGAGACGCACCAGCGGATGCACCTTTCTACCCTTTAAAATGTCCGCTACCACGCGCAGATCCTCGATCCGACCGTTATTACAGGATCCGGCAAAGGCCTCGTCGATCTTCACGCCCAGACACTCCGTTGCCGGCACCACGTTGTCCACAAAATGCGGCTTCGCCACGATCGGTTCGATACTGCCCAGATCAATCTCATAAACCTGCGCATATTCCGCTTCCTCGTCACTGGTAAACACATGCTTCGGCTCCCTGCCGTGCTCTTTTAAATACGCAAGTGCCACCTCGTCCGCCTCCATCAGCGCGGTCTTGGCGCCCGCCTCCACACAGAGATTACAGATGCAGATACGATCGGACATATTCAGCGTTTTCAGGCCTTCGCCGCCAAACTCCATGGCCTTATAATTGGCTCCATTGGCGCCGATCTGCCCGATAATGGTCAGAATCAGGTCTCTGGCATACACGCCCTCTCTCAGCTTCCCATGCAGATTAAATTTCAGCGTCTCAGGCACCAGCACCCAGGATTTCCCGGTCACCATGGCGTAGAGATAATCTGTGCAGCCCACACCCGTTCCGAAGGCGCCCAGCGCCCCGTAAGCGCAGGTATGGGAGTCCGCGCCGAAAATCAGCTCACCCGGCCGCACATGATTCTCCATCATAATTTGATGGCAGACGCCCTGCCCCTCATAGAAAGTGATGCCGTTCTCTTTTGCGAAATCACGCATCTTTTTATGGCTGGCAGCAGTCTTCGGGCTGTCACAGGGCACATTGTGATCCACGATCCATACGAGCTTGGACACATCCGCGATATGCGGATTTTTCAACTGTTTCTGATACATGTCGATCGTCAGGTGGGTGGTGCCGTCGTTGCTCATGAGCTGATCGACCTCCACTGTATGAATATCGCCGGGACGCACCTCATCCACGCCTGCGGCCGCGGCAATAATTTTCTCCGCCATAGTCATAGGTCTGGTCATCTTACGCCCTCCTTCTCATCATCAGCCTCCACGTTCAAAGATGCAATCAATCCTCCCTGGTCTAAGATGCCCTGCATGTACTCAGGCAGCTTCGTGCAGGCGTACTCCGCGCCGTCCACCACCGCCACTCCGGCGGACATATCCAGCTCCATCTCATCCCCGTCCTGCACATGGTCATACAGATCCTTGCACACAATCACGGGCAGACCGATATTAATCGCGTTCCGGTAAAAAATCCGGGCAAAGGATTTGGCAATCACCGCCTTCACCCCGAGAGCCTTCAACACGCTGGGTGCCTGCTCCCTGGAGGAGCCGCAGCCGAAATTCTCATCCGCCACCACAAAATCTCCGGGCTGCACTCTCTCAGCAAAGGTTTTGTCCAGCGACTCAAAGGTATGTACCTTCATCTCCTCGATATCTGGATACAATAAATACTGGGACGCGATGATCTGATCCGTATCCACGTCCTTATGAAATCTGAATATTTTTCCCATAGTTCCTCCAATATACTGTCTTTATTATAATGAAGCAATCCCAGCAGCATCTCTCTTTCAAAGCAAAATAGCAGATCGGTACTGACATCATTTTTTCTGTATATTCTCCAGATACGCGGTCAAAGCATATAACGGCACATTCACCATCCAGTCCTGCTCCCTGTACTTTGACATGGAAGTACGAACGGCAATCTCCGGCTTATACTTCTGACAATAGCTGCGCAGGCTTTTCGCCTGAAGATTCTCCTCTGCCTTCACCTCAATGGGGATGATCCGGCCGCCTGCCTGTACGACAAAGTCAATTTCTCCGGAAGAATTTTCCGTAGAATAATAATACAGACTGATCCCGGACGCGGCCAGCTCCTGAGCCACGAACTGCTCCGTCAAAGCCCCTTTAAATTCTGTAAAAATGCGATTTCCTTCCAGCAATGTCCTGGCATCCAGTTCACACATGGCGGTTAAAAGCCCAACGTCCAGAAAATACAGTTTGAATGTATTCATCTCCATATAAGCAATTAACGGCAGCCCCGGTTTGCTGACTCTGTATCCCTTTTGAATCAATCCGCAGTCGAGAAGCCACTGGATTGCCAGCTCAAAGTCCTTTGCCCTCGCGCCTTCCCGGACCATGCCAAATATAAACTTTTTATTCTCTTTCGTCAACTGCATCGGAATAGAATTCCACACCATCTGAATTCGCGGAACCGTTTCCGTCGGCGCATGCTTCGAGAAATCATTGGCATAATAAGAAAGCAGCTCCTGCTGAATATTCCGGACCTCATACATATCGTCTGTCTCCAGCCAGGTGCTGACAACCTCAGGCATCCCGCCAACATAATAATACTTTCTCAGAAGATCCGCATATTTGTCCGAAAATATGGATATCATCTCATAATCCTGCTGATTTAAAAATTCCGCCAGCTCATCCTCCCCGGCCGCCAGCAGAAATTCCCGGAAACTCATCGGATACAAATTCAGGAAGTCTACCTTGCCCACCGGAAAAGAAGTGCCCTCATGAAGTGCCACACCAAGCAGAGAGCCGGCACAGATAATCGCGTACTCCGGCGCGTTCTCACAGAAATATTTCAGACAGGTCAGCGCTTTGGGCACTTCCTGAATTTCATCGAAAATAAGAAGCGTATTCTGGGATTCGATCTTCACCCCGCTCTCCACTTTCAGTGCGGAAATAATCCTTGGAATATCAAAATCCATTTCGAACACGGATTTCATGCGCTCATTATTGTCAAAGCTGATATATACCACCTTTTCAAAATTCTGCCGGCCGAATTCCTTCATAAGCCAGGTCTTCCCAACCTGCCTGGCCCCACGGATCAGCAAGGGCTTTCGGTTTTTTTTGTTTTTCCATGCCTTAAGCTGCCCCATCAACAATCGCTTCATACCATTTTCCAGCCTTCCCTTTGTTCACACGAGACACTACCTCCGTTCCATGTTAACATTTTTCAGGTGCAGTTTCAATATGTATTTACATTTTTCAGGCGCAGTTTTCCGCAAATTGTGCACTTTTCAGGTGCAGTTTTTCCTGGGTCTTACATTTTTCTGGCGCAGTATCCGGGCAATAATTTCATTGAAACCTCCTGCGAAACGCATCATAATTCCCCGTATCCCTCGGGGAACAGTATACCGCAAATTCAATCACCGCAAAATCCCTCCGGTGCCGCTTCACTGCCTCCCAGATGCCGGCGGCCACCACCGCAGGCGGATTCTGAAACGCGCCGCAACCAAAGGCACCCAGGATCACTACCTGAGCATGGTGCGCCTTCGCAATCTTCAGAATGCGATCCGCCCTCTTTTCATGCAGAGCCGCAAGTGCTGAATCCTTTATTTTTACCGCTCTGCTGCTGGAACCGGGGTTCATGGAATTACTGGGATTCTCCCGTAGATTCGGAGCCGCACAGGTAATCACATCCACACAGTACCACTGGCTTTCCGGCAAGGTCTGCGGCAGCCCGGTGTCTGATTTAAACACCACAACCCCAGGCGTGTAGATGCAGTCGTCATTATACAGGACGTCCATCTTTCCGTCTGCCAGAAGCCTCCGATGCCTGTCATGAAAGCCTGCCCGCGCACTCTTTTCACTGATACAAGGATACAGGGTGCTGCAGCGACACAGGCACTCCTCCTGTGCGGAGGATCCCCTGGTCACCCCGCCGCCGGGATTGGTGGCAGAGGCAAAATTCAGCACACAGACGCGCTGTCCTTTATACCCCTGCGCCGCCTCCAGTGTCCGCTTCTGAGAAACAACGATGCGGGCGTCCTCCCCGTACACATCCCCGCCTGCCGGGTATGCCGCCTCAGACCCAGACGCTGAACATGCTGTCCTGTTTTCAGATGCCAGTCCCGCTACCACATCCTCCTCCAGGATAAGCTGCTGATCCGCCAGGGACGCTTTGACCGCCGCCTTCAGACGCTCATTATGACGGCATTGTGATAGGGTGTCCTCAAACACTTCAATTCTGGCTTCTCTGTCATTACGGGGCATGGATTTTACTCCTTCATGGTTGGACAGTAAGATCTATTACATAAGGGTACTCTAGTCTGGCAATAATGCAACTTACCATTTCTTTTGATTCTCCAGTTTTTGCCAGCCACTCTACAAGGTTATATCGCATATTCTCTTTGATATTGGGAAGCGCATGTGAACATTGACTTTGTAAAGTCAAATTTAACTCTGTCCCGGTATAGTTCAAAAAATACTTGTAAAAGTCTTTTATATCAAAATATTCCTTAGGATAATAAAATCCCGATATTAATAATGCCCGGCACGACCTAGGATTTCCTAATCCTGTATATTTTGAGATTATTTCTGGAAATGCGGTTTCAGGATAATTGTGGCCTTCAAAATGTTTTTTACGTCCTGTATACCCATCTGCAAATATTTTCTTAGCCATATCTGTTCCATAGTAGCTTTTCATTCTTTCGAAAAAATCTTCCATAGTTTCATCATTCCATCTATTTAATTTTTGAGAAACAGATGGATCAAGATCAATCAAGTTACTTTTTGCATTATTTTTTGACATAGTATATGGCAATATCGCATATCTTGACCTCTTTTCTCCCCCTTTATCCAAAATGCTTCTTACGGTATCCGGGTTCAGTCTTTCCAAAGCCCATGTACAAATTCCGTCTGTGTCATATTCTCCCTCTTCTTTAGGTATAATCTTAATATCCAAAGTTTCCTTTTTTTCCAGACTGTTGTGCATGATATCATATGTTTTCGTTTCCAAAATTGTCACAGGACTTTGATAATAATACGCGCCAAATTTACTTACCACAAAACAATCAAGATCCCCTTGCTTTGCCATATCAAGCACACTTTTTTCTTTCAATCCGCAATTCTTCAAAGTCTCTTTAGTCAATTCCTTCATTCTCAGTTCATGGCAAACAGTATATATCTGGCTGATATCCCTTTTTCTCATTTCATCATTGATTTTGATTAAATACTTTTCATCATTAATATTTTCAACAGAACACTCCCATACATAACGACGATTTTTCTCATCAAAAGATAGTAATTCATCCATTGAGACGTCAAACATATCTTTAAATTTTCTATTAAGCTGTTCCTTCTTTTCCTCCAGAGACTCCATAGACAATGCTGACGATATTTCTGTCCTCATTTCCAACAGACATTCCATTAACTTATCATCAGAAAGATCTTCCTGATACAACCATTTCCGTTTCCACCCCATATTGTCTCTTTGATAACGATTTCCGTTATAAAGATAAAAACCTGCCTTGCGAAACAGATACATATATATAGTTTCCTCAGCGACCAGTGTATTTTTATCCATGAAATCGATATTGTTATTATGATCTGATACCGTAAAAATCCAAAATGTTCTGGCTCCTTCCTCGTACATCATATTCTCGTTGCTGCTATTCTCCAGGCCACATATACTACGAATATGCTCTGCCCACCTGTTCCCAAAATCTTCAGTCTCCCCAATATAAGCTTTTTGCTCATTGGGATTAACAATAGCATAAACTCCACTACGCTTCGTCCCTATTTTTTCGACAATAATTTTTGTTTCATTATTCATTTGTATTCCTCCTTGAATTTTGGTTTTTCGATACCGCAAATCCGCTCAATTTCTCACAATTCAGCTTATCACAAAGCTCCCCTTCTTTCAACCTTTTGTTTGCCCGACCTCTGAGTACAGCATTCTCACACCCGTCCTTCCATCCCTTTCGTACCCGCTATCTGCAGCAGCAACTGCAGAATCTCCTCATGGATAACCTGGCCATTCGCTGTGATCTCATTCTCATGCAGCTGTGCGGCATATTCGTACAGTCCCAGCGCGTTGTCCGGCGTGATATAGCCATTCCGGGCAGCGATGCGCGTCAGCCCCAGACTGTTTTTCTCCACGATACTCTTTATAAAATTGTCCGGTTCAGGGGAGACGTCCACCGCCATCGCACAGCGGATAATCGCCTCAGGGGCTGCGATCGTCAGCGACCCGTCTCCCAACGTATTTTCCACCTCCGTGATCCTGTCCGGCCGAAACTTCAGGAAGGGCTTTTTCTTCCATTTTCCCAGAACCCGCAGCGCTTTGCAGGTTACAGTCAGGTCTGTTCTATAAGGATCTCTGAAGCTCCACTCTCGCATCGCCTCCCGATTCAGGATCTCATCCGTGAAGTCCTCCGGCTCATCCGGTGCCAGCTCAAAAAATAATTGAGCAAGTGAATACCATTTGGATTGGAGGCTGCCTCCCTGCTCCAGGTCCCGGTAAATCCTTCTTCTGAGACAATATGCCGCTTCTTTCCCGGGCGCCGCCTCGGCAAAGCTCTTCAGATAGGCCGCCAGTTTATCATCATATCTGTTTAAAATCAGGATATCTTTCCTGCAGGCTAAAAGCAGCAGTTTCTTCGTGCGGTCTTTGTCCCTGAGAACAGTGAGGAACTCCTCTCTCTTTTTTTCAAGCACCGGACCGCCTCTTTCTTTCAATGCCTCGAGCAACACCCGGTTGTTTGTCAGGAATAAATCCTCCATAGAGATAAACTCCACAATCTCCGGAAACAATTCCAGCAAAAGCTTTGTGGTTTTCTCATCTGAAATGACAATTCTTTCCTCCAGAAAAATATTCCAGTAAAGCACCGGAACCTTTTGCGCAATATAGCGGATCATAACCGGATCCGCCGTGAAAATTGCCGGGCACAGGGGATCTGAATCACAGTTTTTGCCCAAAAGCTGCCGCCTCCCATAGCCATACGGCTGGCAGGCTGTCAGTTCTCCTGCGCCGTACCGACACTCCTCCTCCGTGTAAATCCGGCAGCAAACCTCCTCCAGGCGGTCCGCTTCAAGCTGCACTCCCTGATCTGCCAGAAAATCCAGCATTTTCGGGGCATGATCTGTCACCGCATCATAAGCAATGGAATGATTTTCCCCATAATAACTGCTGTACAGCGCCTGGTAGCCGGAAGCCTCCAGAATGATTCCGAAGCTTTCCTCATCCCCCGCGTCGGAAGCATAATGCAGGAGATAGGCCACGCATTTTAAATAGTAAGATTCGTCCCTGTGAAATACAACGTCCGGATCTATGTTATCCATTTGTATCTCAATCCTTTTGTCTCCCCGCTCCAGCACCGTCCATATGTCATCTCTGCTGAACAGATGCTCCCGATCCTCGTAGGTGGTATGTCGGTCACATTCCTCCTTCAGTTTCAGGATGAGTCCTTCCAGCCTGCGCTGATATTCCTCTTTGGAATATGTCTGTTTATCATTGAGAAGCTGCTTTACCTTTTCGCAGCTCTTCGAAAGCTTTGCTTCCTCTTCTCGCGCTTTTTGGCGGCTTACATCCGTATTCAGTTTCAGTCCCATTTTCACTCCTCCTGTGCAGGGTCGCCCCACTCCCTTAACGCACTTCTGCTTTGCTCCCGGGCAGCACTGCTTCTCTCCCTTATCACACCGACACTTTGCTCGCAGACAACACCTTTTTTTGCTCCTGCGGCTTAAATCCGATAGGACGGTCCTTCGGCTTTTCTAAAGGTGCAAGCTCTTTTAACGCCTCCAGGACCTCCGCCCCGGTCAGGACTTCCGCCACATCCCGCACCTTATCCCATGTCTCCTCCATGCAGTGCAGAGCATGTATCTCGATGGCAGTCTCCATCACCCTGCGCACCTCTCTGGCGTTTCCGAACGCAGCGCCTCTGCATTTTTTCAGTCTCTGTAAATAAGCTGTCAGAGCGCTTTTCACCTCTCCCTGCAGTACGAACCCGCGCTCCTCAACCATCCCCTCAAAAATCTGCCACAGCTCCTCCGGGCTGTAGGAAGGGAAGTGAATTACCTTGGAAATCCGGGAGCGAAGGCCCGGATCCATAGCAAACAGCCGCTCCATCTCCTCCGGATAGGTGGCGAAAATCACCGTAGTCTGTGGCCGCTCCTCCATGTAGCGGACCAGCTCCGTCACTGCCTCCTGCGTGTACTGCTCCTGCCGTGTCAGGCAGCCCGCCTCATCGATGAAAACCACCCCGCCGTCCGCCCGCTGAAACAAGTCATGGATTTTAGGAGCAGTCTGTCCCAGATATTCTCCTATGAGGTCGGAGCGGGAGGCCTTCACAAACTTTCCGTTGGCTGCACCCTCCTGCGCGAGGATTTCCGAATACAGAGCCGCCACCTGGCTTTTACCTGTCCCCGGCTCTCCCACGAAGGCCAGATGGTGATGCGCAGCGAGCATCCTTTTATTTTCAGTCAGGCGCTTTTCCTCCCAGATTCTAAGAGCCGCCACGCGCTTTACCTGTTCCTTCACCTGGGTAAGGCCGATCATCCGCTCCAGTCTTTTGACCGGTTCCTCCTCGTTCATGAAATGATCCAGGGAAAAGTCTTCCTTCTTCAGAAATTCTCTGTTCTGCTCCTGCGCTCTCCAGACGGCTTTGTCCACATAATGAAATAGATCCGCCTCACAGAGATTTCCCTTCCTGTAACGGGCAAGCTCCCCGAAAAGCTCCTCCGCGCAGATGTCATCAGCCAGCCCGCAGTCTGTCTCTTCCAGATAGCGTTCAAACAGCTTAAGCCAGTACTCGCTCTTCGGCGTCTCCACCTGCAGACAGGAAAAGTCCAGTTCGAAGCTCAATCTCTCCTTCAGATAAGCATCCGCCCTGCCGGGACAGACCCAGAGAATGATCACCCCTGCAGAAAGATCCTGAAGCTTTTCCGGCAGTCCCTCGTTGAGCCCCTCCGGGCACTCTATCAAAAGATTACAGCCCTCCGGGAGATCATTCTTCGTTGCTTCTTCTGCTTCGCCTGACATTGCGCGGAACATTTCCGCCATATTCGGCTGCTCGTCGAAGAGGCGCCTCTGCTCCACCACAATATAGTCCCGGTCAATGGGCGCTTCCTCCGGACTCTCCCAGCAGGCAATGTCCTCAGAATCATCCCAGCATATGCTGCCGTCCTCATCATCCTCCTGCTCGTCCTCTGCTGCCTGAAGGCTCTGGCGAAAAAGATCCGCCGCGCCCGCTTCCAGCCCCTGAGCTCTCTGAGAGAACAGATTCATCATGGCGGAGGCCGCCTGCAGCGCCAGCTGCCGGTTTTGTGCCTCCAGCATGAAATGAAAGCTTCTCTGCGTCTCTCCCAGCCGGCAGCAATTCTGACAGACCTGCGAAAGGTGCGGGATTTCAAGCAGAACCTTTTCCTCCACCTCCTCAAAGCGAAGGACCTTCCGGCCATTTGCTTTTTCCTCCCTGACCGGCTGGGTCAGAAGCTTTATCACATCCATGTTCGGTAAATACATATCTGCCGCCTCCTTTTCTCTTATATCCGCATCCTGTCAGCAGCTCATACCATCGGCAGCTCATCCTGCAGCTCCTCCCGCCATTCTTCCAGGTTTTCATGGATCTGCCTGTAGCCAGCCTGCTGAAGAAACTGCCCGGTGGGCGTTTCCAGGAGTGCGGCCATGTTTTTGCGATACCTTCTGTTGTTCAGCGCAATGGGATCCAGGATGATGCCTCCGACCTCCATTTCCTGTATCGTGCCTCTGGCTGCCATTTTGTCTAAAACCACTTTTTCCGGTCTGATCCCGGCTTCCAGCAATGCCCGGATCAGAGTCAGATTCCAGCCATACTCCCCGAAGAGATGGTCATAATCCAAAAACTCCAGATCCTGATTCCATTCCTCAATCACACAGGCAAGCGTTTCCTCATCCTCGCAGCAGAATAAAAGCTCCTGCTGCCCGATATTATCCAGAGAAAACCTCGCACCGTGTCTTACGAGCATCTGAAATGTCTCCGCCCTTCCCGCTGCCAGCGCCGCGTCCACGGTCGTAAAATAAAACTTATGCCGCAGAAACGCCGGTTTTCCCCAGAGTTTTCTTACCGCCTCCGGCGCCTGCGCGCCCATTTCCCATTCCAGATATATGGTTCGATCCGTCCGGTCTGCATCCCGTTTTCCATCAGTCAGGTATTCTTCCCGCAAAAGCTTTTCCCCCAATGACCGGTCAAAGCCGCTCGCCGGCATTCCTTCCTCAATCAGCTTCTGCAGCTGATTCGTTTCTCCCATGAGTGCCAGCCATACCGGCTCCGTCAGGCGGTATTTCAGGTTGATTGTCTTTCCCTTCAGAATGCCTTCCTTCATGACGGTGTTTTTTTCATCAAAGTCTTTTTCTTTTATCAGCATTGCTCGTCCTCCTGTCTCAGCCCCGTGCCCTTTTAATCTCCTTCATCAGGGCCTGACTGCTGTCCGCCCCGAGCTGCATTTTTCCGTAGACTTCCCGGTACCGTTTATTCTCCTTTAAGCCCAGCAGATACCCGGTCTTTACATTGCGGCACAGAGAGGACAGCAAGAACTCCATTTCCTTCCCCTCAGAAAAGGTCAGCTCCACAAATTCCAGCACATGATCCAGCTCGCTGTGCCACTGCTCCACGCAGGCAAAGACTTCCTTTCTTATCTCACCATTTCCATCTTTCAGGGCATTCCACCCCTCCATCGTCTCCTGAGCAGACAGCTGCAGCCGGTTCAGCAGCATCATCAGCACATACCAGCGCATCTGATACTCCTTTTTTTTCATCATCTCCGCGGTTTCGGGAATTCCCCTGCCGGCCAGCAGCTCCTCCAGACAGTCCTCCTTCAGCACACCCCTGTAAATCTGATAGCTGTTCATAAAGTCCTGGGCCGTGGACAGATCCTGAATGAACTGCAGTACCAGCGCCAGGTCCACCTCATACTCCAAACGCTCGTAGGCCCTGAGCGCGTTTGAAAGATCCTCCCATCCTCTGGCGGTCACGATCCGGATCTGTTCCCCCTTTTTTTCATACTGATAAAACCGGGCTGAATGAGTGCGGACATACTCCATGATAAGCGGGTGTATCCCCACTTTTTCCGCGTACTCCAGCCACACCTGCGCATTTGGTACAATATACAGCCTGCGCAGGCGGTCTGCGGTCACCGCGTCAAAGGGCCGGGCGGATTTATTGTATTCCAGCGGATTGCCGGCGGTCACGATCACCCAGCCCTGCGGGATTTTGTGGGTGCCGAAGCATTTGTTCTGTAAAAACTGAAGCATCACCGCCGTCAAAGTCTCCGACACGCAGTTGACCTCATCCACGAACAGAATCCCCTCCCGGCGGCCCTGCCGGATTTCAGAATACACCGCGTCCACAATCTCCGACATCGTATATTCCGTCGCCGTGTACGAACGACCTTCGACCTCTCGCTCCACAATCGCCGGCATACCCACCGCGCTCTGGCGGGTATGGTGCGTCAGGCTGTAGCTGACAAAGCCCAGCTGCAAATCAGCCGCGACCTGGGAGACCAGCTCCGTTTTTCCCACTCCCGCCGGACCCGAGAGATAAACCGGGCGCTGCTTATTCTGCGGCAGGCGATATTCTCCGTCTTCCTTCTTTTCCAGATAAATGTGCACGGTTTCCTTCAGGATCCGCTCCGCGTCCCTGATGGTTACCTCCTGTAAAGTTTCGCTCTGTAATGTTGCCTTCTGTGCCATGTTCTTGTTCTCCTCTCTCTTATAATCAGCCTGTTTCCTCCAGCTCCTCAATATCATACCGGGTCAGCTGCATGATTCTGACCCACCCGGGTACAATCTTCCTGATATAGATGTTATTGCATGCAAAGTCCATATCTCCTTCCACCGGAATCACAAATACGGTCTCATAATCCGGTGCCTGCGTGGGGAAATCCCCACATCCGTCCGAAAAATAAATCAATCCGCTGATATTTCCGATTTCTCCCGCGGCTCTCTTCTTTTCTATGTATTGAAAGACCGGAATGAAGCTTGTGCCGCCCCAGCCGTTCAATGTGGTGTTGCCGAGCTCCGGAATTTCATCATTACCGGAAATCACGATTTCTCCCTGTATCTGCGTATCGCACTCCAGAATCCGCACCCTCACCTGTCCGCCATACCCCTGCATGTCCCGCAGCAGATTGATGGTCTCCCGCAAAAACCTTGGCGCCAGATCCTGACAGGAGCCGGAGGTATCCAGGGCGATCACCAGCTCTCCGACCTCCAGATCCTCCACTGTTTCCGCCGGTTCCAGGATCGGGATATTGCCGTACAGGTTCATACCGATTTCGTACCAGTTCCAGTCATATTCCGCCTCCTCTCTCTGAGGCAGCTCCGCGATCTCACTGAAGTGCCGCAGCAACTCTCTGTAAGAGGAAATATTCTCACTCTCCGCCTGCACCTCCATGGCCCACCTGCCCGGTATGTTTCCCGGCCTTTTCCCCGAAGCGGCTGTAAGCCCAAGATTCTGAATATCTGCCATAGTCTGTATGAGGAGCTTCTCCCATTGGTCGCCCGTGCCGCTGTCGCACTGTATCTGGGGTAAAACATGATTTTGGGCATTCCACCAGGTATGACTGTCGCTGGTCATCCTTCTCTTAAGCTGTCTCAGTCCCTCTGCCATCTCCGGACTCCCGGCGCAGTACCTGACAAAGGCCGGAAAGGTTCTGCTTTTCAGCTTATACTGAAGCTTTCCGTAACCTGCCGCGATTCTCGCTCGCCGAAAATAATCTCCACTTCTGGCCCTAGGCATGCCTGTCAGCTCCTCCAATATTACGTCCGCCGCAAAGTCTGCACACAGGTCGTAAATCTCGTTTCCATTTTCATATCCCGCCAGGATTTCCACCGTTGCCGCCTTATTCCTGACATGGCCGAACAAACAATGAATTATGATGTGCAGATATTCATACTGCAGCCAGTTATATTTTTTCTGCTCCCCCGAAAAAGCGTCCACCACATGTTCCGGGGAATAAAAAAGGTAAGTTCCGTCCGTGCTTAAGCTTTTCTCGTTCTCATCCGGCACCGGTGACAGATACTGCAAAGCCGCCGTCAGTCCCCGGTACTGCCTGCACAGATCGCTGCACGTGACCTCGATTCCCCGCTTTGCCAGCTCAGAGACTTTCTCCTTTGAGAGCGCCACGCCTCCCGCGTAGCCTTTCTTTTTTTCTTCAGGATTTTTCATTTCAGCCCCTTTCTTTCCAAAAACCACCTGTTCCTTCAGATATCACCGTTCTTTCGAACAGGACCCTTTTTTCCTGATAGTATCCATCTTTCAGGCGTCCTCTCTGCTCTTTCATGTTTTACACGTAAAACGGATATATCCGTTTCCGCGGACATATCCGTTTTCCCTTTGCGTTATTAATTATAAACTCCGGAACTGTTTTAAACAATGTTATCTCCAAAAAAAGTTTAGGCCATAGGAAGAATTTTTTTACACCATTTCTCATATCACTATATGGTTTTTCCTTTCGCATATATTATCTTTCATCTGGGTATATATGTTTTCCTGAAAGCTATACCTGGTTTCTCCAATTGATATACCGATTTTCCTTCCATAACCGTTTCCGCATAAAATGCAAAAAACGGTTATCACACAGGAAACCTGCTCCTGTATGACAACCGTTTCTCGCGCGAAAAATCTGGCAGACCATCCTGCGGATATCTGCGCTCCGGCTTAGCTCACTCCGCCGCCTTCTCAGCAAACGTCGTATCCACCAGCGCCTCGTAACTCACCGTCTCCTGAAGCTCCCCTGCCTCGATCAGAATCTGCTCCAGCAGTTCAAAGCTCTCCTGCGAGAAGATAAGCGTTTCCGGCCAGGTATCCTGCGCCGCGTACCGCTCCACAATCAGAACCAGATTCTCCTCCTCCGTCTCCGTAAACTGGGGCGCGATCACCGCCGCGATTTCCTGAGCGGTATGGCTGTTCACATAGTCCAAGCCCTTCTGCAGAGCGTTCACAAAGCCCTGTACCGTATCCGCGTGCTCCTCCAGATAGGAAGCAGTGGCACAGAACGCCGTGTACGGCACATAACCGGAAGCCTCTCCCAGAGAGGCCACGATATAGCCGTCGCCCTTGACCTCTAAGGATGTCGCGTACGGCTCAAATTCGATGCTGTATTCCCCTTTCCCGCCGGAAAAAGCTGCCGCGGTGGATCCGAAATCAATACTTTTATCGATATTGACCTCCTCCGGGTCGATGCCGTTCTTTTTCAAAACATACTCAAAAACCATCTCTGGCATGCCGCCCGCTCTGCCGCCGAGCACCCCAGCGCCAACGAGCATGCTCCAGTCAAAATCCTCGATCGGCTCCCTGGCCACCACGAAGTTCCCGGCCCGCTGCGTCAGCTGCGCGAAATTCACGACCGGATCTTCAATGCCCTGCACATAGGTGTAGATGCTGCTCTCGCTGCCCATGAAGCCAATGTCCGCCTCGCCGGTGAGCACCGCCGTCATGGTCTTATCCGCACCAAAGCCGGTCACCAGGTCCAGCTCAATGCCTGCTTCCTCAAAATAGCCCTCCTCGATAGCCACATACATGGGTGCGTAAAAAATGGAGTGGGCCACCTCGTTGAGCGTCACCTTCTCCAGCTTCTGCGAGAAACCCGCACCATCTTTCTGCGCGCAGCCTGTGACAACTCCCGCGCACAAAAGCACCGCCAGAGCGCAGGCTGCTGCCTTTTTTAAAGATATCATACTGATGTTCCATAAAATGCTTTTGGTCTATCTTATGCAGGTGTGCGGCGGCAGGTTCCTCAGTCTTCCGTCTCCTCCACCATATCCATCGCGAAAAGCGCCGCTCCCAACGCGCCGCAAAGCTGCGCGCTTTCGCTGATCACCAGACTCGTGCCCAGCTTTTCCTCCAGCGTCTTCACCAGACCCAGATTTTTGGACACACCGCCGGTCATCATAAATTTTTCCTGACCATCCACCCGCTTTAAAAGGGAGGCCGTCTTGACCGCCACCGCCTTGTTCAGTCCATGAACAATGTCGTCCGGTGCTTTGTTCTGCGCGATCAGGGAAACCACCTCGGACTCCGCGAAGACCGTGCACATGCTGGAAATGGTGATATCCTCCTTATGATGAAGCCCCAGCTGACTCATTTCATCCAGGCTCATCTCCAGCGTGCGGGCCATCATTTCCAGAAAGCGACCCGTCCCGGCGGCGCACTTGTCATTCATGACGAAATTCACCACATTTCCTTCCCCGTCCAGGCGGATCACCTTGCTGTCCTGCCCGCCGATATCAATCACGGTGCGAACTTCCGGGTCTAAAAAATGAGCGCCCCGCGCGTGGCAGGTAATCTCCGTAATGCTCTTATCTCCGAACTGAATCGCCGTCCGGCCGTAGCCTGTAGTGACCACCGCGTCGATGTCCTCGCGGGCAAGGCTGGCACTCTTTAATGCCTCCTCCAGTGCCCGCTCCGCACCCAGCGCCGCGCCTGCCCCGGTCGGCAGAATGATCCCCGCGATCATTTCCTTCTCCCGGTTTAAAATCACCACGTCCGTACTGGTGGATCCGCTGTCCACGCCCGCAAAATATCCCTTCTTCATCCTCTTCTCCTTATGCTCCCGCTCCCCGTCTGCTAAGCTTTCCGCAAAGGCCTCCAGCCTGGTCAGAAGCTGGCCGCTGCTCTGCAGCGTGTAATCCGATTCGATTTTCAACAACGGCACCGCCGCCTTCAGTTTCATCTCAGAATACTCAAAGCTGTAGAAATCGCAGAATTTGACTGTATGATAAATAATCCCTTTCAGCGTTGGATCATTACATAGCTGTTTTCTGCCGGTATTGTCCACCATCCGCATACAGGGAAGCTGCCCCAGCAGTTGGGCCGCATACCAGTCCAGCAATCCATCAAATTCAAGACCCTGCTGCGTCGGCACCTCTCCGGCTGTCCGGTTGCCGACGCAGCTTTCATTTCTGACCGGATACGGCATGGAGCGGCTCACCATCTGAAACAGTTCCTCCCCCATCCGCGCTCCCAGAACGCTGATATGAGATTCCGCTTCCTGCGTTTTGCGGACAAAGGCAGAGCGGAATTTTTCCTCATCAAAGCTGCTGCCCCGGTACGCCCCGTAAGCCTCAATCAGCTCCTTTAACTCAGACACGGCTCTCTCCCTGCTGCAGGTGCCGCCGCTGTGCAGCATGTCCATCAGATAAAGGAAATCCAGCTGTCCACTGTCCTTTAAAACGTCATACACGCTGCGGATGGTATCACAGCAGTTGACCAAAACCAGCTCCTTCACCTTTCCGCTCAGCACGCTCTCCAGCAGCGCTTTTCCAAAACCGCACAGGTTGGGATGCGCCATCTGCTCCGCCCGCTCAAAGCTTTCCGGCATCTCATTTAAAATAGCGCAGTCCGCGCCCATGGCCTGCAGAAGCTCCACCGGGGTGTATTTACAGATATAATATAATTTACTCATGCGCACCTCCCAGCATCTCCAGAAACGCACCCAGCCGGGTCGACGTCTGTCCTTCCCCTCCATAGCTCTGGTCGCACCCGTCCCCATCTAAAATCAACAGCGGAATCCCCGCCTCCTCAAACCTCTTTTTGGCAAGTCTCGCGCCTCCCAGCGTATGCTTGCAGCCCCAGTGGGCGAACCACACCGCACCGTCAGCCCCGGCCTCCTTCGCGTGGCGGATGCCCGCCTCAATGCGGCGGCTGATCCCGCCGTTTAAATTATGAGAAACCATCCGCCGGGCCATGGATTCATATGGTTTCTCCGGATCCAGCTCACCGTCAAAGACCTGCGCCAGCTCACAGCCCACGATCTGCGCGTCCTCTTTAAAGGCCAGCGCCTCACGTACCGCGGATGACCAGAAGGGAATGGTGTGCATCCAGTAAATCCGTTTTCCCCTTAAAGGAGCCGCTTTCTCCACATCTTTTAACAGCATTTCCGTATATTTTTCTTCCTCCCTGCTGCCCAGCAGAATATTCTGCGTCATGCCCGCGTACAGGTGTGTGACCAGGTCTGTCGGGATATATTTTCCAGCGCGGGCTTTCTGAAACTGCTGATAGTTTTTCAGTGACCGGCTGCTTGACGCAACGCGCTCCTTCAGACGCTCCTCGTCAATCTCCCGCCCTGTCTGCTCTTCAAGAAAGGCCGCGAGCTCCTTTAACTGATCCGCCACATACCGGACATTTTCCTCATTCTGCTTTAACGGTACATCAATAAAAAAAGAAGGAACCTGATACAGGTCAGCCAGTGCGCGAAATGTCACCAGGTTGGCGTCACAGATCAGATTCGTATACACAATACAACGCGGTCTGGGTAAAAGTCCCTTCTTCGCCGCGCCCAGAAAAGTTTTATGATAACTGCACAGAGTCTCCGAAATACCGTCGCTTAGAGCCTGCTCCATGCAGAAGCCTTCCGCCTTTGAGGCAGAAACATAGCAGGAAAAAGCCTCGGCATTGTACGGACTTAAGCCTGTCTCCAGAAGAAGTTCGCAGGGAGTAAAAATGCTGACAATCGCAGAATCCGCCGGATTTTTCAAAGGCTTCAGCATCGTATCCATCATCAGCTTTGCCAGATACCGGTCCGCGGGCATCAATCTCCGGTCCGGGAAAAGCCGAAATTTCAGTCCCTGCGCTTTCCACCCGGTTTTTAAAAGCGTCCGTGCCTTTTCGGGGCTTTCCTCACATAATTTTTCCACTGTATGGCCAAATGTCTCTATGATCTCCATCTTTGTCTGTCTCCCGTCCTGCCTTGTCCTGTTCAATGCTCCGCCGCAGCATAACCGCCGGCTGCTCAGTCAATCAAGCCAGGAATATTCACCCAGTGTCAGCAACGCAAAGGGACGTATGCTTGCGGCATCGTCCCCGATTCAAAACACTGCAATTATAGTACGTCTCGCGGTTTCCGTCAACTCCGGCCGGACGCATCATTTTTCTCCGGAGCAGATTGGCGTCATTACCTGCGTGACCAGATCGCAGAACCGCTCCCGATATCCCCTGTCCGGTGATTTTGGCTTCATGGCATGTAACCTGCTTCTGTCAGCTATTTCAGTTCCAAAAGATCATGTGTATAAGCCTCTTCATCAAAAGGCTTTTCATCATGCATAATATAGAAAATATGACCAGCCACGACTGAGCCGATCATTTCTTTGGCTTGCTGTCTTGAATACCCATTGTCCATCAATCGTTTGAGCGTGATTGCCGTGATTGGGGGAGTATTGTCTCTGATTTGATTATCTACAACCTCCAGGATTAAAGCCTTTAAACGCGGGTTGTATGATTCGTTATTATTATTTTTCATATGCGTCCTTATTTTTCCTCTTTACATTCTCCCAAAAATGAGATAAACTAAATTCAGATAAGGAAACAAGTTACTGAATTTGATTGGTGGCCAGTGCCTGGTCACTGATAAAGCCCGGTATCTTACCTTAAAAGGAGTTTTCCATACGGTCTCCAGTTCCTGGATACTTTAGTTGGAAGGCTCTTTTGTTTTTCCCCATTTTAACCAGTCATAAATTCTGATTAAACGCCGAATTCCTGTTTTCTCTGACGCACTCGCATTTTCAAGAACATTAACATCCTCATTAAATATTTCCAGCAACACACTTTCCAGATCTTTCATTACAAACTGCTCTTCTTTTAAATAAGCCATCAGGCGATATGCTTTCTTTTTATCCTGCTTTTCATTTTCCCATATTTGTTTTATGGATGTATAATCTCCTAATAAACTTCGGTTTTTCTTATCTGTTTTTGAGATAATTGTATCAAAGTTCATCTCCTTTGCAATCTGCAACGCCTCCGGATGCTCTCTTTTTGTCCCAACCAGATACTTGTGGATCGGAATTTTTCTGGTAAACTGATTTACAACAGACGGCATGGCATATTCAATCAAATCATCATTGGAAAACGGTAAATCATTCAATACAACATTTCTATACCACTCATTCCCTGAAATACCGCTTAACCCTTTTAACCCCAGATCCTTCGCTTTTCCTATCGCCAGCACCAGTTCGTCATCTGCCACACGCTCGTCCTCAAGAGCCGCGACACGTAAATTAGCTGTTGTTTCATTTGTTAAAGTGAAGTCATATAATTCCTGTCGAAAACGACGCAGTAAACGTACCGGTAGCTTCGATTTTTTATTCTCCAGTTCCCGATAGAGCAACTGAAAATCTTCCAGAACAATTCTACGCATGTTCAGAGGGCGGTCATTTACCATAATCGTATAATGCGTTATTTCCGCCCCAACACGTCCCTTTTCATATTCTACAAATACAAATCTGTTCTGTAAAACATTCAGTTGGTCATCATCCAGACAGTCCACAATGCCTTTCATGATACTCTGAACATTCCGATCACTGATAGAATAACCAAGAAAAATAATTGGATATTCCATAAACAGGGTCATTAGTTTTGCAATCAAATATGCACTCTTTAAATCAAACTGACGATAATCCTGCTCTGTAATCACAAGACTTTCCGGTTTTTCCAAAGAACCATGTATTTTATAGATTTCAGCAATCCCCTGAATCGGTGCAAAAATCAACTGCGATTGTCCTACATACTTTGTAAAATCACTCAGATGATCTTCCAGAAAAGAATCGTAATTTGTCGTAATCACACCAGCAATACCTCTTTCAGATACATCATGAAGTTTTTTTATTTCATCTGCATATATTTCCTGTTCTTGAGCAATTCTTTTCAGATAAGCAGCAATTTCTACCTTAAACGGAGATACACCCTCTTTCACTTTCTGCATTTCATATGTTTCCGCTCTTCTGATACTGCTGTCAGAAAACCATTTTTCGTCATAATCTTTCTGTATCAACTCAGCAACCTTTGGGAGGATACCATATCCACACTCCATATTTCTGGCCCTGGATTCATAACTGCTGAGACTGAACTCATCTTCGTTGATCTCCCGCGCAAAATGCTCCAGCAGTCCTCTCCAGTCTGGAAGATTCAGATATCGTCTGCTGACACCTGAGCCTACAAACAGGAATGGAGTTGTATTAAATTCATTCACAATATCTTTGATCGTCATTTCAATCACCTGCTTTCTTTACCCATATGCACAAAACGTCCATATTTCATGCAACGATTATCCTTAAAATCTCCCGTCAATGCAACTCATTATTCCAAAAACTCTTCAACAATATGATTTAACTGTTCTGCAATCACTGAGAACTCCTGATTTAAATCCAGCGTTTTTACATCAATCCGGTTCCCGCTCATCTGATAGGACTGATCCGGCTGCATGGTCTCGTCCGTGCGGGCATACAACAGCAACCCGGAAACCGTATGCGGCCTGTCTTTAAACTCCGCATCCTTATTTTTCACATAAGTAAAAATCTGATACAGATTATTGGAATGCAGAGTATGAACCCCATACTGCTCTTGCGTAGTACGGGAGTAATACTTAGCATCCATAATCAACACTGTATCCTGGTAAGAAAGCATAATGTCACTCTGCATAACAGGCAGCATCGTTCCGATGCCGTCATCCAGCGCCCAACTAATCTGACATCCCTGCTTCTGAGCAAAAGTATGACCGTCGTTTTCAAAATCTGATTCAGGAGATTATTCTCTGTCAGCTCATCATATTCACAGGTCAGCACCTGTTCACGGGCAATCTTATGCCTTATCGTTCCGGGCATATCAACCCTGCCCCGCATGGTCCGGATGTTCTCTGTTTTATTCTGATACTCCCGATACAGTCCCTGCTTTAACTGCTGCCCGATGCCCCTGCTCAGGATAATTCACCTCAGTAGAGACATCAACCGGAGAATCATCCCACATTGCGTCGATTATAGTATTTTCAGTCACCTTTTATCCTCCGTAAAAATCATATAAATGTGTGTAAATTATAACATTTCATCTCAATTCCTTCAACAGCAAATCCCAAAGTGAAATTCATAACTAACTGCCACATGCCTTCCATGTTTCTCAAAGATTTTATATCTCCACCTGTCACTTTTCTCCCCGAATATGCTAAGTCAGCAACCACCAGTTCAACTGGTGGTTTGCTATTAGCCCTCCAAAGGG
>JAJQHY010000018.1:71825-97669 GCA_021199495.1 Lachnospiraceae bacterium | reverse complement strand
TCATTTGAATCTCATATTCATTTTCCAGGATACTGATCCGCTCCTCCACGCTCAGTCCCAGGCTGAACAGAGCCCCCAGCAGCCGGTGAAGCCTGTAGCGCATATCGTTTAACTTCGCCGTCAGAAAGCAGTCATGCAGTCACTGGTGCGAGTCCCAACCATTCACAGATCAATTCCATACTGGCGTCCACAATTCTCGCAATTATACTCACCTCAAATCCATCTGCCTGCAGCCGCTGGGCAGTGGCGCGTTTTTCTTCCGCTCTGCCAAGCTCTTCTCCCCGCTCGACTCCCTGTTCCCAGATTCCCTGTCCTAAATTACACATTTTCCCTAATCTCCCTTCCAATTCATCATTCATTTGAATCTCATATTCATTTTCCAGGATACTGATCCGCTCCTCCACGCTCAGTCCCAGGCTGAACAGAGCCCCCAGCAACCGGTGAAGCCTGTAGCGCTCGTCCGTCCCCGGGAGCTTCTTCGGTATTCCCAGGAAGATGAAATTGATCAGTTCCCTCTCGCCTTTCCAGCAGTGCTGCCCCAGAATTGCTTCGTCTGTAAGATGCATGTGATTCCACGAGCATTCTTTCATATTCATGCAGATCCAGATGCTGTATACGCGCTTCATATCATTATAGTATACCTTCGTGAAATCGCGTTCCTTCTGCGAGGAAATCAGCCTGGCCATGTAAAAAACCGCCCTGTTCAAAATGTCATATCCGGTCGGTTCGTCCTTCTGGGCCTCCAGATTCACAATAATCCTGGTGTAGACTTCCGGCAGCCTGGCGTAAAGCACAATATCAAAGACAGCTACGCCTTCCATGATTTCCGCATGTATCGTATTCAGACCCACGATCCGCTGACCGGATCTGTCCTGCTTTGCATCAGTCAGGCTGAACATTTCCAGCGATTCACGCTCCGTGTTCGTCAGACTGCCTGTTGCAGTCTTCTCACGCTCCGCGTTTGTCCAATTCCCCGGTTCTGTGGTTGTCAGGTCTCCTGTTTCCTTCATCGCATTTGTCAGACCCGGCTCCGTTGGCACCGATCCCACAAAAGTCTCTCCCTCTATGTAGCGCTCCGCCTCTTTCGGCTTCATCCCCTTAAACTCGTCCACCACCTCTGTCAGGATGCATGCTAAAATGCATTTCTCTGACAGCAGTCTTTTCGCATATGTATCATACTGTGTTTTCTCATTCGCGGCAGTTAAAATTTCTTTCAGCTCCGCGCCCAATGATTGGCCTCCTTTCTGCTCAGACTAAGACGATATATCACCTTTTCAGAATGTTTTCTGTAACACTGTTTTAAGGTAATTTCAATCTACCACAGCCCGCGAAATTTGTCAATCACTGTCAGAAAAAAGAAAAAAGGACCGATTTCTTCATATCTGTCCTCATTCCTCTGTCGCCGAATTTGCCGGGGTTCTGATAACCCCTATCCTGATAAAAACCGGATAAAGATACGATGCCCCAAACACCCCTAACTTCTTAGGCCCTGTCACAATGCCGTCAAGCGACAATGCTTTCCGAAATGCCAGTTCCACAGTCGCTCTGGTGATGGATTTATCCTTCCGGCTCACGAACATCTCCCCGCCCCTGATTGTATAGGTAAATTTCAGTCCTTTCGCTGTGTAGAACGGGTAGTCCTGAAACAGCAGCAATGTATCCCACAAAACTGATATATCCTCACTTTGCTCCATGCGCTCCACGCTCACCCTCCATGATTACAAAGGCCGCTGCGGCAAAGACATTCCCTCATCTTCCCGCAGCGGCCATATATTTTACTGTAATATTTCCGCGTTTTCCGCTGTTTCCTGCGCCGGCAGATATTCGCCGTAATACCAGTCCAGAAACTCGCTGTAGACTTCCTCAGCACGCTCCCGCACCTTCACCGCGTCCTCCTTCAAATCATAGGCTCCCAGATAATAGGTCTTTCCCTTGAACACAATCTGGGAAGCCCAGCGGCCGGTCTTAGTCTGCGGATACACACCCGTATGGCCGCTCGTATTGGAGCTGTAGACATGGTCACCGTTCCGCTCCAGCTTGCGCACCGAGGTACCGTCGACGAGCTTTAAATTCTCACGGGCCGTTTCGGAGCGATAACAGCCGCAGCTTTTTGTCCTGCCGGTCTGTAAAAGTGACTGACTCACAATGGTCTCGTTTCCGCAGTCGCAGCGGCACTTCCAGCGATGCGTGCCATTTTCCTTGCCGGCATACTCTGTCACCACGAGTCTGCCGAAGCGCTTGCCGGTAAAGTCCTTTAACGAGGGATGCGCCAGGCAGCCGCAGCTTCTGCGGTAGCCCGCCTGCAGCTGGTGCAGGGAAGCGTCCACCTCGCCGCCGCAGTCACATGCGCAATGCCAGTAATACGAACCGCCTTTGTCCTTTTTACCCGTACAATATTGCGCGGTCAGCATGCCGAACCTCTTCCCTGTCACGTCACGTTGACGTGCAGAGAAACGCTTCGTCATACAGCCGCAATCCGTCATCGTTTCCCTCTCAAGTTTCCGCTTGTCCACTCTGATGGTATTGCCGCAGTCACATAAACAATTCCAGACGATGTAGCCGTTTTTGCGCGCACCGCTGTCGCTTTCCACGGTCAGGTGGCCAACACGGTAACCGGGCTCGATTTTTTTTATCTCATACTTTGCGCTCATTCCAGAAATCCTGCCGTTTGTGCGGAAGGACAAATTCCCTCCAGTGGTCAAAAAGTGGTCTGTTCTCTAAGTACCTTGCTTAGAGAGCGGCAATTTCGGGCTTATATTTTCTGAAATCTGACCCGAAATTCTTACTCAGGGAGATTGTACTACCTTTTTTCATGCAAGTCAATCTTTTCATTCGCGTTTCCCACGATCCTCATCTGACAGCTTTTGCCGTTAAAGACGGTATATCATCCTCCATTTTGGGAGAAACTGGAATAAAAAGCAGTCAGATCAGCAGTCAGGAGGGAACACAAAGACAGCAGGTCATGCTTTCGATCCGGGAGAAAGGATACAGAAAAACAGACAGAAAAGAACAGAAAGTGAGGAAGCATTATGGGCAGACGAGGGGAGAATATCCGAAAACGAGCGGACGGCCGGTGGGAAGCAAGAGTCGTGTGCGGAACCCCGGTGGAGGGACGGACACATTACAAATTTCTCTACGGCCGGACTTATCAGGAGGCCAAAAACAGGAAGAAGGAATATTACCTGGCGATGGAGAACGGAATGTTGAATGAAGGGGTATCGGCGGCGAACCGGACGGTAACCGGCATGACGACCGCAGATCAAACGGCAGGGGGCAGTGCGATACCGGCATCCGCGCAACCAACAGCCGGACAGCAAACCGCAGCCCGACAGCCGCCATCTGAAAGTTCCCGTGGCCCTGCGCAGCAGCCCCCGCAGCCTGTTTACTTTCAGGAAGCCATCCAGGGCTGGCTGCAGTACAAAAAAGGCAACGTGAAGGAATCCAGCTTCGCCTATTATACCCTGATGGTGCGCAATCACCTCCTTCCCGACCTTGGGGAGAAACCTATCCAGGAGATTACACTGCCGCTTCTGACTGACTATTACAAAGCGAAAAAGACCTCTGGCCGGGTAAAGGACGGCCGTCCCATGAAGGACAAAACCGTGGCAGATTTAAAGGCGATCACCCGCCAGATTCTGACCTGGGCGAGTTTAAACGGCCTGTTGGAAGGAGTCCCCGTTTGTCCGGTGGTCTCTGTGCGCCGTACCCCTACCGGTGTACTGACTCGTGAGGAGCAGAACCGCCTGGAAGCGCAGCTTTTACAGGAGGACAACCCCTTCAGCCTTGGGATCTGGCTGACCCTTTACGGCGGTCCGCGCGTCGGGGAAGTCTGCGCGCTCAAGTGGGAAGATATCGATTTTCAGAACGGAATCGTTCAGATTAAAAAGACCGTAAACCGGATTGCCGATGTGGAATCCGGTGCTCCCGCCGGGACGAAGCTCATCGTTTCAAGCCCGAAAACAGAGTGCTCCATCCGTTCTATCCCGCTGCCGGAACCTATCCTGCAGTATCTGAAGGACCGCCGCAAACCCGGCCCCCGTTATATCCTCACAGGAACCCTGCACTTCATGGAGCCGCGGGCCTGCCTCTCGCGTCTTGGCCGCCTTTTAGAGAGGGCGGGTGTTGCGCCCCACACATGGCACAGCCTGCGGCATACGTTCGCGACCCGCTGCATAGAGAGCGGCGTCGATGTGAAATCTCTGAGTGAGATCATGGGACATTCGGATGTGAAAATCACAATGCAGAGATATGTACACCCCTCCATGGACACCAAAAAATCCCAGGTCAATAAGTTAAGCTGCAGCCTGAAACCGAAGGACACAAAGGAGCAGAAAATTCAGTAATCGGGCAGGACAGAAAGTTGCCGCTGTCAGTGGTCAGACCAGTGGTCAGCCGAATGGTCAGGCTCATTTCGAAAAACCGCGTAAATAAAGGGAATCAGAGTGGTCTGTTCTCTAAGTAAGGTACTTACAGAAAACACAGGCCTTAAAAAGGCCCTTTTGCACCGGATTTTGGAGTTCAGATTCCATATCACGGTGCTTTTATTATGGGAAAAATGCCGCAGATTATGCGCAGCGGACAGATGGATGGCTTCCATAACAGATACATGGATGCCGGACTGGCTGCTTTTGTATAGGATACGTGCATGGGCGCCGGACTGGCTGCTTTTATATCTTTACGGCGAACCGCTTTCTCATTTGATTCCGTGGTTTTCTCCTGTATTCTGAAGTCTTTTTCTTTACGTTGCAAAGCCGTCCTGATCGGGTTATCTTTGGTATATTGTCTTAGGTATGTCAGGTAATTCCGGGTAACTTCTTAACCGGCTCTGTTACATTGTACCTGCTTTTCGTGTTATTTTCCACCTTTTTATATTTTTTTAATAGAAATGACGATGTGACAACTTTGAACCAGGCGGACGCAGATCTGCGCCTGACAGCAAAAATCCCGCGGTTGTCTGTCACATACCGCGGGATTTTTTATGATGCCTGCTCAATCACGTGCTTTTCTTCACCAATACTGCTTCCAGTCCTTCGACAGCCTTGTGAGCGCCTCCATGTAATAATAATCTCCCCAGATGTTGCACTCATCCACGCCGCCTTCCGTGCAGGTGTTATACTCTGACTTCTTCGAATAGGTGCTGTGCAGCACAAGACCGTTCGACTCTTCAGGGTTCTTCACAGCGTATTTGTCATACAGAGCCTTCATGATGCGCTTCGAGACGGCGATGTAATACCGCGCCTCCTTCTCGGGCAGGTAGCGGGCCGCCTCCAGCATCCCGCAGACCGCGATGGACGCTGCCGAGGAATCGCGCGGCTCGTCAGAGCCGTCCGTAAAGGTAAAATCCCAGTACGGCACCAGATCCTTGGGCAGGTGCTCCAGAAAATATGCCGTCACACGCTCAAAGAGCGGAATATACTCCGTCCGTCCCGTATAGCGGTAGGCCGTAGCAAGTCCCGCTACACCCCAGGCCTGGCCCCTGGCCCAGACCGAGTCGTCCTTATATCCCTGGCAGGTCGCGCCGTGGTCCGGCTCCCCGGTCTCAGGATCAAAGAAAAAGGTATGCCAGGTAGAATAATCGTCGCGTATCACGACTTTGATCGCTGTGGTGATGTGCTTCTCCGCGATGATCCGGTACTTCGGGTCTCTGGTCTCGGCACTCGCCCAGTATAACAGCGGCAGATTGTTCAGGCAGTCGATAATCAGGCGGTAATTCTCCTTCGCGCCCATCGGCCCCCAGGCCTGCAGAAACTCTCCCTTTTCCTGGAAGTGGGTCAGAAGCTGGTCCGCGGCCAGCAGTGCAGCATATCTGCCTTTGTCACTGCCCACAAGTTTGTGCGCCGCCACGCAGGAGGGCGAGTACAGAAAGCCCATATCGTGATGGTCAACACTGATTTTATTTTCAATACGATCCGTAAAAGAATCCACCTGCTTTAACGCGGCCTCCTTTAACTTTGCCGCCGTCCCTTTTTCAAACCTGCCCGGATTCTCCAGCACATACTCATAAGCCAACCAGATTTCCCCGGTCCAGAAGCCCGTGGTCCAGCTTAAGTTATCCACAGGCTGATAAAAGCCGTCCACACTTGCCGAATCCTCAAACTGATCCGTAAACTCCGGCAGTGCGCGCAGAATCTGCTCCACCGCGAAATCCATTCCTGCCTCCAGTTCCTCCCACTTCAGCGCCGGATACTTGCTGAAATCTTTACTCATCTTCTGTTCTCCTCCTCTTTTTTCATTCTCTTATGTAATAAACATACGGATTTCCATTATGATGAAAGTGGTAAAGGGCATACCCTGTGCAGGCATTCGATTTCTGCCCTTTTGTACCTCGTACCACTATAATAAGGATATCTTATTTTCCGGAAATGTCAACCTGGAAATGATCCTGTGGAATCAAATGTAGAATCAAAAATGGGCGCTGGAGAAAGGTAAGAAGAATTTCCTTTCAAAGCGCCCCTTGTCAGCTGATTTATCTGCCCGGTGTTTTTCTTAAACGGTGCAGGTGTACCAGGCAGTCCGATCCGGCAATTATCCGAAGCTTTTATTCGCCTGTCGGATAAGTACCCAGTGTCACAGTCACTTCCATTTCCGTCCAGACACCGCTTAAGCTTCTCTGAAATGTCACAGTCACATCCGTACCCGCGGAATAATATTGAAGGATTGCCGCCAGATCATCGTATCCTGTCACCGTATTGCCGTCAACCGCGGTGATCACATCACCCGCCAGAATACCGGCGTTGTCCGCGCCGCCGCCTTCTTCCACGGATCTGATGTAAGCGCCGTCCGGGATGCCGTACAGCTCACGCTGGGTCTGCGTATTGTAGCTGTCGCTGAGCACGGTCACACCAAGGTATCCTTTTTCGTCGTCGGACAGCTTGATCATCGTCGTGTTGGTGGACAGATCATTAATGATATCCACCGCCGAGTTGATGGGAATTGCAAAACCCATGCCCTCCACTGTGTCACCGCCGATCTTGGCGGACACAATGCCGATCACCCTGCCGGCAGAGTCCAAAAGTGCGCCGCCGCTGTTGCCGGGATTCACCGCCGCGTTGGTCTGGATGAAATATCCGGTGGTGCCGCTCTCAGTTTCCACCTCCCGGTTTAAGGCGGTCACAATGCCGTCGGTCACGCTCTGCCCATAGCCAAGCGCATTGCCGATGGCCACCACATACTGGCCAAGCACCAGCTCATCGCTGTCGCCTAAAACCGCGATCCTGATCTGCTCCAACGTGGAGGAATCAATATCCTCGTAAAGCACTGCCATCACCGCCAGATCCATATCGGTATCGCTCCCCTTCAGGTAAGCGGTCACCTCACTGCCGTCCACAAAAGTCACACTCAGGGAATCGTAATCCTCAATCACATGCTCGTTGGTGACAATCAACAGTTCATCGTCATTGGAGCCAATGATAATGCCGCTGCCGACAGACACCGCCGCCTGCGAATAGCTGTATCCGAAATAACTGCCCGTCTCGGTATAATTATTGGTCACAGATACCATGGAGGGCATAACCGCGTCCGCAACCTCTGTAATCCAGGTCGACTGTGAACTCTCGTCAGTCTCATCCGTATCATCGGAAACCACCAGATCCGTGTTGCTGACCACCACCGTAGTACCGCTGCTCTGTGATGCTTCAATCATGCCGGCTACAATCTCTGCGCCTCCCGCCAGCCGATAGATTCCGTAAAAGGAACCGGCTGCCGCCGCGCCGAACAGAATGCCGCACAGCACCGCCGCAAACGCTCTTTTCACAATACCGGCAGGCTTTTTCGCCTTCGGTTTTTTCTCTTTTTGTGCCTTTTTGCCAGTATCCGCACCGGTGGGCTGCACCGGTACACTGCCGGAAAACACGGGGCCGCTGCCCGTCGCTTCTGCGGTGCCGGTTGTAGAAGTCGTACTGCTCACTGTATTGCCCGTCGTCGTACCGCCTTCCGTACTACCGGTGAAAGCCGTGCCTGCCGCTGTACTCGCGGTAGAAGCCGTGGCATTCGACGCTGACCCTTCCCCAACGCTTCCGTTAAAAGCTGCGCCCGAACCTGTGCCAACAGCTTCCGACGGATCTTCTGTCGTCTGCTGCTGCGAGCTTCTGCTTTCCGCCACAATCGGAGTCGGCGTCGTCCAGTTTACGACAGGATTTTCTGCATTTTCCTGCGTATTTGCGTTTTCCTGTGTATTTGTGCTTTCCTGCGTATTTTCGTTCTCCTGATCGCTGTCAAACATATGATGTCAACCTCCTCAGAGATATTATTAATAAGGTTAAGAGTCGCGAGGAAATGCAATATCTGCCTCGCTCTGTTACTCAAAGTTTCAAAACCATGAACGATTATTCTCTCAACTCGCACTGCCAATATAGCTGAAAAATGTGATAACTTTGTGTCGGTTCCATGTAGAAAAAATAAATCTTCTTAATAAAAACAAATTGCGTAAACCGAGTCCACCCTTATACCAATTTATTCCAATAATCTTTGTTCGATGTGCAGAACAGCACCGCCCTCCGCGGCAGCCTCCTGTACCTCTTTCCCATAAGATACCCGCTGTAGCGACCCACGCACTGCCACAGAAACGGCACGATCACCCACGGCTGCCCGTGCTTTGCAAAAAAGCGAAACGACCTGCTCACCATCCTCAGTCCCTCCTTCTCTGAGGAAACCCCCTCAAAGACCTCCGGATGATCGACCTGCGACACCGCCAGGTCAAAATTGCGGTGAAACTGCGCCCAAAAGCCGTAATTATGTGAATGATATACCCGCGCCTTCGCGGCATACCCGACAAGATACCCCGCCCGCAGAGCCTTACAGGCGTAAATCATATCCTCATTGAAAAGCGCCCGCTCCACGAAGCCGCCCAGCTCATAAAATACCTTTCTGCGGTACATGGCGCAGACATCCGAGCAGAAAAACGTCTTCACGCCAAGCTCCTCCAGGTCCTCAATGCTTTTGATCCGCTCCTCATCCGGATAATTGAATTCCCGGCTGCACCGCTCCTGAAGCGAGCAGTCCTCCTTCGGCAGCTGCCTGGCGTAAGCCACCGCAATCCGCTCGTCCGAAAGCAGCATCTTTAAAAGCTCCTCAATCAGCCTGTCGTTGACCGGCACCGCATCCTGCGTCATAAAAAGCACGAAATCTGCGCCGGAGCAATCCATGCCCCGGCGCCTTGTATCCGCGTGGTCGAACTCCGCCTTGGACAGATGGTGGACCTCCACCATCTGATCCCCAAGCTTTGTCACGGCCTCTTTTACCTGATTGCCAAACAGCCGCTCCTCCGTGTTCATCAGGATAATCCTGTGAGGGATCTGCGTCTGTCGGCTCAGCCGATTTAAAATCTCAATCAGTTCCTCCCCCGGCTGATATGTGGGGATGATGACATCAACCGTCATTTTATTTACTTTCCATATTTCCATGTTTCTATTCACAATTGCTTCCCCTTCATTCGCAAAAGCGTCCAGCAAGCTGTCCGACGCAGCAATAAATGCTGCTCATTTTTTTGCTTATGAAGAGTAAGTGACTGATTCTCAGTCAGTTTGAAATCGTAAGCAGTCCCTTACGAGCAAACTCGACGGGCCTGCTTACGATCCCAAACCAACTGTGAATAGTAACATTAGTAGCTCACATATGGTGATGTATCGGAGTAAATCTTTGCCGCGATCTCCTGCACTTCCTCCGAAGGCGTATAGTCATAATCATCAAAGAATTCCCGGTGGAACTGTGTCACTGCGGCCTCTAAGTCCGTGCAGATGACGACGCTGCCGATATTGTTGCCCATGGTGGCACTGGTGCGGTACTCCTCAAAGGGGAACCCTCCATCATCGATCACCGTGTAGGAATTCAGATCGGAAAGCAGAGAGATAATCTCCGAGAGCTCAATCGAGGTATAGACATTGCTGAACACATTATTCACCAGCTTGGTCAGCGCCGTGATATCCATGGTCTGGGCCTGATCCAGCATGGCTAAGAGCACCTCTCTCTGGCGCTCGGTACGCTTATAGTCGTCGCCGGTCGTGTAACGGATCCGGCAGTACGCGGTAGCCTGCAGACCGTCCAGAAGCTGATAGCCTGTGGTTGTGACAGGCGTATAATTGGAAGCACTGTCAAGAACGCCCTGATCATACAGACTTTGCGCAATGCTGATCTGATAGTTATTGATATGCAGCAGCTCTTCGCTGTCAATGTCAACCCAGACGCCGCCCAGCGCATCCACCGCATCCATCAGCCCCTTAAATCCGACCGTCACAAAGTCCGTGATATTCAGATCCAGATTCATATTCAGCATACTGATGGCCTGCTGGGGACCGCCCTTTGCGTACGCGGCATTGCACTTGCTGTAAGTACCGGTGCTCAGATTCAGATAAGTATCGCGGTACACGCTCATCAGATGGACTTCCTTTGTATCCAGATTCAGCGAGCAGATCATAATCGTATCACTTCTGGTATTGGACGTCAGGTTACCCACCGTAGAGTCCACACCGAAAAACGCCACCGTATAATACCCCTGCAGTACCTCACTCTCCTGTACCGCCTGGTTGATTACAATCTCTTCTTCCTGCAGTTCTACCTTCTGGATACCGGTTTCTGAGTCCGTTGCGCGGGTTACGACCCACAGGGCCGCCAGCATGCCGACCAATACGACCGCCTCTACCAGCAGAATGACCACGGTTCTGGCTCTGCTCTTCTTTTTCTTTTTCTTTCCGCCGTTATTGCGGGCTGCGCTGTTTGCGTTTTTCTGTGCCATAATGCCACATCTCCTCCAAAGTCAGTTTTTTGATTTCAGTACGCGTTTTTATTGATAAACCCTTTTGAAAAGGTCAGTAAAAGAATCTTAAAGTCCAGGAGCATCGTCCAGTTCTCAATATAATAAATGTCACAGTCAATGCGCTTGCGGATGGACGTATCTCCCCGGTAACCGTTCACCTGCGCCCAGCCGGTCATACCCGGCCGCACCTGGTGCTTGATCATGTAGCGGGGGACCTCCTCCCTGAACTTTTCCACAAACTGCGGCCGCTCCGGTCTTGGCCCGATCAGGCTCATGTCTCCCTTTAAGACATTGAAAAGCTGCGGCAGCTCATCCAGACTCGTGCGCCGCATAAAGCGGCCGATGGGCGTCACCCTGGGGTCGTCTTTCACCGTCCAACCCTTCGCCTCATCGCCTGGCGTCTGCATCACCATGGAGCGGAATTTATACATATAGAAAGGCTTATTGTGCCGCCCCACACGCTCCTGTTTGAAAATCACGGGGCCGTCACTGCCGGTTTTAATCAAAATCGCACAGATAAGCATGGCCGGTGAAAATAAAATGATGGCGACAATTGCTCCCACAATATCCACCACACGTTTTAAGAACGCGTTCCATGGATTGGTCAGAGGAACATTGCGGATATTGATCACCGGCAGGCCGTTTAAGTCCTCCGTGTAGGGCTTCGTCGGCACCAGGCGGTTATAATCCGGGATAAACTTGGTGTGGACGCCGTTTTTCTCACAGAAAGCGACTGTCTCCTCCAGCCTGTCATAGTCGTTCAGCGAAAGCGTGATGGCGATCTCGTCGAGATCATTCTGTGAAAGCACCGCTTCCAGATCGTCCACGCCGCCGATCACCCGGATGCCCTTATAGCTCCAGTTTTTCTTTTTGTGGTCATCCAGAATGCCGTATATCTGATAGCCCCATTCCGGATTGGTTAAAATCCGGTCTATATAGGCTTCCGCCGCCTGGGAATACCCCACTAAAAGAACATGCTTCTGATTGAAGCCCTTCTCCCTGAGGGACCTGAGAATACGGCGCAGTACAAAGCGATACGCGCCGTCATACAGGAAATTGAAAATATAAAAGTAAAAGAGCATGACACGGGAAAAATCCCGCGCCTTCATCAGATAGAGAATGGCGAGCACCACGAAGATGCCCATTGTATTGGCCACAAAAAGAGTATCCAGCTCCAGGCGGAAGCGCATGGTGCGCTTGGGCGTATAGAGCTTGGCCAGATAATAGATAAACAGATATAACGGGACAATATAATACAGGAGGGAAAAATAGGTGCCCATGGGCAGCACGCCGCCCTCGTCCATGCCGCCGATGCCCAGCGTAAATTTAAAAAACCAGCTGGTCGCGTAGGCAGCGACGATCATCACAGCATCCAGAAGCAAATGTATTTTATTGAGTAAATTCTGATTATCTTTAATCATACGTTTTCCCGGTTTACTCCCGCAGCAGATAAAACAGATTGATCCAGAGCCGCAGCTGAATCTTCACATAGTTCAAAAGACGACTCCATCTGAAGGGAACCTTATGGCAGCGGTTTTCGCGCTTTGCGCACAGCTTTACGCCCTCCCAAAGCCCATTTCCATACTGGCTGCCCAGGCCCTTTCTTAAAAAAAAGACGGTTTTGACCGCGTAGCCGATCAAAAGGAGAGGCAGGTTGAGCAAAAGCTGAAAAAACGGCATGTTCTTCCAGGGAAGGTAGACGCTGTTGCGGCTGGCTAAAGAGACCTTGAAGGCATTGTAGCGGGAGCCGGAAAAGCCGCTGCCGGCATGCTCCACCCTCGCTTCTGGGCAGTAGGCGTTGCGGTAGCCGTAAATCCTGGCGCGGTAGCCGATGTCCACGTCCTCCAGATAGGCGAAGTGTGTCTCATCAAAAAGACCGATCTCACCAAAAATCTCACGCCTGTAGATGGCCGCGCCGCCGCAGGCGCTGAAAACCTCAGCAGGCCGGTCATACTCCGACGCGGGTTTGCCGATTCCCCGGCCCCTCGCGTATCCCAGCGCTGTGTAAATGTCTCCGGCATTATCCATCCGTGTGGGATCATGCATCATCAACATTCTGGCGCTGACCGAAAAAAGACGGCTGTCCCGCTCCATGCTGTCCACAAGTGCCTGCACATATCCCGGACACACCTTTGTATCGTTATTTAATAAAATGACATAGCGGGTGCGGCTCTTCCTGATACCGGTGTTGACCGCGCCGCAGAAGCCCGTGTTCTGCTCCAGAAATATGGTTTCTATCCCCGGATATTCCCGTAAAAATTCCACGGAGCCGTCCGTAGAACCGTTGTCCACCACCAGTACATGCCTGTCAGGCGCCTGTACCTGGGGCATGAGCGCATCCAGACAGTTCTTCAGGTATGACAGACCGTTATAATTGGGGATAATGATCGTGACCATCTATCGTCTCTCCGGATCATATAAAATCAGGCAGCCGCGCGCATGGACGAAGTCAGCCCAGGCCCGACATCTGTCAATGTCTCCGCTGCCGGCTTCCTGTCGGCTGTCGGGCGCTCCGGTTCTGACGCTTTTTCCGCAGTCTGGTACGTTGGCTGTGTCCGTGTGCCTGATCTGCGCCCTTTCGGAATTGTCAAACTCCGGATATTTCTTCAAAAATACATCCCACAGTTCAGGCCTGACTTCACAATTTGCAAAATCTCCCATCGGGCAGCTCTGCCAAAGTCCCGCCCTGTGCAGGTGTCCGCCGTCAAAGCCCCTGTGCAGCCCTTCATAAAGCGGCTTCCCCGCCTCATCCAAAGCACCACTTACGATGCGTCCCTTTCGGTAAACGGGTCCGACGACCATGGCCACTTCAGGCCTGTCTCTGAAAATATCGTCATAGTCCACCCGGTAAAAGCCCAGGTGCATACTGTGGGAAACATTCGCCGCGATCCCGCGCTCTTTTAAGTTTGCCTGTACAGCCTTTAATCCCGCCTCATAGGCGTAGCGCTTGCTCTGTGGGTTGCCGGCAGTCGACTCCCTGTGGCAACGCCAATGATATAGTACCCGTGAAATGTTAAGAACTTGTGAAGAGTTGCCTGTCTCCTGATTCTGCATGATTTTTCCGCAGGCGCGCAGAACCAGATCGTAATCCTGGGCGCCATCAAAATCCGGACGGAATAAAAGCGCTTTCATCAGAGCAGTCTCCATCACGAGAAAATGACAGATGTAATTGTTGCTCCAGAGCAGATCCTGGTCAAAGGCCGGCTTGAAATTGGGATCATAAAAAGAAGCCTCTCCGTCCCACTTATCCTCGTCGGAGTACAGAAGGCGGGCAGGGCTGCCCTGCTTTTTGCTCTCCTCGATGGCGCGCGCCATTTCATAGAGGGCGTCCGGCGTCAGGACGTCGTCATGGTCGAGCAGGCCGATGTAGTCTCCTGCCGCGTGTGACAGAGCCTCATTGGTATTGGCGGAAATGCCTTTATTTTCCTTTAATTTCAAATAATGGATGCGGGGGTCATGCGCTCCCTCGGCCAGCGGGCGCAGGACGTCCGTAGGGCTTGCGTCAGCCAGGATGAGCTCCCAGTTTTCGTAGGTCTGGGCGCGGACGGACTCTATCATTTCCTGAAAATAAGGCTCCGGTGTCTGATAGACCGGAACAAGGATACTGAAGCGGATGCCGGAAATATCCTGGCCAGCCCGCTGGTGGTTCAGTTCTTCCTCAGAGGGCGGGGTGTAGGTGTAGGAATTGTTATCGCGCTCTGAGAGACGTTCGAGGGCCGCATTCAGGGCGGCGCGGGGGCCGTTTTTTCGAAGGTAGTGGTAAGTTTTTTTCCAGTTGGAGGGATTTAAAAGTTTGTTCATTCTAATCTCTTCCCAGCGAAAACGCGCGAGGCAAGGCATAAACTGCCTCACTCATACGTGCCAGACATTCCGATGAGCCTATGAGCAAGGCAATCGTGTTCGGGTGAGGCCTCCACGATTGCCTATAGTCTCATCTCCATGGCACGAAAAATCGCTCAGCAGTTTATGCCTTGCCTCGCTTAGATTTGCGGCAATTTATTAATTCATCATAAAGTCAGCATAGTATTTAGAGCAACTATTAATCAACTTAGTCCTGCAAAGCTTCATATTTCACTTTTTTTCATTTTCAGAAATTCTCAGCGAAAAATCGCTTCTGTCAAGGCTGAAATTCGGATTATAGTACGGATCTCCGGCCTCCAGCACTTCCTTCCACTTGGTGCGGAAGTGTTCGGACTCGCGGTTATAGCGCTCGGCCTTCTCCCCGTTGTCGTCAAGTCCGCGGGAAGCGGATTCATAGTGGGTGAGCTCGGCGAAGGGCGTAAAGACGTTCAGGTAGCCGCGTGCACGGAGTTTCAAACAGAAATCCACATCATTTAAGGAGATCGCGAAGCTCTCATCAAGGCCGCCGACCTGGTCGAAAAGGGATTTCTTCACCAGAAGGCAGGCGCCGGTGACGGCGCTGACGTCCTGGGCATAGCAAAGACGCCCCATATAGCCGAGGTTCTGCTTGGGCTGTTTATAGTGGCTGTGACCGGCGGTTCTGTGCGCGCCAAGCTGAAGCACCACGCCGGCGTGCTGGATGGTCTTGTCCGGATAGTAAAGCTTGGCCCCGACCGCGCCTACGTCCTCCCGCTGGGCGTACATTAAAAGCTCCTCCAGCCAGTTGACGGTGATAACCTCGGTGTCGTTATTTAACAGTAAAATGTATTCGCCAGTCGCAAAGGAGGCGCCATAGTTATTGACGGCGGAGTAATTGAAGGCGCCGTTGCTCTGCCACCTGACGATATGGATTTTGCCGTCCGGACTTGTCAGGCAGGTCTGAGGCGACGTCTTCGCGTCCGCGTCCGTAACGTTCTTCGCAGCATTTACAAATGATTTATCACCCGAAGCTGCAGCTTCCTCAAACAGCGGTGCCTCCTTCTCAAGCCCCATCAGCTCTCTGTAATACCTGTAAATACCCTCCTCCGTGCTGCCGTTCTCCACGACAATAATCTCCCAGTTATCATAAGTCGATTTCTCATAAATGGAAGTAATACAACGCCGCAGGTCCTCCTCGTGGTCTTTGTTGGCGATCACGATGGAAATCTTCGGGTTGCCCTGGATCTCATAGCGGATCTTGAAAATCGTCTCAAAGGCACGGGTGCTGGTGATTTTGAAATTCTGATAGCCATGGCTTCGCAGGTGGTCGGCCACTGCGTTTCTGGCGGCCTCAATCGCGTAGGTCTTGGCGCCGATATTGCTGGCCGTGCTGGCCGGATGGCAGCGCCAGTAATACATCAGCTTCGGCACATGGACGATACACTGTGCCCTGTCTGTCAGGCGTAAAATCATGTCGTGGTCCTGACTGCCGTCAAAGCGCGGCCTGAAGAGCTCCGTCCCCTCCAAAAGGCTTCGCTTGAAAACACTGAAATGGCAGATGTAATTGTTGGCCCGCAGATTGTCCGGCGCATAGTCCGGCTTGAAATGCATGGTCAGCATGTGGTTGATATCGCCGCTTTGAAAAGTTGCCTCATCGCAGTACAGATAGTCCGCGCCCTTCTCATTGATGGCCTTCACATATTCATAGAGGACGCTCGGATGCAGGACATCATCATGGTCCAGCAGGCCGATATATTCCCCGTCCGCCAGCTTTAAGCACTCGTTGGTATTACCGGAAATTCCCTCGTTTTTGACTAAAACCTGGTATTTCACGCGGTCCCTGCCCTGCTGCCGCTCCTTTTTCACATACTCCGCGCAGATCTGTCCGACTGAGGCATGATCGGCATCAGAGCCGTCCGCCAGGCACAGCTGCCAGTTCTCATAAGTCTGATTCTCCACAGAATCAATCATTTCCTTCAGCATCGCGGAATCCGTATTATATAACGGCACGAGAATGCTGATCAGCGGCCGATAAGAAAACGCCGTCTCCCGCTCAGCCTTCGCCCGCGCCTCGTTGGGAAAGCTCGCCGTTCCGAACTGCTTCATCGCCTCTTTCTCGCGCTTTTTATAGTCGATCTTCGCGGCCACGCCCTTCGGTCCGCCGCAGTTTTTCAATCTCTGCGCCTGCCCCTGGACGATATGCATCACGTCACGCGCCGGCTTGCTCACCTTCCACAGCGGATTATTCTTAATCCGGTCGATTTTAAACTGCAGATCCCCGTTTGCATCCTCCAGTTCAGCCACCCGCTCCGCCAGCGCAGCATTTTTCAGATGTTCCTTTTCATATGCTTCCTTATAATCCATATGAATTACCTCATAAGTTAAAATATCTTCTTTACCGACTCCTTAAGACTCTCCGCCACCCGCATCGGCAGCCGCGCCACCTCCAGCTTCATAAGCAGCTCATTTGTCTCCTTACGCGCAAGTCCCTCCAGATTCACACAGATATTCGGATCCTCGGAGGCAAACACCGTCACGGCGTCCTTTTTCAGATTCTTCCCGTTCGTAGACACAATCCTTTTGTCCTGCAACGGCAGCTCCTGACCATTCAGGGAAAGCGCAAGAATCCGCACCGTGCACGGCTCCATCGTCGGGTCAATGCGCAGCTTTTTCACACTGCCGTCCACGGAAAGATGAAGAAACGCCTCCTGTGTGCTCACAAACGCATCCTGCACAAAATAAGACCGGCTCTCCTGAAAGCCCTCCCCGTCATCCTCATAAATCTGGATTCTGAAATCGACCCGGCTCATCCTCTCAAACAGATCCAGCGTAATCACCTGGTTTCCGATCAGCGCCCGCACATCCGACATTGCCCTGGCCTTACCCGTCACAAAATCCTGAAACGCCTTTTCTCTGACCCGGTATTCCTCCGCCTCCGTCTCTGTAATCCCCAGCGTTGTCAGGATTCGGTCCAGATCAAGACAGTTCCTCCCCGGATCCTGCGAAAGGTAACACTGTACCGCGCGGAAGGCCGTTTCCTTTGTCTCCACCGGTCTTTTTACCGTCCACTCATAATCAATAATGGTCCACCCATCGTCCCGCACAATCATATTGTCAAAGGCCAGATCATAGTCCGAGACCGCAAAGTCCGCATGGTAGCCCGTTTTCTTCAGATACTCCCCGAAAAGCTCCATGAACCCGTCCATGTCCTTTAAAAACAGGCGCTCGTCCAAAAGCTCGCTTAAAAGCTTTCCTGAAAGAAACTCAAATTCCGCCGCGGGCACGCCGTTTAAATCAGTCAATCGGCAGCTGTTCATCGTAACCTCACCGCCCCGATACCGTTCGCACAGTCCCGTGTACGCGTCTGCCATACCCGTCACATGGGAGACTGCCTGCTCCGTCAGCGGCGTCTTTCTCACGACAAAGGTCTGATCCCTCTTCACAAACTCCGTACGGATCTGAAATTGAGGGGCACGGTCGTTGGAATATTTCGCGTAGGCTACCTCCACAGCCTCCCCCAGGATGACTTCATAGGAATTGGAAAAGATCGGAAAAAGTCCGTCCTCGATCATACCGTCGAAGGCATTTTTTTCATCAAATAAAAGGAGTCTGTCCCTGTCAAAATTGCGCAGATTATTGGAAAGCTCTCCCTTTTGGGGCAAACGATCGTCGGAGTAGACCGCGGTCATGAATTTATAGTCCGGATAAGGATAATAAAAATGATAGTCCTTCACGCCGCAGGAAGAAAAAATCTGTTCCAGGCCGGGACGCGAAAAGGTCCTGACCCCGCCCCCGGCGGCATAATTTTCCACGCCGGAAAAATACGTGCCCAGGTGATCCTCCTTACAGCCCGCGAAATATTTCAGGCCGTATTTATTTTCAATGGCAATGACGATGCGGCCGTTTTTCGAAACATGTTTTAAGATAATAGAGAGAAATTCCTCAAAGGGTTTCTCCGTTCCCATATAGCTGATTCCGTACTCAAACACACCCACAAGGAAAATAAAATCATAGTCTGTGGGCAGGTCAGGCTCAATGTCCTTAAAGTTACCGACATGGATGGTGACATTGTCGCAGTCTGCGTGACGATAAGCGTTGATGAGACTGCGCTTTTTTGACAAATCGACGCAGGTCACTTCCCCGGCCTTTTTCGCCAGCGCGCCGGTGATGGCACCGCAGCCGCTGCCCACCTCCAGCACCTTCGCGGTCTTTTGCATGGGGATCCATTCCACGATATTTTCTCTGAAATGAGAAAGATGATAGAGGATAGGCCAGCTCCTTTTTTCCTCAATGACAGCCTGGTACTCCGAAGGCTTATGCGTTTTCACGATTTCAAGCAGCTCGTCCTCCACCTGGCCGTCGCAGTAGAGATCCTGCCCCGGGTAGTGCGTCAGATCAAGTATGATATTTCCGATTTGTTCCGTCATTGAAGCATGTGCCCCCATTCGATTTCTGACTTTTTGTCCCTTGTATCACAAATTATGCGTCCGTCACTGTCACCGTGGAATCCATATCATAAAAGCCCACCGTGTTTTTGTCTGACACAACTGTCACATTGATTACATCATACAGCCTGTGATAGACCTGAAATTCGTCCCCCGCAAAACCAGTCAGGCCCAGGCTTAAAAGATACTCGCCTCCCTGGAGGCTCATCTTCTGCGTGAAAGCGACATCCTTCACCATACCGGCCTTCACCGGTTCCAGAAAGGCTTTTTCCACCATGCTGTTGGTGCCGGTGATTTCCGTACCTCTGATATTTTTAAAGGAAAAAGCAAAAATCGGAGCCGGGAGATCTTCATAGAATTCCACCCGCATGTGAATGGTAAACTCCGTTCCCTTGATGACGGCGTTGCTTCTCACCTGATGCTCGTCCGTGATATAAAAATCAACGATCTTCGCCTGGTGTGTTCCGTATTCCAGAAGCTGCGGATTGACACCGGCCTTCTCAGCCGCCAGGGCGCGGATCTCCTCATCATCCACCAGGGAGCTTTCCTGCTGTACAGGCTGATACTGACCGACCAGAACCTGTTTGTAGGCGTCGATCATTTCCTTCGCGCCGCCCTCACCGAGCATGTCGCCCTGATTTAATAAAATGACGCGGTCGCAGTATTTCTGGATGCTGGACAGGTCATGGCTGACGAAGACGATGGTCTTGCCCAGCTCCTTGAATTCCTCAAATTTATGATAACATTTCGCCTGGAAAAAGACGTCGCCTACACTTAAGGCCTCGTCCACAATCAGGATTTCCGGGTCGATGTTGATGGCCACGGCAAAGGCAAGGCGGACAAACATGCCGGAGGAATAGGTCTTCACGGGCTGGTAAACGTAGTCACCGATATCCGCGAAATCCAGAATGGCAGGAAGCTTCTGATCTATCTCCTTCTCGGAAAAGCCAAGCATGGTGCCGTTTAAATAGACGTTCTCAATGCCGTTGTACTCCATATTGAAGCCGGCGCCCAGCTCCAGCAGAGCGGAGATACGGCCGTTGACGGTAATCGTGCCGGAGGTCGGCTGCAGGACGCCGGTGATGATCTTTAAAATCGTGGATTTGCCGGAGCCGTTGGTGCCGATGATACCGACACACTCGCCCTGGTGGATCTGAAAGGAGATATCCTTCAGTGCGGCATGTTCGGTGTATTTTCTGCCGCCGATGCCGAGGGCGTCCATAATTCTGTAATATGGTTTTTCGTATAACCTGTACACTTTAGAGACGTGATTTACGTCGATCGCTGTGTTCATATTACTTACCTGTATTTCCGGGGTATCGCATATAAAAGTCTCGGCTCGCGCTCATCGCAAAGCTCACCTCTGACTTTTATATGCGATGCCCCTGCGTTATTGCAATTTAATATGGTCGCTTTCGCGATCTCCTATACCGAATCACCTGCGGATTTCCCGTCACTCCCCATACTCTACAGCACATCCGCGAAGTGATACTTCAGCTTCACAAACAGCTTCTTCCCCAGAATCAGCAGTACAATCGTCACCGCCCAGAAATAAAGCGTATACAGCGGCTCCTCCCAGAACCAGGTCCGGCCGTAAACGGCGCTGCGATAGCCGCTGACCACATAACAGATCGGATTTAAGCGCAACACAAAACCAATGATGGGCGGCCAGCTGTCAGCCATGGAGATGTCCCAGAGAATGGGGGTCGCCCACATTCCCAGCTGCAGTACAATCCCGATGATCTGCGTCAGATCCCGGAAAAAGACCACAATCGCGCTCGTGAAATAGGACAGCGCCAGCGTAAACAGATAAAGACCAAAGCTGTAATAAATAATCTGCAGCGTGGGAAGTCCCGGAAAATAGCCGTAAAGCATGGAAATCACCAGCAGGACACCCGCGAAAAACACATGAATAAAAAGCGCCGCCGTGACCCGCACTACGGGCAGGATATTGATATTGAAGACCACCTTTTTGACCAGATACTGGTACTCTAAAAGCGACGCCGTCCCGTTATTTAAGCCCTCACTGAAAAAAAACCAGGGCACCAGGCCACTGGTCAGGAACAGGACGTAGGGAACCTCGATGCCCCCCGCGATCATCTGTGCTTTATTCTGAAATATTCCCTGAAACACAATCCAGTACATGACAACCGTCACAACCGGCTGAATCAGTGCCCAGACAGCCCCCAGGGAAGAACCGGCGTAGCGCTTTTTAAAATCGTTTTTCGCCAGCTTCCAGATGAGCCGTCTGTTTTCGATGATTTCTCTCATACTGTTTCCTTTTGCCGCAAGAAAGCGCTCCGCTGCCATCTTCTGCCAGGTTTTATCTGCCTTCCCGCCCCTTCCGATACGCCTGAAAGCTCCCTTGCTTTAAATCCTTCTCGGACAAAATCAGCTCCATCCCTTCTGGGATCGGCCACTCCACCCCGATATCCGGATCATCATAGCGAATACCGCCCTCATCATTCGGATGATAAAAATCAGAGCATTTGTATACAAACTCTGCGTAATCGCTTAAGACCAGAAAACCGTGCGCGAAATTTTTCGGAATAAAGAGCTGCTTTTTATTCTCCTCGGAAAGAAGGACGCCAAACCACTGACCGTAGGTTTCGGAACCCTCCCGCAGATCCACTGCCACATCGTAGACCTCTCCACGGATGACCCGCACCAGCTTATCCTGCGGATACTGATACTGGAAATGAAGCCCGCGTAAAACACCCCTGCGGGACGCGGACTGATTATCCTGGACAAAGACCTGGTCAATGCCCGCCTCACAGAAATCATTGTAATTATATGTTTCCATAAAATAGCCGCGGTTATCCCCGAAAACCGTGGGAGTCACCACCTTCAGCCCGTCAATGTGACAGGTCTCCACTGTTATTTTGCCCATAAATTCCTCCCTGATGTCCCAACCTGTCTGAAATCTGCTTCAGGCAGGGACTTTTCTTTTCACTTACCTGCCATCACGCCTGTTCCTTACAGTCCGTTCGCCACTTCCACCAGATATTTTCCGTAGTTGGTCTTTATAAGCGGCTCGGCCAGCTTTAAGAGCTGCTCCCTGTCTATAAAGCCTCTCCTGAACGCGATTTCCTCGATGCAGGAAATATACAGCCCCTGCCGTTTCTGGAATGCCGCCACGAAATCAGACGCGTCTAAAAGCGCGTCATGATTACCCGTATCCAGCCAGGCGAAGCCTCTGCCCATGGTCTCCACATGGAGCTTTCCTCTGCGCAGGTATTCATTATTGATACTGGTAATCTCAATCTCTCCCCTGGCGGAAGGCTTTACATTTTTAGCGATCTCCACGACATCATTATCATAAAAATACAGACCCGGCACCGCGTAATTGCTCTTCGGATGCTCCGGTTTTTCTTCGATGGAAACGGCAATGCCGTTCTCGTCAAACTCCACCACGCCGTACTCCCGCGGATCCCGCACATAGTAGCCGAAGATCGTGGCGCCCTCTTCTCTGGCCGCCACCTTTTTTAAGAGCGCGGAAAAGCTCTGGCCGTAGAAAATATTATCCCCCAGAATCAGGGCTACCCGATCGTTGCCGATAAATTTTTCCCCAATCAAAAAGGCGTCCGCAAGCCCACGGGGCTGCTCCTGTACGGCGTATTCCAGCTTCATCCCCAGCTGACTGCCGTCTCCCAAAAGTTCCTGAAACACCGGCACATCCCTGGGCGTGGAAATAATCAGTACCTCCCGGATATACGATAACATCAGGATGGAGAGCGGATAATAGATCATGGGTTTGTCATACACCGGCATGATCTGTTTGGATACCGCCTTGGTCAGCGGATAAAGTCTGGTGCCGGAGCCCCCGGCTAAAATAATGCCTTTCATAGTTGTCTTCCCTCATTTTGTTTATTCACAGCAGTTAATAGTACCACAGATTCAGATCCACATTCCCGCTGACGCCGCTGATGCTGCCCGAGGAGGTATACTGCCACATGTGGTAGGAACCCGTATAGGTGGGGGTGGCAGCGTACTGCGCCAGCCAGACCCTGTAGGAGCTTAACTGCGACATATCCAGCTTACTGGTCAGGAATGTCTGGTTCGCGTAAATGCCCGCCGTGTAGCCGCTGTTCTGGATGGTCTGACAGAACGCTTTTACAATGGCGGTTCTGTCCGATACGCTCAAAGAGTCCGCGCGCCCGTCGCAGGCTGAATTGGAATACTCCACATCGATGTACACCGGTAAGGAGATGCTGTATCCGCTGATCAGCTGCAGCACCATGGACGCTTCCTCAACTGCCTCCGTGGTGGTGACCGCCTGCGAGAAGAAATACACACCCACCTTAAGCCCCGCGTTGATTGCGCCCTGGATATTGGAGCTGAAGCGGGAATCCTCAACCAGCACACCGCTTCCGTAGCCTCTGTAACCGCAGCGGATAATGACGTAGCTGACACCGGAATTTTTCACCGCAGTCCAGTCGATGGAGCCATTATGGCTGGAAACATCAATGCCGAGTGTGCCGGAGCCGTCCTGCAGCACGCCGGTGCTGCTGAAGGAATACTGTACACCCAGGATTACCTGGTCTCCGACGACGTAATTACCGGCGGCAGTATAATAATAGGTCTTGCCGTCAATCGTCTGCCATCCGGTGTATGTATAGCCCTCACTCTTTATATAGAAGGCCATTCCATCCGTATAATAATCATCATAGGTGGCCGCACGATAGCTTCCGTCCTCCAGCACATAAACTTCTTTGCCGTCCGTGGTCTTTAAGGCCGTGGAGGAGGATGTCACCGTCACAGTAAAGGTCGCCGAGGCGGTTTTGGAGGTGTTGTTCGTGTAGCAGGCGCTGACCGTGATCGTCGCGCTGCCTGCACCGACACCCTTCACAGTGACAGTATTATCATCTCCGTAGACCTCCGCAACGCCGGTATCGGAGCTGGTATACTTATAGGTAATATTCTCTCCGTCTGTCGCATTCTGCGGCGTTACTGTCACCGTCTCAGAACCGTTTTTATTCAATGATAGCTCTGAAGCACTGAGCGATAAGGTAAAATCAGAATAGTCTGTGCTGACCGTAACCGTGCAGGTCGTCTCAGCGGAGACATTTGTTTCATCAGTATAATAAGCCTTAATCGAAATCGTGGCCGTACCTGCCGAAACCGCTGTCACCGTGGCTGAATTTCCGCTGCCGGACACTGTTGCCACTCCGGTATCGGAGCTTGTATATTTATAGGTAAGGCTTTCCCCTTCCGTGGCACCTGTTGCCGTTACACTGACGGTACCTGTTGCGCCCTTCGTCAGGGTGAGGGACGATGCGGACGCGGACAGGGTGAAGTCGGCATAGGTCTTTGCTGTGGTTGTGACCGTCGTGGAGTCCGCAGTTGTCGTAGTCGTGCTTTCCGACGCTGTCGTGGTGCTCTCCGACGCTGTCGATGTCGTCCCTGACTCCGTCTCAGCAGTCTCCGTCTGTGTCGTTGTCGTCTCTGACTCCGTCTCAACAGTCTCCGTCTGTGTCGTCGTGGTATCTGACACCGTCGCAGTTGCTGCCACGGCTGCCGTAACCGCTGTCGTTGAGGAAGTCTCTTCTTCCTCCGCCGCACTCACGGTCACAGAACAGGTCTGCGTCGTCTCCGCCGTGCTGCCGTCCTCATTTGTGACAGTCTCCGTAATGGTAATCACGGCACTGCCTTCTGAAACCGCCGTTACGGTCCCGTCCTCCGAAACAATCGCCACGCTTTCGTCGCTGCTTTTATAGGTAAGAACCGCGCCATCCACATCGCTGGAAGCGTCAACGGAAGCACTCTCCCCCTCCTCCAGGGTCAGAGAGGACGTATTGTTGGTAATGGCGGTCGCCAGAAAGCTTCTGGTCACAGAGGAAGCCGTAGGAACCGCAATCAGAGACTTATCAATAAGCGTGTATTCCTCTCCGGTGAGCGTTTTGGTGCTCTCCACCCACTCTACGGTATCCGTATTGACAGATTCCACCTCCAGTACGACCTGGGCTTCCTCAGCCGCCACGTTGATCTCCGACTCTTCTTTAATCTCGGCGGAGACATCTACCTGCTCATAAACGATGGTATCTTTGACTGTGACCGTTCCGGAATCACCGAAAACATAATTCTCATACAGCTCACCTTCCAGCTCCAGCAGCGCGACCTTATACGTGCCGGCTGTCAGTCCGGATTTATATATGATACCATCCTTATCATCATTGGTCCAGGTGAGTACATTCCCGCTGCCGTCCGAAACCTTCACCTGGAAGGGAATGTTGGCAATCAGCTTACCTGTAGAGGCATTGGTAAACTTAATCTTTAAATCCTTCTCCACGCTGGTCATCACCAGCTTCACGGTGATCTTTTCCGTCGCGGTTTCGGTCTCTTCGTACTCCTTACTGACTGTCGTCTCTGTCTGCTCAGAAGCAGGAAGCGTCGCCTGATATTCCTCGTCTTTACTGGCCATCAAAGCGGCAAGCGCTTCGCCGCCGATCACATCCACATCCTCTAAGTCGCTGCTGACCGTAGAGAATGCGTCCACAGACTGACTGCCCCTCCCCGTCACGATAACAGCTGCAGCCACTATAAAAACGGCCAGCACCAGAAATGAGGCTATGGCCAGCATTCTGCCGGAAACAAATTTTGTAAAAAAGGCGCCGAAGGAGTCGTCCTCTTCTTCCTCGTCCTCCTGTCCGTCCAGATCCATAATTCTGAGACCGTCCGAAAAACGATCCTCCCCATCCGGAGATACGGCATCCTCCGTTCCGTAAGGCTCCTCCTCATAGGACTCTTCCCCATAGGTTTCCTCAGCATAGGGTTCTTCTGCATAAGCTTCCCCGGCATAGGGCTCTTCTGCATAAACTTCCCCGGCATAG
>JAJQHY010000018.1:0-71725 GCA_021199495.1 Lachnospiraceae bacterium | reverse complement strand
CTCTTCTGCATAAACTTCCCCGGCATAGTCCTCTTCGGCATAAGCTTCCCCGGCATAGCTCTCTTCTTCGTATGCTTCTTCTGTCAGAACCTCATCCTCATCGGGTTCCTCAGTATCCATATTCTCTGTGAACGGTTCTTCCGCAATGACAGCCCCTGCCTTCAGCGTAATATTTCCAAAGGCCGCCGCATTCACCTCATAACTGCCTGCTCTCTGATCCGAAAGGCTTTCTGCCGTCTCGTCCGCGAAACTGTCTGCCGCATTGTCTGTGAGACTTTCTGATGTATCATCCGCGAGGTTCTCTTCAAAATCTTCATCCGTAAAAATCAGGTCAAAGTCCTCTTCCCCGGCCGCGCGTTCCTCTTCATTTCCATCCGCATACTCTGCTTCCGTCACGTCTCCGTCCGCATCCGCATATTCCGCCTCCGGGACTTCCCCGCCCTCATTGACATATTCCTCGTCCTCGAATTCACCGTCCTCAAAGGACAGCTCTTCCCAGTCCTGGCTTTCTTTCTGCGCATCCTGCGGATTTTTCCCCTTTTTCCACAATGCCATAACAAATTCCCCTTTTGCCTGCTGTCATCCGGTGATGTCGCGTTTAAAACGCAGTCATTTCCGGTATTATCTACCGCTTCCTGTTCCCGGATCCGGTATTATTCCGCATTTCCGACATAACTGTCAGCATATATTACACCCGTGTCACTCAGATATTTTAGTATAGCACACCTGCACAAACGATTGCAAGCCCCTTTCCGTCCACTCCGTCCGGATTCTGTCGGAATCTGTCATCTGACTGTCCTTGACTTTTATGTTGGAAAATGTCAAACTGTATACATCAACATAACTTCACGGCCGTCCTGCATATAAAGAGAAGCGGCCATGAGAATGCCACCCACGGAGAATCCTGCCATGATCTATATGCATTACTGCGCAAACTGTCATTACATTCACATGCTGAACGGCCATAAACCGTTCTGCCCGACCTGCGGCCTGCCCCTGAAGGAGCTTGACATCAGCTACCTGGACTACTGCGATTTAAACCGCAGTGACCGGGAACGGCTTCTGCTTTCCCTGGCGAAATCCGGGGACTTAAAAAACACGCCGCGAACCGGACTCACATAATAATTCGTTAACAATCCTGTGCTAAATTTGTTGGCATATTGTTAACAAACCGCCTGATGACGGCAAATTTTTTTACGATTGAAAAAGGATTTATCAGCATGAATTTTTCCAGAATTATTGCAGTACTCAGAAAAAACATCATTCACGTTGTGTTCGTTCTCCTGCTCATCCTGATTCTGTGCATTATCGCCCTGCGTCTGCACGCGTGGGACAATTCCGCCTCCAGTGTGGACTTAAGCGATGTGGACTCCTCCGCGTTTGACCGGGAGGTCCTGGATTATTTCACACCTTATACCTACAGCGGAGATCCGGTCAATGACCAGGACGAGACAGTGATCGCATTTTTCGGCAATTCCCCCTTCGCGGACGACGCCGGCACCGATGACTGTCTGGCCGAGATGATCGGCGATCTGGCTGATGCCACTGTGTACAATTTTGCGGTAGCTGATTCCACTCTGGCCTGCGAGGATACGGAGATCGACTACGGGAACGGGGACCGGGATCTGTTCGGGCTGTACTGGCTGACCACCCTGTATACTGTGGACAATGACGTTTTACTGCAGTACGCGAAAGAATACGGCTCTTATTCCACGGAAGATATCGCGGTCTTATCCATGCTCTGCAACCTGGATTTCACGGATGTGGATGTGATCGCCATCATGTACGATCTGAGTGATTATCTGGAAGTCCGAAAGATGTATTCCTATGAAGAGACCACGGATATCACCCGTTTTGCGGGCGCGCTCGAGGCTTCCATCGATCTGATCCAGACCTATTATCCACATATCCAGATCATTGTCATGTCACCCACCTACGGTTATGTGGTCGCGGCGGACGGCAGCTACCAGGATTCCGCGCAGGTCACCTTCGATGACGAAGGCACGCTCGGCTCCTATGTCCAGTATGAGGCTGATGTCTGCTACAGCAAGTTTGTCAGCTTCGTGGACAATTATTACGGTACCATCTCCGTGGAGGAGGCGGACGCGTATCTTCTGGATAATAAGCACATCTCCGTGGAAGGGAGGAGGCTATTAGCCGAACGGTTCATGGAGGCATTTGAATACTACCTGAAGTATCAGGCATAGTGCTTCACCGCCCGGGCTAAAAGTCCGGGCGTTTTTTTATTTTCGTCACGCGGGCACTCTGTCCGGAGAGCAATGAAAGACAGACAAAATATCACCCGATCAGCATATCCTCATTAAAATACAGGGCATAGGCATCTACGGTACCAACGTATACATATCCGTTCTGCTGCAGGCTGCCCTTTATTTTTTTGTTCCAGGACACTACAATATAGGCACAGCCGCTCTCTGAAGCCAGGCGGCAGATTTCACCGGCATCAGGTTCCTCTGTTTCTTCCATCAGGCTGTAAAGCTCGTTTTCCATATTTAAATACAGCATATCCCTGCCATAGGGCATGCAGATCGTACAGTCATACTGGCGGACATACTGCATCAGCTCCGACGGAAATACCGCCACTACCTCTTTTCCCTCGCGATGAATCTGATCACAGATATCCACCACAGCCTGTGGAATGTGATATTCATTCTCCGCAGCAGAAAATTGCCAGCTGTCATACACATAGTCGCCGCAAAGTATGAACAGTGCCAGAATGGCGGCACCAACAAGTGGACGGCACCTTCCCCTGTACAGCTCATAAAGCCTGACGCCGCTGTATGCCAACGTCGATGTCATCGGCAGCATCCAGTAAAAACGATAGTAAATTTCCTCATCCAGCAGCTGTGAAAAAATCCGGTATGTTACAGGGCAGAGAAGAACCGCTGTCAGAATCAGCGGGAAATATACGAACAGTAGACGCCTGGACTTTATTTTTTCCGTCAGGAGAAGAAAAATGACCGCGCACAGGTACAGGGCGCTGAGAGCGCCGCTGCCACTGATGGTCTGCCATACGGATACGGTGTCTGCCATAAAAAGCCTCCTTCCTCAGTCTGCCAGACAGGACAGCAGATAAATCAGGGAAAACGCAGCGGAAGGCAGCGCTGCGCAAACAGCGCCTGGAAGCTGCCTGATTTTCCGGTAAGAGACAGCCCACATCAGATTGATGATTCCCCAGAACAATAACAGAATTGCGCCGCCAAAGGCACTGCCGAGACAGCCCGTGAGCATCACGCAGGAAATATATATATAAGAAGAAGCCTTCGGCGTCTTCCCAGCATCCAGGCTGCTGCCCATGGAAATCAGAATACTGACGAAGGCGGGAAAGGCCAAGCCGCTGACCAGGGCTTTTCCCTGACGGCTGCGGGTAATCAGAAAGCTCTCCGCCGTGTGGATGGAGGTATTACCCCAGATATAAAGGACACAGACACAGAGCATGAAGCGCAGCCTGTTCATTTTTTCTTTAAAAAGACCGCTGCCTATCTGCCAGTAAATGAGATAGCTCAAGGAAATCAGAAAGACGCCCAGCGCCACATGTCCCACAGTCAGTGTATGCAGTCCGCTCATTCTGGCCAGCATCGCCACCCACACCGGGAAGGGCGCGAGGATGTAACGGTAATTCAGTCCCATGGTTCCCATGGAATAGGGATTGATCTGATAAAGAGAGCCGTTGGTATTCGCAAGATTGGCGACCGCCATGTAAAAGGAATCGTCCCCGTCATAGACAGCCTGCGTGAGGACGATGTACATCTGGAACAGCCAGAGGGCAAGAACCAGAATCAAAAGAACCGCCGTTTCGTTTTTCTCACGTGTTGTCTGCGCAAAGGCATCGCCCAAAAAGGCGCTCTGCAAAGCCGGTCGTTCCTTTCTCTTTAACAGGCAAACCAGTCCAGCCAGACCCAGAATCACAGAAAGCGGGATGTAGACGGCCATGACATGTTCCAGGGTACCTTCTGCTATCACGATGGGAACAGTGACCAGCTGAAAAAGAGCCCAGAGAAGAAACTGTCCCTGAAGAAGGCGCAGAGGCGCCTGAACTGTATTCTGATAGGAAAAAAGGCTGCCCACACAGATGGGAAGGAGGGTCAGCCAGAGAGCTAAAAGGAGGTAGCCCATGTTCGTGTTCTCCTAAAATGTCACTCAAGAAAAATAAAATTAGCCGCCTGGCTCCGATAATAGGAGCCTTCCGTCAGCTCTTCAACTCCCAGGACTTCCTTCACTTCTGAAATCACACTTTCAAAAGGCAGAAGCGTCTCCACCGCAATCAGAATCGTGTCACCCTCCTGGTACTCATAGGTTCCGCTCAGTACAGACAGATTTCCCTCCCATATTACCGCTACTGACTCACATTGCGCCAATATGGTGGAGTCTACTGCACTCTCATTGCAATTACCGTCATGGAGCACATAGACACAGTAGGTATTGTCCGGCAACTCCACTGTCAGCTGGCCGCCCTTACCCAGATACCCCGGTTCATGAAGATAACAGCTGCCGGACCATAAAAGCACCAATCCGAAAAACACACCCAGGCCACACTTTACACGGGAAGGAAAATGCAGCCGCCTCAAAAGCAGCGCAGGACCCGCCACCACAAACAGACAGAACAGTGGAAAGATACACATAATATATCTCTCCACAAGATATGGAACAATCTGTGAGGTAAAATGCACATAACCCACAGCCGGCAGCACCACCAGACATCCCTTTGCCCATGGCAAGCCACGCCGATCGGTAATCAAACTGATCACACACACTGCCGCAGTCAGGAGCACTGCCGCCCACAGGACCCACCACCTGCCCCCGAAAAGATAGCTGACGATCTCCTGAACCATGGCCTTAAAACAGCTAAAATAATATCCTCCGCTCAGTGCTTCAAAAGCCTGCCGCCCTCTGTATCCGGATAAAACATGTTTGATGGCAAAGGGCCAGACTAACAGGCCAATCCCTGCGCTCACAACAAGCGTCAGTACATACTGAAGCATCTGCTTAAACCGCCTGCGCCAGGCCATACGGCACACTGTCACCACGGCAATCAGGATCGCATAAATCACAAAATAATAATGCGTGAGAAAGCCTCCCAGAACCGTAATCATCAGTAAAAACCTGTTATATTTTCCTCTGACCTCATCCTGCTGGTCAGCAATTCTTAAATGCACATAAAGGCAGGCCGTCACAAAAAAAGTCAGCAGGGCATACATCCGTAAAAATAAAGCTGTGGTCATGAACCCGCATGACAGCCCATAAACGGCGATTGTCAGCAGGGCGATTTTTTCTCCGCCAAGATATCTGCTTACCATTCTGTAGAGCAAAATCAGTGTAAGTATCAGAAGCACGATATTCAGTCCAAGCGCGTACCAGATGGAGAACTGTCCCTGAAACACAGAACATACAGTATGCAGAAGAATATAAAACAGCGGAGGGTGCACATCGCCGCGCTGATTATAATAGACAGAAGCGTAATTGAAGGTATTGCTCTCGCTCACCGCGATGTAATCCTGATAATCCTGTCCCGAAACCCAGGTGGTTGTATAGGTATCCGCACTGTTCGCCTGCGCGATGAGATAATCCTGATAGATCACAGTTTCCCGCCATTGAAAATTGCTCTCTTTCAGGATTTTAAAATCATTCACCAGATTATGAAAAAGATCGGCCAGAGATTCGCCTGCGCCATATTCAAGCATCCAGTCCCTGACGCTGTATTCCATGGTGCCAAAATGCATAAACGGCAGATATTCACTGTTGGCAAGGCCATAGGAATAGACCTCATCGATATGAAGTCCCTCCTTTTGCGAACCAAAATAAATCATCGTAGCCGCGCTGATCATGATAATCATGGCCGCCAGAACGGACGATACCCGTATTCTTTTCATATTCAATAAAGGATGTCTGTTCATGATATTTTCCTGTCTTTTGTCTGACCCAAAAAAGTCAGCAGCGGCAGGTAAATCAGAATTGCCTGATACGCCGCGTATTTATAATTAAAAATGGCCGCCCCTCTCATAGTAAAAATGACCGCCAGGCCAAACCAGATCACAATAAACGGCCAGGATCCTTTTACCGACTCTCTGGCGCTTTGGATCCCGCCAACCAACAGGCAGATAATAGTCAGAACCAGCCCCACGGCATACCCCAGAAGGCTTCCATACATATAAATCTCCGCCAGATATGGCGTATGCGCTACAAACTGCTGGAAACCCCAGCCAAACTCCGCCAGAATGGTACCGTCCGCGTAGAGTGGAAACATCAGCTGTGGAAAAAGATAAGAAGCCATATCCTCCAGAATCATCCTGCAGTCGACCTTAATCCCGCGATCCAGACCGTGCCAGGCAAGCTCCAGGTAAATCTCCTGTGCTCTCTGCGCCCCTACAGTCTCAAGTAAAAAGCTCTCAAACTCTGTATCCAGCAGATAGGGATAGATACGATAGTTATTGATCTGGCCCGTGTCGAATGTCTGAAACAACTCCTCAGGAACGCCCTCCGACAGGGCGCCCTCCAGGCCGGGATACGCAAAGCGCTTAAACAGGACGCTCTCAAAGGTAATCTGCATCCTGTCCGGATTTGCCTCATTCTGCAGGTGAATACCGAACCAGGCCACCATGACACATGCAATAAGCGACGCCAGCAGACAGAGCATGTGGGTTTTCTTTTTCCGATGGTGCTTTTTCTCCTCGATGACCATGCATACCAGGCATATCAGTGCGGCAGCGCAGCTGTAAGCAGCGCCGCAAAAGACCAGAGTGACCAGACATACACCAAACAGTACTGTCTGAAAACGGCTGAGCTTCTGCTCTTTATGGATATGACAGTCTGCAATCACTGCAGTCATACACAGAATAGCCGTAAGTGCCGCGGCATGCTCCGTTTCACACAGGCAGACCTGCATGACAAAAGGACAGGTGACAGCGGCAAGCGCACAGACAAGACTCTGCCTCCGCTCCCACAAGCGCCGGAAGAAGAAATACGCGGCCGCATAGACCAGTCCCGTCTGTATCAAGTGCACCGGCAGAACCGGCAGGCCTGCGACGAATTTTCCCAGAACGGATACCGTATCAAATTTTTGCGCACGGGTCACATTACAGAACCAGTACAGGATGCCAAGGACGCACTGAACCGCGATAAACAGCCCCAGAAAGCCCTGTAAAAAGACCCGGCAGGAAGTTCTCATTTTTTCAATCATTTTGAAGCGTAAAACTTATGAATCCGATCTACAATGTAATCCACCTGATCCTCCTGCAGGCTGTAATACATGGGCAGCCGCATCAGACGCTCGCTCTCTCTGGTGGTATAAACGTCCTCGCCGTGGAAGCGGCCATACTGCTGCCCCGCGGGGGAGGAATGCAGCGGAATATAATGGAAAACGCAGAGAATCTGCTGTTCCTTCATATAGGAAATCAGCTCCGTGCGCTCATCGATATCCTTGGCCTTAATATAGAACATGTGCGCGTTGTGCACACAGCCCTCCGGAATCACGGGCAGCTCGATTCTGCCGGCTTTGGCCAGGTCTGACAGTCCCTCGTAATACCGATTCCACAGCATAAGCCTTTTCTCATTGATCTCGTCCGCAATCTCCAGCTGGGCATACAGATATGCAGCGTTTAAATCGCTCGGCAGATAGGAGGAGCCGTGATCGACCCAGGTATATTTGTCAATCTGACCGCGGTAGAACTTGGAGCGGTTGGTGCCCTTCTCACGGATAATCTCCGCCTCTTCCGCTTTGGCAGGATCCTTCACCAAAAGCGCGCCGCCCTCGCCCATGCTGTAATTTTTGGTCTCATGGAAGCTGTAGCAGCCGTAGTCGCCGATGGTGCCAAGTGCCTGTCCCTTGTAGGTGCTCATAACGCCCTGCGCCGCGTCCTCCACCACGATCAGATTGTGCCTGCGGGCAATATCCATAATCGTATCCATCTCACAGGAGACGCCGGCGTAGTGCACCGGGGCGATGGCGCGGGTTTTGTCCGTGATGGCTTCCTCGATCTTTTTCTCGTCCAGGTTCATGGTATCCGGGCGGATGTCCACAAACACGGCCGTTGCGCCGCGCAGGACAAAAGCGTTGGCGGTGGATACAAACGTATAGGAAGGCATGATCACTTCATCCCCCGGTTTGATATCCGCTAACAGAGCAGCCATCTCGGTCGCGTGCGTGCAGGAGGTGGTCAGCAGGCACTTGGCCGTGCCGGTTCTTTGTTCAAACCACTCGTTGCATTTATGCGTAAACTGACCGTCGCCGCAGATTTTCTGATTCTCCACGGCAATTTTCATGTAGTCCATTTCTTTTCCCGTATAGGGCGGAACATTAAAGTTGATCATCGCTTTTCTCTCTTTCCAGTAGTATTCACAATCACTTTTAATAGTAAACGGCACAGATTTCATTTGAAAAGATACAGGTATACCCATTTTCCAGTATCATACCATATAATAAACCAAATTTACAGCCATAATATGTCATAAAATCTTCGGCACTCATTTCATTTAACTCCGCATATGTTACCAGATTATGAAAATCATATCCCAAAATGATGTATGGCCGCTCCTCGTCAAGATCTGCAATAATTTTCGAGAGCTCTTCCTCAAAGATTTCCGCAGAATAGGAATCGAGATCCGGCCAGGGACTCATCAGAAACAGCATCTCAAGATAGGCTGGCAGCGCGGGAACATCCCCGTAAAAAATCGCCGTACAGCCGGTCAGGCCCTCCTTTTGCGCGAACTCGCCCAGAGCTTCCCACTGCGCCGCCTTCACCGCGCTGGTTTTCATGCCCTTCAGGCTTTCGATGCTTTCCACCTGCACAGTTCTGTCACCATTCGAGGTGTCGTCGCGGAACACATAATTGGCACCGAAACCGGTCGTAAGATACAGAAGCATGACCAGATATACCACCGAAAAAGCTTTTACCGGATAATTATGCAGGATAACATTCATTTTACCATGCATAAGTGATATTTTGCAGGTTTCCTGTGCGGATTCTGTCTGAAAAAGCTGCCAGAGCGTATCAAGGACAAAGCAGATTGGCAGGAACATGAAGTTGACATTGGTGGTCAGCTGGTTGTTGCTGCCGATCGGAGTTATGCCCAGAATGATGACCGCAATCAGGGCCAGCAGCTTTTTTTCGGCGGGGAAGCGTTTCATGAGAAGAACCGCCAGCGCGAGCACAAGGGTCAGGAGCATGAGCAGAATTGTAGGATTTAAAACCGAATAGAGGTTATCGAACTGCAGGACAAACAGCCCCCTCTGATAAAAAAAGAGCAGCAACAGGACGCAGCAGATAAGGTACCCGCCCTTTTTCACTTTTTCCAGCTTTCCCGGCAGGATCATGAAACCGATTGTACCGAGCGCCAGCGCCAGGAGGACGATATAGAACCACCAGCGCATATCCAGCCAGGCCTTGATCAGGTTATATACCATGGCGTAGGGTGTGTAGGAGGAAGCATCGGAGGTCATACCGAAAAGCCGGACAATGCCCTGGATGTATTCGCCGATTCCATATTGGATCTGAATCTGCAGTATGACAAGGGCGATCCCAGCCGCGTAGCCGAGCACACAGAAGCCGGTGTCCTTCATCACATCGGCAAATTTTTTTCTGACAAGCAGGCCGTATCCCCAGACCGCCAGAATAAGCGCCATTTCCGCCAGATTGGGGAAGCGCACCAGGACGTTTATGCCTAGGAGTACACCTGCCGCAATCAGGTATTTTCTCTGATTCTTTGTCAGACCCAGCCATAAAAGCATGGCGCCGCCGCCAAAGAGCAGGTAAGTCAGGTAATTATACACGCAGGTTGTGGGGCACCAGCAGAGGTTTAAGGCGATGAAAGTGCCGATAAAGGAAAGCCAGCCGGGGGTTTTGACGCACTTTGAAAAGAAAAGGAAGGTCAGAACGCCCAGGGCTGCCGGAACGAGGCTGGTGTAGATATTGATGCCTAAAAGGGTATCGCCACCGGGAAGGAGGGTGAAAAGGTGGCCGAGTTTGCTGGCGAGGTATGTGGAGAAAATCCACATGGAGTCCATGTTGTCCATGTAGAGGAAGTTGGCGAAGTGGTAGCCGGTGTCGGTAACGTCGATACCGATGCTGACCTTGCGGAAGGTGTACGCGAATAAAATCACGGACAGGATGACTGTGGTGAGGGCGGAAGTGTTCGCGCGGGTATGTTGTTTTGTGTTGGCAGGTTTTAACATTGTATTGATTTCTTTCTCTTTATTTCAGGTTTGTTTAATAGCAAATTTGTCGTGCGGGACGGGAAAACTGTTGGGCGATTTTTCGTGCTGCGGAGATGAGACCCAAGGAAATGTGGAAGCCTCTGCTGAACACTTTTCCTGTTTTCGGGGGCTCAACGAAGCGTTCTGCGCAAGGCATAGGTTCGACTACGGAAATCGGAGATTTCCTGTCTCACCTAAGCAACGTATGAGCCCAACAGTTTCCCCGTCCCGCACGACCCTGTAGCCACAATATTCTGCATCATTCAGTTCATCACTTCATCTACCTGCTGCAGCCATCGCGGCACCGGCGTATGAGCCAGCACACGTCCGCCCGCTTTGAACAGCAGGCTGCGCAGAAAATCCACAAAGAGTCCCACCGCCATCACAATGGCAACCTTCACAATCCATTCCACGATGAGCCGGATAATCGAGTCCGGCATGGAAACGGACAGCCAGACAGGCCATTCATAGCGGACCAGAATATTCTCATGCAGCAGATAAACGCCCAGAGAATACGGCGCCAGACGGACAATCAGCCTGGAAAACGGTCCCTCCCCACTTTTCATGCTGGCAAAGAGGCAGAAAAAACCAACCGAAGCAATGAGCACAAAAATATGATTATAGCTGAAGGTAAAGCTGACTTTGTCTGAAAATCGCCCGGTAGACAGATAAATCCTGTTCATCACAAGGCCGCCTCCCCAGGTCAGAAGCACACCGGCCAGATAGACAAACGCCGCCTTCTTTTTGGCAGAGAGGAACGGGATGCCGTATTTCCGGATATAAGCCGCGATCAAATACAGCTCCACGAACCACAGAATCCCCCAGCCTTCATCATCCATGGTGAAGGTCAGTGGAAGGACCGACTTTAATAAAACCTGCGGCAGCGCCACCAGGACAGTCACATAAGCCAGCTGCTTCTGATTCATGGCCGCGATAGCGCGGTTTAAAAACGGAGAGATGATGACAAGCAGTACATATACTGACAGAAACCAATAATGCTGCATGGACAATGGAAAAATAAGGATCAGCCAGTCATAGATCGTAAGTGCCCCCAGATCCAGGATACCAAACGCTCCCAGAATAAGCGGTATGACCAGACTGTAAAACCATACCTCCAGAATAATCTGCAAAAGCCTCCCTGAGCGAAACTTCGCCTGACACATGAAATATCCCGTCAGCAATACATATACATTCACAGCCACAAAGGCCGCGGCCTCCAGAAGCCAGGCAGCCCGATCCAGCCAGCCAAGCTCATACGTCAGCGGTTTTAAAATATTTCCCTTGCTCAGATAATGCAGCGTCACCACCAACGCCATCGCCGTCAGGCGCAGCGCCTCAAAATTACTCTCTCTCTTTTTCATGGAGCGCCTTCTCCTTCGCTGTATCCTTCGCGATGATATAACGCGGCCGTCCCTTGACCTCCTCGTAAATCCTCGCGATGTAATGTCCGATCACACCCATGCTGATCATCAGAAGACCTCCCACGATCAGGATCAGCAGAATCACTGTGGTAAAGCCCTCCACCGCAGAATGAGTGAAATAATTAAATAAAGTCTGAATGCCCAGAACGAAAGCCGCCGCAATGAAGATACCGCCCGCTAACGTCACCAGCTGCAACGGCGCCGTAGTAAAGGATGTGGTATTGCTGACAGCATATCTGATCAGGCCGCGAAAACTCCACTTGCTTGTTCCAAAAGCCCGCTCTCCCACCTCGTAGCTTACGCTCACGGAGGAAAAGCCCGCCCAGAAGGTCAGCGCGCGGAAAAAGGTGTTGCGCTCCGTCAGTCCCAACAGGACGTCCATCACCTTCCGGTCCAGCAGTTTGAAGTCAGAAGTATCCTTCATATCGATCTTCATCAGCCTGCTCATGATCCCATAAAAAAGATTCGCAAACATGCGGTGAAGACCGCTTTCTTTTCCCCGGTCGCTTTTGACGCCTTCCACAACGTCATACCCCTGCTGCCAGAGCCGGTACATTTCAGGTATGACCTGAGGCGGATGCTGCAGGTCGCAGTCCATCACCACACAACAGTTTCCCTTCGCCTGCTTTAAGCCCGCGAAAATAGCCGCCTCCTTGCCGAAATTGCGGCTGAATTCGATGCCGCATATCCGCTCATCCTGCGCGGCCAGCTCCTGCACTCTGTCAAAAGTCCGGTCCCGCGACCCGTCGCTGACAAACACAATTTCAAACGGAATATCCGCATCAGTCAGCACCTGTGTCAGCCGTCCGGCCGTATTCACAATATTGGCCTCTTCATTATAGGATGGAACAATGATCGATAGCAAAGCCATATCCTACTACTCCTTATTCTCCGTCTTGACGTACAGCACACCGTCCACAATCACCATACAGTTCTCAGCCGGGAAGGGCTCAAGCGCCCGATATTCCTCAGAGTTATAAATGTCCACAATCTCATCGCTGTCCACCAGCTGCACCGTCACACCAAAATAATATTCCCAGAAATCCTGATAATTCTGCGCTGTGTACACCAGATAATCCCCGCCAATTCCCAGCAGAGAATCCGTCACACCCACAGTCAGATCGGTGCTGGGGAAAGTATCCTCACTGACTACTCCGATCATGGCGATGGGCATATCATAAGTATAACCCTCCATCTGCTCAATCCGGTCAAGCAGACGCAGACAGTAGCTGTAGGTCTTGGTGAATTTCTTTTCCAGATTAAAATATGCCACATTGCAGGTCAGAATATAGGAAAACACCACCACAGCCGCAGCAATCACTCCCACCCAGGGCAGTGCCTGCGCCGCCTTCTTTGTTGGCAGCGCATCCGCATGCCGATCGATCACAGCCACCGCACAGACCGGAAAGAGTACCCACTGATAGCGCATCAGTGAATGATAGGTCACATCCGGCGAAATAATCAGCATCACGTTAAAGCAGACCGGCGTCAATACAAGCGCCACAAACAGGCAAAGCACACTCCAGGGATTGCGAAGGCTGCCTGCCCGCACAAACGCAGCTGCCAGCGAAAGGAAACCGGCCAGTAAAAGCAGGGCCATCACCACCAGCATTGGCCCTTTCTGCGCCAGAATATTGCCTCTCAGGGTATGAACCACGAAATCCTGATAAACATTCACCAGAATACTGACAATTCCCTGTGACGATTCGCCGCCGATCCCCTGGTAACCGGAGAGGGATGTATTCTGTATTTTTAATAAAATCTGCAGCATGACATAATAAAATACCGCCCCGATGGCTCCCATACCGATATAGCGGGCCGTCAGACGCAGATTGCTTTTCAGGTCTCTTATAAAAAACCAGCCCCTGCAGACGCCGTACAGCGCCAGCACCATAGCAAACGCCAGATACGCCTGATAAATCCCCATGGAAAAGCCCAAAAACAGCCCGCCGATCAGAAAGCCCTTCGGGCTTTTTTCCACCAGATAAACTGCCAGAACCGCTAAAAGCAGCGCCAGCATATAGCCATCCGCTGTAAAAATATAAGCAAAATTCGAGCTTAAGGACGGATAAACAGCCAGAAGCGCCGCGATCAGTACGCCGCTGTAAGTGTGCTTTAACTGAAAAAAACGGCACAGAATCACGGCCGTCACACCCAGATACAGCAAAGACAAAAGGCCAATCACCCACGGCAGTGTATAATCCGTGGAAATATGGCAGGCCACCGTCAGAAACCACCGCCCGGAGGTAATCATGTTCTGGTCAAAATCAATTCCGGACAGACCGTCATGATTGGGGATATCACTCATAAAAATGCGCAAATGAGCACACAGTCCCGCAATCAGCGCGGCCAGGAATACGGTTATATCCTGTGAGGAAATTTTCTGTCTGATTCTGGTCCAAAAAGCTTCTACTGTCATAAGCCTCCTTTTTCCGACACCCCGGTATTTTCAAAGATTGCCTGCGCGATATTGTCCGAGAGCACCTCTCTCCCCTCTTTGTTCAGATGCAGGCCGTCCGACGAAAAGGTATAATCATAAATCGTTTCCTCATTAATGACACTGTCATGATAATTATCTACGAAGGGAATGCCGTATTTTTCCGCCACCTTTTCCTGTCGCAGGACATATTCCTCCAGCAGATATTCTCCCCACTCCCCGCTGTCGCATGGAATATCCTCACCATCCCTGGTCAGACAGATATAGGTGGGAGATGAAATATACAAAGACAGGTCCGGAAACGCTTCTATCAGTCTGCCTATGCTCTCATCCAGGGTCTGCTCAAAGATATCCGGAGAAACCTGGTTGGCATAATCATTCGCTCCGAAACAGATTACCAGGATATCCACCTGATGAAAGTCTGTCTCTTCCAGCTCCTTAAGCCGCTCCTGAAAATAATCCAGCGTAGAGTTTCTCTCAATCGCAGCATTCTGTGCGGAAAAGTCCTGAAGGACAATGGCATTGACAAGAGGCGCAAAACACAGTGATTCCGCTCCATATGTTTCATACCCCTCTGTATTGTCGGGTACCACAGATGTGCCGCCGAAGGCCGCGTTGAAAACCTCCATATCCAGCTTCTGAGCCAGCATCTCGTCAAACACCACATTATTGAATTCATTCGCCACCACACTGTCACCCATAAGGACAACCTCATGGCCTGTACCGGACCAGCTTCTTTTACTCAACAGCCAGAGAAGGACCACCGCTGCAAAGCAGGCAGCGCCAATCAGTCGTAATACCCAGCCTGATTTCTTTCCCGCCATTTATCTCTCCCTTACTGCCTTTTCATCCTGTATGCGGTAAATCATATCACATTTTTCAATGGTCTGCAGCCTGTGCGCGATAATCAGAAGCGTTTTTCTACCGTGCAGATGATTGATGGATTCCATGATAGCCGCCTCCGTATCGTTGTCAAGGGCAGAGGTTGCCTCATCCAGAACCAGAACCTCCGGATCCCAGAAGAGGGCCCTGGCGATACCGATCCTCTGGCGCTGGCCGCCGCTTAAACGGATTCCCCGCTCCCCAATCTGCGTATCCAGTCCCTCCGGAAGTCCTCTCACAAAGGTATCCAGCTGGGCATCATGCAGCGCCGCCCACACCTGTTCCTCCGAAATATGCTCCCTGGGCACACCAAAGGCCACATTTTCACGGATATTGGAATCCAGCATGAAAATCGTCTGCGGAATATAGCCCACATTGGCGAGCCACCCCTGATAATTTTCAGGCAGATTCACATCGACACCGTCCGCGAGCACCTTCCCGCTCTCCATCTCCAGAAGTCCCAGCATAATATCTACCACCGTTGTCTTGCCGGCCCCGGAAGTACCCACAATACCGACAGATTTTCCAATCGGAATCTCCATGCTCATATTCCGGAAAATATAGACGTCCGTGTTAGGATACTTATAACAGACATTCTGCATGACAATACTCTTTTTCACCGGCAGCTTCTTAACTACCTCCAGACCGGTATACGCGTCCGCATCATATATGATCGACTTGTCGCTGATATCCGCCTGCAGATTATCGCTGGCGCCGAAAAAGAAGGGCTCATAATAGGAAATATTGGTCATATAATTATTGATTCGATTGGCACTCGGCAACAGCTTCATGGCCGCCACCGCAAACGCGGAAACACTGGCCACAATCTGGTCCGTGCCGCGCCCCATCTGAAAGGAAACATACATATAGAGCACAAAGCCCGCAATGACCACAGTCTCAATTAAAAGCCTGGGGGTGGAATTTAAGAGGGTAGACTTTTTAACCGCCCTCACATAACCGTTGCCGCACTTGGCATACTCATGAATAAAATAGCTCTCCTTGTTGGCGATTTTAATCTCCTTGATGCCGGTCACAGACTGGTTGATCCACTTAAATAAACCCGCGTAATAATCCTGATTCTCCTTGCCCGTCCTCACCATGATCGGCTTGAGCACCACCCGGATAACCAAAAGCAGAATAATCAGAAGCCCGCCGATCGTCACGCACATAATCGGATCCTGGAATACCAGATAGATGCCCATGCACAGCGCCACCACAGACTCACTCATCAGCTGCAGGATAGACAGCACCATGGCGTACATGTTATTGACATCGGAAGTAATATTTCTCTGTATGACCGATGTCTCCGCATTGAGATAATACTCGTACGGACGCTTCATGTAATTGATCATCATTTTGCGCGAGGTCTCGAACTGATTGTCATAGACAAAGTTTAACTGCATCCTGGTTTCAAAAAACAGAAACGAGTTTTTCACAATAAAAGCGGCCAGCAGACAGAACAGCAGAAAAATGGCAAAGCCGTTGACGCTTGTAAAGCCTAACAGATGATACAACCTCGCTGTCAATCCGTCCCCGTTGACGCTGTCCTGATTGAGCAGCACCGTGGCGATCGGCAGCACCAGCGCGATGCTGACCGTCTCCAAAAGAGCCCCGATGACCATCAGAACGACCAGGAGCTTCATCCGGGTTTTCTGTTTGCTGTCGAGTATTACCTTTAATTTATCCAGAATTCTTTTCATAACACTACCTGATTTATCATGTCTGCGCAAATGCCGCAAACCCTTTGTTATCATAGCTTCAGATTTTACCGTAGTTGATATATAACCGCGTTCAGACCCTCCGCCACAACAGTAAACTCCCTCTCCTGACAGAGCGCGTCAATCGTACCTCCGGCGACCGTGCACAGATATTTGCTCTGCAAGGTATCGAAGCTGGCCGTCACATAATCCGCATAGCAGCAGCTGATGCCAAATCCCGCGGGCAGACTGTACAGAATCTGATAATCCGTCACCAGCCACTCTTCACCGTCCGCGGAATAATCCGCTACCACCCAGATGACGTCATTGTCATAGCTGGGGACCTCCTGCGTCTGAAGCACCATGCTCTCCTCCATCTGTTCTGCGGCGCTCTCCATCTCCTCAACCAGTTCCTGCGTCTGAAAGCACAGCTGATAATCATACGCATCGGCGGCCATGAAATAATACAGATATAAAAATGTCAGTCCGCAGACAATGACCATCCAGTGAGAGGCAACTTTCTTCAGGCAGCGGGCAGAACGTTTTCCATTCGCAGGCGTTTCTGCTTTTTCAGGCCTTTCGAATTCTTCGTTCTTTTCGTTTACTCCACCCTTCATCATGGACAGCGCAAAAATCCCCACCGCAATAAAGGTCAGCAGGTGCTTGCTGCCCTCCTGCATTTTATACATCAGGATCAGCGCTATCCACATGGCCAGAAAGCTTAAGAAAAGATGCCCGTACAGAATGCCTTCCTTCCACTCTTTACGGCGAAGACAGGTAATGGTATAAATCAGCAGCAGCACCATGACCACCAGAAAGCCGATAAAAAACGCGCCCGTGGCCAGTCCTTCGGTCAGCCCACGGTAACAGTTGCGGAAAAAGTCGGCGAAATTATAAGTCAGCTTGGCTGTCAGCTCCTGAAGCCCCTGCGCAAAGCCATGGTGAATAAAATTCGTCAGCCAGGATACGTCAAAAAGCGCCGTGAAATACTCCGCCGCCAGGAAATGATTGATACAGATATACAGAACCCCTGTGACGCCTCCGATACAAAGGCTGCCCACCAGACCGGCCCATTTTTTCTTCCAGATGAGAATCAGCATGGGCAGCGCCAGAAAAACAATCAGATATGGGCGCATGAGGGTCATAATTGTGGAAAGTGCGAACATTCCTGCAAGTTTTCCTGCATTTTCCTGCTGATAATAGCTGTAGGCCAGTCCCCAGTATACGATCAGCATCGCAAAGCAGGTAATTTCCGGCATGACCGACATCATGTACCTGGAAAAAAGCGGGAAAAGCGCAAATAGCACCGCAATCCTGATGCACTGTGCCCTGTCCGCTTTCACCAGCCATACAAACAGAAAAACCGCCAGCATCATCATGAAAATATTACAGTAAACAGGGGAAAGCAGATTCCAGCCGAACAGCAGTCCCCATAGCAGCCAGGGCCATAAAAGAACCGGACTCCAGGCTGCGAAGGACAGCACCAGCGCATGGCTTTCATTAAAGCCGAAATACCCGTAAGGATATCCGTACTTCAGCATTCCTTCCACCTGTTTATAGTAAAACAGCTCATCATTCCAGTCAGAGGCCGGCAGATAAATGTCCGCAATGCTGTGTCCTGTCAGAAGGCAGCGAACAACACAACAGACAAGCGGCAGCAGGGACATCAGAAGTGCTCTGTAAAACCGTATGTGATTATGAACATGATTTTGCAGTTTTCCCATTTACCCTTTTCCGATCTGTTCCTTAAATGACTGCTGCGCTTCCCTTTGCTGAAACTGCCCATTGTCCGCGTTAAACCGCTCCCGGATCACATACTGGGGCGCACTGTTCAGACTGATGTAAATGCGGCCGATATACTCTCCCAGGATGCCTAAGAGAACCATGATCATACCGCCGAAAAAGACAACGGCGCTCATCAGGGCACTGAAACCGGCCGGGATATCCGGCAGGACAATTCGCTTGATGATCGTGTAAATTCCATAAATAAAACCGATCCCCGCACAGCCCGCGCCGATACAGGTTGCGACCCGCAGCGGCTGGACGCTGAAAGCAGTAAAGCCATTGATCCAGAGCGCCACCAGTTTTTTGAAGGTGTATCCGCTCGAACCCACTTCCCGTTCCCTGTGCGTTACCTTTACGTTGGCAATATTGCGGGTCGTGCGCAGCACCAGGCCGATCACATAGGGGTAGGAATTCTCATAGCGGATCATGTCCTCCACCACAAAACGGCGCACCGCAAAGTAGCTGCTGATATACAGCTCCTTCGGCTTTCCTAAAAGCACCCTTAACATCAGCTCGTTGGCCTTGCTGCCGAGATTGCGGAAGGTGGAATGCATTTTATGTTCATACTCGGCGTAAACGGCGTCATATCCTTCCTCGATTTTGGCAATCAGCTTTCCCGCCTCATTGGCCGGCGTCTGGCCGTCGTCATCCAGACAGATCACGATGTCTCCGTCCGAGTGACGTAAGCCCGCCATCAGCGCTGCGTGCTGTCCGAAATTCCTGGCGAAGTCGATTCCCTGAATAAAAGGATATTTCTCGCAGAGCCCGCGGATGACCTGAATGGTCCCGTCAGGGGAAGAATCATTGACAAGCACTATGTCATACAGATATTCCGGCATTTCTTCCATGGTGTGAATGATCTCCTCCACCACCTTCTCCAGCGTTTGCTCGGAGCGGTAACAGGGAATCACATAACTAATTTTCTTCATGCGTATCCTCTCTCACAATCGCCATCCAGACAATATCGCGGTATTCCCCATGAATACACACGTCATCCTTCAAAAGCCCCTCTTTCACAAAACCCGCCTTTTCATAACTGCGGATCGCTCTGACGTTGTCCGAAAGCGCCCGCAGATATATTCTGTGCAGATGAAGCTTCTCAAACCCATATGCGATCATCAGCCTGGCCGCTTCGGTGCCGATGCCCCGGCCCCGCGCCTCCTCCGTTCCCAGGAAAATCCCGTACTCCCCTTTATGGTGCGTATGGTCAATATCCCGGATATAGACACTGCCGAGCGCTCTGCCGGTGCCTTCCTCGCAGATCATCATCTGCACAGCTCTGCCGGTTTCAACCATCTCATGAAGCCAGTGCAAGTGCCCCTCGGGCGTAAAATCCTCCTGATAGATAAAGGATCTGCGCACGCCCTCCGAATTGCGCCAGGCTACGATATCGTCCGTATCCGCCTCTGTCATGGGTCTTAAATAAATCATAGGTTTCTCCTGTGCTATCATATGAACGGGTCATTTCCTGCCAGCAGATACAGAAAGAAATGCACACCGCAGACCAGGTGCGCCGCGTAGAGCAGCCAGCCCGCACAAACGCCGCAGATTTCTTTTTTCTTCTTCGCATCCAGCGTATTGCAGATCAGCAGCATAAGCCCCGCCAGGAATACAAAAAACATACCATGCATATATCCCCAGGCGAAATTACCGTGATTGGCGCGAAAGCCTTTTTCATATAGGAAGAAAAACATCAGAAATCCGGTAATCCACAGTTGCCATGCGTGACGAAACCAGGAAACGCTTTTCAGCTTCCCGCGATTATAAATGAGCATGAAAAGCGCGAATGCATTTCCCAACAGGACGCTCAGCAGGATATTGCCGCTGTACAGCGACCAGATCTCTCCTGGTGAAATTCCGATACCGGCACTTTCTCCCACATAATCACTGCCGGAAAAGACGCCAAAATACTGGTAGATCATGACAAAACCGGCCGGAAGTACACAAAAGCCGAAATACAGGCTTTTTCTCAGATTCCTGCCTCTGCTTTTTACAAAACGGTACAGTAAAACCACGGCATAAACCGCAATCGCAACAAGGGTAAAGGAAGGCTTGGCCAAAGCTCCCAGCAGCAGCGAGGCAGCAAATAAGAGGTACTCCTGAAGCTTTGCTCCCCGCTCGTATTTTTCCAGAAGCTTCGCTCCCTCAAAGAAGCTGATGACACTGAACGGCCTGGTCGCCAGATAGGTGGCATTCCACAGCGGGTTGGGCGTATAAGTCCACGCAGCGGGCAAAACCGGCAATGGTACTCACGGAATACGGCAGATACAGCATGGACACGAAATAAAGCGAAAGTGTCAGCACACAGGCCAAAAAATACCACTGAAAGGTCATTTTCCGATTCCTGATATTCAGTTCTTCCTTTAAAAACCGCAGCAGATACTGTCCGGTAATCCAGACGCTCAGAGTGTTCAAAAACGTCAGCACAAAAGCCATGGCCCGCTCGGCCGTGAAAAAGGCCGTCAGGGCGCGGGCAAAGGAAAACATGAGCGGGTACGGGTAGCTGAAGGGCTGTTCCAGCCCCTTCACTACCATAATATATGGTTCCATATCCGACACATAGCCGCCGCCGTACTGAACGCACTGTCTGTAAAACAGTCTGTACATGAGAAAACTGTAAAATATCAGTAGAACCAGCCACATAAGCTGACCGCTTTGGTTCGTAAGCTTCTTTTTTTCTGTCATTTTTCCAGATCAAGCTCCTGTAAGCGCTCGCGGATCTGTTCCACGGACAGCCACTCAGTATTGTTGCCTGAGGTATAGGAGAAGCCCTCAGCTACCTTTTTGCCGTTCGTATTGATCTTCTGTTTGTCATTCCAGTGTACCTGCGGATAGACAATGAAATGTTTCTCATATTCCCAGGTATTGGCGGAATCCTCTGTAGTCACCATGATCTCATGGAGCTTTTCGCCCGGATAGATGCCGATCTCACGGGTATGTCCGCCCGGAAGCATTGCCTCCGCCAGATCCGGGACCTTAAAGGAGGGAATTTTGCTGATGAAAGTCTCGCCTCCCGTGGCTTCCTCCAGGGCCTTGATCACTAGCTTCACGCCTTCCTCTAAGCTGATCCAGAACCGGGTCATGCGGTAATCGGTAATGGGAAGCTCAGTCCCGCCGTTTTTGATAATATCATAAAATTTCGGGATAATGGAGCCGCGGCTGCCGGCTACGTTGCCGTAGCGCACAATGGCAAAGCAGATGTCCTTGTTGCCGGCATAAGCATTGGCCGCAATAAAAAGTTTGTCGCTGACTAATTTCGTGCCGCCGTAAAGATTCACGGGATTGACGGCCTTGTCGGTGGAAAGGGCGATGACCTTTTTCACCCCGCAGTCGAGCGCCGCCTCAATGATGTTCTGGGCGCCGTGGATATTGGTTTTAATGGCTTCGTTTGGATTGTACTCACAGGCAGGCACCTGTTTCAGGGCCGCTGCGTGTATGACGTAATCCACGCCCTCAAAGGCGCGGTAGAGTCTGTCTTTGTCGCGCACGTCACCGATGAAAAAGCGAAGTTTGGATGCATACTCGGCGAATTCTCCCTGCATGATGAACTGTTTGAATTCATCGCGGCTGTAGATGATGATCTTTTTGGGGTTGTAGTGGGTCAGGACATATTTGGTGAATGCTTTGCCGAAGGAGCCTGTGCCTCCGGTGATCAGGATGGTTTTGTTGTTTAACATAGTAGTCCTTTCATTTATGGTTTTCTATATTTCTATTTTTTCTGCGTTGTCGGGTCAGACGACAGATATTTCCGGCTCGTTTCACTGTGCGTTTTCATATCATGCAATTTATTGTCTTGCACCGATGCACAAAGGCGCTCGCCTGGAAAATCTGTCGTCTGGCCCTCGGTGCCGGCAATTTTCGTAACAGTTCAGAACAGTTACCAGTTTTTAAGATAGCTTGTACCAGTCCAGTACTTTGTAAAATGCCCGTATCACATCCTCGACATCACCGTCGGTCATCGCCGGATATAACGGGATGCTCAAAAAGCCCTCGTAAGCCGCCTCCGCCTTCGGACACAGACCCGGCTCGTAGCCAAGCTGCCGGTAATATGGGAAGGTATAGACCGGGATATAATGCACATTACATTGTACATTCTCACAGGCCAGCGCGTCAAATATTTCTTTTCGGGTCGCCTTTAATTTATTCAGTTTCAGCTGCACAATATACAGATGCCTGGTCGTATCAGATTCCGGAATCTCCTTCTGCACGAAGATCTCGTCCCTGTCCGCGAAGGCTTCATTGTAGCGCTCCACAATCTGTTTGCGGCGCGCCTTAAAGCGGTCGATTTTACCTAACTGGCTCTCGATCAAAGCCGCCTGAAAATCAGTAATACGATAATTATAACCCAAGTCCACCATCTGGTAATACCAGCCGCCCTCGCTTTGTTTGTCCATCAGGGACTGATCTCTGGTAATACCGTGGGTACGGAACAGGCTGAGTTTCTCATAGAGCTTCGGATCGTTTGTCATGACCGCGCCGCCCTCGCCGCCGGTGACGGTCTTCACCGGATGGAAACTGAAGGTGGTCATATCCGCAAGGCTTCCCACCGGCGTGCCGTTATAGGTGCTGCCGATGGAGTGTGCAGCGTCCTCGATAAAAATCAGATTGTGTTTTTCGCATATGGCGCGAATCCGGTCCGCCTCCACCACCTGTCCGGTGAAATCCACAGCCACCACGGCTTTGGTGCGGTCGGTAATCTTTCGCTCGATCTCGTCCGGGTCGATATTGTAGGTATCCGGATTGATATCCGCAAAAACCGGTCTGGCGCCGCAGTAAAGCGCGCAGTTGGCGCTGGCCGCGAAGGTCATGGGAGTGGTGATGACTTCGTCCCCGGGGCCGATGCCGGCCGCGAGGCAGGCGATGTGCAGAGCCGCGGTGCCATTGGAAACGGCTACGCAGTATTTCGCGCCGGTCAGGTTACAGAGGGCGCGCTCTAAGGAGGCGATGGCGGGACCGCAGGTCAGGGTATCGCTTTTTAAAACCTTAACGACGGCTTCGATGTCATCGTCCTCAATGCACTGGTGGCCGTAGTAAATTTTGGAGGCCCTTACAGGGGTCCCTCCTAAGATGGCAGGGAGTGAACTGATATCCATAATATATTCCTTCGTTTCCGGATCGGCGCGAATAAAAGAACGGTTCTCAGCTGGCACGAATGTTCGCCTTATCTTTTATTCACACCGACCCTTGCTTTCATGCAATTTATACTGCGTCTGATTGCAGTCAATATTCAGGTTTCAATGCCGCGCAGCTTCATAGTGAGGCGGTGAAATTTCCGCGTCAGTTTCGGTGCGGCGGCGAATAAACATAAATACATTTTGTTTTTATTAGTCAGGTACGGGTTTTTCAGACCCGCGAAGAAATTTGCACGCACACATGCGCAAACTTCCCTGTATCTTGCGTTATCGGGACACATCTGTTCAATGGGAATGTGCAGCAGATAGTCCAGGCGCTGATAGAGGCCGAAGCGTTCGGCTGTCTGTATCAGAAGTGGCCAGCGCTCCCTCACCAGAGCAAGAGCCAGGTCTGCGTTATCCACATTGTCCGCGTACACGCGGGAAAACTGAGATTTCTGTGTGCTGCGGGTGTTGCTGTCCGGCCGATAAAACACATGATAACACCGAGCGGGCAAAGACACAATACCTTTCATTTCCGTCAGCATCTGAATCAGCAAATGAAAGTCCTCGTTCAGCACGCCCTCCGGGAACTGCCGGTTTGAAAACAGGCTTCTGTGCACCAATTTGGTGCAGAACGAGCAGTCGCCCCGGTGCATCAAAAGCTCCCGCATGAAATCCTGCGCCTCAATCAGAGCAGGGGCAGCCGGCGGCACACAGATATCCGGAAGCTTCTCCCCCGATGCAGCCACCTCGTCCCGGCCGGCCTGCGCCACCGGGCAGTCATATGCGATCACCGCTTCCATCAGAAGCGCATACATATCCTCTGAAATATAATCATCACTGTCCACAAAGCCGAAATACTCGCCCTGTGCCTGCCGGATTCCGAAGTTTCTGGCGCTGGAGGAGCCGCCGTTATTTTTATGAAATACCCGGATCCGGGAGTCCGTCTTCTTAAGCTCATCGCACAGTACCCCGGTCCCGTCCGTGGACCCGTCATCCACAAGAATGATTTCCAGATTGCGGTACGTCTGAACCGTAATTGAGGCCACGCAGCGCGGAAGATATTCTTTTATATTGTAAACCGGTACAATAACCGAGATCAATTTTTCTTCTGCCATAAAACTCTCTGTACTCTCTCTACCAGGCATTGCCGTACCGGGCACCGCCTCAAACCCTGCTCAACGGTCCCTCTTCATACTCCGGTATTTTTTCCCCGCAAAGCTCCGCGTCTATGCACCGATAGAGCCGCTCCGCCGCCACATCAGCGTTCCACAATTGATCAATCGTCTCATACGCGGTTCGCTGCATACGCCGCATTTTCTCATATTCCGGTTCCCGGAGCAGATTTTTCAGTTCCTTTACGGCCGCATCCGTTCTGCCCGTCGGATAGGAAAGCCCGTTCTCTCCACTGCGGATCAGATACGGCGCCGCGCCCATAGCCCGGTCCGCGACCACCAGACAGCCGCTGTCCATGGCCTCGTTGATCACCGCGCCCCAGCCCTCCATGCGGTCGCTCACCGCCAGATAAATATGGCTTTTTCTCATCAGGGCGCGAACCGCCTGCGGATTCTGGAAACCGACAAGATCTATCTTTTCAGTAAGCCCCTTCTGTGCAATCAGAGCCCGCACTTCCGTTTCCAGAGGTCCGCCGCCCGCCATGGTCAGATGCACCGGCAGCCCATCCTTTAAAAGTGCCTCTGTCATCAGAACCGCCCTCTCAGGATGCTTCCAGCCGATCATCCTGGCTGCCCAGAGCAGCTCAATCGTCATCTCACACCCGGTATTACCATCCGTGCCCGGACTTACAGGAGTTTCCTCTCCCGTCAGGCTGTCCATATATTTTCCCGCAATCAGTTGGTTCGCGTCACATACAATATGCTCCGGGAAGTAACCGTAGCGGAATTTTTTGAACGGATAGGCGGCCACCATACGGAAGTCGCCCGCCACATAAGCACCGCTACACAGCAGATACACCCGCTCCCCGTTATGTCTGGTATGATCCAGAAATTTTTTTCTAAGGCCCCTGGGCGTAATAAAACGGTATCTGCCCTCCTTGTACAGCCTCTCGCTGTAGCGCCAGACGGGCATTTTTTGCTCTAAGCGGGTCTGAATAAAGCGCTCGTCTTCCGTGCCGCCGAAAATCACCGCATCCGCCTCATCAATCAGGCGCTGGCAGTCCTCAGGGTTCTCTCCGTAATTTCTGACATACACCGCGCGCTGCAGGATGTCTCCCCAGCCCATGGCCACGCGCTCTTCCTCCATCTGCTCTGTCTGGATAAAGAAATAACTGCCGCCGGCTTTTTTACATAATTCATACAGCTGCTGCGAAACCGGCTGCTGATGATGATTGAAATAATTGGAGACAAATACCAGATTCATGACTCGTTAATCTCCCTGTATATCTCAATCAACCGCCTGCGGTTGGTCTTCGGATCATGCGTTCTCTTCGCGTGCGCCATGGCTTTGAAGGCCCGCCGCTTCATCTCCTCCGGATAATCGAAGGCTTCTGTGACCGCCTCAGCCAGATTGCCGCTGATCCGCGCAAGCTCCCCCGGCTCATCGGCTTTCTCCACACGAAAGCCTTCATAAATATAACCCTCCTCTTTCTCAATCATGGATAAAACGCCGCCGATATCCGCAGTCACCACCGGCGTACCTAACAGCATGGCCTCCCCCAGGGAATTGGGAGAATTCTCCATGGTGGATGGGCATACAAAGACATGACTTTTCAGATACTGCTCCTTCATTTCCCCCGCATTCAGCTTTCCGAGGAAAGTCACTTTGTCCGTGATCCGGTTCTTTTTCAATAATTTCTGAATATATCTACCATAAGCGGAGAGCTTCACCAGGCTCTCGAAGCCGGGCTTTCTTAAAATGCAGTTGCCTGCCACAAAGACACGGGTGTCCGGATATTTTTTCAGAATATCCGGCAGCGCCAGCAGCATGTAATGCAGACCCTTGACCGGGTAATCGCCCTGGCTTAAAAAAATCCGGTGCTGCTCACAGGCCTCCTCACGCCAGCAGCCCGAGTAAAATTCCGGCCGCAGGGTCTCCTGCATCTGATGATAACAAACCGTAGGATTCCACCTCTGCGTCCAATAGCGGTCAAACTCCGTGCGGCCCGTCACATGGCCGGTCCATTTCACCGCCGCCATCTCCCACTGCCCACGGCCCTCATATTTTGCCTGCTGCTCCTTTAAGCTGTCCCGGCGCAGCAGATCCCGGATGGTCACGCTTTTCTGCACAGACCGCGGGAGACTCGCCATATAAGCTTTGGCATAAACCCGGCACAGGCCCTGGATGCCGATCAGCGTCCGGTCCGGCTGGGCAAACATTTTCACAGCCGCCAGTGTATGCGGGTATTCCGTACCGAAACAATGCAGGATGTCCGGCTCAAACGCGATCATAATGTCGCTTAAGTCCTTCTCCATTTCAATGTCGTAATTCTCAGCGTTCAGACTATCCTCGCGGAATCCATAATAATAAAGGTCGTAGTCCTCATTGACCGTCAGAGAGCCGCGCACCATCTCCTGCCCTTTGGCAATCGGAAAAGCAAAGCCCAACTGGATGCCCTCTGAAACCAGGTCCCGGATCACAGCCGTATACAGACCAGCGATCCAGCCCTCCTTATTTCCCGCGTCCATATGCAATTGTGCCGCGATCTGCGGCAGTGCTACGTTGCACACCCACAATACTCTCATGGCAACTCCCCTGTAAAAGTTTTCAGATATGGCGGCGTTTCCATTACGTTCAGCTCTGGTTTATTATAAATTGCTTTAGACAGCAGGATGTCGGTTCCAATATGAACATGAACGACTTTGTGCGATGGAGATGAGACGATTGATAATCGTGGAAGCCTCTGCTGAACACGATTATCACGCCCATCGGCTCATCGGAATGCCACGCACAGTGGAGCGAATTTCATATTGGGACCGTCATCCGGCGTCCCTCAGGCAATAACCCAACAACCTAGTCAAATATCCAGTTCCGATACGGCAGCAGCCGGATATCCACATCATACGCCGTTTTTAAGAAAAACGCAAAATAAATCAGAAACGCCGCAGCCGTCCCCGCTATCAGCAGTTTTTTCCACCTGCCGTCCGGCAGATGATACAACAACGCCGGAATCAGAAAAACCTGAATCACCTTGAAATAATTGCCGACCCGCGTCACCTCCGGAATGAACGATCCGAAGGTATTGATGATCAGCCCCGCCGCATTTACCCATACATAAAAACGGATGTGCGGATTATCGTCCTTCCAGACGCCGTAGCAGAGGAAGCACAACACCAGGCAGCACAGCCCCATCCCCACATTGACAACGGAAATGCTTCCCGTATCATACGCCGACTCTTCATAAAACGGATAGAAAAGGAAAATAATCTTCCGGTAAACATCCTGAAACAGTATCATACTGGCAATCAGTGCTCCGCCCGCCGCAATCACCCATGGCTTCAGCTTCTTTTCAGAGAGCCAGTATAAGATCAGGTACGCAGGGATCACCAGCAGAACAGATTTATGAAATAAAGCCGCGAAGGCAATCCACAGCACAAATTTCAGATACTCCTCCCTCAGCAGATATTTCGTGGCATACATCACCATCGCCACCACCAGATAATACCGTACACTGTTCAGGCTGGAAAAATAATATCCGCTGGTCAGAAGCAGAAAGAGGCTTCCGAAAAACCACTCCGCCTGGTCATACAGAGCCTTCACCATGAAGGCCACTGTTACCACCGAAAAAAGCCCGAAAATGGGGAGATAGTTGTCATATCCCCAGATTTTCTGCATCCAGTATACGATGAAATTAAAGCCCGGCTCCGAGGCTACATCGCGCCCGGCATAGATCAGCTTGAAATTCTCCCGGTAGACCCAATAATCATTGCCCACCGCTATCCTTAAGGCACTGACCGCAGCCATCAGAATATAAATTCCCAGCGCTGCGGCAATATTCTGCGCCTTGCGCCGATCTGTCCCGTTTGCGATATGACCCGTGATCTGCTGTTTTGCGTAAATGTGATTGTCCACCTTAAGTGCCAGAATCAGCACCGCGGCCGTCAATGTCAGATATACTGCCATGTAGTTCTACCTCGTGACCACCCACTGCCTGCTGCCGTTCACAGCTGCATTTTCCGGGTCACCTGTCTTTGGGAATGGCCTGTGTATATCCAAACAGCCACCCCATATTTCCCGTTATCCGCGATACAAGGTGCCTTTTATCTTCTGATAAAAGCGCCCCGTCGCCTCATTCTCCGCAAGCGCTGTTCTGAGAGGCTGAAGGGAAAGCACCAGAGCTGCCCGGTAGCAGAAACGCTGCCGTCCCGTCATATACTGCGCCGTGATCTCCTTATGCTCCGCCGCGGAGCGCTTTCTGTTTAAAGCCGTCTCCGAAAAGCCGCCGCCCTCATAGTCCGCGAGCGTCACCGGAACGTAAAGAGCAGGAACCTTTTTTTCTAAAAAACACCAGAGAAAGTGCTCATAGTCCGCGCGCACACGGCAACAGGACAGATATCCCCTCTCCTGAAAAAGGCTTCTGTGGTACACGCATGCCTGGTGGCAGGGCACGTTGCGATAGCAGGCAAAAGTGTCCATCTTCGGATTGGACTGCACCACACTGCCCCGCAGCGTATCAAAAACGTTCCCGTAAAAAATTGCCGCGGCGGCCTCCTGATGTACACCGGCCGCTTCCTGATCCGCCCCGGTATTCCCCCAACGAACACCCGCATCCTCCATGCCGTCCGCAAACGCCTTCAGCGCCTCCGGCCCATGAAACACATCCCCGCAGTTTAAAAAATACAGAAACTCCCCCTGCGCTTTTGCCGCGCCCCGGTTCATGCCGTCGTAGATCCCGTTGTCCTTCTCCGTGAAAATTCTGACACGACCGGCCATGTCCGCATTTTCCGCAAGCCAGTCTGACAGCGTTTTAAGAGAACCATCTTTGGAGCCTCCGTCCTGAACAATCAGCTCATAGTCCGAAAAAGTCTGCTCCGCAGCGCTTTTGACCGTTTCCAATAATTTATCGCCCGCGTTCAGGCTCACGGTGATGATGCTAAGCTTCATTTTTTTCTTTCCTTTTCACCCGGCGTCCTTCCCTGATTCCCTTCAGGACAATACCATAGGCCGACTGCCAGGGAATTTCCTGACACATCAGCTTCCTCTTGGTAAATACAAAACGAAACGCCCATACAGGCGCCATGCAGCCATAAAGAAACGCATACAGCACGCCTCTGTCAAAAAAGAATTTTTCATGATAGCCGGTAAACCAGGTAGATGGCCGCGGGATTTCCTCCCCAATGCACACCGGCGTTTTGTATATTTTCAGCCCCGCTTTGATCACATCCCGGATAAAGAGACTGTCCTCACCATTGCTGTAACGGGCGCCGCCGCCAAAAAGCGTGGAAAACCTGACCCCACTGTCAATAAGCTTTCGCCGGCGAAAGGCCATGCTGTAGGCCGGATATCTGCCGCAGTTGAGCAAGCCGACCCGTCCAAAGCTGTCATTTGCATACGTTCTGCGTGAAGGATCCACCTCAACCTGAAATAAAAGGCCGTCAGCCTCCGGATGTTTTTGAAACTCCGCCGCTATCAGGTTCGCGTAGCCCTCCCGGTAGACAATATCCTCATCCCCGAAAATACAGAGATCCTCCCGCGCCTTTGACAGCGCCAGGTTGCGGCTTCTGCCCACACCGCGCTCCGCGGAATAAAAGACTCGCGCACAGCCGCCGGGAAGTGTGACTTCTTCACTTCCCTCCCTGTCACACTGATTGACCACCACAGCCGGACCATTCAGCCCGGTCTTTTTGAGCAATGCGGGAACGTCCTGATTTAAGCTGGATAACAGAACCTCAACCGCCATTACGCTTTCCCCCGCCGCCTCAGCTTACGAAGCTGGAAAAATCCATGCGCCCCGGAACCGTAATACTGCTTTAAAAGCCTCTGATCACAGCCCCAGAGTACCGCGCCGGTCAGCGCAATCTCCTGCTGCCTGTAAAAATCAAGTACCCGCTCGATCAGGGCACTCGAATCCACACCTGCCTCCGCCACAAAAATGACGCCGTCCATGGTTCGAAGCTTTGAAGCTCCCTCCGGGTACTGCAGCGTTCCCATGACGGTCTCCCAGTGCTTTTCCGGAAATGTGCTCTGAAAATAAGGCAATATTTCCATAAAGTGCGCAGAGCCGCTCGTTCCCACCAATGCGATATTCTGCCGATTTGAGACCGCATAACGGACATTCTCGACAAGCTCCTCCTGACCATTGGCGCCGAACACCTTTAAACCGTGCCTCCGGCTCAGCTGTCCCGGCAAATACACCCTGTCATCAGCAAGCCAGGAAAGCCACAGAACCATGCAGCAGACAAAAAGACCGATCAGCCCGCCCAAAAGTGCCGCGCGAAATGTCCTGACATCCTCCTTAACCAGATACGCCTGCTCGGGACTGTCAACGATACGGATGCTGTCCAGTTCGCGCTGATCCTGCGCGAAGACAGGCAGCCACTCCTCATAGCAGCGCGCAATGGCAAGGGACAAATCCGGGTCGGTTGTCACCACCGAAATCGTCTGCAGCCTGACGTCCGCCGGCACCGTGGTGCTGACATAGGAAGCCAGCTCCGTCTCTGTGATCTCATAACCAACCGCCTCTGAAATGATTGCCTGAATTTCATCGCAGACAATCCATTCGTTCCAGGTATACTCATTGAAATAATCCGTAACATAGGATTCGCTTGCGTCCGGATCCACGGTATACTGCATATAACAGATGATATCCGCCTGGTATTCCCTTGTGGGCGCGAACACCACTTTTACCAGAAAATACCCTCCGCCCAGCAGCAGCGCGCCGCCCAGGGCCGAGAGTATGAAAATATACCATTTCCGCAGCATCTGCAGAAGAAACAGCTTCAGATCGAACGGCTCCTTATAAAGATCCCACGCTTTTGATTCATCCATCTTTTCACTCCTCATTTTCCGGTTCAGTGCTTACAGGATTGTCTCCTTTCTCTGATCTGTCCGCTTCTCTTTGCCTGTACATTTCCTCCTTAAAAGCGGTCACCTGCTCTGCCTCCACGCCTTCCGTGCTGTCCGGCCAGAACAGAATCTTCAAAGTCAGCAGCATCAGTTTTAAATCAAGCCAGATGGAATAGTTCTCAATATAGGTCAGATCAAGCTTCAGCTTATCATAGGGCGTAGTGTTGTATTTGCCGTAAATCTGGGCGTATCCCGCCAGGCCAGCCTTGACCTTGGTGCGAAAAGCAAATTCCGGCATGACCTCCATATACTGTTTAATGATTTCCGGCCGCTCCGGTCTTGGTCCGATGAAGGACATGTCGCCCTTCAGAATGTTGATCAGCTGCGGCAGCTCATCCATCCTGCATTTGCGGATCACTTTGCCGACCGGCGTAATCCTGTCATCGTTCTTCTGCGCAAGTCTGGCCACGCCGTCCTTTTCCGCATCCACCCGCATGCTGCGGAACTTCATGATCTGAAATTCCCGCATATTTTCCGTACAGCGGGTCTGTTTATATAAAACCGGTCCTCTGTCATACAGCTTCACCGCCAGCGCTGTCAGCAGCATGAACGGTGATGTGACAATCAGGAGAATCAGGGAGAGCACAATATCCATCAGGCGCTTAAAAAAACGCTCCTCGATACGCAGCGTATACTCCCTGGTCAGGAACATGGGCGTATCGAAAATATGCATCTCCTCCGCCCCGCTTAAAATCACATCCGAAAGCTTGGGAAGAATATAAGTGCGGATTCCCGCCCCATAACAGAATTTGAAAATCTTGTTGCGGCTGCTGACATCGATGTCTCCGATCACCACCGCGTCATAGCGCTCTGTGGCCTCCTGGCAGACTTTCTCAATCCCCTCCCGGATATCAATACAATGGCAGATCTCATATTTGTCCTTACGGGTTTCAAATTTTCTGACAAGATCGTCATACGGCCGCTCCCCGTGAACCAGCAAAAGCTTTCTCGGCGGGAAAATCTGCCGGTACAGCCAGTAAAAAAACATGGAACACAGGAAGGAAACGCCGGCCTGATAGATCGTCATCTTCACATAGGTCGGCGCATACATCAGCGCCCAGTTCATCAGAGAATTCTGGCCGTATGTGATTACATTTGTCCCGATAATGGAAAAAATCTGGGAAAAAACCACCTCAGAAGTTCTCAGATACCCGATATTCAGTCCGCCGTACATCGTGGAAAAGGCTAAGAGCAGCAGAACATAGATGGCGATGGCCAGCCAGTGTCCCCTCGTGGAAAACCACAGATTGGAACGAATCTGAATGGAATAGTTCGTATACCAGAAATAAGCATAGACCAGCGACTCACTGGCTATGGTAATAATAGAGAAGCATATGACGATCAGTCTTTTGAATTCACCTAATTTTTTCATTTACATTATACCCTCCGGCGCACCGCCCGAAATGCCCAGAAAAAGAAATTATAACAGCTGTAAAGGACTCCGAGTTTTTCCGACCTGCGGTACAGGTTCCAGATTCGTTTCACAGCGGAGAGCTTGTTGGAGGAAAGGCTTCTGGCCGGCCTGCGGTAAAAAACATAAGTTTCCTGAAAGCCATACGCAGTATATCCCATCCGAAGAAGCTGCCACCACAGAGCCGTATCCTCACTCCTGATATCAGGCATCCGGATCTCGTTTCTCGGAATCTGCTGTGTATCGAGCATCACCGTGGAAGTAAAAATCGTCGTATTGCGAAGCGCCCTGCGATAGGTCAGAGTAGCCGGAACATGCACGACCTTCCCCGTGCCGCGGCCGCTCTCATCCGCGAACTCGTAATTGGTAAAGCAAAACGCGGCGCCGGTCTGCCGCATAAACTGCAGCTGACACAGCAGCTTGTCCTTCTCCCAGATATCATCCGCATCCAGATAAGCAACAAAACGGCCCCTGGAGTTCTCCACTCCAAGGTTTCTGGCCGCGGCGGCCCCCACGTTCTCATCCAGCCAGATCACGCGGATCCGGTCATCCGAAAGCTCGTCCAGATACTGCGCCAGCAGTTCTCTCGTTCCATCGGTGGAGCAGTCCTCCGTCAATATCAGCTCCCAGTTGGTATAGCTCTGCGTGCGGACGCTCTCAATGGTTTGCGTAATATATTTTCTGACATTATGCACAGGTATGACAATGCTTACCAGGTCATTCATCCGTTTTCCTCTGTTGTCTTCTGACACCAGGATTTCCTCACAGAGCGCCCTTCGGGTGTCCGCGCCATGCGCTCCCAAAATCCTGACAATATTCGAAATCCGCTCATTTTTCCATGAAAAATGGCTCCTTTCTCATATTGTTGCGGTCCTTAAAATCAGAAATCTGAATGTAAACATTCGCTTTCTGATTTTCAGTCCCTTGTGTCAGATATATATGCTATATATTGCTCTGTTAATGTTACCAAATTGTAATCAGATAAATCCCCGAGTAAAGCCTCCCACTCCCGGGATACAATCAGGCAGTCCGGCTGCGTGTCCTCCACATAGGAAAGGAGTGTTTTACGGTTTTCCTCCGTCAGCGATGAGGAAGCCAGAATCTCATAAATTTCAGTCTCATCACCGTAGGTATACTCCACATATCCGGCCGCATGGCTGTCCCAGAGATCTCTGCCGTAGGCAGGATACCAGTCCGCGCTGTACAGGCGGATATACATCAGGAGCTCCCCGTTTGCCAGGACAGTCATCTCTTCCTCTCCCACATTATCCCGCAGGCTCTCATAAATTTCAAGCGTCTGCGCCGGAATGCCATAACCGTCCGACGTCTCCTCCTCATCAAAGGCATGGAAATTCGCAGCTCCCATTAAAAGAAAGATGACGCAGGCTGCAGCTGCCGCAGCCGGGAGCTTTTGAATTGCCGCATCACCCGTTCCGGCGTCCTTACGATGTACGCCGGACACGTCCTCCACCAGAAGGCAGCCGCCCATAGCCAGTACAGGCGTCAGCGGGACGATAAGCAGAAGATCCGTCCAGTCATAAAAACCCGTATATCCCATCAGGAGAAAAACTGCCGTAACCGGTACAAACACAAGGACGGCAAGGACGGTACCGGATACCGCCAGAAGTCCTCCCTCCCGTTTTTCCCTGCGCCATATCAGGAGCACGCTCACAACAAACAGCAAAAGCAGAAGCCCCGCTTCCTGTTTAAAATCTGCCGTTCCCTCCTGCCACTTCAGAAAATTCAGGCTCATGACTTCTCCCTCCTCTTCTGCCATAAAGTCACCGCAAGAAAAACAACCATCACCAGGGCACAGTATCCAATACCGTATGTCGTCCAGACCAATGATGCTTCCGCGGCAACACACAAAAGCGCCGGCAGCCACCTTTTCTGACAGCAGCACAGCACGCAGAACGGCAGCAGAATGGCCGCCCGGATGGTTTCTCCGGAAAATCCCTCATAAAAAAGGCGATATCCGATCATGCCCTCAATATGCGCCGTTGCCAGAACCATCACCGCCGCCAGGGACACGAACAGCCACAGATACCGTTCGCGGCCGCGCAAAAGTGTTCTGCCCAGAGAAGCCATGATTCCCATATGCAGAAACCAGATGATTGCCGGCACAATCTGTCCCATCAGCATATAGGCCGACAGGCCGGCTTTATCCATCACCGCCGCATACAGCGCATACAGTCCCAGAATCCGGATCCGTAAAGGAATGCTTCCCGCTGCTTCTCCCGTAAACGGATGCTGTCCGGCAAGCACTCCTCCCGAAACTGTATTGATTGCCATCTCATACACCGCATCCGACAGATCCACCACATAATATCCGGTGAAGTGCGAAAGCGTCACAATCCCGGCCGCCGCAAGAATGATAAAATACGCGCCGCCTTCCCGCAGAGAAAGCTTTCCGGCCGGCAGAGGGTTTCTGCCCCGGCCGCACAGACGTCTGTACCAGCGGCACAGCAAAAAAGCTGCTGCCGCCCCTGCGATCAGCGCAGGTGCCAGCAGTCCCTCATATGCGGCAAGCGTCCCGCCCGTCATGAGCACATACAGATAAGCGCCCTCCGCAAATCCCCATATAATCATTAATCCTGAAATCAATAGGATCATAATTACCTCTCACAACAGCAAAAAGCCCTCCCCCGCAGCAACCGCAGGAGAGGGCTCTTTTTGCGTCAGAGCGCTTTCACGTCCAGCCGGACCTTGTCAGCGATCCGGGCGATGTACTCGCTGTTGGTAGGTCTCGGCCTGCCATGCGCGTTGGAGTAACCGAACAGCTCCTCAAAGGTAGCGCTGTTGCCCCTCTGCCAGGAAACCTCGATGGCGTTCCTGACCGCCCGCTCCACCTTCTGATCGGTGGTTTTAAAATGCTTTGCGATGGCTGGATAGAGAAGCTTCGTCACACTGGAGACGGCCTCCATATCTCTGCTGGACATCATGATCGCGTCGCGCAGATAATGATAGCCCTTCAGGTGGGCGGGCACGCCCACATCCAGCATGATTCTGGTGACATAGGTTTCCAGCTGTACTTCTTCCATTGACAAAATATCCATAGTAAAATTCCCCTTTCCACATCCGGTATATGCAGTATGTGATTTGCCGGATTTTTGATTTTTTCCGTATCCGGCAGGGAAATCTTAACATGTGTGTCGATTTTTGTGAAGAGAAAGCCATCGCGCATTTTGTCGCCTGCTGCGGTGTATTTTGTCATATGCTGCGGATATTCCGGGATTTTTCCCGACCGATTACAGCTTTTCTTTTACAATATAGATGGGCCTGGCCTTCACTTCCATGTAGGTTTTGGCCAGATACTGTCCAATAATCCCGATGCAGAACAGCTGAACACCCGCAATCAGCGTGATGATGCAGACCAGGGAAGGCCAGCCGCCGACCGGATCTCCCCAGATCAATGTACGCACGATAATAAAGATCATCGCCGCAAACGCAATGATGCAGAAGGTGAGGCCTATAAAGGCGGCAATGGACAGCGGTACCGTGGAAAAGGCCATAATGCCCTCCAGCGAATAGAGCAAAAGCTTCCAGAAGGACCACTTGGTCTCTCCTTTGGCTCTCTCGACATTCTCGTACTCGATCCATTTGGTATCAAAACCAACCCAGCCGTAAATGCCCTTGGTAAAGCGGTTGTACTCTTTCATGGAAAGAATCGCGTCCACGACCTGCCTGGTCATCAGCCGGTAATCCCGCGCGCCGTCCACAATCTCCGTCCTGCTGATTTTGTGCATCAGCTTATAAAAACAACGGGCAAAAAAGGAACGGATGGGCGGTTCTCCCTTACGGCTCACTCTGCGTGTCGCCACCGAGTCATATCCCTCATCGATGTAGGAAAACATCTCAGGCAGCAGGGACGGCGGGTCCTGTAAGTCCGCATCCATGGCCACAATATAGTCTCCCGCAGCGTTCTCAAAGCCGGCCAGAAGCCCTGCTTCCTTGCCGAAATTTCTGGAAAAGGAGATCATGTGTACCCGCCCGTCCTTTTCATGAAGCCTGTGAATCTGCTCTTTTGTCCCGTCCCTGGAGCCATCATCCACATAGAGGATTTCAAACTCCATGCCTCTTTTTTCAAAAAAAGACTGATTTTTCAGGAATTCCTCATAAAAAAGCAGGATATTTTCTTCTTCATTATAGCAGGGCACGATCACACTCAAAAGGCTCATGCGAATCTCCTTTCCAAACGCATCGAATACTAACAATATAGCAAATTATCGAAAACTTGACAACCTTTTCCTTTACTTTATCCACTCTTTAGGATAGAATATCAGTGTATTGTGTTTCTTTTAAAAAACGCAGAATATGTCAAAAATTTTTTTCCGGAGTGAATAATGAAGCTTTTATTTGATCTGCTGGATAATCATGTTTTAATGACTGCCATCATTGCCTGGTTTGTCGCTTCGGTCATCAAGACTCTGATTCACGCTTTTCTCAATCATGAATTTTCCCTGGAGCGCATGGTAGGAAGCGGCGGCATGCCGTCGAGTCATTCCGCTACAGTCTGCGCCCTGGCTCTCGCTACGGCCTTCGACTACGGCGTGTCCGGTTTTCCCTTTGCCATCGCCGTGATGTTCGCCATCATAGTCATGCACGATGCCCGCGGTGTGAGACAGGAGGCCGGCAAGCAGGCCAAGGTTCTTCACCAGCTCATAGAGGAACTTGCCGCTGAAGATCTGACCAAGGGCATCCCGGTGGACAACCTGAAGGAATTTGTGGGGCATACCCCGCTGCAGGTGCTGATGGGCGCACTGCTCGGTTTTGCGGTAGCTGCCATTTTATACGCCACTGTCTATTAAGAAAGGCCCGTATATGAAGAAAGCAGTCATGATACTTCCGGCCTGCATCATTGCAGTATGCGCCCTGGTTGGCTGCGGGGGCAGTTCAGGACACGCCTCCTCAGAGACCGTTGTCATCATCGATGAAAGCGTCGAGACGTCCGCATCGAACGGTGAGCAGACCGGGGGATCAAGGAGACCAACTACGGGGCGACCCGCTATTACGACGATGACGGCAATGAAATCGAATTCAACACCGGCAAAACCATGGTACTGATCATTCAGGATGATGATACTTTTGACTACAACTGAGTATTGACTTTTTTCTTACCATATATTAGAATAGACAAAAGACAAAGACGCCTGGGATGGGTTTCTTTGTCTTTTTTTATTTCGGAAAGGGAGCAACACCATGAAAAATTTTGATCTTCTGGACAGGACTGACACGGTCAACGGACTCTTAGCCCGCTACGGTGTGAAATTCGGTATCTACAAAAACGGTACCTTCAAAGAACAGCTTTTCCCCTTCGATGCCATCCCCCGTGTCATTGAAAAGGAAGAATTCGCATATCTGGAACGCGGCCTGAAACAGAGAGTCGCCGCTCTGAATTTATTTCTCAAGGATATTTACAATGAAAAAAAGATCGTAAAGGACGGCGTCGTCCCGGAAGACTTTGTCTACGCAGCCAGCGGCTACCTGGTGCCCTGCGAGGGCGTTACCCCGCCCAAGGGCGTATTTTCTCATATTTCCGGCATCGACCTGGTACTCGGCAAGGACGGCGTATGGTACATTCTGGAGGATAACCTGCGGGTACCCTCCGGCGCTTCCTATCCCATGATCGCGCGTGAGCTGTGCCGCAGAGCCAGCCCCCGCACCTTCAACGAAACACCCATCGAGGACAACCGCAATTACGCGAAGCTGTTAAAACACACGCTGGATTATGTCAATACCGGAGGTTTAAGTGTCGTCATGACGCCCGGCCGCTACAATGCCGCCTACTTTGAGCATTCCTATCTGGCAGAGCAGATGCGCGTGCCGTTGGTGACCTACAGCGATCTCGAGGTGGAAAACGATTATCTGTATTTCAAGGGCTATGCCGGTAAAAAAGAGCGCGTGGGCGCCGTCTACCGCCGCATTTCCGATGAGTACATGGATCCCATGACCTTCAATCCGGAATCGGTCATCGGAGTGCCCCATATTTTCGACGTATACCGCAAGGGGAACGTGGCACTCTTAAACGCGCCCGGCAACGGCATTGCGGACGACAAGGGCATATACTATTTCGTGCCGAAGATGATCAGATATTACCTGGGTGAGGAACCCATCCTGCATAACGCGCCTACTTATCTGCCCTTCTACGAGGAGGACATGAAATATGTCCTGGAGAAATTCGACACCCTCGTCTTAAAGGACGTGGCGGAGGCCGGCGGCTACGGCGTGGTCTTCGGCAGCAAGATGACCAAGGCCGAGAAGGAGAAATTTATTGCCATGCTCAAGGCTGAGCCCAGGCGTTTTATCGCGCAGGAGGTCATTGATTTCTGCGATATTCCCATTCAGGACAGAGGGCAGATTGTCGAGCGCAAGGCAGACTTGAGAGCCTTTGTGCTGACAGCCGAGGAGCCTGTGGTCTGGAAGAGCGGGCTGACCCGGTTTTCCAGAAATCCGGATTCCTTTATCGTAAATTCTTCACAGGGAGGAGGCTTTAAAGACACATGGGTACTAAGTCAGTAATCAACACAGACAGACTCTACTGGCTCGGGCGCTATTCCGAGCGGGTTTATACCACACTGAAGCTTTTCGGAAAGAGCTTTGATGAGCTGATTGAGCAGATGACGGAGACGGACTACTCCAAATTCTGCACCACGCTGGAGATTCCGAACATTTACACGGACAAGGACGATTTTATTGCGCGTTATCCGTTTGATCTTACTGACCCTAATTCCATCATTTCCAATCTGACGAGAGCCTACGACAACGCCATTGAACTGCGGGAGGAAATCGGCAGTGAGACACTCTCCTACATCCAGATGGCCCTCTACAGCATGCAGAAGGCGAAGGGTGATCAGGCGCCGGCCATCGAGTTTCAGAATGTGACGGACGATATTCTGGCCTTCTGGGGCATTGTGGATGATCAGATTGACGATGAGAATACACGCAATATCATCAAGGTCGGCAAGCGTGTGGAACGGCTCGATCTGTATACACGCCTTCACATGAGCCGTGTGGATATCAACCGGGAGATACAGCGCCTGGCAGGGCGGATTGACCGCTGCTCGCTGCGCTACAGAACGCAGAGTATCACAGAACTTCAGGAGGCCATCCAGGCTGAGACGCTGGATTATCCGGCGATCTTAAAGTCCGTGGAGAGTATTCTGGAGGTTTAATCCGTGGAGACTCTGTCCTTTCACTATCATCTGCAGATCCGCTTTGATCAGCCGGTTCATGACCATCATTTTACTCTGCGTTGTTTTCCTCAGACGGACAGCCGGCAGTGTATTGAAGGACTGCAGACCAATGTTTATCCGAACGAATTTATTTCGGACAGCTATGACAGCTTTGGAAACCACTGTATTCTGGGCTGCGCCGATGAACCACACACACGCTTTCTGGCGGACGTGACGGGCGTGGCACATACCGGGCTTTCAGAATCCGTACCTGAAGGAAATCCCTGGCGTGAGCATCTTTTCAGGCGCCAGACACACCTGACCTGGCCAGATGAAGCGCTTCTTTCCTTTGCTGCTTCGCTGCCCGTCTGTTCGAGCGCCCTGGATACGGCCCAGGCTGTCATGGAAGCCGTCGCGGACACCATTGTTTATACCGCCGGTGTCACGAACGTGGAAACGACCGCCGCAGAGGCTTTCGCCTTAAAAAAAGGCGTCTGTCAGGATTACTCCCACATCATGCTCTCCGTTCTTCGCGAGAAAAAAATCATGGCCCGCTACGTCGTGGGCATGCTGATGGGCGAGGGCTTAAGCCACGCCTGGGTGGAGGTCAAGGAGGGGGATGCCTGGTACGGCTTCGACCCCACCAACCGCATTCTTGTCAGAGACCAGCACATTAAGATTTCACATGGCCGGGATTACCGCGACTGCCGGATCAATCAGGGACACTTCTACGGTTACGGGAAACAGACACAGGAAATCTCCGTCTCAGTCCGAAGAAAGGAAGCATAAACGCACATGATACAGGATATCGTGTCCATCCGCCTGCCGGTGGATGAGACTTATCATATTCAGAAAAACTCCATCTCCCACGGAAGCGGCAAACGCATCTGCATCGTGACAGGCATTCACGGTGATGAGCTGGAGGGGCAGTACGTCTGTTTTCTTCTGGCGCGCACGCTTCTTGGGCATCCGGAGAAACTCCATGGTACCGTTGATATCTACCCGGCGGCCAATCCTCTGGGGATTGATTCTATCAACCGTGGTCTTCCCGGTTTTGATCTTGACATGAACCGTACCTTTCCCGGAAGCGATACCGGCGACATGGTGGAGTTTACCGCCATGAAGCTGGTGGAGGATTTACTGGGTGCAGATCTGGTATTTGACATCCACGCCAGCAATATTTACCTGACGGAAATCCCGCAGATCCGCATCAATGAAAAGCATGTGGACACGCTGGTACCCCTGGCACGCCTCTCCAACGTGGATCTGATCTGGGTACACGGAAACTCCACTGTCTTAGAATCCACCCTCGCCTATTCCCTAAACAGCCGGGGAACGCCCTGCCTTGTGGCAGAGATGGGCGTTGGCATGCGCCTGACCGAACAATACGGACGGCAGCTTACGGATGGCATCTTAAATGTAATGAAGGAGCTCGGCATGTGGGACGGTGAAGCCGCTGCCGTGAAAGAGCCTCTGATCTGCGACGACCCGGACGAGGTGGTCTTTTTAAACGCGCCCACCTCCGGCATGTTCATGAAGACCAGAGAGCACGGCTCCTGGGTCAACAAGGGCGAAACCGTGGGATATATTTTTGATCCGCTGCGCGGGGAAATCCGGGAGTATATCAGCGCAGCCAGAAGCGGCCTGCTCTTTACCATCCGGGAATATCCCCTGGTCGCCGAAGGCTCCCTGATGGGCCGGATCCTGGCCCGGGACATGTAATCAGACAGGAGGCACACAGCCGCGCGAAAAAGCTGCCTGCGCAGCTGGCAGCCGGAACGGCCATAAGCGGCGTGGAATCATCCGTTTATTAATCGCCACAAAGGAGTACCGCTCATGAAAGAGAGTATCATATACAGCACCTCATCCCTTTACCGGGATGATTTCCGTGTAAAGGCATATACCTTCGGCCAGGGTGAAAAAACGCTCTGCATTGTGGGCAATATGCGCGGCAACGAGTATCAGCAGATCTATATCTGCTCACAGCTGATGCGCAGCCTGAAGCAGTGGGAGAAGGAAGACCGCTTTCTGGAAGGCAAGCAGGTCATGATCATTCCTTCCGTCAACCCCAGCTCCATGAATATCGGTAAGCGCTTCTGGGCCATCGACAACACCGACATCAACCGGATGTTCCCCGGCTACAGCGAGGGTGAGACCACCCAGCGCATCGCCGCCGGCGTATTTGAAGTCATTAATAAATACCAGAACGCGATACAGCTGACCTCCTTTTACATGCCGGGGGATTTCTCCCCGCATGTACGAATGATGCGCACCGGCTATGAGAACGTAAAAAAAGCCGCGGACTTCGGCTTTCCCTACATCGTAGTCCGTAAACCCAGACCCTATGATACAACCACGTTAAATTATAATCTGCAGATCTGGGAGACAGATGCCTACAGCCTGTATTCCAACACCACCAGCCGCATCGACTCAGAGAGCGCCCTTAAACTGATTGAAAGCACCGAGCGCTTCATGATTCTGAACGGCATCCTCAAAGGCGAGGCCTCCCCTGCAAAGGCGGCCAGAATTTTCGAATACGGCGAACTGATTTCCCTGCGCACCACACAGGCGGGTCTCTATCACAGCCTCGCCGAAGCGGACGCACACGTAAAAAAAGATACCCCCTGCGCCGAGATCTATGATCCCTGCAGCGGGGATATCCTGGAAATTCTGTATGCTCCCGCGGACGGCGTCATCTTTTTCCAGCAGAATGACCCGCTCGTATATGCCTATACCGCGGCTGTAAAGCTTTTGGCAGACCCTGCCTGACTCTAAACCGTCAGGTATCGATCTGATGCTCCAGAAACTCGACTAAAGCCCGCAAAGCCTCCTCCTCATCTGTACCGTCACAGAAAAGTTCGATTTCGTCTTTTCCTCTGACGCAGGCGCCGAGCACAGAGAGTACGCTCTTGGCGTTGGCAGTATAGTTTTTGAACTGAAATGTAATCTTTGACTGATACTGCATCGCCAGTCTGCACAGCTCTCCCGCGGGGCGCAGATGTAACCCAATCAGGCTGTTGACCACCACTTTCTGAGATACCACTTTGACCCTCCTTCAAGTTTGTTGCTTTCCCCTTCTGTCAGGCCATCACCCGCTCGATCAGCCCGGCGAGTCCGACAGCCTCTTTTTCGATTTCACGCTGATCCTTTCCCTCGATCATCACTCTGACCAATGGTTCCGTTCCGGACGGACGAATCAGCACTCTCCCCTCCCCGGAAAATTTTTTCTCCAGTTTTTCAATCGCAGCTGCGATCTCCGGATAATCTGCATAGTTATTCTTCCGTGCATTGGATACCCGGGCATTGACGAGCGCCTGCGGAAGTACCGTCATAATATGGGCCAGTTCGGACAGCTTCTGCTTTTTGTCCACGATTACCTGCAGAAGATGCAGCGCGGAAAGCAGGCCGTCCCCGGTCGTATTCTCGTCAAGAAAAATCACATGTCCCGACTGTTCGCCTCCTAAGGTGCCGCCGATTTCACGCATTTTCTCCAGCACATAGCGGTCTCCCACCTTCGTGCATTCCAAATGGATACCCTTCTCCTGCGCCATGAGAGTGAAACCCAGGTTGGTCATGACCGTCACCACGATCGTATCCTGAGCAAGCCTTCCCTTCTCCTGCAGGTAGGTGCCCACAATCGCCATGATCTGATCGCCGTCCACACACTGTCCGTTCTCATCCACAGCAAGCATCCTGTCCGCGTCCCCATCAAAGGCCAGTCCCAGATCCGCCCCTTCTTCCACAACCCGTGCCTGAAGCTCTTCCATGTGCGTGGAGCCGCAGTGAAAGTTGATATTGGTGCCGTCCGGATGATTGTGAATTGCCACCACCTCAGCTCCAAGACGTCTGAGCGTCTCCACATTCGTAAAGGAACCCGCGCCCTCCGCACAGTCCACAACCAGTTTCAGCCCTTTCAGATCAAGCGGCATAAGCTCCATGGAATGGGAAATGTACGCTTCAGCAGCATCTGTTCTGTGAATGATATGCCCTATCCCGGTTCCGGCAGGTCCCTGCGTGTCAGCCATGCCGTCACAAATCAGCGCTTCCATCTCATCCTCCATGGCGTCAGGCAGCTTAAAGCCATTTCCATCAAAGAATTTGATGCCGTTGAACTCCATCGGATTATGGGAGGCGGAAATCACCACACCGGCATCCGCGCGATATTCTCGTGTCAGGTACGCCACCGCCGGTGTAGGAAGGACTCCCACATAAATGACATCCGCGCCCTCACAACAGATCCCGGCCATCAGCGCACAGGCCAGCATATCACCGGATATTCTCGTATCACAGCCTACCACCAGCACCGGCTTCTCCGTTTTCTCCTTTCCGGCAAGTACCCTTGCCCCGGCGCGGCCGATCTTTACAGCCAGATCCAGTGTCAGCTCGTGGTTAGCCACTCCTCTGACGCCGTCCGTTCCGAATAATCTGCTCATTTACTCTTCTTCCCCCACAATTTTCCAGATCAATACCGTCGCACTGTCCCCGGAGGAAATCGTAACGCCATCCACTGAGACGGTATATGTGACCGTCATCTCATAGAATGTTCCGTCCACGAGCTCGGTCATTCCCTCATCCTCCATCCATGCTTCCACATCGATGGTCGCCGTGATATCCGTACTGCGCACGGTCGAAACTGTATCCTCCAGCCCCGCGACAACCGCTGTTACAGTGCCAACTTCCTCTGATATCTGCGCGCCGTATCCATCCGGCACATTAATGAAGCTGACTTTGTCAGCACTGATACTGATCCCGGTCGAATAGGTTGCTTCCACGGGCTGCGTCACTGTAATCACACCGTTATCATCCTGATCAGCCCTGATGATCGAGGTTGGCAGATAATCGTCAAGATCAATCTCAAAGACAACATCCTCCGTCGCGTCCGTTACTACGTAGTCGTCGCCGGAAATGACAATCTCTGTCACCAGATCTACCACACCGCTCTTACCGGCCACTGTTACGGTGTCCGTTTCCGCAATCAGATCACCGCTTAAAAGATACCCTTCCGCAGGCGTCACATCCGTCTCAAAGACCAGCGGTACCGTCTTCGTCTTGAGCACCTCCACGGTAACACGCACACGGCTGGACCCAAGCGTCAGGCGATCCTGGGAAATCTCATTGCCGTCCGAATCATACAGGACAATGTCCGCGTAGGTCACGACATTGTCGGTAGCGTCATCCAGCACCACGGAAGCCTTCGCGCTCGCGATGCTTGAAACGATGCTCTCCGGTCCGCTGACAGACAGCTGGTTCTGCTCCAGGGTAGTGCCGGAAGCAATATAGCCGTCCGCTGCCGATCCCGTCACCTGAGCCGTCAGACGGAAGTAGCGCTCCATTTTATCCTCCACATCCAGCTGCAGCGTTGTCGAGCTGGCGCTGAAGGTCACATTGCTGGTATCATATTTCGTACAGGTAAAGGTAAGGTCCACAGTGCCGTCCAGACGCATTTTGGAAAAATCCGCCTCCACCGTAATATCACTCTCCGTGATATCGTCAATGATGGTTCTGGACGCGGAAACGGTAACCGTACGAACCACATCCGAATTATTCAGCACAGCATATACCTGTCCATTTTCCTCCAGCACCTCCGTGTTGACAAAGGTTACCTCCACATTGGAAAAACGTGTGGTTGTCACCGGATTCTCAATATTATAGGCTACCGCCCACAAAATGATGGCACAGGCAAGGGAAAGCAGTTTCAGATACCAGTTATGCAGAATTTTAGTTTTCAGTTTGTTCAGCAGTTCTCTGCGGTTTTTCATCCTGCTTTCTTTCCTTCCATTTATTCACAAGCCTTGTGCGTCTTTTTTCTTTTTTGGCCTCCTGCGGCGCTTCTCTGCGTCTGAACAGGCTCAGCCGCTCCAGCAGCTGATCCGGCGTAATGTCTCTTACCAGTTCACCCTCCTCCGCGACAGAAATCGCACCTGTTTCCTCGCTGACTACAATCACCAGCGCGTCCGTATTCTCACTGGCTCCGAGGGCCGCTCTGTGGCGGGTTCCAAGCTCCTTGCTGACTGACATATCCTCCGAAAGCGGAAGATAGCAGGTAGCGGCCACCACTCTGTCACCGCTGATTACCACCGCACCGTCATGCAGCGGTGTATTATGCTCAAATATATTGACCAGCAGCTGCATACTGACCACCGCGTCAATCTCAATCCCTGTCTCCACATAATCCGTCAGCTTCTGTACATTCTCTATCAGAATCAGCGCTCCCGTTTTTGCCTGACTCATGATGGTACACGCCTTCACAATGCCCTGCATGGTTTTATCAGAAAACTTGCCCTCCGGCGTTGTGCGTCCTCCTAAATTAACAACCTGAAAAATATTATTTCTGCCAAGCTCCTCCAGCAGTCTGCGCAGCTCCGGCTGGAAAACAACCACAATCGCCATCAGCGCGACACTCGCCACATTTTTGACAATCCAGATAATCGCGTTCATCTCCAGAAGCTGTGCGATCAACAGAAAGGCCACAATCACCAGAATACCGCGGAGCAGCATAAAAGTTCTGGTAGACTGGATCCAGCCCATGATCTTATAGATCAGCCAGGCCAGGATCAGAATCTCCAGAACATCAATGAAATTGATATTGTATGTGACGAAGCTGTTGTAAATATAGCTCGCGATCGTGGTGATATACTGCATGATAAATTCTTCTTTTCTTTACTGCCGTCTGTTACTGGGCGTATTAATCCGTTTGACTGTTTTGGAAGGGGTCGGCACATGCATCTTGGGAACCGCCTTCACATAATAATAATATTCATCATCCTCAAACTGCACCTTTTCCGCACGGGTATAATCCAGCCCGCGCATCATAAAAGTAACCGCTATGGCAATCAGCGCCGACACAAACGTACCCACTAAAAGGCCCACCAGGGAAATATCCGTATCAAAGACCAGCATCGCGAGAATGTGCAGAATCGCGTTCAGCAGAGCCGAGCTGACCACTGCCACCATCCATGCGTAGTCCATGGAGCTTTTGCAGATCAGGCACACAATCACACCCACTGCCAGGAAAATCGCCGCCACGACCCACATATCCTCATTCGACACCAGGCCGTCGATGGCAAATCTGATTTTCTCAAGACTGTCACTGTCTGAAATTGCAGTGATAGCTGCCGCGTTCTCCACAATGTAGTCCAGATAATAGTAAATCACAACACCGAAACCGACCGCAATCGCAGCTCCCATTCCCCCGGTGACCCCCACGATGAGCGGCATCACATAAGGAATCCGGAACGCAAAGGCAAGCGGCGTCAGCAGCAGAATACAGATCTGCCTGCTGCACATTCTGAAATACAGCAGATAAATAACCAGCAGCACCGCCAGCAGCACACCAGCTACTTCCACGGACAGGCTCGATACATGTGCCAGAATAAACAGGGCGCACACAAGCGCGGTACAACCCATGGAAATCACACCACATAAAGCGGACAGCGGCAGAACAATCAGAATATTGTCAAGCCTGGCCATGTATCCGATCCTGTTATTGATAACCATCAGCAGAATAAAGGTCAGGATTGCCCGCGCGATGGGAATGATGATTTTCTCATACCGCTCGTACAGGTTCTGGATTTCTGTCTTTATCGTTAATAATGTTGTCATAGGCTCCTCATCTCTTCTTGGAAGCCCCTGGTTTCTTATAGGAGTGATACAGCTCCTTCATATCCCCAAGATAGCCCTTCAGGCGCTTCCGTTTTTTGTCATACTGGTATGTGGCGTAGAGATAGCAGATAATCCCGTACACAAGAATAAAAGCAAAGTAAATCAGCAGAATATTTCTGGCAAATGTCATCAGATCCATGGTAAAAACAGCCTGCATCAGATCTTCAATATTATAAAATACATAAAGAACCAGAATAATCACGAATGCAATCGTTCCGCTGACAATACCGGAAAGCACCTGTGTCCCGATATAATCCTTGCGGTAGTAATCGGCGATTGTCAGTGCATCCCTGTTCTCTCTGCTCTCAAAAACCGCCAGCCTGGTCATCAGTCTGGTACGCTCCGCGTTTATCATAATCCGTTACTCCGTTCCGGCAGCCAGGGTCAGAACATATACCCTCGCGGCGCCAGCTTTTTTCAGTACAGACGACACTGCGTCCGCCGTGCTGCCCGTCGTATAAATATCATCCACAAGAAGCACTCTCTTTAATTGTACATCAACTCCGCTCATTTTAAAAGCATTTTTCAAATTATTTTGCCTTTGCGAGCGGTTCAACTGCTTCTGAGAGACAGTCTTACGGTATCGGATCACACAGCCGGGGCTGACCGGCAGCTGCATCCGCCTGCCAAGCGCCTTTGCCAGAAGCTCCGCCTGATTGTAGCCGCGCGTCCGCTTCCTGCTTCTGTGAAGCGGTACAGGCACGATCAGGTCAATCTGCCAGCTGCGGATCGTCTGCGCCAGATATCGGTACCATTCCTCCGCGAAAAAATCCGCATACTCCTGTCTGCCCTTATATTTCAGTCGGAAAATGGCACCCGCAGCACTCTCATAGGTATACAGCGAACGTCCTCTGTCAAAAACGTGCGGATATTTTCTGCAGTCAGCGCAGTATTCCCACTCTTCTTTTGTCAGTCCCTTGCCGCACTTCAGGCAGTAGGAGCGGCCCAGAAGTTTTAATTTCCCCCTGCAGGCCGGACAGATATACTCTCCCCAGGGAGCCGGCTTATCGCAGACCGGACATCTTCTGGGAAATAACAGTTCTTTTATGATTGTCACAGCGTTCTTTCCCTCTCCAGGTGCCGCTGTTTTTCACTCCTCCATGGCGCAGTCCCTGATCCGCAGATCCAGGGAGCTGTACCGCTCGTGCTGGCTGACATTTGCAATCATATCCTGCACACATTGGGAACTGCCCAGAATCACCACACAGCTTTTCGCACGGGTCACGCCGGTGTAAAGCAGATTCCGGTTAAACAACATTCTGGGGCCGCCTAAAAGCGGCATGATGACCGCCGGATATTCGCTTCCCTGGGACTTGTGGATCGTGACAGCGTAAGCCAGCTCCAGCTCCTCCAGGGCGGAGAACGGGTAAGTAACCCGCTTTCCCTCTTCAAACTCTACCACCAGTTCTTCGGCCGCTTCCCGGATCTCACGGACCAGTCCCATATCCCCGTTAAAAACTCCCATGCCCTTATCAATCGGGATATTGTATCTGCCCAGGACTTCCCACTCAATCTGATAGTTGTTTCTGATCTGCATCACTTTATCACCCTCCCGAAAGAGTGTGTCCCCGGCCTGATGCTCCAGTTTGCCGGGAGCGGGCGGATTTAAGTACCGCTGCAGAATCAGGTTCAGCTGTTCCACGCCCAGCGCGCCCTTACGCATGGGAGTCAGCACCTGAATATCGAAGGAGGAAGCGTTCACATACTTCGGCAACATCTGTGTGATCAGCTGAATCATGTGCTTGTAAATCACATTCGGGTCGCTTCTCTCCAGCAGGAAAAAATCCCTGCTCTGATTGCTGAAGGTCAGCGGCTCCCCACGGTTGATTTTGTGGGCGTTCATCACAATATCGCTCTCCTGCGCCTGGCGGAAAATATGCTTCAGCGTCACCACTGGAAAGCATCCGCTTTGGATCAGGTCTCTTAACACCTGACCTGGACCAACGCTGGGCAGCTGGTCCACATCGCCCACCAGCACCAGCCTGGTGCCCACTGCAACGGCCTGCAGAAGCGAGGCAAACAGGTGGATATCCACCATGGACATCTCGTCAATAATCACCACATCGGCGTCCAGCGGATTGTCGCGGTTTCTCTCAAAGCGAACCGCTCTCTCATCCTCCGCAGGCGCGCCGTTTACCTCCAGCAGGCGGTGTATCGTTCTGGCCTCGTAACCGGTCGCCTCTGTCATCCGCTTGGCCGCCCTGCCCGTGGGCGCCGCCAGCAGGATCTGAAGCCCCTGCTTCTCGAAATATTTTAAAATCATGTTGACCGTAGTGGTCTTGCCGGTGCCAGGGCCGCCGGATAAAATAAAAAGGCCGTTCTGGATGCTGCCAAGCACCGCCTTCATCTGCAATTCGTCCAGCGTAATGGAGGAAAGCGACGCAATCGCCTCGATTTCCCTGCGCAGCCTGGCCTGTTCCCGGGTGCTGATAAGCTCCACCGCTCCGTTCAGGTCGTGAAGCATGCGGGCACAGTTGAATTCCAGATAATAGTAGGAGGCGGCATAGACCAGATTCTGTTCCTCCTGCCTTTTGATGACCAGCTTCCTGTCCATCATCATATTGGACAGAACCGGCTCAATTAAGGTCTGCGGAACGTCCAGAAGCTGTCCTGTCCTGTTTAAAAGCAGGTCCATGGGCAGATAGGTATGTCCTTCCTGCGCAGCCTGTGTCAGGACATAGAGGACACCGCTCATCACGCGATAATCCGAATCCGTCTGAATACCGACTCTGGACGCAATCTCGTCAGCCATCTTAAAGCCGACGCCGTGAATATCCTCAGCCAGACGATAGGGATTGGTTTTCAGCACGGTGTAAATCTCGTGGCCATAGGTCTGATAAATTCTGACCGCCAGCGTATTGCTGATGCCGTACTGCTGAAGGAAAACCAGCGCGGAGCGCAGCTCCTTTTTTTCCTCCATCTGGGTGGAAATGTCCTGCGCAATCCGCTCACTGATGCCCTTAATCTCCACCAGCCGCTCAGGCTCCTCCTCCATAATACGGAAGGTATCGTCCCCGAAGCGTTTCACAATCCGGTCCGCGAGCGCGGCTCCGATTCCCTTAATGGCACCGCTCGCCAGATACCGCCGCATGCTCTCTTTATCCTCCGGCGGAATCACCTGATAAGAGGAGATTTTAAACTGACTGCCATACAAAGGGTGGGTGGTTTCCTCCCCCTTTGCTTCAATGGTCTCCCCCGCGGTCAGACCTTTCAGCGTCCCCACGCAGGTAATCTCATCACCTTCACTGACCAGATTCATCACCGTGTAGCCGTTTTCGTTATTCTGATATATGATATGCTCCACATATCCTCTGATCACATCCATATGTTTAAAAACGGGGCTGCCCGTCAATCCGTCGGCGGCAGTCCCCTTATCCTTTTTCTTTCTATCATCCCGCAGGCAAACTGACAGGTTGGGGAATCGTGTATTTCTTTGTACCCGACCCTGCGGAATTTTCTCCTGTTTCAGGTGTTCCTGCGGTCAATCCGAAAATCCGGAGATCGACTCCACATATTTGCCGGTACCCACCGCCACACAGGTCATGGGATCCTCCGCCGTCATGGTGTTGATGCCGGTCCTGTCGTAAATCAGATCCTCCAGGCCGCGCAGCATGGCGCCGCCGCCGGTCAGTACAATTCCTCTGTCGGAGATATCCGCAGCCAGCTCCGGAGGCGTCTTCTCCAGCACGCTGTGGATGGTCTCCACGATCTGATTGACCGTGTCACGCAACGCTTCCTCGGTCTCAAAGGAAGAGACGGAGATCGTCTTGGGCAGACCTGTCACCAGATCTCTGCCGCGGACATCCATAAATTCCTCCTCGCCGCTGCGCCAGCAGGTACCCACACGGATTTTCAGATCCTCGGCGCTGCGATCGCCCACCAGGAGATTGTGCTTTTTCCTCAGATATCTGACCAGGGCCTCATCAAAATCATCGCCGGCCACCTTGATGGATGCGCTGACCACTGTATTGCCCAGGGAAATAACGGCAATGTCAGAGGTGCCGCCGCCGATGTCCACGATCAGGTTGCCGCAGGGTCTGGAAATATCGATGCCCGCGCCGATCGCCGCCGCGATAGGCTCCTCAATGATGTACACCTCCCGGGCGCCCGCCTGATAGGTAGCGTCCTCCACGGCCTTTTTCTCCACCTCAGTGACGCCGCTGGGCACACAGACCGCGATGCGGGGCTTGCGGAAGGTCCGCTTGCCGATCGCCTTACGGATAAAATGCTCCATCATCCGCTCCGTTACCTGGTAATCCGAAATTACACCCTGCCTCAGAGGACGAACCGCCACGATATTGCCCGGCGTACGTCCAAGCATCAGGCGGGCATTTTCACCGATAGCGCGAATCGTATTCGTATCTCTGTCAAACGCCACGACGCTGGGCTCCTTCAATACAACGCCCTTCCCGCTGATATAAACCAGAATACTGGCCGTTCCCAAATCAATTCCGATATCACTGTGTGCCATTTATTTTCATTCCTCCTGCCTGAATTCCCCTTTTTGAATTTTATATACAATAATCCCATTGAATGATTAAAGCGACATAAGGGTATGATACCATGGATTGCTTCGCAAAGGACGCTGCTGTGCATAAGTTCGATTACGGAAATCAAAGATTTCCTATCTCACTTATCCTGCAATCCATGACGCCATTCGGAATCCGCACAATTTGACCTGAAAATCGGTCAAATTTGCTCCTTCCTCATGTCGTTGCGGTCCCCAAGGTCATAAATGCGAATGCGCGCGTAAGCATTCGATTTCTGACCTTTTGTCCCTTGTATCATGAATCATATTGATGATACTATGGATTTCCCCGAAGTGCAAGAGTGAAAAAAAGAGTTTCCTGAATTTTTAACACTTCCTGCCAGCGCGCTCCAGCATTTTCTTAATATACACACCCGTGTAGGACACCGGATTCTGTGCCACCTGCTCGGGCGTACCCTGCGCGATCACCGTACCGCCGCCGTCTCCGCCCTCAGGTCCCATATCGATGATATAATCCGCCGTCTTGATCACATCCAGATTATGCTCGATTACCACTACCGTGTTGCCGCCGTCGGCCAGGCGCTGCAAAATCTCTGTCAGCTTGTGCACATCCGCGAAATGCAGACCTGTGGTAGGCTCATCCAGAATATAAATCGTTTTGCCGGTACTCTTGCGGGAGAGCTCCGCCGCCAGCTTGATGCGCTGCGCCTCGCCGCCGGAGAGCGTGGTGGAGGGCTGTCCCAATTTAATATAAGAAAGTCCGACATCATTCAGCGTCTCAATTTTATGCCGGATGGAAGGCACCGCGGAGAAAAAGTGCACCGCCTCCTCGACCGTCATCTCCAGCACATCATAGATGCTCTTTCCCTTATATTTGACCTCCAGGGTCTCACGGTTATAGCGCTTGCCGCCGCAGACCTCGCAGGGTACATAAACGTCCGGCAGAAAATGCATCTCGATCTTAATAATGCCGTCCCCGGCGCAGGCCTCACAGCGGCCGCCCTTCACATTAAAGCTGAACCGCCCCTTCCCGTAGCCTCTGGCCTTCGCGTCGGCAGTCTGCGCGAACAGATCACGGATCTGGTCAAAAACACCGGTATAAGTCGCCGGGTTAGACCGCGGCGTGCGACCAATGGGCGACTGATCGATGGCGATGACCTTATCGAGCTGCTCAACGCCCTGGATGCCCTTATATTTGCCCGGAATGGTGCGGGCGCGGTTTAGCTTCCTGGCCAGCACCTTGTACAGGACTTCATTGATCAGAGAGGATTTACCGGAACCGCTCACTCCGGTTACGCAGGTGAACACGCCTAACGGAATGTCCACGTTGATATTTTTTAAATTGTTCTCGGCAGCGCCCTTGATGTGCAGCCACCCCTGGGGACTCCTGCGGGTTTCAGGTACAGGAATAGAAAGCCTGCCGCTCAGATACTGTCCTGTGATGGAGTTGGGATTCTCGCAGATCTCCTGCGCGGTTCCCTGCGCCACCACCTCGCCGCCGTGCTCGCCGGCGCCCGGGCCAATGTCCACAATATGATCCGCCGCCCACATGGTGTCCTCATCATGTTCCACCACGATCAGGGTGTTGCCCAGGTCACGCAGGTTGCAGAGAGCGCCCAGAAGCTTATTATTGTCCCGCTGGTGCAGACCGATGCTGGGCTCGTCCAGAATATAGCAGACACCCACCAGGCCGGAGCCGATCTGGGTCGCCAGGCGGATTCGCTGCGCCTCACCGCCGGACAGTGTGCCGGTCGCTCTGGACAGTGAGAGATATTCCAGGCCAACCTCCTGCAAAAAGCCTACCCGGTTTTTAATTTCCTTTAAAATCAGGTCCCCGATCAGGTGCTGCTGCCGGGTCAGCTTCATATCCTGCAGATAACGGTACAGATCCTTGATGGACATGGCCGTGATTTCATAAATATTTTTGTCCTCGATGGTAACCGCCAGGGATTCCTTTTTTAATCGCATGCCCTTGCAGGCCTTGCAGGGTGTGATGCGCATAAAGGTCTCATACTCCGCCTTCATCACATCGGAACTGGTCTCCCGATAGCGGCGCTCCTCATTTTTAATCAGGCCCTCGAAGGCGATCGGGTACACACCTCTGCCGCGCTGACCCTCGTAATAGACATCCACTTTGCGGTCTGTGCCGTGAATCAGAACGTTCTGCACCTCCTCAGACAGTTCCTCAAACGGTGTGTCCAGGCTGAAATGAAAGGACTCCGCCAAGGCGGTCAAAGTCGCATAAGTAAAGCTGCCTGGCTGAGAGGATGACTGCCAGCCCATCGCCTGAATAGCACCCTGGTGAATGGAAAGACTTTTGTCCGGAATCATCAGATCCTCGTCAAACTCCATCTTATATCCTAAGCCCGCACACTCCGGACAGGCGCCGAAGGGATTATTGAAGGAAAAGCTTCTGGGCTCAATCTCGCTGACGCTGGTGCCGCAGTCGGGGCAGGAAAAGCTCTGGGAACAGGTGATCATTTCTCCCCCGATCACATCTATATACAGAAGGCCGTCCGACAAAGCCAGCGCGTTCTCAATCGAATCGGAAAGTCTGGACTCGATGCCCTCCTTCACGATCAGGCGGTCCACAATAACTTCAATATTATGCTTGATATTTTTGTCCAGAGAAATCTCCTCGGAGAGCTCGTAGAGATTGCCGTCGATGCGCACCCGGACATAACCGCTTTTCCGGGCTCTCTCCAGCACTTTTTCATGCATACCCTTACGGCCGCGGACAATGGGTGCCAGCAGCTGCAGACGCGTTCCTTCCGGAAGTGCCATGACCTGGTCCACCATCTGATCCACGGACTGCCTGCTGATGGCCTTGCCGCAGTTAGGACAGTGCGGTGTACCGATTCTGGCGTACAGAAGGCGCAGGTAATCATAGATCTCTGTTACAGTGCCTACTGTGGAACGGGGGTTGCGGTTTGTCGATTTCTGGTCAATGGAAATGGCCGGAGAGAGCCCTTCGATAGACTCTACGCTCGGTTTCTCCATCTGTCCCAAGAACATACGGGCATAGGAAGAGAGAGACTCCATATAGCGTCTCTGACCCTCCGCATAGATTGTATCAAAGGCCAGTGATGATTTGCCGGAGCCGGAAAGTCCCGTCAACACCACCAGCTCATTGCGGGGAATGTCCACATCAATGTTTTTTAAATTATGCTCGCTCGCCCCGCGGATTTTGATGTATTCTCTGGGGCGCATTTTTGTTGCTTCGCTCATGGTTGTTCTGCTTTGCTCCTGTTATGCTTTCTTTTGTTTTTAATATGATACCTCGGATTTCTTCGCGCTTTGCGACCCTGGTATCATCATATCTCACTCTGTATATTTAATAAAATCTTCTTCAGCGACACCATCTCATCACGCAGCTCGGCCGCCAGCTCGAAATTCAGCTCCGAGGCCGCCTTCTTCATACGCTTCTGCACATCGCCAATGTATTTCTCCAATTCCTGTTCGGTCATCAGCTCCGGGTCCTTCTCTTCTGTCGATTTCTTCTTCGAGAGGCTGGTGCTGACACGGATCAGGTCGCGGACATTCTTTTTGATCGTCTGGGGCGTGATGCCGTGCTCCTCATTATAAGCCTGCTGGATGGCGCGGCGGCGGTTGGTCTCCCCGATGGCCTTTTCCATGGACTCGGTGATAGTGTCCGCATACATAATCACATGGCCCTCCGCGTTTCTGGCCGCGCGGCCAACCGTCTGGATCAGCGATGTCTCGGAACGCAGAAAGCCCTCCTTGTCCGCATCCAGAATAGCCACCAGCGTAATTTCCGGGATATCCAGGCCCTCACGCAGAAGGTTAATACCCACCAGCACATCAAACACGTCCATGCGCATGTCCCGGATAATCTCGCTTCGCTCCAGCGTATCAATATCAGAATGCAGGTAACGGACGCGGACGCCTACCTCCTTTAAATAATCGGTCAGGTCCTCCGCCATATGCTTGGTCAGCGTGGTAATCAGCACCTTATGGCCGCCGGCGGTCTCTTTTTTGATCTCCGCCAGCAGATCATCGATCTGTCCCTCCACAGGCCGCACACTGATTTCCGGGTCCAGAAGCCCTGTAGGCCGGATCACCTGCTCCGCCCGCAGCAACTCATGCTCCGCCTCATAATCCCCCGGCGTTGCCGACACAAAAAGCATCTGATCTATTTTACTTTCAAATTCCGCAAAATTCAAGGGGCGGTTGTCCAGCGCGGACGGCAGGCGAAAGCCATAGTCCACCAGCGTTGTCTTGCGGGAACGGTCCCCGAAATACATGCCCCTGATCTGCGGCAGTGTCATGTGTGACTCGTCAATGATAATCAGGAAATCCTCCTTGAAATAATCCATCAGGGTATAGGGCGGCTGCCCCGCCTCCATAAAATTCAGCTGACGCGAATAATTCTCAATGCCGGAGCAGAAACCCGTCTCCCGCAGCATCTCAACGTCATAATTCGTCCGCTCCGCGATACGCTGCGCCTCGATCAGCTTGTCCTGCCCCTTGAAATACCGCACCCGCTCCTCCATCTCCAGCTCGATATTGTCACAGGCTTTTTTGATCTTCTCCGGCGCGGTCACATAGGCGGACGCCGGGTAGATCATCACATGCTGGAGAGAATTTTTCGCCCGGCCGGATAAAGCATCCACTTCCACAATCCGGTCGATCTCATCCCCGAAAAACTCAATCCGGATCAAAGTATCATCGTCATTGGCAGGACAGACCTCCAGCACATCGCCCCGCACCCGGAAGGTACCGCGCTCGGGATCCATCTCATTTCTCGTATACTGGATATCCACCAGCTTGCGCAAAAGCTCATTTCTGTCCCATACCATCCCCGGCCGCAGAGAAACCGCCATGCTCTCATACTCATCCGGACTTCCCAGACCATAAATACAGGAAACGCTGGCCACAACCACCACGTCCTTACGCTCCGTCAGCGCCGCCGTCGCCGACAGGCGCAGCTTGTCAATTTCGTCATTGATGGCCGAATCCTTGGCAATATACGTGTCGCTGGAGGGCACGTACGCCTCCGGCTGATAATAATCATAGTAGGACACAAAATACTCGACTGCGTTCTCAGGGAAGAACACCTTGAACTCTTCGTACAGCTGCGCCGCCAGCGTTTTATTGTGCGCTATGACCAAAGTCGGTTTCTGCAGCGCCTCGATCACGTTCGCCATCGTAAAGGTCTTGCCGGAGCCCGTCACGCCCAGTAAAGTCTCGAATTGATTGCCTTTTTTAAAGCCCTCGACCAGTTCGGCAATGGCCTGGGGCTGGTCGCCGGTGGGCTGGTATTCACTGTGAAGGATGAAAGGTTTTTGTTCTGTATGCACAAAAATCACCTCGAAAGTCTCTTTGTCGTCCGTAGACGCGAAACAGAGTTTCGCGCTGTCGCGGCATTCGCCGGATATCCGTGCCGGCACGTCTACCCGTCTCATTGCTCGCGCAAAAAAAGTTCGCCTATATGCCCGAAATTCGTAAAACCGGGTACTCAGGGCCTGGCATATAGTCGAACTTTACGAATGAAAGTCACCTGAACCCGATTTTCAAAACGTCGCAATACCCTGTAAAATAAGGGAAAAACGACATTTCCGAAAGTCACCAGAAAATTATAGCACAGAAAATGAAAAAAGTATAGCCGCAAGATGGAACATTTGTTCTTTTCCTGCGGCTATGGCCTGGTGCCTTATTGAATTACATGAGATAGTCTTCTGCCTGGATGACTACATCAATATTTTCGGTTCTGAGTTCCTCATCATCATCCTCGTTCGGAAGCACATCGTCTATGAACGGCTGAAGCTCCACCAGATGGCCGACACACCAGCTCACCACATAACCGTTTCCTTCCAGATACCCATCGCCACGCCTGTTGTTTGCTCCGATCACCCTGGCGATACTCTGTGCGATCGAGGGCTTCTCGGCCAGAACTATTTTCCTGGCTTCGGGAAAATCGTAAGCAATAGCATGGCCGCTATTTTTGCAGATGATCATAGCGTTTTTGAACTGATTTTATATCGTCGATTCCGATTATTCCCGAGAACTTCTATCTTCCCAATCTTCACCAGTGATTGGATAATTGTCTTCACTCTCGACTGTTTCAAGCCCAGAAGAGTGCAGAAATCATCCAGTTTATACTCTTCTCCACTATTCATATAGCTCAAAATAGCTTCCTGTTGCATCTGCATTTTCTTTGATATTTTTAATTCATCTGGATTTATCGCCGTTTTTTTATCGCCGCTTTTTATCGCCGCTTTTTTATCGCCGCTTTTTATCGCCGCCTGTTTTTTAAATTCAAGCGTTAAAATTGTACGATCCGGGTCAAACTGTTCCTCAATCATCGGCTCCACCCATCCTTCATCTTTCCAGGTATTAAAAATATTAGGCACACCGCTTCCGGAACGTTCTCCAATGTTTATAAGATTGAACATTTTAAGTAGCGTTTTATTTCGTGGGTCAGATACTCCGCCCATCATCATCTGTGTCTTTCCTGTTCTGATATATCCAGGATTCTCAAAAACCAGTTTTCCAATCTCTTTCTTTACAACAACACCGCGAACACCATAAAAATCCGTATTGACCAGGCAATTCGCCAACGCTTCCCTCAAAGCCTTGTGTACAGGAGTGTCATCCACGCGATCCCCACCATGCATTTTGAAGGGAACCTTGATATCCTGAATAATCTTATTGTAGACCCTGAAGTAAAAATCACAGATATTCCCAGACCATTCCCCGGAACTTGACTGGAGGCGGTCGGTCCATCGAATTGACGGATCAAGCATCTCCCTGAAATCCAGAAAGTATTCCGGAAACTGACGTACAATATTATACTCATCGCCAAACATCAACATTCCCGCGGCAGTCGGATGCAGTTTTTTATCTTCATCCGAAATTGCCGCAGCACCTATACAGCGAAGATACTCCGCATCATCAAGCCGTTCAAATGGATGTCCCGGGCACAATGTCCGATGCCGGTTCCGATATCCTGATATAGTCTCATAATTCAGATCCTGCATAGGCACATGATCCAGCACTTCCATATCTATCGTATTTTCAGTCTGGTCACGAAGCATTGCTTTTACCTGTAATCTTGTGCAATGATAATCGCCCTCATGATTTCGTCTGAAAGTGTTTCCGAACATATCATCATTAATATAGATTGGTTTTTCCTCGCGTCTTGCCATAGGAACATATATAACGATAATAATATCTTCACCCTGCTCGTAAATCTCAACAGCATCTTCTGAAATGATATTGAGACTCACCTTTTTCCGATCATTGATCGTATCCCAGAAGTTCTTCAAAAGCTTTCGCTCGTCTGTGTGCTTCAGGCCTGTTGTCCGCCAACTTCCATCTGCGTTTTCTACAACACCAAGTATAATAACTCCTCCATAACAATTAGCAAAAGAAGAATATGTATCCCATAAGGAAACCGGCAAACCGCCTCTGGCTTTCTTCACTTCCAGACGATTACCCTCTTTATACGAATCAAATTTTGAAATATCAAATAGCTTCTGCATAATTTTCTCCCTGTAAAACCCCTAGATTTTTATTGCCATCACAAAAATATCCGGTTTATCAGAACCACCACTCTATATTACAGGCCTTTTCAGAATCCCCCAATATAGTATGCTCTCACAATGAGCCAGAAAGGTTCATATAATGCCCAGCATATATAATTCACCCAATGTTTCACATAATTCGTTGTATGTCCGAATCAGACTAGCCTCCACAGTTATCAACACCTGTTGGCCTTACTGATAATCAGTTGTCTTTCTTTATTTTATTCTCTCCCCAGCAATTCCCTTTATTTCTTTAAATATATTTTCACCGGTAATATGAATTCTTTTCTCCACTTCAACATCATTCTGAGGATTTGGTTTTCCATATTGTAAAATATTTCTCTTTTGTTTTTGCTCATTTATTTTGTAATCTACCGGGAAAACTTCTTTAGGTGACATTTCATATTTTTGTATGATCAAATGACGCTCAGAATTGTGCCGTAACCAAGTGCAAATTCTATCCCACCACAATTTGTCTGTTTTTCCAATGGACATACCGTAAATATATATGAGGCTACTACTGTTTATAATTTTCGCCGCCACATTATCTGTGTCCTCAAGATATAAATTATTTGCCTGTTGTTTTATCAATAAATTTTTATATATCTCTCCATAATCACATTCAAAGACAGTTGGATCTGCAATCTGGGATTCATCATGCACTCCAAATACCATCTCACTATCAACCGTTCCGTGAACTTGACAGAACTGCCCCATCATATGTTTGCGAGAATTTCCATTATGCCTATGAGAGCCTAACGCATTTGGTTTCTGTTTAAGCACTTCCAAACACTGCTTCAATGTATATGTATAATTATAGCAAACAAAGGAAAATTGGATATCTTCCGCCTCACGTTTTTTATACAGTCCACTCAAAATCCTTTTTTCCTGCACCGGAAATCCTTTTGTTATGGCATTTAAATTTAAAAAAGCAGTGGCAATTTTATCCGCCTCTTTCTCATAATCAACACGCCATTCCTCTTGCTTTAAATACTCTGACAAATGTACGCAAAAATCCTTATGGCATTTTGAGAAAACAGCTCCTTGCCCTTGCCCAAGTTCCCCCGTATACTGTCCTAGTGCAATTTCTGCATTCGCCCACAATTCTTCATTATCTTTTATATAATCGCGAAAATGCATTAGCTGCTCATCGTCCGTTGATATCCCTTTATAATCTTTCACAAAATCGGAATATAAAGTATTTAGCCCCAGATTCAAGTCAAATCCATTCCCGATCAAAAAAGTTATATTCATTTGTTATTCCCACCTACTTTATCCAATGTTATTGCGATAACGTGCTTTCCAGTACTTGTTGTCGATTAAAATTCTGCTATATGCCAACATCCGATTTGTCGCTTTCACCAATGTCTCATACCAATCTTCCTATGCTCTAAATATTATATCAAAACAGGCCCATTACGAATGAAAGTCACCTGTGATATATAATTTTTGCAGTGTTATCTGCTCCATAAAGTCCATTCAATCCACAAAATATGGGGCAAGTATCATCAAATAAAACTAAATATGCCATATTGAAAATTCGTCTCTTACTAGGACACAAAATACTCGACTGCGTTCTCAGGGAAGAACACCTTGAACTCTTCGTACAGCTGCGCGGCCAGCGTTTTATTGTGCGCTATGACCAAAGTCGGCTTCTGCAGCGCCTCGATCACGTTCGCCATGGTGAAGGTCTTGCCGGAGCCCGTCACGCCCAGCAAAGTCTCGAATTGATAGCCTTTTTTTAAGCCTTCGACCAGTTCTGCAATGGCCTGGGGCTGGTCGCCGGTGGGCTGGTATTCACTATGAAGGATGAAAGGTTTTTGTTCTGTATGCACAAAAATCACCTCGAAAGTCTTATCATTAAAAATCTGTTTCCAGCTTAAAAATCGTTGTGGAGAAGGGAATTTATCTGCCTTATAGGCGAACTTTTGGGCTCGTTACGAATAAAAGTCACCTTAACTCATCTTTCATTGTATTTTCCCTTCATTATCTTGCGGTAGTGTCAAAACCTACCCTGTTTTATAGTGCCAAATTGTTATAAAATCCTTGTTTTTTCGGGAAATCTGCAATAAAAAGAGCAATGACCTCCCTTTTCTGGTATAATGTCATCAACCAAAACAACCTTATACAGAAGGAGCCATTGCTCATGAACATTATACTATATTTAGTTCAGTTAATTCAATCCCTTTATCAGCAAAACTGCTTCCTGATCTCTTTTATCTGCAAATATCTCCCGCTTAAGCAGTGGGCCTTTGATGATTCTCACTCTCCGAAATACCACAAGTTCAAAACGGATGAACTTCCCCGCATCCAGCCTTACAAACAGGACTGGACATGGGAGGATCTTCTGCCCTACTATCAGTGGCGTTATGGGAAGACCATTAAGCCCGTGAGACGCCGCTCTGACTGCGACATCCCGGAAAGCTGCTCCTGCCCAAGGTGACAGGCCCCTTCCATCTACCTTTATAAGAATAACGGTAATAAAGGCCAGCTCCTCTGCAAAGTCTGCGATGCCAGGTTCTCTCCTTCTGAAGGTAACCGCTTCTCTTCCCTGAACCTCCGCTGTCCTCACTGTGGCAATTCTCTTGTCCAGAAGAAACACCGCAAGCACTTCATCATCCACAAGTGCGTCAACCCTAGGTGCCCTTACTATCTCCACAACCTCAAAAAGGTTGATAAGAACGACCTCAAAGAAGATTTCGGCAAAAACAAATATAAACTCCACTACATTTACCGTGAATTCACGATAGATTTTTTTAAGATGGACCTTAATTCGCTTCCCAAAAACGCCTCTTCCCTGAAGTTCAGCAAGTTCGATTCCCACGTCATGTCCCTGTGCCTGACACTCCATGTCAACCTCGGACTTTCCCTCAGGAAAACCTCCCAGGCCCTCAAGGACCTCTATAACATCTCCATCTCCCACCAGCAGATCGCCAACTACTGCAAAACCGCTGCTGTCTGCATAAAGCCCTTTGTTGATAACTATGATTACGGCACCGGCAGCACATTCACTGCCGATGAGACTTATATCAAAATCCGGGGTGTAAAGGCCTACGTCTGGTTTATCATGGACGCCGCCAAACGCTCCATCATCGGCTATCAGGTCTCTGATAACCGTGGCGTCGGCCCCTGCATCATGGCCATGAGAATGGCCTTCCGCCATATGACTGAACTGCCAAAAAACTTCCAGTTCATTGCTGACGGGTACAGCGCCTATCCCCTGGCCGCCCAGCAGTTCTTCCACGAATACGGGGAGAAGTTTCTCTTTCAGATCACCCAGGTCATCGGACTTACCAACGACGATGAAGTATCAAAAGAATTCCGCCCGTTCAAACAGATGATTGAACGGGCGGAACCGCACTTACAAGGCCTCTTACAGGCCTACCAACGGTTTCGACAACATCAACGGCGCCAACTATGACCTGGCCCTCTGGGTCGCCTATTACAACTTCCTTCGCCCGCATAAATTCAATAACTATAAGGTGCTGAACGAAGTGGAACTCCTGAAGGGTGCCGAAAACATGCCGGGTAAATGGCAGCTTCTGATCTTCCTGGGGCAACAGACCATCATGAACCTTCAAACCCAGTCCAATACTTAGCGGAGCGGAGCCGTTGTCAGGAGGACCGTGGAATACCGCAGCGCGTCCTTTGCGCGAGGATATGCCGCGAAAGCCTCTTGACATAAGGTTCACGGATCACCCTCTGGCCAGGGAGGAAGGCATTCTCTGCCTTTCTCCTTGATTACTCATTGGGAGCCTTGGGAGCCGATCTTTGTCCCATATCCGCTGTTTCTTTGATCATTTCTGCGTCATTTTCTCAAAATTTCGGGATTTATAACTGTATTTTTCAAGGTTCCTCCGGGGTCCTTTTGAACCCTGGCTTTTTCATAATCTACTTGACACTACCTATCTTGCTTAAATACACTTATTCAGGCTTTATAATAAACTGGTATTTACCTTTCCCTCGTCCATCTACAGGTTCAATTAAGCCGGCCTCGCGCATCTTTTTGATCAGCTCTCCGGCTGAATAAGACGATACCGAAATAATATTCATAATCTCTGCTCTGCCGAATGGTTGAGAATAGCCCACCTTTTCGTAAACTTTCATCATTTTTTCTTTCGTAGGTTGTTTTACATGCAAATCCGAAATGCTGGCTTGAAAAATAGCTTTTTGTGTTTCAAACGTAGCTTTTCCTTCATCAAACGTAGCTTTTCCTTCATCAAACGTAGCTTTTCCTGATTGCTCAACCGGTACGTGATAATTCAAATTATACAGTGTTACCCAAAATGACGAACTATCAGAATAAAACTTCGGTTCCAGTTCCGGAAGATAATTAACTGCTGCACGATAATCACTTTTAATTTTCCTGAAACCGCTGCCACGTCGCTCCATATAATTCATCCGGCTAAAAACATCAGCAATAATTGGATTGCGACGTTTGGATGGGACCCGGTCCGTGTCCAGATTCTGCACAAAAGTTCCAGCATACATACCGCCCGGAGAATAAATCTCCATTCGATCATCATAAATATCTATATGGACTTCACTTCCCGTTTCAAGATAATCACGGTGAATTAACCCGTTAACAAGACACTCAAGCGCTGCCCTTTCGGGTATATCCGGCATCTCAACTCTGCCGTCAGGTGTTTTTTTCCAGCGCTTTTTGGTATTATTTTTTATGAAGTCTTCTCCATATTGAAGCAGAGAAACCAGACTGCCACTGTATTCCTTGTCATCCAGAGCTTCCATAACCCCGGAAGCTTTATCAAGACCATACCATCGGGTGCAAAACAATCGAGAGTGACGTACAGGAGAATCATCTGCCAACAATGCTCCCGCATTCGTGAGCGTCCCTGTTTCATCCATCAAACCGAAAGACACGAAATCAGATTCTTCCATATCCTGACCTGCGCGCAAACGGTAAACTGAACGCAGCCTTGTAAATGAAAAGTCTTTATACTGATAAGGAGACAGCAAGCTGTCATAGGTTTTTCCTGTTCCACGCAAAACCAGACGCCGAAGGTCTGCTGCTACTGCCGGAATACTTTCATTGCCCACACGTATAAACGCTGTTCTTGTCCCATCACCCACGTAATAATACGGTGTCTCATCACCGGCAGGTATCCGTAAAATAACAAAATCCTTTCCATCTTCCTGATGTATTTCTAAAACCACCTGAGGGATAGGATCCAATCGCATCTTGACTATTTCGCTAATCTTTTCAGCAATGAGCTTTGCGTTTTCAAGACCAATCGGCTGTTCATCATCAGAAACTCCGAAAATAATCGCTCCCCCAATTCCATTAGAAAAAGCGCTGACACTTTTCAGCCAGCTCTTAGGGCGCTTTTCCTCTAACGCCACCTTTTTATCACATTCCGTTGTCTCTCCGATTAACTCTTTAATATTCAAGGACAGCTCCTCCTTTTTCCATCATACCACATCAGAAATAACTGATAAAACAAATTTACCAAAAATCTTTATTACGAATGAAAGTCACCTGAACCCGATTTTCCAAACGTTGCAATCCCTTGTAAAATAAGAAAGAACCGGCAATTCCGAAAGTCACCAGATATCGTGCACTCATGGAATTATAGCATGAAAAATACAAAATGTATAGCCGCAAGTCAGAACATTCGTTCTTTTTCTTGCGGCTATATTTCCATTCCTGCTTTATTCCCCGAAATAGTCTTCCGGTCTGATTATTACATCAATATTTTCTGTCAGGAGTTCATGCTTTTATCTAAATTTATTTCAAAGCAAACCTCTGATATTTACGCTTCTGGCCGTATATATTCTCATGCAAGTTACCTGCATCATTTTTCCGGAACAAGGACCTTTTGAATTTCACCGATATACAAGTCGTGAAAATCCTTCTCCGGATAATTCGCATCAATAATGGTCTTGTCAATAAAATATTCCGCCTTCAATGGTGCCTGATAAAGCTTGCGGCAAACCAATACCAGCTTTGCTTCCTCAAAATAGGTATACCCTTCACCAAAAGCCGGAGTCAGCCCGGTTGCTGCAATTTTATCTTCATCCCTGCCGGAGTGGGAACCAAGATACGCAAGCTTACTTTTGTATTCCTCCGGATAAAATGACAACGTATACAGATTTTCTTTATCCAGGAATTCCTTCGTGTAACGCTGCGGCCGGACATAGCAAACCGCTGTAGGCATGTTATGGTTCCAAATGGATCCAAGGTGCCCCCAACTCGCAGTCATGGTGTTGAAACCATTCTCTTTCGTACCGGCAGTGATCAGCATCCACTCCTGACCGATCAGAGTCATAGGATTAAACTGCAATTCTTTGTAAGATATTTCTTTCATACTCATGCTTGCCTCCTTTTCAGCCCTCCACCAGTACCTCAGCCATCGTCCGCTTCGGCACATGCACATTTCCGTCCCCATCGAAATAGTATTTCAGGTCGCCCGTGCAGTCAAAGGTTTCGCCGGTCTGCGCCGGATATCCGATGCCCAGCAGATAGGTCACATCATACTTTCCGTCAAGGTCCAGAACCCTTTTAATCTCCGCACGGTTGATGGCGCCGAGACAAACACTGCCGTATCCGAGTTCCTGCGCTGCCAGACACATGCTCGCCAGCGCAATACCGCTGTCGCACTCACTCTTTGCCGTCGGCTTAATCGATGTATCGTTCAGAATCGCGATGAAAGCTGTCGGGCATTCCTCAAACTTTGGATCCCAGTCCTTTAAAAAGCCCGCGTATTTAATGAACGGATACAGCTCGCGCCGCTTTTCCTCATCCGTCACGATCGCATACTTCAGGGGCTGCATATTTGCCCCGTAAGGCGCAAGTCTGGCGCTGTCCACGATCTGCAGAAGATCTTCCCTGGCAGGTTTTTCCTGCGTAAATTTACGGATGGTATGTCTTGCTTTTACTGCTTCATAAACTGTCATATTCGTATTCCTTCTTTCTTTTATTTCTGTAAAGCGTTCCTTTTCCCATTATATACGGAAGTTTTTCAGAAATCAATTCCGGCCGAGATTTTTATTGACATTTGCAAATTGAGATAGTATAATCATGCTTGTTCCGGGAAATGGACAGGCATCGGGGTGTGGCTCAGCTTGGCTAGAGCGCCTGCTTTGGGAGCAGGATGTCGCAGGTTCGAATCCTGTCACCCCGACTTTCTTTCAATTTTATATCTTTCATGCGGGTGTAGTTCAATGGTAGAACACCAGCCTTCCAAGCTGGACACGTGGGTTCGATTCCCATCACCCGCTTCTTTTTTTGCCCTGAAATACCCATTTTAGGACAAAAACGCGAAAATGTACCTTGTATATGCAGAAAAATCGATCTATGATCTCAGTTATATAAAATATTTTTATAGCATGAGCCGTCAGGTATCACTGGCAAATGGCTTTGTCAGTTTGCTGAACAGCCATTGTTTTATGTAAAGGAGATGTCACAGAATGTATTCATTTACCAGCCGGGTACGATATAGTGAAACAGATGAGACAGGAAATTTAAGTCTGAGAAGTCTGATGAATTATTTACAGGACTGCTGTCTGTTTCAGTCAGAAGCTCTGGGCGTTGGACCGGATTATCTGAAAAGCCGTCATCGCCTGTGGCTTTTATCCGGGTGGCAGGTTGTGATAGACCGCTACCCAAGGATGTTTGAAAAGATAACAGTGGCAACGATCCCGTATGAATTTTCAGGCTGTCTGGGTTGGCGGAACATCTGCGTATCCGACGAAAACGGCGTTTGCATAGTACGTGCAAACTCCCCATGGGTATACGTCAATACGGACACTGGCAGACCGGCCCAGCCGGACGAAACAGAAAAATCCGCGTATGCCCTGGAGGAACGAATTCCCATGGACTATGCGCTCCGCAAAATCAAACTGCCCGAAAATATGACAGCCGGGACACCCGTCCCTGTCATTCAGGAGTTTATTGACACAAACCACCATGTAAATAACGCCCAGTATGTGGACATTGCAGTGAACATTATGGAAGAAGATATGCGCGCCTTCCATGATCCGGATGCGGCAGTGAAAACCCAAACAGAAGCGTTCCGGGATACAAAGCCTTTCATCAGAGAAATCCGGGTCGAGTATAAAAAGCAGGCAATCCTGGGGGAGATATTATATCCAGAGACCTGCCTGCGGGATGACTGGTATTACGTGGCATTTACAGATCCAGATGGCCATGTCTATGCGGCGGTTGCAATCCGGCTGTAACTGGCACAACCGCAAAATAAGACCGGCAGACGCAAAATGGGTGTACTGTGAAGGTATATAACGCCCGGACAGATATTTCCGGAAAAAAATAGAATCGAAACCGCGGCCCTCTGTAAACCAGAGGAGCCGCGATTTCTTTTTATGAGCAAAATATAGAATTTTACCAATTATAATATTTCATGACCCTGCGCTCACGATCCCTGCCCTCAGAATGACCGGGCAATGTCTGCCGCGCTTTAAACCTCGAACATCATCTCGCCATAGGTCGGCACCGGCCATACCTTGCTGTCCACAATCTGCTCCAGCTCATCGATCGGTGCACGCAGTGCCGCCATCGCCGGAACAACTACATCCTTATAGGCAAAGGCCTGCTGCTTGCCGTCGCTGATCGCGAAAGACTCGTCGGTCACCTTCTTTAACTCCTCCAAAGCCGCCTTCGCCTGCGCAAGCTTCTCGTTGACCTCCACCAGCTCTTCCGCCTGTACAGAGGGCTCTGCACCGGCTGCCTTCACAGAAAGCACGGTGTCCGCCAAGGTCTTCGAATAGCCGATCACAGCCGGGATATAATCCTTGGACGCCATGTCAATCATAGTGCGGGCTTCGATATTGATGTTCTTGCTGTAGGTCTCATAAAGCACCTCTTCTCTGGCCTCCAGCTCCACCTTCGTGAAGATGCCAAACTTCTCAAACAGCTTCACGGCCTTGTCTGTGGTCAGAGCACCGGTTGCCTCCACCATGGATTTGATGTTCGGCAGACCGCGTCTTTCAGCCTCTTCCACCCAGGCTTCGGAATAACCATCGCCGTTGAAGATGACTCTGCTGTGTTTGGTCAGGTTCTCCTTGATCAGATCATGGCAGGCCATGTCAAAGTTATCAGCCTTCTCCAGAATATCCGCCGCCTCACAAAATGCCTCGGCCACGATCGCGTTCAGCACCGTGTTGGCATCTGCAATGGAAGCAGAGGAGCCAACCATACGGAACTCGAACTTATTACCGGTAAAGGCAAACGGTGAGGTTCTGTTCCTGTCAGTCGCGTCCTTCATAAACTCCGGCAGTGTGGAAACGCCGGTTTCCAGCTTCTCGCCGTGAATGGAGCGAACCGCCTCACCGGTCTCCACCAGCTGCAGCACAACGTCCTCGAGCTGCTCGCCCAGGAAGACGGAAATGATGGCCGGCGGCGCTTCGTTAGCGCCAAGTCTGTGATCATTACCTACATCCGCTGCACTCTGACGAAGCAGATCCGCGTGCGTATCCACAGCCTTCAGCACACAGGAAAGCACCAGCAGGAACTGAATGTTCTCATGCGGGGTCTCGCCCGGATCCATCAGGTTGATGCCGTCATCCGTGCACAGGGACCAGTTATTATGCTTACCGGAACCGTTCACACCCGCGAACGGCTTCTCATGCAGCAGGCAGGTCAGGCCATGGCGGCCGGCCACGCGCTTCATGGTTTCCATCACCAGCTGGTTGTGATCCACAGCCATATTGGCGGTCTCATAGATAGTTGCCAGCTCATGCTGTGCGGGAGCCACTTCATTGTGCTGTGTCTTGGCAGTTACGCCCAGCTTCCACAGCTCCTCATTCAGATCCTTCATATATCCGCCGATTCTCTCACGGATGTTGCCGAAATAATGATCCTCCAGCTCCTGGCCCTTGGGTGCAGGTGCGCCGAAAAGGGTACGGCCTGTGAAAATCAGGTCCTTACGCTGTAAGTATTTATCCTTATCTATAATGAAATATTCCTGCTCCGGCCCAACACTGGCAGATACCTTCTGTGAAGTCGTATTGCCAAAAAGGCGAACAATACGGATTGCCTGCTCGCTGACCGCCTCCATGGAGCGCAAAAGCGGGGTCTTTTTATCCAGTGCCTCACCCTTATAAGAGCAGAACGCAGTGGGGATGCAAAGTATCACGCCAGCGGCGCTCTCCTTCAAAAAGGCCGGGGAAGTGATGTCCCAGGCTGTGTATCCTCTCGCCTCAAAGGTAGCGCGCAGTCCGCCGCTGGGGAAGGAGGAAGCATCCGGCTCACCCTTGATCAGCTCCTTGCCGGAAAACTCCATAATCATCCTGCCGCACTCATCCGGTGAAGAGATAAAAGCGTCATGTTTCTCAGCAGTGATATCCGTCAGCGGCTGGAACCAGTGCGTATAATGCGTTGCCCCCTTCTCCACGGCCCAATCCTTCATGGCTTTAGCAACTACATTCGCATCCTCTAAGGACAGCTCGCCGCCCTGCTTCATGACCTTCACAACATCCCTGAACACATTTTTCGGCAGTCTCTCTCTCATGGTGCCGATGTCAAAGACATTGCTTCCAAACAGTTCTTCTACATTCATGCTCATAAATCTTTCCCTCCAAATCGAGTCACGGGCCGCTGCCGCAGATTCTGAAATAAAAAAACGTTCAAAGGTATTATTCCTCTGAACGTCATCGTTCTCCCACGGTTTCCCCGATTGCATTCACTTTACTCTATTCCCTTATAAATTGCAAGTCCTTTTCACAATTTCCATGTTTTGACCAAAATGCACGATTAATTTGATGATCGGTTGTCTAAAATTACCATTGACTTTCCGCTCTATTTTCTATATTATTGGAGTGTTGAAAAACACCGGGGTGTGGCTCAGCTTGGTAGAGCGCTTCGTTCGGGACGAAGAGGCCGTGGGTTCGAATCCCGTCACCCCGACTCGGTAAGATGTCGGAATTCCTTGAAAGCAAGGGATTCCGGCGTTTTTCATTTTGCCGGAAAATCAAATGACAATCAAAGCAATCCATTCAGCTTCATGGCCTATTCTGTCTCATCCTCAACTGATGAACAACATATCCCTGACGTGTGCAGAAATTACAGGTTGTTCTTTTTTTACTCATATGCTAAAATAAAGCCAAACAGGAGGCACATATGGCCAGCCCAGATTATTCCATTGATGAACTGAAAAAAATCGTTAATCCCATTGCGCAGAAATACAATGTCTCGCGCGTGTACCTGTTCGGCTCATTTGCCCGTGGTGACTACAACGAGCAAAGCGACATTGATCTCCGTATTGACAAAGGTGCTATGAAAGGGATGTTTGCTTTATGCGGCTTCTATACCGATCTCTCTGAGGCGCTTGATCGGAAGGTCGATGTACTGACCACCGGCAGCCTCGAGGAAAGCTTCCTTCAAAAGATCCAGAAAGATGAGGTTATGTTGTATGCCCAATGAACGGGACCTGGAGATTCTCCGGCACATCTTAAAATATTGCGATGAAATTGCACATACAGCGGACGTATTCGGTAAAGAATATCAATCCTTCAGCGATAACACGATTTATCAGAATGCAACTGCCTTATGCGTTCTGCAGATTGGTGAATTAACTACACATCTTACCGATGAATTCAAGAAAACATATAACAAAATGCCTTGGAATCAAATCAAAGCATTGAGAAATGTCGTTGCTCATAATTATGGCAAAATTGATAAAGAAATTCTTTGGGAAACGCTCACACAGGATATTCCGGAACTGAAGGCTTATTGTTCTTCTATTATTTCTTCTTGATTGACATGTTAATTTTTCAAGTCCTTTTTGCGCAAAATTCCGGCAGCCTGCTGATAATCATGGACTTCTGCTCCAGCCTCTTCCGGTTTCTATGGTGTCCCGCGCCGAATTAATGTTCCCGCCTACTGCACTCTGACGGCATATTAT
>JAJQHY010000056.1 GCA_021199495.1 Lachnospiraceae bacterium | reverse complement strand
AATACGCTGGTTTGCGGGATTTTCATTTTCTCCAACTGTCAAAAACAGGAATATCCGAAAAAACATGTGCAATCACGGAAATCTGAAAATTCTGTGAACGGCTGAAGGAAAAATCAAGGTACCTTGACAAATCGGGCGCGTAAAGCTAAAATTATTGCGATATGGTTATTTATAAGGAGGTTGCAATGGAAGAAGAAAAGCAGGGGGAGAATACACTTTCGACCCCCGTTTCCGGCTTAAATCATGAGCTTCTGCTTCTTTTACAGCAGACTGGTCATTTCCTGTATCACAAGCGAAGCTGCAGAAGCGGCCAGCGCAGAATCCTGCTCCTTTTGGAACGGTGGGAAAAGGAGCATGGCAGTGAAGAAGGAATGTCGCAGCAGGAGCTGCAGCGCCAGCTGGGCATCAAATCCGGCTCCATCAGTGAAATTCTGGGAAAAATGGAGGCAAACGGCCTGTTAAGGAAAGCGCGTCTTTCCACCGACCGGAGAAAAATCTGTATTTTTCTCACACAGGCAGGCAGGGACAGACTGGAGAGCAAACGTGCGGAGAACAGAAAGCAGGAGGAAGTGATGTTTCAGCGTCTTAGTGCCGACGAGCAGGAGGAACTGAAACGGCTTCTTGACAAGATGTTGAGCGGCTGGGAAGAGGATTTTGACTTTTGTATACCTGGAAGGCGGAAGGCTGACGGGAATACAGCGCCGGATCCGGCCGCTGAGGTGAAAATGATACCAGGTGAAGGAAAGGAGCCGCCATGTGGAAATATTTAAAAAAATATATGTTATTTGCGTGCCTGGCCCCGGTGTTCATGATCGGTGAGGTTGCTATGGACCTGATACAGCCTGACTTTATGGCCACCATTGTGGACGAAGGCGTGCTGGGATTGTCGAACGGCGGAGTGGGGGATTTGAATATCGTCATTACCACGGGTCTGAAAATGATTTTGTGCGTGGTAATCGGCGGCAGCTGTGGTGTGCTCTGCGGCGTTTTTTCCAATATGTGCGCGCAGAATTTCGGCAATGACCTGCGTAAGGACACCTTCCGCAGGATTATGTCCCTTTCATTTGAGCAGACGGACCAGTTCTCCACCGGTTCTCTGGTGACGAGGACGACCAACGATATCACACAGGTCCAGAATATGATTCAGCAGTGTATCCGCGGCTTTATCCGCCAGATGGTGTTCATGATCGGCGGTATTTACTGCATGGTTTCCATGGATATCAGCTTCGGCGTGATTGCGATCTGCGCGTTTCCGTTTCTGATTGTCTGCATCGTCTTTTTCCTCTCGAAGGTCACGCCGTTTTTCAGTATCCTGCAGGAAAAGCTCGACCGTGTCAACAGTGTCATGCAGGAGAACGTAGCGGGTACGCGTGTGGTCAAAGCCTATGTCCGTGAGGATTATGAGAAGGAACGCTTCGGCAAGGCCAATAAAGATCTCGTGGACACCCAGTTACATATTCTGCTGCTGATGTCCTACATGACGCCGATTATGAATATCGTGCTGAATGTGGCAGTCGTAGCGGTCATTTATGTGGGCGGCATCCGTGTGCAGACCGCGGGCGTGACGCCGGGTAACGTGATGGCAGCCATCACCTACCTTTCTTATATTCTGAACGGCGTCATGATGTTTGCCATGATCTTCCAGACGATTTCCAGAGGTATGGCGTCCTACCGGCGTATTGAGGAGGTCTTAACCTGCGAGCCGGTGATCGCGGACGGAAGCGCGGCGGTTTCTGACGGAAACAGTGCAGCAGCGGCGTCTGACAAGGGCCGGGTTGCGTTAAGACATGTCTCCTTTGCTTATCCGGGAGGCAGCGGCGAGCAGGTACTGACGGATGTGAATCTGGAGATCGAGCCGGGAGAGACGGTGGCGCTTTTAGGCGCAACCGGCAGCGGCAAGACCAGCTTGGTCAGCCTGATCCCGCGTTTTTATGACGCCACGGAAGGCGAGGTCTTCGTGGACGGCGTCAACGTGAAGGATTATAAGGTTTCCGACCTTCGCGACAAAATCGCGATTGCCTTGCAGAAGAGTGAGCTTTTCAGCAAGACCATCCGGGAGAATATTAAATGGGGCAATCCTGAAGCGACCGACGAACAGGTGCTGGCGGCGGCTGAGGCCGCGCAGGCGACTGAGTTTATTTTCTCCAAGCCCGAGGGGCTGGACACGATGGTCGCGGAGAAGGGCATGAGTCTTTCCGGCGGTCAGAAGCAGCGTCTCTCCATCAGCCGTGCGCTGTTAAAGGACGCGGAAATCCTGATCCTGGACGACTCAACCAGCGCCCTGGATTTAAAGACTGAGGCAAAGCTTTATGAGGCGCTTCGGACAACCTATCGCCATGTGACCAAGATTATTATCGCACAGAGAATTGCCTCCGTGCGCGGCGCCGACCGGATTGCGGTGATTGACAACGGACGGATTGTAGCCTGCGCCCCGCATGAGGAGCTGATGAGAAGCTGTGAGATTTATCAGGATATTTACAGATCCCAGTTAAAGGAGGGAGGCGATATCTATGGCGAATAACAGTGCAAATGCAAACAACGCGCCCGCCTCCCAGAACGGACAGGCAGGACGCAGCGACGCTCCACAGGTGAATATCCGCTTCGGCGGCCGCGGACCAGGCGGGCCGGGCCGCGGCAGAGAGGTGGAGAAACCCCAGAACGGGAAACAGACCCTGCTGCGTCTGGTGCGGTATTTTGCCAGTGAAACGGGACTGCTGGCGGGACTGCTGGCGGTGGTGATTGTGGTGGTGCTGTGTTCTATTTTCACACCCAAGCTGCAGAGCGACGCCATTGACAAAATCACGAACGGAGAGTTTGATACCCTGGTGCCGGTGCTGGCGCTGATGCTTGTGCTCTATGTGATTTCGGCGGTCGCTACCCTGTTCCAGACGAGATTCAGCGCGTATTTGAGTCAGCATATTGTCAGTCGGATGAGGGAGGATCTTTTCAATAAAATCGTTAACCTGCCGGTCAAATATCTGGATTCTCATTCCCACGGCGACGTCATGAGCCGCATGACCAACGACGTGGAGAATATTTCCAATATCGTATCGCAGTCCTTAAGTACGCTGGTGAGCGGCGTTCTGACGATTACCGGGACGGTCGCGATGATGCTCTGGCTCTGCTGGCAGTTAGCGCTTCTTTCCTGTGTAACCGTGATCCTGACGCTGATCGTAACCAAACTGATTACCGGTAAAATGCGGGAATACTCCAGAAAGCGTCAGGCCCTGTTAGGAAATTTAAATGGTACCGTGGAGGAAATGGTGACCGGTTACAAGACCGTTTCGGCATACAATTATCAGCCGCAGGTGATTGAGGAGTTTGAGAACACGTCGGACAACCTGACCCGGGTCGGTATCATTGCCGAGGTCATCGGCGGCTCCATGGGCCCTCTGATGAACGTCATCAGCAATATCGGCTTTGTCCTGATCGCGGCCTTCGGCGGCTACTTTGCGATCCACGGCCTGATTTCCGTGGGCGTGATTTCCGCGTTTATCGTATACGCCAAGCAGTTCGGCCGTCCGATCAATATGATTGCGGAGGTCTATGGACAGATCATCACCGCCATCGCGGGCGCGGAGCGTGTTTTTGCCATCATGGATGAAGCGGATGAGGATAAGAGCGGTGCCTCAAATATGGAGAACGCCAAGGGTGTGATTTCCTTTAAGAACGTGAATTTCTCCTATATTCCGGGCAAGCAGGTGCTGTATGATTTTAATCTGGACATTTACGCGGGGCATAAGGTCGCGCTCGTGGGCGCTACCGGCAGCGGCAAGACCACCGTGGTCAACCTGCTGATGCGCTTCTACGATGTCGACAGCGGTGAGATCTTAATTGACGGTGTGAATATCAAGGATATTGACTGTAATGATCTGCGGCGCAATACGGCGATCGTGCTGCAGGATACGGTCCTGTTCTCCGACACGGTGCGCAACAACTTAAAATATTCCAACGCGGAAGCGACGGACGAGGAGATGGAGCGCGCGGCCCGCATGAGCAACAGTCATTCCATGATCACGCACCTTCAGAACGGATACGATACGGAGCTGACGGAGTCCGGCCAGAATCTGAGCCAGGGCCAGCGGCAGCTGCTCTCCATCGGGCGGGCCTTCCTGGCGCACCCCAAGATTCTGATCTTAGATGAGGCAACCTCCAGCGTGGACACGCGTACTGAGAAAAATATCCAGGACGCGATGGTGAAGCTGATGCAGGACCGCACCAGCGTGATCATTGCTCACCGCCTGTCCACCATCCGCGACGCGGACTATATCGTCGTCATGGACCAGGGCCGCATCGTGGAGACAGGCAATCACGACGAGCTGATGGCCGCGAAGGGCAGATATTACGAGCTGTATATGACGCAGTTCGCGGGAAATCAGACGTGATGGAACTGTCAGCATGAAAAAAGCTTTGTGAGAACAGCGGTCTTATTTACAGACAGATTTACAGAGAAAAGACAGGGAGGCGATTTCGTCTCCCTGTCTTGATGCCCGGGGCGTGTGTCACGGTTAATCCGGACAAAACACAGACATTCCTTGCATTTCTGAGAACTCTATGATATACTCGGACAGTCTGAAAGGAACGCATTGGGTGAATTTTCAGGCAGATATACATGGTCAGTTCGAGACCTTCCTGACCCTAAATAAAACTAAAGGAGAAAATTTCACATGAAGAATCAAAAGACCGTAACTTTGGTCCAGGCGGCGATGATCGCGGCCATCTACGTGGTACTGGTGTACCTGTTCAACTACTGGAGCTTCGGCGTGATCCAGTTCCGCATTGCGGAGGCTTTGACGATCCTGCCGTATTTCACACCGGCCGCCATTCCGGGCCTGTTTGTGGGCTGCTTCCTGGCCAATCTTTTGAGCGGCGCCGTTGTCGGGGACGTGGTCTTCGGGGCGCTCGCAACCTTAATCGGCGCGGTGGGTACTTATTTTGCCGGAAAAGTTAAAATCAAATGGCTCGCACCCGTTCCTCCCATCGTGGCCAACACGCTGATTGTTCCCTTTGTATTAAAATATTGCTATGGCACCGAAGAGGCCATTCCCTACATGATGCTGACGGTGGGTATCGGTGAGATCCTTGTCTGCGCGGTCTGTGGGGGACTGCTCTTTGTGATTGTGGAGAAAAACCGGAAATATCTGTTCGGTTGAGAAAACTGTATAAAAGGTCGGTAAACAGTCATGAAATAAAAACCGGAAGAAGCTGTGAGGGTGATACCTTTCATCCCACGGACTCTTCCGGTTTTATTTATATCATGTTCCTTTATGATGCGGCTTCCCTGCCTGATGCTGCGATGCGTGCGTGCGCATGCTCTCAAACTCTTCCCGCTCATCGTCCCGCAGGGCGCGGGTCGTGCGGACGGCGTACACCTGCTTGTCACCCGCCTTGCAGACGCGGATTTTACAGCGCATCATGCCGTGCTCGCTGCACTCACCCAGGTTATAATAATTTTTGCCATTGGGGGAGAACCACTTGCCGCTGCGGCGCAGAGGCTTATCGCAGCAAAAGCAGCGGATCGAAGTCACACGCTTCGTATTCAGCAGCGCGTGCTTGTCGGGAAACGGCGCGGAGATATATTTCGCGTAGGTGTCAAATTTCCAGTAAAGCTCTTTTTCCTTCGATTCCGGAAGCCGGTAGGTATCAAAGGAAATTCTCTCCAGGATCTTTGCGCAGCGGACCTTCTGAAAAATCAGCGCGGTATAATAGGCGTCGGCGAAAGCCCGGTGAAACGGTACCGATTCATCCTCCAGCTTAAGCACTTCCACGCAGGTTTTCAGGGAGCGGCGGCTCTTGCCGTCCTCATAATACAGGCTGTAAAGTTTCTGCACATCATAGAAGGGCAGCGGCCCCGTCGAGAGAGGCGTCATGCCGTAAAAATCCATGTTCCGCTCCAGCTCCGCTACGTCCTGATTGCCCCAGGTGCAGAACATATACTCCTCGCCGCAGAAGCGCAGAAACTCCCGCATGACTTCCGTGAAATAACGGGCTTTTTTTAAGTCCTCCTGATGAATATGGACGATATTCTCCGTAATGGTGTGCATATGCTGGTAAACAACTGACCGTACCAGGCTCTGAAAACGATCCACATATTGTCCGTTTTCATCCAGCTTCACCGCCCCGATTTCAATGATCTCAAAGGGCAGACGCTTATTTTCCCGGAATTTGGTCGAGCTCTGATTCCACTCCAGATCAAATACGATATAATGCATGGGTTAAAAGTGTTCCAGCCAGGTCTTCACCAGTTCAATCCAGGACTGACACTGGGGTTCAACCTCACTTCCTCCCTTCGACTGAGTGTACCAGGTTGCCAGACCCAGGCCATGCTGTCCTGCCGGATAAATGTGCAGTTCAAAGGAAATATGCGCTTTCTGCAGCGCCGCCGCCATCAGCAGGGAATTTTCCACAGGCACAGCATTATCTGCCTGCGTATGCCAGATAAAGGTCTTCGGTGTGTCCGCATTGACCAGGTTTTCCACGCTCAGTTCTTTTTCAAGTGCTTCATCCCCGCCGCAGAGACTGTCGAAGGACCCTCTGTGGGCAAAGCCGCCGCTGGTGATGACCGGATAGCATAAAATCTGTCCGTTCGGCCTCAGGATTTCCCTGTCCTCAGGCTTCAGGCCGATTTCTTCCGCAATAAAATTCTGTTTCCAGATGCAGCCGTACAAAGCCGCGAGATGCGCGCCGGCACTGCAGCCCTGGATGATGATTTTGTCCGGATCCACATGCCATTCCTTCGCGTGGCTGCGTATCAGTGCCACGGCCTTTGCCGCCTCATAAATCTGTGCAGGATACGTCGCTTCCGGCGCCAGTGAATAATACAGCACCGCCGCGTGATACCCCATTGCGCAGTACTGAAACGCCATCGGTTCTCCTTCTCTGGGAGACAGGTGCGTATAACCGCCGCCCGGCAGTACAAGGATAAGCGGTCGTTCAGTTGTCTGTAAAACCCCCGAATAGTTCTGAATATACGTCTCAAGCCGCGCCCCGGGCGCGGAACCCTCACATGTTACGTCAAAGGTAAGATGCTGCATGGTGTCCTCCTTTAAGTATTTCCTGTAGCTGTTGACAGTCTGACCCTGGCCGCCGGCGACTGACTGTATCCGGTACCTGCGACCATTGTATATTGTATATTAGAAGGTTCTGTTTTGCAAGTTTTCTTTTCATATCAGTATGAGCTTTTGCAAATGATGTCAGGCATGGTTGCTTTTCTGATATTTTCGAAGAATAGATGTAATTATAATCAGAACCACTGTCACGTCAAAGACCGTCAGTGCAGTCCGCCAGATATTTATCCCGCTCTGTGCTTCAGTGACATATACCGAATCCGGATTTTGGGCCGCATACTGCCGGGCGATATAAGCCGCATCCAGCACCATGTAGGTCACGTTTTTGGCGGCGCGGCGCAGTGCCTGAAGGCGGCTTGAGGAGGTTTCATAGAGAAAGCTTCCGTTGGAAAGCCAGCCGTCCATCCACAGATCGCCGCCGGCTTTCAGCATCTGGTCGGCATTCATATAAGTCTGGTGGTCGGCATAGTCGGTGAGCACCGTTCCCTTAAAAGACCACTCATTTCGCAGAATACCGGTCAGAAGGGCATAGCTGCCGCCTGCCCAGACGGCGCCGACACGGTTGTAGGAGGTCATGATGCCGGTGCAGCCGGCCTCCACAGCCATGTGGAAGGGCTTTAAATAGGTTTCCCGCAGGGTCTGCTCGCTCATCCAGACGTACACGCCGTCGCGCGCGCTTTCCTGGTCATAGGCCACGAAGTGTTTGAGGAAGGTGTAGACGCCGGTATTTTTAGCGCCCTGTATGGTCAGGGAGGCGAAGACGCCGGTGAGGTAGGAATCTTCGGAATAATATTCGTAATTTCTGCCGCCGAAGGCACTGCGGTGGAGGTTGGCACCGGGGGCATACCACCCGTCAAGGCCAAGCTGTACCGCTTCCGCGCCGCTTACCAGGCCGTACTCATAAGCCAGATCCTGATTGAAGGTCTGGGCCAGCGTGGTGGGGTTGGGAAAGCCCCTGCCGGCAGAACCGTAGGAAAAGCTGCCTACCTGGGTGGGGCCGTCGAGCTCTGTCGTCTGTTCTTTGCCGATGGAGGGCAGGGCATTCGTTTTGCAATACGCGTGGAGAACGAGATCTTCCATCTCCGCTGCAGTCAGCTGATCTAAGAGATCGTCCCAGAGCGGGTCGTCATAGTCCGCACCCAGGGCATAGCCAAGCGCACTGATCGTGCCGTCCTCATTGGTGATGGACAGGCCATTGTCCGCGCCTGTCGTAATGTCTTCGTCATTTTCATCACCCCATTCCATCGCCATTTCTTCCGTGTACAGATTTAGGAAAATCACATTGTCCGTCATGGCCCGGTCGCTGCTTTTTTCGTATGGGAAGGTGGCGGCAAAGTCGGCGCGGCTAAGCCAGATGATGTTCGCGTCGGAATCGCTGCCGTCTAAAGAAACGCCGTCAAGAGCGTCCTCACCGGTGAAGAGGTTTGAGACAGCCGCGCCGGTGTCGGGATCTTCCGGATACTGAATATTCGCGGAAATGGTGCAGGTGAAGCTGTCCACCGCGTTATGGGCGTCGCGGGAGACAAAGAAGGTGTACTCCCCGGCATCCAGCTCGTAACCGGCAAAGCCGTTGTGATTGGCGTCATAACAGTCATAGGACGCCATGTCGTACACAGTAAGTGAAAGTGTGACCTCCTCACTTTCGCCGGGCTTGAGCAGGCCGGTTTTGGCAAAGCCCGCCAGATTAACGTAAGATTTTTCAATCTCCCCGGTATAATAGGGCGCGCTGTAATACAGCTGTACGACGTCCTTCCCCGCAACATCCCCGGTATTTGTGACCCGGACGGTGACGGAAACGGTGCCGTCTGCAGGAAGCTCCCCGGCGGTCGCGTCCACGATTTCCCAGGAAAATTCCGTATAGCTTAATCCATAGCCGAAGGCATACTGCACCACGCCGTTATAGCCGTCCCCGTATTCGTTGGACACAGTATTCCAGAATCCTTCCGCGTCAGCGGTTTCATACCACTTATAGCCCACATAGATTCCCTCCGTGTAATCCACATAGGCAACGCCTTCGTACAGGGAGCTGTCGCCGGTTGTCACATCGGTAGTTGTGCCGTCCGCCGGATAGAGGCCATCGCCGTTGGTGTAATAACCGAGCCCTTCGGCTCCGCTGCTTAAATAGGCGGGGGAAGTTGTCAGATCGTACACCCAGGTATCCGTCAGGCGGCCGGAGGGATTTACCTCTCCGTAAAGAGCGGCAACCACGGCCTTCGTCCCATCGTCCCCGGTAGTTCCCACCAGGATGCAGGCGTCCACACCATCAATGGTCTCGATCGCGCCCACGGACATCTGGTTGGTGGTGTTCAGGATAACGATGACATTCTCATAGTGGCTGCCCACATAGGCAAGCAGCGCTTCTTCCTCGGTGGAAAGGTCCAGATAGGTGCGGCTGTCGTCGATGACGATATCGCCGCCTTTGGTGGTCTGTTTGTACTGTACTTTGGGGCAGTCGTTGCTCTCTCCCGTGTAACGGCCGATCACTACGATGGCTGTGTCGGAATAGGTTTCCGCGTTGGATAAAAGCTCCTCACTGTAATAAGCAGTGTCTGAAACGGAGGGCTCATACAGGCAGCAAAGCTCTTCGGAGGTGGAATTTAAGGAAGAACGGACGCCGTAGAGCGGGCGCTCGCTTAAAAAGGCCCGGTACATGTCCGTCAGTTCGGTGTTATATTCAATGCCGGCTTCGGTAAGCGCGTCCAGGAAATCCACCTGAGCAGCGCTGCTGCCTCCGGAGCCGGAACCGGCGCTGATCCACTGTGTGGAGGACCAGCCGAAGACATTGACCTTTGTGACGCTGTCAGCAAGCGGCAGGGTGCTGTCGTTATTCTGTAAAAGCACCAGTCCCTCCGCCTCGATTGTCCATGCCAGGTCGTCGGCCGCGGCGGAGAGATCTTCTGTGAGAGAAGGCCGGCTGCCCGCATAGATGTCCAGCATATCCTGCGTGGCGAAGCAGACTATGTTGAGTATGATGGCCGCGATCAGCAGCAAAACGATCCGGCGGGATTTCCGGACCTTTTTATTATTTGAAATGATTGCTGTTTTCATGCTCAGACCTTCCTCCTTTTACTGCCTTATTACAAGGGGTGAAGTCAACAGAAGCAAAAAGGCCGCCTGGCTTTGAGCGGGCGGCGCTGATTGACATTATTTTCCGGATTTGCCGGTATCATCGTTGATATTGAACATTTGTACCTCGCGCCTGCGCGGCTGGGAGCTTAAGTAGCGGGAAACCTCATAGTCGTCCACATCCCCGGCGCTGCGGGGCTTTGGCTCCGTATTTTTCGGGTCAAAGCGCTTTAAGCTGAAGCCTTTTGAGGCTTTCACGGTATTTGCGCGGCGCTTTTTCTGGCGTACAACAGGTTCCAGATTTAAAAGTGCTTTCGGTGTCTTATTTTCCTGGCGTTTCCTGTAACGCGTGCGCAGAGAGACCGTGCGCATCCGGATGGTGAGGCGGCGTTTGACAGGCTTTCTGAAAAAGTAGAAAAAGATTCCGATGGCCGCAATTACAATGACTGCGATGAGAATGTTGCGGATGTTGATAAAAAGGACTCGCTTTGGGGCAGCTTCTTCCTCGCTCTCTTCACTGATCACCGTCTGTTCTGTTTCCAGCTCGCCTACCGTCTCATCCGTTGTCACGGTGGTGGAAGAGGCGGCAGTTTCGCTGACGTTCATATAGATCCGCGCCGTTCCGACCGCGTGATCGTCATAGAGGTAGTGCACGGTCGCCAGGCCGTTTTCTTCCTCCTCAGTCAGCGTGATATAGGAAGAAACATCGGAGAATTCCGCGCCGTTCGGCAGCACCACAAAGGCGTCCGTATCCATGGACAGAAGCGGAGTGGAGTTTCCTAAAACATCGATCACGTCCACATCATAGGAAGAGCCATCGGACACATAGGTCGTGTCATTCTCAGAAATGTTGACGGTGGTGAAATTATTGAAGCCGAATTCAAAGAGCTCAATGGTGTCCACATACTGCTGCGGGGATTCCGCGTTCATGACGACGCAGATTAAACGCATGCCGTCCTTCTGCGCGCAGCTGACCAGGGTCTGTCCGGCCATGTCCGTGTAGCCGGTCTTGGAACCGACCAGATACTCATATTCATAGGTGCGGCCGGCAAGCAGCTGGTTTTTGTTGCTCTCCAGTGTTTCAACATCGCGCCCCTCAGAGGGGTACAGGTGCAGGGTCGTGGAACTGGAGTAGGTACATAAAAGATCTACGGAGAAAAACGCTCTGGCAATCTGCGCCATATCGTAGGCAGAGGTATAATGGTCCTCATCGTGATAGCCATGCGGGTTGGCAAAGTGCGAATCCTCACAGCCCAGCTCCTCAGCCCGCTCATTCATCAGATCCGCGAATGCCTCAATGGAACCGGAGATGTATTCTGCCACACCGGCTGCTACATCATTCGCGGAGGCAATCAGGATAGCCTGGAGACATTCGTCCATGGTAAGAGATTCCCCGGCGTTTACCCAGATGCGGCTGGAATCGACGGGGATGGTGTCTAAAACCTCCTGCGTGAAGGTGACGCTGTCATCCAGGTCCGTTTCCTCCACGGCGATCAGGCAGGTCAGAATCTTGGTGATGCTGGCCGGATACATCTGCTGATGCATGTTCTTCTCATACAGGATGGTGCCGGTCTCCGCCTCGATGAGGATGGCGGTCTCACTGGAAATATCAGGGCCGGTGGGCCATTCTGCGGCGGTGGTGTCTGCTGCGGTAATTTCTGTGGCAGAGACGCCTGTCTGGACGGAACAAAGAAGCAAAGCGGCGCAAAGAAAAGCCGCGGTTATGTTACGGAATAATCGCATAAAAAAATCCCTCCGGAAAAGTACCTTCCTATCATACTATAATTTTCCCAAAAACCAAAGCCTTTTCTTTAAAAATTCATGAAATTTTGCTCTTCTATTTGATAGCTTTTACAGATAAAATAAGACTATGACTGAAAGTGGGTCCATGCTGGCCCGGAAGTTGAGCTGGAGGAAGCATGAGGCTGCGTAATATTCCTGGAGCGGAGGAGATCCTGAATGCAAGTGAATATGTGGTGAAGGATCCCGCGTCCTTAAGGGGAGCATGGCGGTCTTTATTTGAGGCGCAGGGTGATATAGCGACAGTGTCACGGCAGGACGGAGATGGAGAAGAAGTTCCGGATGTATCGCGGGCAGATCCTGAAGGTGACGCAGCAGCCAGACCTCAGCTGCATATCGAGATCGGGATGGGCAAGGGCGGCTTCTTACACCGCATGTCGGCGCTGCACCCGGATGTGATGTATGTGGGGCTGGAGCAGTACAGCAGTGTGCTGGTGAAGGCTGTTTCGAAGCTTACAGCAGATCCGCGGGACAATGTGAGGCTGATCTGCGGGGACGCGAAAGCACTCGCAGAGTATTTTGAACCCGGTGAGGTGGATCGGATTTATCTGAATTTTTCGGATCCCTGGCCCAAGGCGCGGCACGCAAAAAGGCGCCTGCCGGGGCGGGCGTTTCTGGCGCTGTACAACAGAGTTTTAAGTCCGGACGGCCGTCTGGAATTTAAGACGGATAACCGGGAGCTCTTTGATTTTGCGCTGGAGGAAGCGGCAGCGGCCGGGTGGCAGATTGAGGCTCTGACTTATGATCTGCACCGGGACGAGGTGCTTTGCCGGGGCAACGTGATGACGGAGTATGAGGAGAAATTCTCACAGAAGGGCAATCCGATCTGCAAGTATATTATTTACCGAAAGGTGGAACCATAAAAAGAAACGGAGGTACGTAAAATGGCAGCAATTTGGAATGAATCAAACTTTGAGGCAGAGGTGCTCAAAAGCGAACTGCCGGTGCTGGTGGACTTTTACGCGGACTGGTGCGGGCCCTGCAAAATGATGGCCCCCATCGTGAGCGAGCTGGCTGAGGAATATGAAGGGAAAATGAAAATCGGCAAGGTTAATGTGGATGACAGCAGGGAGCTGGCCGGGCAGTATCAGATCAGAAACATTCCTTCCTTTATTATTTTCAAAGATGGACAGGCTGTGGAGAAATATGTGGGCAGCATGAAGAAGGCCGAGCTTTCAGAAAAGCTGGAGGCAGTTCTTTAAAATAATGATCCGGGGCCTGCGGCCCCGGGTTATCTTTATGTAGGGACAAAATATGTACATTTTATTTTTTTTCATATGGATTCTGTTCAACGGACAGATTACCCTGGAGATCGTTCTCTTCGGGCTGGTGATCGCGGCGGTGATTTACTGGTTTATCTGTAAATATATGGATTACAGTGTGCGCAAGGACATTCTGATCGCAAAGCAGCTTCTGAGGATTGTGGAGTATCTGGCGGTGCTGCTCTGGGAAGTGATAAAGGCAAATATAGTCCTTCTGGGAATTATTTTGAATTTTTATCAGAAACCGGAGCCGGTGCTGGTGACCTTTCACGCTTCTTTAAAGACGCAGACGGCGCGGGCAGTGCTGGCTAACAGCATCACCCTGACGCCGGGGACCATCACGGTAAACCTTGAGGACGATGAATTCACAGTTCACTGCCTGGATAAAAGCATGGCGCAGGGACTCGACAGCTCTGTCTTCGTGCGGCTTTTAGAGAAAATGGAGAAGGAGGCGGGAAAGCAATGACGGTATTGGAAAATCTGACTATGCCGGAAGGCTGTACCCGGTATTTTCTCGTCGGCGCGCTTTTGATTTTGGTTGTACTGGTGCTCTTAAGCCTGATCAGGGCGGTGAGAGGACCATCGGTGGCGGACCGCATTGTCGCCATCAACATGATCAATACCATGGTTACTGTGATGATTGCGATTATGGCTGTGATCCTGCAGGAGGGATATCTGATGGATATCTGCCTGATTTATGCCATGATTGGTTTCCTGGCGGTGGTGGTGCTGACAAAGGTTTATACGGACAGCAGGGCCGCCAGAAAGGATTCGGAGAAGACAGATGCTGAGAAAGGAAGTGGAGAGCATGCTGACGATATCTGAGTGGGTGAGGTTTTTTCTGGGCGCTGCGTTTCTGCTGATTGGCCTGATTGCGTTTGTGCTGGAGGTCTTCGGCGTATTTAAGTTTCATTATGTGTTAAACCGGATGCACGCCGCGGCTGTGGGTGATACGCTGGGACTGGGCGCATCGCTGGTTGGACTGATGATTTTAAACGGTTTTCAGTTTTCTACGTTGAAAATGGGACTGGTTATCCTGTTTTTGTGGTGCGCTTCCCCGGTTTCCTCACATCTGATTTCACGCATGGAGACGGCGACCAATCCGGATCTGGAGAAAGAATGCGAGGTGACGGAATTGTGACGATTTTTCAATATTTACTGTTGGGATTTTTAGTGATCTGCGCCATTTCCGTGACTTTTTCCAGAAATCTGCTGAATTCCATCATTATCTATATGTCGTACAGTCTGATCATGTCCATTCTGTGGGTTTGTCTGGAATCACCTGACCTGGCGATTACGGAGGCCGCGGTGGGCGCGGGCGTCACAAGCATTCTCTTTTTTGTGACACTGAAGAGAATCAATGCCCTGAACGGGGAATCTGATGAGGAAGAGAAGAAGGAGGACGATGATGATTGATCTGGATAAAGAAAAAGCCGCCCGTCCTTCTTTCAGAGAACGCTTTCATACCTGGATGGAGGGCGAGCAGGATCTGTATCTGGGTGAGCTGGAGATGAAGCCGCCGAAGAATGCGCCCGGGCAGGAGACTGTCCAAAGCAAAAGGAAAGACGCTTCAGGTGAAAAGCTGCAGGAGCAGTCTGCGGCAGCTGATCTGGAAAAACTGCGGCAGCAGATTCCGGAGGGAATCCTCAACACGGTGGAAAATGCCGACCGTCTTGTCCCGGGGAGCCGCCGGCCGTTGCTGAAAGTCATATTTGATAAAGCTTACCCTGTGCTGGCGACAGTGATGTGCATCGCAATTGTCGTTCTGCTTTTAGTGACGGTTTCCTGGATGCCGCCCTTTGGCAGCGCGGACAACCCCCACCTCCAATGAAGTGGCGGAGCGCTACATTGAGCAGGGCCTTGAGGAGACCGGCGCGGTCAATATTGTGTCAGGCATGATCCTCGACTACCGTGCTTTTGATACCCTGGGTGAAAGCAACGTCCTCTTTATCGCCACCATCGCGGTCATGATCCTGATGCGGGTGGACAGTAAGGAGGAGAAAGAAAAGCTTTCTGCCGAGGAAGCGGCTTATACCCATGAAAAAACGCTGGAACCGGAGAATGACGTCATCTTAAAAACCGTGGCCTTCATCCTGGTTCCCATGCTGCTGATTTTCGGCATTTACATTATCTTATGCGGACATCTGGGACCGGGCGGCGGCTTTTCCGGCGGCGCGGTCATTGGTGCAAGCCTGATTTTATATGCGAATGCCTACGGTTTTCAGCGGATGGAGAAGCTGTTCACGGCGAAAACCTATAAGGTGATCAGCTTCTGTGCACTTGGCTTTTACGCGCTGGCGAAGAGCTACTCCTTTTTCACCGGCGCGAATGAACTGGAAAGCATCATTTCCGCGGGCACACCGGGGCGGATTCTGAGCGCCGGACTGATCCTGCCCCTTAATATCTGCGTGGGACTGGTGGTGGCCTGCACGATGTATTCGTTCTATGTGCTTTTCCGGAAAGGAGGCTATTAAATGGGTCCGAATTTTGCGGAAAATTATATGGCGGCGGTGGCAATGGTGCTCTTCGGCATCGGCTTTTTCAACCTCCTGCTGCAGAAAAATCTGATCAAAAAAATTATCGGTTTAAATATCATGGACACGGCTGTCTATCTTTTCCTGGCAAGTATGGGTTACATAGAGGGGCGCAGTGCCCCGATTGTGACAGATGGTGTGACGGACGTGGAAGCCTACATCAATCCGATTCCGGCAGGCCTGGTACTGACGGGCATCGTGGTGAGTGTATCCGTGTCGGCGGTAATGCTCTCCCTGACCATTCGTCTGTATCGGCGGTACCACACGCTGAACCTGGATGAGATTACGGAAATCATCAAAAAGGGAGAGGAGGAGAAGTAGATGACACTCAATCAGTTTCTGCAGAACCTTCCCTTCTTCAGCATTATGATTGCCCTGATTTCCGGTGTGGTGTGCAGCGTGCTGCCGGGGAAGGCGGCCAGACGCGTCAACGCCGGGGTGATTATCACGGTGATGATCCTGTCCGCAATCACACTTGGGTACACCCTGCAGACGGGCACATATTTTGTCTATACCATGGGACATTATCCGGCGCCGTGGGGCAATGAAATCCGCGCGGGTGTGCTGGAGGCACTGACGGCGCTTATGTTCAGTGTGGTGATGCTCCTGTCCATGATGGGCGGCTATCACAAGCTGGACGAGGAAGTGGAGCAGACGAAGGTCAATTATTATTATGTTCTGGTCAACCTGCTGCTGACTTCGCTTCTGGCACTCATTTACACCAACGACTTATTTACCGCGTATGTATTTGTGGAAATCAATACCATCGCGGCCTGCGGCCTGATCATGATCCGTCAGATCGGCCGCACGATCGAAGCGGCGGTGCGTTACATGATCATGAACCTGCTGGGAAGCGGACTTTTACTTCTGGGCATCTGCATGATGTATGGGATTACGGGGCATCTGCTGATGAGCAACATTCAGGAGTCCGTGGCGGCACTGGCGGCAAGCGGCGAGTATCATGTGCCTCTGCTGGTATCCATCGCTTTCATGTGCGTGGGCCTGGCTATCAAGAGCGCGCTCTTTCCGTTCCACACCTGGCTGCCGGACGCTTACGGCTATTCGACCATTTCCAGTGCGGCGATTTTATCCAGTCTGGTCAGCAAGGGCTATATATTCCTGCTGATCAAGATTATTTACCGGGTGGTCGGCTTTGAAGTATTCCAGGAAACGCATATTGTGAATGTTTTCTTTGTATTTGGCCTTGCCGGTATGATTTTCGGTTCTTTAAGCGCCATCCGGGAGAATGATGTGCGGCGCATGATCGCCTTTTCCTCCATCGCACAGATCGGCTATATTTACATGGGCATCGGCCTGGGGACGGAAGTGGGAATGATCGCTGCGGTATTTCATATATTCAGTCACGCTGTGAGCAAGGCACTGGTCTTTATCTCCACAATTGGCCTGACAGACATGTCAGGTTACAGCCGGAAATTCATCCGGCTGACCGGCGCGGCTTACCGCAACGTGATTGCGGGTGTTGGCTTTACGATCGCTTCCCTTTCCATGGTGGGCGTACCATTGTTCGCGGGCTTTATCAGCAAGCTTCTGTTTGCGCAGGCCTGTGTTTCCAATGAGGGCAAGCTTCTGCCAACGATGATTGTGCTGGCGGTCAGTACCATTTTAAACGCGATTTATTACTTAAAGACGGTGATCCGTATCTATGTGCCGTCGGGGGTAAAGGACGAGCCCCGCACGGTCTGGGGCGCGAACCGCTGCTATACGGCTGCGATCATCGGCTTTGTTGTACTGAATTTTACTCTGGGAATTTTTTCACAGCCCTTTGTGGACCTGATTACAGAGGGACTCCACATGTTTGCTTAAGGAGGGGACGATGGATTTATTTTGTTTGCTGGCTCCCGTTTTACTGCCGGTTCTTGCCGGACTTCTGATTTTATGTTTTGGAAAAAAGTCTGATTTAAAGACCCTGTGCGGGATCAGTGTGGATGTGCTGCTTTTGTGCTTTATCTTTGTGGTGGCGAACGCTCTGCGCCTGAACAGGGAGACGGAGTATGTGCTGTTTTCCTTCACGGAGGGGCTTGCGGTGGTGCTGAAGCTGGATACGGTGGGGAAGCTCTTCTCCTGCCTGATGGCCTTCATCTGGATCCTGGTGGCGCTGTTCTCCGGGGAATATATGAAGGAGGAAAAGGCCTGGCACCGGTATTTCGGGTTCTTTATCATGACGCTTGGCGTGCTGATCGGCCTTGATTACGCCGGGAACCTTCTGACCTACTATGTTTTCTTTGAGTTTATGACGCTTCTGTCATTCCCGCTGGTGCTGCATGAAATGACGCACGAGAGCATTATGGCGGCGCTGAAATATCTGTTTTATAGTCTGGCGGGCGCTTTTCTGGTTCTCTTTGGCCTGTTTTATTTCAGCACGCACGGAGTCGATACATCGTTTATCGCCGGGGGAACAGTAAACGACGCGGCCATGACCGGCGGGATGCTTGCCGCAGTTTTTGTGACGGTGCTGGGCTTTTCTGTGAAGGCGGGTATGTTCCCGCTGCACGCCTGGCTGCCGACAGCGCATCCGGTGGCGCCGGCGCCCGCGAGCGCGGTGCTCTCCGCGGTCATCACGAAGGGCGGCGTACTGGGCATTTTAAGAGTGCTTTACTTTGTGTGCAGACCGGAAGCACTTGCCGGTACCTGGGTGCAGACGGCGCTTCTGACGCTGTCGCTGATGACGGTCTTTATGGGTTCCATGCTGGCCTTCCGGGAGAAGCTGTTGAAAAAGCGCCTGGCCTATTCCACGGTCAGCCAGGTTTCTTATGTGCTCCTTGGTCTTTTCTGCCTGAGTACAGGGGATTCCTTTACGGGCGCGATGCTGCAGGTGGTCTGCCACGCGCTGGTGAAAAGCGCGCTCTTCCTTTGCGCCGGCGCGATTATTTATAAGACCGGCAAAAAATATGTCAGTGAGCTGGATGGGATCGGAAAGCAGATGCCGGTGACGATGTTTTTCTTTACGCTGGCGTCCTTGAGTCTGGTGGGCATACCGCCGACAGGTGGATTTATCGCCAAGTGGTACCTGGCGGTGGGGGCGTTGAACTGTGACATTCCCGTGTTCAGTGTGCTGGGGCCTGCAGTACTGCTAATCTCGGCGCTTCTGACGGCGGGATATCTGTTCCCGATTGCGATACAGGGCTTCCTGCCGGAGGTTGCAGAGAAAATGAAGGGTGCGGATCTGGAAAAGAGTAAGGCGGATGGAAGTGACACGGCTGTTGCTTCCGGGGCGCGGACTGAGTCCGGAGAGACAGTTTATGAAAAGAACGAAGCAAACTGGATGATGCTTCTGCCGATCGGCCTGATGTCTGTGCTGGCGCTGGTCGTGGGCCTGTTTCCGGGCATTGTGACAAATCTGGTCAGTCAGATTTTCTGAGGGGAGGCGCCATGTTACACGTTTTAATCGGAGTGGTGATTATTCTGCCGATGCTTACCGGTGTGGCGGCATTTTTCTTTCCGTTCCGCAGCAGAAAGCAGATGGAAATTTTCCTGATGAGTATGGTGACACTGACGTCAGTTCTGGTGTGGTATCTCATCCTGCGGGAGACAGTAGAGAGCTTCGTGGTGGTGTATTTTACGGGTAATCTGCAGATCAAGCTGGAGATGGACGGCCTCTCGAAGGTCTTTGCGGGCTTAATCAGCATACTCTGGCCGCTTTCCACGCTCTATTCCTTTGAGTATATGGAGCATGAGAAGCATGAAAAGGTGTTTTTCCTCTTCTATACGGTGACCTACGGAGTGACGCTGGGTATCGCGCTGGCGGGCAATCTGCTGACCATGTACTTTTTCTATGAGCTGCTGACGTTGTCCACGGTACCGTTGGCGATTCATACCTTAAGCCGGGAGGCTATTCTGGCGGCGAGAAAATATCTGTATTATTCGCTGGGAGGTGCGGCGTTTGGCTTTATCGCGCTGATTTTCAGCATTGTTTATGGGGACGGGCAGTCCTTTGCCTATGGCGGTATTCTGGATATGGCGCTGATCGGTGACAGAGCGGGGCTTCTGAGGCTGGTGTATGTGCTGGCGCTTTTCGGCTTCGGCGTGAAGGCGGCGGTCTGCCCCTTCAATTCCTGGCTCCCGGATGCGGGTGTTGCGCCCACGCCGGTGACGGCTCTGCTGCACGCGGTGGCGGTTGTGAAGGCAGGCGCGTTCGCGATTATCCGCCTGACCTACTATGTATATGGAACAGATTTCCTGAAGGGGACACCGGCGCAATATATTGTGATGACGGCAACGATTGTGACGATTTTATACGGGTCGGTGCGGGCCTTGAAGCAGACGCATTTCAAGCGGCGGCTGGCTTACTCCACGATCGCCAATATGTCCTATATTCTTTTCGGGGTGACGCTCATGAGCCCGTTAGGTCTGGCCGGGGCGCTGAGTCATTTCGTGTTTCACGCGCTGATCAAGATTACGGCGTTTTTCTGCGCCGGTGCGGTGATTACGAAAACGGGGAAAACATATATTTATGAGCTGGACGGCCTGGGCCGGAAGATGCCCATCGTTTTCGGAGTCTTTACTGTGGCTGGCCTGGGGCTTTTAGGTTTGCCGGGCACGGCGGGCTTTGTCAGCAAATGGGAGCTGATTCAGGCGGCCTTTGAGAATGGGACTTATTTCGCGGTGGCGGGCGTCGTGGCACTGCTGATTTCAGCGTTTCTGACGTCGATTTATATGCTGGTGATACCGGTGCGGGCGTTTTTCCCGGGGAAGGAGACGGCGGCAGCGATGGTCAGAGCAGATACGGCGCACGGCGCAGAGGTGACCGGCAGCGGGAATGCGTCCGGCGTGACAGCAGCAGTGATCGACGTGGAAAATGAGCCGGGTGCCGCGATGGCTGTCTGCGAGGCGAAGGATCCCGGCTGGCATATGCTGGTGCCGCTTTTTGTCTTTGCGGTGCTGATCGTGTTTTTCGGCGTTGCCGGCGGACCCTTTATTAAGCTGCTGGAAGAGATTGCGGCAGGGGTTGTGTAGGGAGAGGAAATCATAATGGAAATTCTGGGACAGGTCTGCGGTATGGGGCTTCATTTTACATGGAGTGGTTTTCAGGCGGTCTTTGCCGTGCTGGCGGTCATTCTGTGGGCAGTGGCTACCTTATTCAGCAGAGAATATTTTCCGAAGGGCGAAAAACTGAAGGTTTTTTATCTTTCCTGGGCGGCGGCTTTTCTGGGAACGGAGGGCTTTTTTCTCTCGTCGGATTTTTATACGGCGCTCGTCTGCTTTGAAATCCTGAGCTTTTCTTCTTACCTGTGGGTCGTGCAGGAAAAGGAGGAGCCGGGGTCAAAGGAGGCAGGAAACCTGTATCTGGCCATCAGTGTGATCGGCGGCTTAAGCGCTCTGATGGGTGTGTTTCTGCTTTACTCGATCTTCGGAACAGTGGAATACGCCACTCTCTACGCGGCTGTCCGCGATGAGGCAGTTATGGCTTCCGTCAGCAGGGCGCAGCTGTACGCAGCGGGCATCTGCCTGATGGTCGGCTTCGGCGCCAAGGCGGGCGCGTGGCCGGTTCATATCTGGCTGCCGAAGGCGCACGCGGTGGCGCCGGCACCGGCATCCTCCGTTTTATCTGGAATTTTGACGAAGGTCGGTGTGTTTGGTGTCTGGATGACATGCCTGTGCGTGTTCTGGGAAAGCGGGCTTTTCTTCTTTATTTTACTTTTGATCGGGCTGGTGACCATGCTGACGGGCGCGATTCTGGCGATCTGGTCGGTGGACATTAAACGGACTTTTGCCTGTTCGAGCGTCTCGCAGATCGGGTTTATCCTGACCGGCATCAGCTGCTTTGGCCTGATGGAGGGGGAGAGTGCCGTGCCGATGCAGGGTTTCATGCTTCATGTGATGAACCACTCCATCGCCAAGCTGGTGCTTTTCACCATCGCGGGCGTGATTGTAAAGCATACGCATTCCAGAGATTTCAATGTCATTCAGGGCTTCGGCCGCAAAAAGCCGCTGTTAAAGGTCTGCTATGGCGCCGCGGCGTTAAGCCTTTCCGGCGTGGTGGGCTTTGCGGGCTACGCCAGCAAGACGCTGCTGCACGAGGGAATTACGGAATACGCGGATTTAGTGGCAGAGGGAGCGTTGGAGGCGGCTGTATTCGGTGAAGCACTGGTTCCGCTTCTGAAGGTTGTGGAGATTTTGTTTTTGTGCGCGGGCGGCTGCACCTTTGCCTATATGCTGAAGGTCTTTATGGCAGTCTTCGTGGAGAAAAACGCGGATGCAAATGTGCAGAAGGCGTATGATGAAAATACGCATTACCTGTCCGGTCCGATGTGTGTCATATTGACGGTGCTCGCGGCTGCGTTTCCTGTTGTGGGAGTCTGCGGCAATCTTACGGCACAGATGTTGGGTGGTCTGGGAGAGACCTTCCTTGGCGTGCGCTTTGAAAGCGTGACCGTGCAGATTTTTTCCGGGGAAGCGCTGCTTTCAAGCCTGATTTCTCTTTCCATAGGCGCTGTTATATATGTATTCTTTATCCGCAGGGTTTTAGTGAAGGAGAAGAACGGACGGCGGGTGTATGTGTACCGGCGTCAGCGTTTCATTGATCTGGAAAATACGATTTACCGTCCGTTGCTTCTGCGAATTCTGCCGGCTGTGTTCGGTTTCCTTTGCAGTATTCTGGACAGGCTGCTGGATGTGACGGTGTCTGTGGCTTTGAAGATTTCCTCTGTGATATGCATGGCGGCCAACTGCCTGGTGGACAGCGCGGTGGTGCTCCTGCGCCGGACTTTGTTTAAAGAATCACCCGCCTGGGAGGAATTAAAGGAAGGCAACACCCTGACGCATCTGGCTGGCAGCTTTTTAAATCACGCAGGCGACGCGTTGGATGTGATTTTTCAGAGAGAGCAGCCGCATAAAGACTTTGAGCACGAGATCGCGTCCGGCTCCAGGCGGCTTCAGGAAACGAATCTGCTGATCAGCAGGAGCCTGTCGTTCGGACTTTTGCTGTTCTGTCTGGGGCTTTTGCTGACGGTACTTTATGTGCTGTTTTTCTGAAAAAGCAGAGCTTTGCGAAAGAAACAGATGTGAAATACCGGACGTGATTAAGCCGGATGAATCAACCAAAGTCATTTAAACGACACTGGTCGAAGCCCTCGATCAGTGTCATTTTCTGCGCGCGTGTCAGCCGTTTTATGGCAAATTCGCGCCGCATGGCCTCTTCCTTCGTGTCATATTCCTCATAATAGACAAGCCGGACGGGAGTCCTGCCTCTGGTATATTTTGCGCCTGTTTTCTCATTATGGGACTTCAGGCGTTTTTTTAAATTGTTGGTCCAGCCGGTGTAGAGCGTGCCGTCGCTGCACCTCAGGATGTAGGTGTAATTCATGAGAAACTCCGTTTCAGGGGTCTGTTCTGGCCTGTCCGTTTCTGTAAAGGAAAAAGGTTTCACTTGCGGCGCAGGCCGCTTTATGCTAAGGTAAACAGGCGGGGAAAAGTTGAGAGGGAAATCAGGCATAAAAAAATCTCAAAACCCTTGAAAATAAAGGCTTTGAGATGGGAGTGCGCGACCAGGGGTTCGAACCCTGGACACCCTGATTAAGAGTCAGGTGCTCTGCCAGCTGAGCTAGTCGCGCTTGGTGAGAACAGAAGCTATTATAAGGCAGAGCTTAAAAAAAAGCAAGCACTTTTTTCAAAAAAAATATTTTTTTTGGTGCTTTTGATGATTTACAGAACAGAGGAAAATTCGTATGATTTTTGACACACACGCACATTATGATGACGAGGCCTTTGATGAGGATCGGGACAGCCTGCTTCAGTCGCTTACTGAGAACGGAATTCTGAGAACTGTCAATGTGAGCTCGAGCGTTTCTTCCAATGAGACAACGCTTCAGATTGCGGAGCAGTGGCCCTTTGTGTACGCTGCTTTTGGCGTGCACCCGTCGAACACGGCGGAGCTTACAGAAGAGAATTTTGGGCGAATAGAGGAACTGGTTGACCATCCGAAATGCGTGGCGGTCGGGGAGATTGGTCTGGATTATCATTATGACGAGCCGTCCCGGGATCTTCAGAAGAAATGGTTTGCCGCGCAGATACAGCTGGCAAAAGAGAAAGGAAAGCCTGTGATTATTCACTCCCGTGATGCGGCGCAGGATACCTGTGACCTGATGAAGGCGGAGCAGGCGAAAGACTGCGGCGGTGTGGTGCACTGTTTTTCCTATTCAAAGGAAATGGCCAGGCTCTTTGTACGCATGGGCTTTTACATCGGCGTAGGCGGCGTGGTAACGTTTAAAAACGCGAGAGTGCTTAAGGAAGTGGTGGAGGACATTCCGTTGGAATATATTGTGCTGGAGACGGATTGCCCGTACCTGGCGCCGGTGCCCTTCAGGGGAAAGCGCAACAGCTCTCTTCATTTGCCACTTGTTGTGGAGAAGATCGCGCAGATCAAAGGGATTACCACGCAGGAAGTGGAGGAAATCACCTGGCAGAACGCCCTGCGGCTGTATAGAATGAAGGAGTAAAGACGAAATATGGCAGATCTTGCAAATCCGGTCAATACACTGGCGGTTTTGAAAAAATATGGTTTTACCGCGCAGAAAAAATATGGTCAGAATTTTTTAATTGACGCTAATGTGCTGGAAAAAATCATTTCCGGCGCGCAGATTACAAAGGACGACTGTGTGCTGGAAATCGGCCCCGGTATCGGGACCATGACCCAGTACCTGGCAGAGGCTGCGGGGCAGGTTGCGGCCGTGGAAATTGACAGACACCTTCTCCCGGTGCTTGCAGATACGCTTTCTCCTTATGATAATGTGACCGTGATTAACGAGGATATTCTGAAAGTGGATATTACGCAGATTGCAGGGCAGTATCATGAGGGCAGACCGATCAAGGTTGTGGCGAACCTGCCTTATTACATCACGACACCGGTAATTTTAAAGCTGCTGCAGTGTGAGGCGCCGATTGAGAGTATTGCGGTAATGGTGCAGAAGGAAGTCGCGCAGCGCATGGAGAGCGGTCCCGGATCCAAAGACTACGGGTCGTTGTCGCTGGCCGTGCAGTATTACGCGGAACCGGAAATTCTGACGCTTGTGTCGGCAAGCTGCTTCCTGCCGCGGCCGAATGTGGACAGCGCGGTGATCCGCCTGAAAAGCTGCGGAAAACCGCCGGTACATGTACAGGATGATAAATTTATGTTTTCCTTAATCCGCGCGGCCTTTAACCAGCGGCGCAAGACTCTGGTCAACGGGCTTGCGAACGCGGCGGATTTACAGGTGACGAAGGGGGAAGTGTCCGCGGCGCTTCTTAAAATGGGGCTGCCGGCAACGGTGCGCGGGGAGACGCTCTCCCTTCAGGAATTTGCGCAGCTGGCCGATCTGCTCAGGAGATAAAAAATTGCGTTTCTGAGCAATCATAATATGATAATTTTCTAAATTTATCATTCCTACGTTTTGACATTGTGTATGCGCTATGGTATTTTATATATTATGATGATGCCGGGGTCAAAAGCCCTTTCCTTTAGCACCTTGAAAATTTCATA
>JAJQHY010000010.1 GCA_021199495.1 Lachnospiraceae bacterium | reverse complement strand
CGGCGACGGACATCTTATGCCGTCTGTTTTGGGACAATTTAGCTCGGCGGCGACACTGGAGCGGTCTTATGAGTACAACATCCGTGAAGACATTCTTCTTGGAATGGAATCATGGGAATTGGACAGCCGCTATACCGAGGCGCTGTTGGCCTCTCCCACTCCCCTGGCCGATGTGTACCATATGTATGAGCAAAGTGAAACTGACCATATGGATACCGTGCGCAGCGCACTGGAACAGCAGGCGGAAGCTGCTCTTTCTGCCGATCCCCGTGAACAAAATTATCTGAGGGCTGCCGAGGAATATCAGGAGGAAGGCTACGACTTTATCGACGGACGCATGAGTACGCAGAGCAGGCTCACGCCCGGAGATGACACAGAATCCCATCCGGAGCAGCAGGAACAGCCCACGGAAGAAAAACGTCCCTCTGTTTTGGGCCGACTGAAAGAGAAGCAGGCCGAGGTCGCCGCCAGAGACGCCGGTGCGCCAAAGCGGGAAACGCCCGCGAAAGGCAACGACATGAGTATCGACTGAATTACACCTCCCGCCTATTATAACATCCACCAGTCAGGAATCACTTCTCTGGCTGGTGGATGTCTTTATGTCTCCGTCTCAATTACGCCGAGGCGGATGAACACGGGAAAGAGGTAACTGGCACCAAAGCAGCCGAGCTTTTTCGGCCCCGTTACCTTCCGGTTCAGTTCTATGGCCTTTTGAAACGCCAGATCAACGGTTGCTCTGGTGATAGATTTTTTCTTGCGGTCAAAGAAGATCTCGTTGCCCCGGATGATGTAAGTGAATTTTAAGCTTTTTGCGGTATAGAAGGGATACTCCTGAAAGCAAAGGAGCGCCGCCCACAGATTATCCTCCGTGAAGGATTCAGACAACCGCTCAACTGCCGCCTTGCGTTCCCTGTATTTCCTGATCCGCTCCGCTGTTACGCTACATTCTTTGGCGTTATATGCTATCTTCGTATAAGGCAGGTAGGAATGGACGGATGATCTGGATAGCCCGGTCTGCTCCATGATCTGCGGGATGGTTTTACCCGCCCGGTAAAGTGCCAGCACTTTATCTGCTGTGTCAGAACGATAGACGCCAGCCGTAATAAGCAGTTTTCTGACCTTGATAGGGTTCAGGCCCAGTTCATCACCGATTCTTCTCAGGGACTGCGTATTTCTGCCGCTGGCACCAGATACATTGCTATTCAGGTACAGTTCAACGGCGGAATTTTGCAATTCCTTCATGATAGAAGCCGGGTCATAATCGGGTTGCTTCGCTGGCCGTGGCATGATACATTCCTCATTTCCGTTTCAATCTATATAAAGAGAGGAATACTTCCCTCGCCACTTCTTTGAGTGACGAGGGGGCCGTAAAAAACATTCGATATAGAAGATCAAGGCATCTCACGCAATTTGTCAAGCAGTGTCTATCTCTGCCTTTTGCCTATAGTCCAATTGCCTCGCTGAGCTTTTTCAGCCGCTGCACCTCATCCGTATCGGCGGATAGGATCACATTGGCCTCATGGGTGTGCTGACCGATCTCACCTCTGGTTTTCACGACCCGGTGAACCCACGCCACCGGGAGCAGCCAATGTTTGTTCTGCAAATAAGTGTAACGGGACTCGATTTCCGCTGCAGGCGGGAACAGCCGTTTCAGCAGGACTTTCATCCGTGAAGCCGATTTTCCGTCGCTTTCGGCGTGCTTGAGCGCATTGACGCCACTCTCCCGGTTCACATGGCCGAACCAGCGTAAAGTCCAGGAATGTCTCCATCACATCGTCGGGGACGGGGTGCAGTTCCATCGGGCTTTCTACACCGAACCAATTTTTGACCGCCGTCAATGCCACGCAGCAAAAGTCATACAGTTGAATGGTTTCCAATTCCGTCCTGACCAAGCTCCAGTCGATCTGATCTCCGAAGTGCAGGATAAACGCAGCCAGGTCTAAATACATCCGCACTCCCGCGCCGGAGCTGTAAATATGCTTTGCAATGTGGGTCAGCAGATAGATGAAATGGAACTCTGGCGTGAATTCCCACACGTAATCATCTACCCGAACCGTGTGTTCCCACATGCGCTGGAAGAAGCCACGGTAGTCCGCCTTATCAGTCACGTCGATCTCCATGATGTCGCTGTGGATCTCATAGTATTCGATGTCTTTGTAATAGCTGAACACGGCCTCCCAGTCCGACTTCACCTGATACCCGTTTTGGAGCATCAGCTCATGGCTTCTGGGGCGATCCTCCAGATGAATCACGAGGTCAATGTCGCCGTAGCTCCTTAGCTCAGGGACTGGGTAATAGTCCTTCACCACATAGCCCTTGAATAGGATATGGTCGATCTGAGCCTCCTGCATTTTGTGGCTCAGTTCCCGCATCCGCTCGGCTCTCTGGGTGAACAGATAGATGCTGCTCATACAGGCGTTCCAGAACAGCGGGAGTCCCTGCTCCTGGCTGAGAAGCTGGCTCTGCTTTGCCACGTAGCCGACGATTCCTGTGACGGAGTGGATGTCCGCCAGGTATTTTATTTTCATCCAGTCAATGTCCTCCTGCCGCTCAACCGGTTCCTGGTTGATAAAGGCTTTGAGGATGTCGATCAGGTATTGTTTTTCCTTGTCCATGTGACCCCTTCTGTCCATTACATCTGTTGTTTTCAGGTGCAGATGTGCTGTCTCTGCTCTTTTTTTATTTTCTGAAATCCTCTGTGGAAGCGACTGAATATGTAATTTGTCCCTCTCCGTACTCCAGGAATCCTCATAGTCCATTTTTTCACTGCCAATGGAATTCCTACGATTATTTTACATTGCAGCCAAAAGCGTCGCGGGTGTGTCTGCCAGGCTTCGATTGTGCTCCAGCGCTCTTTTGAAAAATGGATTTCCGGCCGCACATTCAAAATCGGGGAAATTTCACGCTCCATGAAATCTGATACTGTCGCATAGCTTTCCTCTGCACAGATTTTTTTGAGATTTGCTGCCGCCTGCCAGACAAAACCTTCATCCGCATCATATTTCACATCTATGGAATGAAAATATGCTTCCTCCACAAGCGTCGCCTTGCGCATTTCACGAACATCTCGTAGTTTTTTGGTGGTATGCACAGCTGACGCCAAGTGTTCATAGTACACAAAAATTGATTTGTCGATTTTTGTGAGCGATCTGATATTATACATGGCCATTTCGACAAATGCGCCATCTTCACCGATTTTTGAGGAAGGATATGGAATTTTGTTTTTTCTGAGCGACTCAGCCAAAAACAGAAAAGAACAATGAGGATGCCAGTCATATTTTCCAAAGCAGGGCTCTGAGTAGGTAGTTTTTCCCGGCGTGACGGCATTCACCTTTTCCAGTGAGTAATACGCATTTACCTCACGGTAGCTGAATTGATAGACATCCGCTGACTCGTCTGAAGAAAGTTCTGCAATCAGCGCATCATCCAAAAAATCCGGTTCCCACCAGTCGTCGCTGTCCAGAAACGCAATATATTTCCCGTGTGCGGCGTTTATCCCTAAATTGCGGGCAGAACCAACGCCGCCATTTTCTTTGTGATAGACGACAATATTCTCATGCGCCTTCGCCATTTTGTCGCATATCATTCCGCTCTGATCGGTCGAGCCGTCATCGACGACAATGATTTCTAACTGTTTACCCCCCCCCCCGATTGTAAAATAATGGATTTAATTGCTCGCTCCACATATTGTTCGCAATTGTAGACCGGGATAACTACGGATACCAATGGCTTCATGGCTGATTTCTCCTCTTTATCATTTCTCTCTGACCAGTTTATTTTTTATCACTGCAATGAGCTTGTGCGACAAAAATGCCGCCAGAACCGCCGCCATTAGGACGGCCAGGGAGTAGAGTACATCGTTCTCCAAATACAGCTTATCACTGCGGAATATCGTCATAAACAGGCCGTGGATGAGGTACAGTTCCAGCGAACACTCTCCCAGCAGAGCCAGACATCTGCCGTTGAAGCGAATCCTCATCCCCAGACATATAACAAACACGCAGAACATAATGGCGGACAGTTGCATACATCCCAGATAAATCAGGGTTTGCATTCCGATATACTGGGGCAAAATCGTTGCAGCGAAGTACAGCACGATACAGGCGGCAAGCGCTCCCGCCTCCTTGAGCCAGAACTGTTTTTGGAACCAGTCCTCCACTCTCTCATGCACCAGCACCCAGAGCATTCCTGCATTCAATGTAAAGCAGGAGTAGAACCACCAGTCTCCGTAGCCCATCTCATGGCAGATCACCATCCAGGCCAGGCTCCCCACGAAGCACAGTCCCGTGGTCAGCCACAGTCTTTTCCCGGACAACAGCGCGAAGACGAAGAACACAAGGTAAAAATAGAAAATTGCGATGATGTACCAGGAATTCGACACCAGCGGATGGCCGTTGATCCACGACGCCAGCATGTCCAGCGGCGTGGTCTGTTTTCCCAGACAAACATACGCCACATAATAGATGACGTTAAAGATCAGATAGGGAATCACCAGAGACACGATCACCCGGTGCCAGAGGAAGCCCTTTAAGTAATCTCTACCCTTCTTCTGGTACTGCACCAGCAGGCCATAGCCAGAGAGGAAGAAGAAAATTCCCACATCATAGTTTCCCAGTTCGGAGAACAAACTGAACACGCCTGAAGACTCTACTTCCAGTGCCAGGTGGGAATAGATAATCATGACTGCGAATAATCCACGCAGTTGATTGGTATAATCCCGGCTAAGATACGTTTCTCCAAGCATCTGGTTGGATTCAGTCTTCCATTCAATTTTTTCAACTAGCAATAACACTAGTAATATGGCCAACAAAAACATCGTTGAATTTCCTTTCCTACGAGGGTATTAACGCAATCACACAAACCTCCGGCAGATTAAAAATGCGTGGAACGTATTTATAACCTGACAGCCCGGATGTGATGACCATTTTGGTGTCGTCCTCCAGCTCAAAATAGCCCATGTCATACGTCGGCCACCACTCCTCCCAGGGCGGTGCATAAAGGCCGCCTACGAAAGGAATCCGAATCAGTCCGCCGTGGGTGTGACCGCTGACCACCAGATCAATGTCCCAATCGGTATATCCGCTGCCCAAAAGGGCGCTGAAGGGCATGTGCGCCAAAAGTATTTTTGGAAGGTCGGTATCGTTGAAATCATCCATCATATCGAGAAGGGGCGAGGATTCCCCCTCTGCCAGGCCATAGCCGCAGAGGTAGCCCAGCGTTCCTCCGATACGCAATGTGTTGCCCGCCAACTCCACGTCAACAAAGCTGTCGTCCACAACAGTGACGCCCAGGTCTGCAATGCGGTCAAACAGATTCTCTCCCGTCTCCTCTATGTACTCCTGCTCATGGTTGCCGTTGGATACGAACACAGGTGCGATCTCCTGGAGCGCGCTGACAAGCTCGATAAACCGCTCGGCTTCCTCCACCGTGGCATCCGGCCCAACCATGTCACCCACGACAAAGATGGCGTCCGGCTCCTGAACCTCGATTTTGGAAATCAGACGTCTGTTTCCCTCCCCGAATTCTTTTCCGTGCAGATCTGCAATGCAGACAATCCTGACGGAAGTATTCAGACCGTCTATCGTCACCTCGTATTCGTTGGTCGTGATGGCAAAGTTGCAGATGATGGCGCTGGAGACAATGATCAGCGCCAGGAGCAACAGGAGCAAACCAATGGATATTAAAAAGCGTTTCAATGTCTTGAGCATGAAATCATGGACTCCCTATCTGAAATTGAAAGAATCTGCATGGGTTTCCAAGTCCCGAACAGTGGCGAGCTACCCGGCATACCGCATCACAATTACTACATCCGATTGAGTTTCATTGAATAGGTTTCAAGGCTCCCATTAAAATAGTGAAGGCCGATAGCGGGAACTGTTTCTACAATACGCTCTATAGCTTATGTAATCATCTTCCCGATGCAAGGAATCTTACGAATTACATATACAATTAAAATACAAATTAAGCAGACAACAATCGTTGCTACAGGTACAGCGACAAAAGGAGTAGTAAAGGTTGAGGTTAATCCTACTCTGCCTACTATATTATTGACAATCGGATGAACCAGATAGATTCCAAAACTGTATTCCGCACCTTTTGAAAAAAAGTTGCGCAATCGGCTAGTGAAATCAATTTTTGCGACGCGTTTTGTGAAAAAAGTATATATAGCTACCGCCTCTAGCGTAACATTTGGCATTAGATATGTAGAAAAGAAATCCTCATTTTCCCCAATTGCCCTAGATTGCAAAGTAGTTCCTACACATGCGAACACAAGCAAAATAGGAAGTGCTATATAAAGGCTTCGTTCAATCCGATCCGGCAAAGGATATTCGTGCAGGTAGTATCCCAGCAAAAAATATCCACTAAATCCTAGCACAAAATGAAATTCCGACTCACTAAGAACTGCAGTGATTGCAGAACCAAAGCCTGGAATATACGGACCAATCTTTACGATGGCATTGAAAATAAATGACAAAACAATGTACATTTCCATCGTTTTTTTGTCCGTGGCAATCATCCGAAGGAAGGGAGTGATGAGATAGAGCCCCATCAGCATCCAAAGATACCAATAAGGGTATCTTCCAATTGCGAATTCAATAAATATCCCTTTCCAGTTTAATGTATTCAAGCCGCACAGAATATAGTATATTTGCAATGCAGCAGACCATGTAATAAAAGCAATCATCAACCGCTTGATATACTTACGTATCATAATCTGGGGAGTAATTGTCTTTTGGGGGGCTAAAAAAAAGCGACCTGATATCATAACAAAAATAGGTATCTCCCACGAAAGACAGCTTGCAAAGCAATTTAAAATAACCCAGTCTGTGGTATATACATCATATGTTGATCCAGCGGAAACATGTACCACAATAACAGCCAAAAGCGCTATTACTCTTGCTAAATCTAAATTTGTTTCTCGTTTCGAGCGGTTACAAATACCCCCCCCCAGTCATCTGATAATCTTTTATGGAGTTGGAATCTCTTGCTTCGGAGATGTTTGTTGGTTCAATTTGATGTTCAGCCGATGAAACCATGTTCTTTTTTCCTTTCTCTCTATTCTATCTCCCATTAAATCCTATCTGACCAGTAGCTTTCTTTTAAGCCTGACAAAATAAGATGGTGACTCACACTCACGAATCAATTTCTCAAAATCAGTGGTTCTTAAAAAGTGAAAGAAATAATCGGAAAAGTTATCTTTCCATGCTGATTGATTCATAGCACCGTTCTTTTTCGCCGCAAGCTCTGAATCTATTTTCACTACGGAAAGGCTCTCACTTATATTTTCAAACAGTTGTTTTCCTTTCTCAGACTGAATAAAAACTAAAGAAACTCCTTTGTCATCATCAATTTGAGGAGCTATGGATTCAATCCCCCACAAATCAGCAATAGTAAGGTCACTATGTCGCCTAACAGACTTAAATTTGCACTGATAGCAGGAATCTCTCAAACACAGGTTTTTCAAGAACGCTCTCATGTACAAATCATCATCATGCGGACAGACGTATTCCATACTATTGTCAAAGACGATTTTCATTGAAAAGTTCTTCCAGCCCTTTTCTTTATCTCGAAAACTGACATGTTTTATGTTTGAATGGTACTGGCGTTCCATATATCTCAAATATTTTTCCCATGCCAATGGGGACGGTACACCATGGCAAACAATATCTACTGTGAAAAGATTCTCATACGGCTTACTTAAATAAGATAACAAGCCTTCAATTTGACAAGGGGTTCCAGAGAAAAGCACTTTTTTACCCTCTATGAGATTCTTTTTGGCGTCTTTGTAGCAATCTCCAATGTAACTCTGGACATATTTTGATCCACGGAGCAACGATATTTGCTTTTTATCAGTAACAGCAATATGGTGGACTGCAAAGTCCTCTGTGAATGCAGCACCATACACAACACCGTTCTGATTTATTATTTTCTCGGCTAAAGCGGAAAAGGCTCCTCCCGAAGAACTATTGATTCTGTCCTGACCATTCACATTAAAAGCAGCGAACGCCTCCGGCATCCCGTCAGACACATATCCGGGTGACGAGGAGAGTATGACAGGACATACTTTCTCACACATGCCACAGTTCTTGCATTTGGAAAGATCGATCGTCGGATATAAAAATCCCTTCTCGTTTTCCGTCATGTCAATACAGTTAGCGGGGCAAATCTCTGCGCATGCTGTGCAACCAGTGCATCCTGCAATTTGAAGCATATCTTTTCTGCCTCCTTTCACCTGTGAATTTTCAGTATTTTTTTGATGGGTCCGGAAAGAAGTGATTTTTCGTAGTCATTCATACCCAGGAACCACATTGAAATTCCAAATATGATAACATACAAAACACCGAACCCTAAAAATCTTGCCACACTGGTAATACCAATTACTTTCCATACAACGATTCCGAACAAAACGGGTAAAATCTCGGCTGGCAGTAATTTGGCAATGCCCGTCCAGAATAACTTCATATCCAAACCGAGCTTGGCATGGTAATACCAATTCATAATGATAATATTGGCAATAATAATTCCGATGCTCGTGCCTGCGGCGCTGCCAACTACACCGAAATATTTACACAGAGGTATGCTTATCCCCAAATTGAGGAAAGCCATTATTATGTATATGATGGAGCGGAACTGATGCTTATTTTTTGCCCGTTGTATTTCAATTCCAGTATTCTGAACTAACGGAATCGTTACGGGAATAATTAAAAGGAGCGCCACTACATAGGACAATTCATATCCTGCTCCCGCATAATACTCCACGATAAAATAATAACCGAAGAAAACGAACCCTGTGAGGATGAGTGTAAGAATCATAAACTGAATTCGGCCGACCCTTATCATCAACTGGGTCAAATCATGGTTGTCGACCTTTTCTGAAATCATCCTGTTAATTCTTGGAGAAAACACAGAAGAAACCGTTGATGAGATCGATACATAATATGTATTGATAGCAGCACCTATGGAGTAAACAGCTACACTCGCAGTTCCGTAAAATCTAGAAATAATATAGCGGTCGATACTCCAGTTGATCTGATCAACTATCTGATTCAGGAAAATGAAAAAGGAAAACGAGTACATGCTTTTCAGCAGTCCAACCTGAATCTTGCCAAATTTGAACCTTTGATGCTGCTTTACAATACTATAATAAGCTGAAATGATTCCTTGTACAATCGTAAAAACAAGCGACACTACAGACAATCCAATAGAACGATATCCCATAAATAACAGAGGAAGGCGAACCATCGGTCCCAGAACAGTGCTTATTAGTGTAACTGTACGAGGGAATATATACTTCTCGTTAGCATTCAAATACGCCCCAAATATTGATGTTGGGAAACTAATTACCAAAGATATTACGCTGAGGAACATTAGAACTTTAGCCTTTTCTAACTCCTCTGTCGTCAGGCCCGTCGAAAAAACCAGTTCAGCATTAAAGACAAGCACCATGCCAGCTAAAAAAGCAATCGCAGCGATCATTAAATAAATCGTCATAAAAGTTCCATTTAAACGACTTATTCCATCTTCCTCATTTTTTGCTTTCGTTTTATAATAAAAATAGTTATACGAACTCCCAAGACCGCATTGTAACAGACCCAAGTAGCTTATTACAGAACTGGTAAGGCTCATTAACCCGTATTCGCTCTGACCAAGAATCCGTAGCATAATTGGGGTATACAATATGCTGATAAGATTCGACAGAATCATTTGCCCATAGGATAACAGCACTCCTACCTTTAACTGACTTTTCTTCATCGTCCCTCACCTCGCTTCTATCAGTTGCTTCACTGCCTCGATACAGGGAGTGTAGCCTTGCAAATAGTTTGGAATCCTTTCAGACAAATACTGCCTAATCTCCGTTTCTCTGTTGAACAGACTGATGAACATTTCTCTCAAAATACTTTCATCTGCCAGATTTTGAACCGAGCAAACATACCCTTCTTCTGTCCCGAAAATGTCTCTGGCAATCCCTATTGATTTTACAGAATATCCAACGACCAAAGTCGGAACACAGGTGGAATACGCAGCTATAGTTGCATGAGTTCGCGCTCCAACAAAGAACCTGCACTTTGAAATCAATGACTTCAATTGGCAGCAGTTGTAGTCTCCTGGAACAGTAAAAATGCGTTTTGATTTTGGCAAATGCTCCTGCAGCATTTTTATAATATCAATATCGTTGCTCCCATTGTTTGGGAAAACCACATGGGGGATAAGGGCAATCTCACAGTCCGTATTACCTAAAATCCAATCTATCAACTTTACATAATTATTTATACCCATAGCGGCAGACGAAGAACATTCTGTCACAAAAGGACTGATATTGATGCCAATTACATTATCATGTTCTTTTTCGTCTGGCCATGGCGTGTCCTGCGGGATCAAAGAAAACGCCGGATCAGGAGCGCAGAGAATCTTTGTCTTCACGTGCTTTTCCTTGAGCAATTCGTAGGACAAAGTCTCTCGTACAACTATGAGTGAGTAACGATTCATGTCCTCAACAATATAATCTGTAAGAAATTCGTCCGAGATAGAGGCGCCCCACAGAATTGTCTTTATTCCTTTTTTATTGAGCCAATAATTCCGTACTTCTAACCCACTAATTGCACTTGGATAGCAATAGTTATCTCCGCCTATAGAAACTGCGACCTCCCCAGAATGGTACATATACCGGTATTGTCTTTTCCCAAAATACCGATAGTACATATGCTCATGGTCGGAGTGCAAATGTGAACGCAGACGATACACATAACCTAAGAACGAATTGTGTTCAACAGGAGTCTCTGCTATAGGCAGGACCTTTATTATATCATCCAAATGAAATTCCAGATCCCCTTCTATTCTGTTAGAGAATAATGTTGTTTTTTCTTTATCTAATGAAAGCAATTCGCATGTTGAACGCACGATTGCCTCACATCCATGATTGTATGCCGAGCCGTGGGCATATAAGAAAACGCGTTTTTGTGACATTTATACTCCTCTTTTATAGTAATCCGTTCAGCGCTTTGAGCGTATTCTCGTTGACTTTTTTTAAGCTCTGACAAACGTGACGATTGTCAATAGTAACCGTATTATTTATGTGCTGTTCCATGAGCTGGGCAATCTCTATCGCATCGGCATTGCACAACGCCACATTCGGGAGGATATCAGCAATTTCCGTAGCCCCCGCCGTATTCGTCGCAACTACCGGTACTCCCAGAGCCAATGCTTCTATAATCGTCAATCCATATGCTTCAACCCTACTCGGCTGTACAAATAAATCACCAGCCTTGATATAGGGATACGGATTCGATTTCATGCCATACAGATGAACATGCTCCTCAAGGTGAAGCTCTTTGATCTGCTGGCGCAGATTTGCTTCCTCCGGGCCGCCGCCGACAATATACCAATGTATCTGGTCATATCCACGCTTTAAGAGTATGTCACATGCCTGAATCGCCAGATCATAGCCTTTCACATGATGCAGCCGTCCACAGGAGACGATGTTGAATCCCGCCTCCGGAAAGAGGTCGTCATGAACCTCCTTCGCCTTCTCACGAATCCCTTCTATGTCCGTCAGGTTATGAATCACTATAATCTTGTCCCGAAATTGCGGGAACTCCTTTTTCAGGTTGTTGGCAACGCCCTGAGAAACGGCAATGATTTGCTCGCTCTTTTTGTATCCGTAGCTGTCGTGATACTCCCGTTTCATGCTGCCATGATGATAGAACATCAGATATTTGTCTGCATCTATCCCCCGCACGGCAAGCTCAGCAGTACGATCACTGTAGATGATACAGGTGTCAAAATGCTCTCCTGCCAACTGCTTACGGATGTACTTGGAATACATACGCATTTCAGGTGCTTTCAAAAACAGACATAGTGCCTTCCATATCAGGCGGCGAGCACTGGAGGCATTCTGCGGCTCCTCCATCAGATTAAACAGACGGCTGTATTTGTATGACTCTTTGAAAGTCACCGTATGCTGCCTGTCTGCAATCAGCAGGCGGCAATTTGGCGTGATACGACTTGCCATCTCCTGATAGTCCCGCACGATCAGGCAGGTCACGTCATATTTATCATAGTCAAGTCGGTTCAGCAGGTTGACCAGAGCAGTTTCAATGCCGCCGACCCACAATGCCTCACTGGCAAAAATCAGTTTTTTCTTCATTTTCCTACGCCAATCGTCCTTAGCAACTTGTTTTTCACTCTCATACACAGATTTGCGATTCGTTTTCTTGCCGCCATACGGCTGTATTTTCTTCTGCACGCCCGGATTCTTTTCTCTTTTTCTCCAGTGGAATCCTCCAGAATATTCAGCAGTGCGACCTGCTTCTGGTACTCCGTCTCTCGTGTGAACCGCGTTCCCCAGTGAACCAGGTCGGTTTCATAGCCATGTTCCGCTTTGCCGTCCATGCAAACCTGTGCAACTCCGCTGACCATATCGATCTTCATGCTGTCTGTATGTTCCCAGTAGCAGCATATGGCTCGCTCGATAAACGAAATCGGTTTGCATTGATTCAGTGCCATGGACAGCGCAACCAGAGGTTCATCGCCTGGCGTATCGAACTTGCCTTTGAACTTGAAGCTTCGATAATCCGGCACCAGGCTCCTCGCCGTCTCGAAAATCCGACTACAGGTTTCTCCTTTTCGCATATAATAGATGCCGCCATGCAGTCCGACAACGTAGGATACTCGGTTTTTCAGCTCTCCCAGGTTTTCGTATTCAAACCAGCCGGTCCGGTCATCCAGCCCTAAAACCCGTCCAAAGCAGGAGAAGTCATCGGCATCTTCAAAGTATTGAAACGTCTGATTCAAATCGCCAAATGCCAGACAGTCGGCGTCAATGAACACGGTGACATCATATGGGAGATAGCGATCCAATTCCAGCTTATCCAGATAGGAATTGGTGGCTTTTCCCTCTTGCATGATGATGACATCATCAAATTCTTCCGTGTAGCTGTTCGCTCTGTCCGCCAAAATAGCGAAGGGCAGCGGCTGTTTGGAGAAATGCCGGTAGGAGTGCAGCAAATTTGCCGCCATTTTATAATAATCTTCTTTCCCTGTTGCAATCGTGATAAATCCGCAGGTTTTAGCCACAAGTATCACCTCTTGGAATGCTTCATCTCAGCCTATTTTTCAAACTCTGAACGATCCGGTAACAGCTTCTCAAATGCCTGCACCAGTCTCCCCGACAGGCGCTCGAAGTCGATCTCACCCTCCGGGTCGTTCAGGCAAATGTAATCGTGGGTCTGGTTCTCAATGGTTCTGCACAGCTCGTCGATGGTGCTGTCCTCGATTCCTGTGACCAGGTTATCGATCACCGCCGGGCTGAACGTTCCGGAAGCGATCTGCCACCACAGCGCCACCCACTGGTTGACGTTATCGCTGGTGCGGAATCGGTCGCAGCAGGTTCCATGGAGCTTTTCCGGCTCTGCCGCCCAGATCTCCCGGAAGGTTTCCTTTAAATATGCCGCCGGTGCGTGAAGGTTCTGAAAGCCAGTGAAATAATCCGGATACAGCTTTTCCAGCATCAGCGTTCTGATGTTGTCCTTCCAGCGGTAGCGCTTGTCCCTGTACTTGCCGCCGTGCTTCGCCACAGCCTCCCGTTTGGGGAAATGGGCGTTCACAAGGCCCAGGTCGTTGACGGCTGCGTGCTGCCAGATGCCGATGATTCCGTTCAACTCCAGGGGGACCTCGCCGCCGTAGGTGCAGGGCAGACCGTCTCTGAAAAAGTCCTCCGGGGCAAAGGGTCGTAGCAGAAACATATCGTCGTTAAAGTAGACGAAATGCTCTGCAAGGTCCGGAATCCGGTGGATGTTCATCTCAATGACGTGGGAGCTGAACGTGGGCAGGTATTCTTTGGGGATAAACTCATCATGCCGCACGATGTGAAGCTTGGGCGCATTCACATTCAGGAACCGGGGCAAATGTCCCCAGGTAACAAAATGCACCTTACGCACCCAGGGTGCGAACTGCTCCACCGCCCGAAACCAGTACGGCAGCAACCCCCAGTCCCGATAGCGGTTGGCGGAATTGCTCTCGTCTGTCTGCTCTTTCTGATATTGACTTTTTTCTTTTTGCCAGGTTGGATCGTTTCCGTCCACCCAAAGAATTACAAAATCAATGTCCATCTGTTTGCCCTTTCCGCTCAAACCCTACCGGCTCTGTTTCAGGCGTTGATACAGCGGCATATTTTTGACGAACACAGCTATCTTGTGCCTGATTGCCGTATACCGTCTGTTCTCCAGGAGCCAGTTGATGCGCTCATTCATGACCGCCTCCAGATAATCCCGGCTTTCATCGGACAGACTATCCAGTGCGGCGTCCGGCCTATCCTTCATCCAGTCGGACATTTCCTGGCAGATCTGGGCGATCTGCCGTCTGTCCGCCACGGCGATTTTCTGCTGTGCCAGCGTCAGATAGAGCTGTGTCAGGATTGCATTTGCTGTGTGCTCCGCATTCGCATCCAGATTCAAATTGACAATCAGATCCCAGAGCGCCGCCTCCACCTGAGAAATCAAATCCGGCAGGTGGTCGATGCGCAGAAGACGCCGCCCTGCGTTCCCCTCGTCCTCCTGCTGGTGATAGAGATAGGCAATCTCCTCGGAATTATATATGGTCTTGCAGCAGGCCAGATAGCGGAGCACAAACTCCAGATCTTCGTAGAGAAACATTTTTTGATTAAATCTAAGCTGGTTGCTAGTAATAATCGACTTTCTGAATATTTTTGTACAGCTAGAACTCAAAGCGTTATGCTGGTACATCTGGAGCAGTTCCTTTGTCCACTTCTCCAGAGGCATTTGCCCTGTCTCCGGATAGGCCAGCTCATCCCGGCGGTAGCATTTGCCGTGATGGTAGTAATCGAAGGATATGCCATAAATCAGCAGATCAAGGGCATCATCATCCTCCATCGTATGAATCAACCGCCGCAGCTTTTCCGGTTCCATGGTGTCGTCCGCATCCAAGAAAACGATCAGTTCTCCCTCCGCCATCTCAATGCCACGATTTCTGGCCGACGAGACGCCCTGATTTTCCTGATGAAAAACTCTGATTTCATCAAAGCGCTCCGCCAGCCGGTCACAAATGACGCCGGAATCATCCCCGGAGCCATCATCTATCAGAATGATTTCGTACTGCTCCAGCTGCATCGCCTGTATTCCGGCGATGCAACCTTCCAAACAACCGCCGCAGTTATAAACCGGTATTATGAAGCTGCATGATTTCATATCTTTTTCTTCCTTCGTCTGCTCAACTGGTGACATCCCACATGAAGCGGAAGTTTGTGTAATCGTCAACCGCATTACTGATTTCGGCACCAATGTTATATGTGTAATAGAACCAAATCAATACCAAAACGACCACTGCCAACATAATTTTCAGGCTTCGGTCATTAAAAGGGAGAATAGCTCTGCTCTGGGACCGGTCGATCTCCGTGTTGCAGGAATAGTTGCTGAACAACATGGGGATGTAAAGGATTGAAAACTGAAAATAGTAATCCGTCAATCGTGTAAAAATATTGTCAAATCCGGAAAGCATCTGAAAAATTGCAGCAACTGCCAGCAGGTTAAACAGCATTGAAAAATTTTGTTCCTGAAATCCCTTCAAAATCAGTCCGCAGAGTAGGATGGCTATAATCATGAAAAACCGTCCGCCTAGGCCACTCTCCTGCAAAACGAACGTCTCGTCCTCATAGTAGAAGCTGGCGATAAAATTGACCGCCTGCGTTCGGAACAGATATAGAACCACTCCCGCCAACAGATAGGAAACAATAGTATTGAACGTGATTTTTCGCTTTGCCAGCCAGTAGGCCGGCAGAAAACACAACGCCGGCATATGGATAAACCCTGCCAGCAGCGTCAATACGATAAATTTAGCTGGTTTTTTTCAATAATATAGTGGAATGCCCACATAAGAACCGCCATGGCCAATGCCTGCTTAATGGAAGTAAAACCAAACACATAGAATCCCATGCAGTTCCACACTAAATAGCTACACCACGGAAGTGGTGAATATTTGTAAATAATAATTGCAATTGCAATTTCCGTTATAATAGCAAGGAAAATCAAAAAAATCTGGAAATTACTGTCTGTCAGGCCGGAGAACAGCTTCATAAGCATGTAGAATCCTGTGTTTTTCCCCTCATGCAGCACCGTATCGCTCAACCATCCGTTGTTCGCAACCGCAACATATTCGTTATTATACTTAATCAAATCACCTGTCAAATGATTATACCGGAATCCACACACAAAGGCATGTAGCACTGCCATGGCAATGATATAGTATTTTTTCTGTCGTCCCTGCTGTGGCATAATCATCCCAAGGATGATCACTGCTGCAACAATATAAAGATATACTTCCATTGATCTCTCCTATATCACGTTTTTTCTTTCGAACTCCCTCATGAAAAAATCCTGGATAGCTCCCACGCTTTTGTCAACAGAAAAATCTTTCCCTCTGCTTTGAGCGGCGTGGATATAATGCCCTTCCAGCTCCTCAGAGCTGAGAAAGGAACAGATACTGTCGTACAGCCCATTCTCGGAGTCCTTAGCAATCATGCCATATTCTGACTTGCCAAGCAGCTCCTCCATGCCAGTACACGGAGTCGTAATCACCGGCTTCCCCAGAATAAGCGCCTCTGTAACAACGGTGCTGATCCCTTCGTATCTGGATGAGCAGACAACGCAGTCGGCTGCCTTCATATAAGGATACGGGTTGTCGTGAAATCCCATCAGATCGATCCGGTCCTTTAGCTGATGCTGTTCGATCAGCTGCTCCAGCTTTTCCCGTTCCGGACCTTCTCCCAAAATCCAGAGATGAACCGGGTAACGCTCGTCCCAGAGCTTTGCGAACACTTCTATCAGCCGGTCAAATCCCTTCTGCCAGGTCAGTCTGCCGACAGCCAGGAAATATTTGACCCCATCCTCTTTCCGGATGGGCAGAGGCTCCTCCGCTTTTTGCAGAATTTCCTCATCATCAATGACGTTGCCCAGAACCACGGCTTCCGGCTCCGAGCCGAACATGGACAGGTAGCCCCTTCTGGCATCCTCAGAAACGCAAATCACATGATCAAATTTTTGATATTGTTTTTTCATCTTCGCAGTACATTCCGGGATTCCTTCCTTTTTGCTCAAATCGCAATGCACCCACGCCAGCTTCACCGCCTTTTTGTTCGTCGAGGCCGCCATGACCTTGGTGGCCTCGCATTCCAGATACGCCACCTCGATGTCATAATCGTCTTTGATGTAAAGCGGGTAAATCAGTTTCAGCTCAGCGAGCAGACGGAACCAATAGGAAAAGAGCTTTTTCCCGAATCCCGTCCGGCAATGGCTGATGGAGCGATAGCGAATCCCCTGATTCAGATACTTCTCCGGCTGACTTTCTTCAATTGTCTGCACCGTGATGTCAAACTGATCCTGATCCATATGGTTGACCAGATTGCACAGCACCTTTTCCGCTCCGCCAGCCGACAGGCTGGGGATGAAAAACAGTATTTTAATCATATGTGCATCCACCCTGATTGCTTTATCTGTACAGGCTGCAAATCGTCTCGGCAAACATTCTGGAATCGAAGCGCTTCGTCTCAATCGCCTGCACGACGTCTTCCTTCTTCGCCCGTTTCATCCTGACTGCATTTTCAAGTGCGTCCGCCCATGCAGCTGCGCCATCGCTCAGCTCCATCCATTTGACGGTGCCGATCTCATAATCCACTTCATGAGAAAAGGTGTTTGCTGCAACACATGGCAGCCCCGACGCCTGAGCCTCGATCATCACCAGCGGCATTCCCTCGTACTGAGACGGCAGGACGAACGCCTGTGATTTTCGCATCAGGGCATCAACATCGCCTCGCACGCCCAGCATTTTCATATGGTCAGACAGGCCGCCCTCACGGATGGCGTTCTGAACCTTCTCCACGTATTCCCTGTCGCCGTTGCCTGCGCACAGAATTCTGATTTTATCCCCTCTGGCTTTGAGTTCAGCCGCTATTTTTGCTAAAAAGAGCTGGTTTTTGACTGCTGTAACCCGGCCTACCTGAAGCACGTTGATCCAGCCATCGTCGCAAAACTCTCCTGTTTCCTGCTTGTCGTACTGTTCAATGAACTTTGTCGTGTCCACGGAGTTGAACACCAGGTGATGGGAGCTTTTTTTCAGCGTCTCCTTCCCATACAGGAATTCTCCCGCCAGCGTGGAGCAGGCGACCTGCTCTGTCGAATATTTCAAAATCATTGACCGCATCACGGCGTTATACAGCTCTCTCGCAGGGCTTCTCTTTTTTCCCGTCCCATCCCCATCTGACCAGTTATGGGCATGGGCGATTCTCTTTTTGATTCCCGCCTGATAAGCCAGCTTCAAAACGATACCGCTGTGAAACAGCTCATGCGAATGGACAACGTCATACTTGCCGTTCTTCATCACCTGATACAGCGCCCGGCAGTATTCCTTCGGCTTTTTCCAGTTCATCTCCGGGATTTGGATATAACCGCCGCCCAGCCGCTCGATCTCGTCACGGTAATAGGAATGTTCCATTGTGGAGGTAAAATCAATTTGAAACTCGTCTTTGTCTGCGTTCCGCAGCAGGTGCATCAGCTGATTTTCAATTCCGCCGACATCCATGGTTCCCGTAATCACCAAGACTCTGATTTTATTCATAGAGGAGAATCCTCCTGCGTATTTTCAAAGATACAGTCAATCGTCCGTTTTACAACATTTTTCTTGTCGAAATATTGCTCCATCCTTTTTCTCCCGGCTGCACCCATCTGCTTTTTTTCTTCGTATGGGATTTCCATGAACTGGTGCATTGCCAGATAGATGCTCTCTGCGCTCTGCTTCTCTGTGAGATACCCGTTCACACCTTCCTCAACCGCTTCCATGCAACCATGTATCCGTGTCGTGATAATCGGTCTGCACATAGCGGACGCTTCCAGTAATGTATTGGACATCCCCTCATGCCAAGATGGAAGAACAATGCAATGCGCTTTTTCGATAAATGGCTTAACATTCGGTTGGAAGCCATAAAACTGGAGTAGTCCCTGCTCCTCTAACTGTCGCACCTTCGCTTCATAATGTTCTTCATACCATCCAATAAAAAGGAACTCGGTGTCCGGATAGTCTTTTTTTAACCGCACGATGGCGTCAAAATATTCATCCACCCCTTTTTCCTGCATAATTCGTCCAATAAAGAGGAAGCGAATCGGGGATTGTTCTTCCGGATAAGACGTTGCCGGAAATTCATCCAGATTCACGCCTGCTCCAGGCAGCACCACCGTTTGCTCTTGCCTGATAATGCCGTCTTGAACCAATGTATCCCGGTTTCCCTCATTTTCAAAGAAAACCTTCTCGGCCTTGTTCATTGAAAATCTGTACATCAGCGAAACGAGTTTTCGCAATATTCCTTCCTTCTGGAAGGTGGATCCCAAACCTGTCACATTTGCATAATGCGGTACTTTCTTCCATTTGCAGACCAGTGAGCCATAAATATTAGGCTTTATCGTATAGGTAATGACCTTGTCGGGCTTTACCTCCTTAAGCAGCTTCCAATATTGCGTTATAACCGTCAGATCCTGAAAAGGATTCTTTCCCCGCCGGTCCATCGTCATAAACAAAACACTGCACCCATAGGATTCCAGCAATTCTTTATTTTCGTCATCACATGACGGAATTGACACGATGACCTGGTTCCCCTGATGTACTAGTTCCTGTATCAGTTCACGTCTGAAAATGCGAAGTGTATTATAATGATTTGCCAGAATTAAGATGCGGCTCATACTACTCTACCTCACTGTTTATGCCTCAATTAAGTCTTTGGCATACTTTTTCTTCCAATACCGATAAATCAGCCAGCCAAACGGCATACAAATCCAGGTCAGGCCCGGCGCTCTGCATTTTTTCGCCATCTGTCCCGGAGACACGCCTGCAAAACACCCATAGCAGGTGTAAAGCAATCCGTACTTGATTCGCTGCGTCAGGCGATTCTTTTTGTCCATTCTCAATTCAGAGGTAAACATACCGCCCCGTGGGCATCGAATCCTCAGGGGTTTCCCTGATTTGGTCAGCCCTCCCTCCAGATATTCACAGAGGTAGATGACCTCGTTGACATACACACATTTATGTGTAAAGCTCACTCGATTCCACAGCGCACATTCTGAGATGAATCTTTCTCCCTCATACACAGGAAAAGGATATTTCAGAAACAATTCTGCGCGAATCACCTCGCAGCAGTCAGACGAAAACACAATTTTTCTTGGCGCGGTCATAATATCAACCGGTTCGTATTCAAATGATGAAATACACAACGGCTGAGCTTTTGTCTTGCCCCGCAAGAAAGTTAAAACTCCGACATTTTCATCATTATCATAATGCGCCCAGCCTTTTTGCACTGTTTCAACAGCATCCTCCGTCAGCGTATCATCACTGTCCAGAATCAGCACATATCTCCCGTTAATATACGGGTGAGATGCGTTTAGCGCCGTATGCTTTCCGCCGTTCTCCTTTTTTACATACACAGTTGGAAATCCAGCCTCTTCCCGGAGCATATTGCCAACCGCTTCTTCTGTTCCGTCCGAACTGCCATCATCCACGATGATCCACTCAAAATCCTGATCCGTCTGACGCTTCAGCGAGTCAAAGCAATTTTGGAGCAACGGCGCTCTGTTATATGTCGGTGTCACAATGGACAAAAAAATGGGTTCCATCCTGTTCTCACGCTTTCTCAACTGTTCCCTGTTCTATGTAATACTTCTGCAGTCTTTGTGCATTGTCCTCAATATCATATCCTGCATCCACGATCATCTGATAGGTATCCTGACGTTCAGCTCCCCGATAGCTACAGATCTTATCCGCCCACGCTGACGGTGATTCAGACAGCGCCATGTAATCCACCTCGCCCGTGACTGCGCATCCTTTGGGCACTTGATCTGAAAGAACACACGGCAGACCAGCTGCCTGCGCCTCTAACACAACGATTCCAAACCCCTCATAAAAAGAGGGCAACACGAATACATCCATGGCCTGCAGCAGGTCTTCCACATCTTCCCGCACACCTGTAAAGATTACGCTGTCTTGCAGCCCGGAATTGGACACTGCCTGTTCTGTCTGCGCCCGCAGCTCCCCATCTCCTACCAACAGCAGACGGGCGTTTTCATCCCTTTGATGCAGCGCTTCAAAGATTTGAATAAGCTGTCCGTGATTTTTCTGCGGCATAAATCGTCCCACATGCCCGACCACAAACGCAGACGAATCAATCCCCCACTCTTTGCGCACCTTTTCCCGCTTTGCCGTGTCAAACGTATACTTTCTTGCATCGATGGCGTTATTCAAAACATCAAACTGAGCACCGGAAAACATCCAGTTTCCAGCCTCCTCGCTGCACGCAAACAGCTTTGTGGCGTATTTGGGGATAAACCTCTTATAATACAGTTTGATCGGATATTTCAAATCCTTATCCTGATTACTGTTGTGGCTGTGTGCGATCCGCACCGGGACGCCGTTCTGCTTTGCTGCTTTTAAAATGACTGCGCTCAGACAGTCCTGATGCACGTGGACGACCTTATATTCCGGATGTGCTTTAAAAAACTGATCCAGCGCTGACCGGTAGGTTCTGCTCCACGGCACCAGCCGTGGCAGTCTGTATATCTTACCGCCCAATGCCTCGATTTCATCATCATAATCCGAACGAAAATCCCGGTGCACCAAAAAATCAAATTGCAGCTGTGAGCGGTCAATGTGCCGATAATAATTCATGAGCATGGTTTCCAGTCCGCCGCGCCCCATATATGTCACGACCTGCAATACACGAACCATTCTCCCACCTCTAAATCCTTGTACTGTAAACCAACCGCTTCTTACCCATCAATCTTCCCCACAATCCGCTCTGCAATCCTGGCCGCCGACATTCCGTACTGCTCCCGCAGGTACTTCTGGCTGCCCACGAGGGTGCTGTACTCATCGTTCATCCCGATGCGGAGCAGGGTCGCCCGCTTTGCGGGCAGTTCTGCCATGACCTCCGCCACGGCGCTGCCGAAGCCTCCCACGATGTTGTGCTCCTCGCAGGTGACGATCAGCTCGCACTCCTCCGCACAGCGCCGGATGGTGTCGGCGTCGATGGGCTTCACCGTCGGGAAGGTGTAGATGGCGGGGTGATAGCCCTGCTGGGTCAGCAGCTCATATGCGCCCTCCACCTCCTCGAAAATCGCGCCCGTGGAGAAGATAGCGATTCGCTCGCCCTCTCTGACCGGCACGGCCTTTCCGATCTGGAAGTTGTCAATATGGTCGTGAATCCGCTTCTCGCCGCCGCGACCCAGGCGCAGATAGCAGGTTCCCGGATACGCCGCGATTGCCTTCGTCGCTTCCTCGGCCTCCACCAGGTCGCCGGGAGCCATGACCACCACGCCCGGCAACGCCCGCATGATAGCCAGATCCTCTGTGGCCTGATGGCTCATGCCCAGGGAGCCGTAGACGAACCCGCCGCCCACACAGACGATTTTGACGTTTGCGCCGTGATAGGCGCAGTCGTTCCGGATCTGCTCCAGACAGCGAATGGTGGGAAAGTTGCCGATGGAGTAGGTAAACACCGTTTTCCCCTCCAGCGCCATCCCCGCCGCCACGGTGGTCATATTCTGTTCTGCGATTCCGGCGTTAGTGAACTGGTTTGGGCAGCTCTCCCAAAACGGCTTCAGAACGCCAAAGCCCAAATCGCCGGTGATCAGTTCGATATTCTTATCTTGTTTCGCAAGTTCGATCAGCGTTCTTACAAAGGTATCTCTCACTTTATCCACCTCATACCGGTTTGATTCGCTCCGCCGTCCCCGGCTGTGCCGTGACCCGTCTCATGGGTTCGGGATAGGCGGTATCCCATGTGTGGCTGTAGGTATGGTCGTTTCCGATGTCGTCCGTCTCTGTGGGCAGCGTCGGATGCTCGATGCAGTTGGGCGTATAGGGGTCCTCCACGCCCTCCGGCTTGACCTGATGCAGCTCGTTGACCGCACAGTCATATTCCCAGCCGTCATGGGGGAAGCGGTAGTGCCAGAGAATATCGTTCTGCATAAAGCTGATGCCGCAGCCCTTGATCGTGTCCGCAATCAGGACAGACGGCTTGTGGTTGTCACAGGCTGCGATCCGTCCGAACGCCGCCCGCAACGCATCGTGGTCGTTTCCGTTGACCTCCTCCACGTTCCAGCCGAACGCCCTCCAGCGGGAGGCGAAGTCCTCCAGCTCCAGCGTATTTTCGCAGAAATCCAGCGACTGCATATAGTTGTGGTCTACAATAGCCACCAGATTGTCCAGCCGGAAGTGGTTGGCGAACATGGCCGCCTCCCAGACGGAGCCTTCGTCACATTCGCCGTCCCCCAGAACCGCAAACGCCCGGAAGCTCTTTCCGTCCTTCTTGGCCGCATATGCCATACCCACGGCGGCGGACAGTCCGTGTCCCAGAGAGCCGGTGGAAAAGTCCACGCCCGGCAGATGGTGAGACACATGACCGGACAGCCTGCTGCCGTTGGCATAGTGGGTTTTCAGCTCCTCCACCGGGAAAAAGCCTGTCTCCGCCAGCGCCGCATAGAGCGCAGCCCCGGCGTGACCCTTACTCAGCACGAACCGATCCCGTTCCGGCCACTCCGGCTCGTCCGCCCGGTAATGCAACACGTCTGCATAGAGAACGGCGATGATGTCCGCCACGGACAAAACCGCACCGATATGGCTGCCGCCGGACAGGTGGGTCATCTCAATTCCGTGTCTGCGTATCTTCCACGCCAGCTGTTCACTCGTCATCTGCATTCCCCTTCACTTTCCTTCCCTGGACACGGACTCCAGCAGGTCGATCTCGTCCTGCTCCAGATGCCAGCCCACGGATGTCACGTTGCCCTCGATCTGGCCGGGGTTTTTCGCCCCGCAGAGCACCACCGACCCGCTGATATAATCCATAATAAACCGGATGGCCGCGGCGGAGAGCGGCTTGTTGTGTCGCTCTGCGATTGGCCGCATGGCGTCCACGATTTGCAGATTCTGCTCCAGCTTTGCGCCGTGGAAGTTCACATAGACATCCCGGCTCCGGCGGTCATCCGCGCCGAAGGTGCTGTTTCTGTCGTATTTCCCCGTCAGAATCCCCTGTCCCAGGCTGCCCCAGGTGAAGGGCGTGATGTTCAGCGTCTGCTGGATACGGCGGATGTCCGCCTCATTCTTCCGGCAGGCCAGGCTGTACTCGTCCTGGAAGGAGACGAAGCCGCCTCCGTCTGCGCCCAGCTCCCGCAGCTCCTCCAAATCATCGGCGTGGATATTGGACAGGCCATAATAGCGGATGTATCCCTTTCGGCGCAGCTCCTCCAGCTTGTCCACCACCTCTGCCAGAGGTGTTTTCCCATCTCTGTAATGAATCTGGTACAGGTCAATGTAATCGGTGTTCAGCCGCTTGAGGCTGCCCTCCAGCGCATGCTCGATCCACTCCGGACTGTTATCATAAAAGGTATGTCCCTGTTCCACCCGAACACCAAATTTGTCGGCGATGATCACATCTCCGCGCCTGCTGCCCAGCGCCTTCGCCAGGGTCTGCTCAGAGGTGCCCAAACCATAGGTGTCCGCTGTGTCAAAAAAATTGATTCCATTGTCGATGGCCGCCGAGACGGCCTCCAGAAGATTTTTCTCCTCTACCTGACCCCATCCGTACTGTCCCATGGGGCATCCGCCCATACAGATGCGGGACACACGCAGGTCAGATTTTTGAATTGTTATGTACTCCACCTGAAAATCGCCCCTAAAATTCTATCTGTCGTTCCGTTCACTTGTCTGCCGTCTGCCCGACGGCCTCTTTCTCTGCGGGTCTCTTCCGAAAAATCACGTTTTTCGCCTTCCGCAGCACCGCCCAGACGGTCAGGAAAAGTAATTTTACATCCGTGGTAAAAGACACTGTCGCCGCATACTTCACACGGAGCTTGTTTTTGCGGGGCAGGACGATTTTTTCATACTGTTCATCCGCATTGTCTCCGCCGACGATTTCATCCAGGCTGATAAACTCCAATGAGCTGTAGTCAGTGATACCCGGCCGCACCTCGCTGATGAGGCGCTCTGTCCCTGAGTATTTTTCCACGTAACGCACTAATTCGGGACGAGGACCGATCAGGCTCATCGCCCCGCTTAGCACCGAAAAAATATTGCCCCATTCATCCAGCTTCACTTTCCTCAAAAAACCTCCCACTTTTGTGATTCTTGAGTCATGAAGCGCCGTGGTGCCGCCGCCGATCTGATCAGCATTTTTCACCATGGTCCGGAACTTGAAAATCCGGAAATTCTTTTGATGATACC
>JAJQHY010000085.1 GCA_021199495.1 Lachnospiraceae bacterium | reverse complement strand
AAATATATGAAATTTTCAAGGTGCTAAAGGAAAGGGCTTTTGACCCCGGCATCATATGATACAAGGGACAAAAAGTATGCGGATGGCGAATCCGTAAAAAAGAATGGTTGAACGGCAGAGGCTTAGTATTCATAAAAAAATCATAAAATCGGAACGGTGCATTTGACGCAATGTTTTGTTTGTATTATAATCAGGGGTTGCAGAGGTGGAATGGAACCGGACAAGCCGGGGACATTGCAGCTTATCGCGCTTTAAGGCCGATATTGTTCTGTTTCTCATAATAAATTTGGAAAATGTAAATATCATACAGGAGGGTTTTTTCATATGACAAAGATTGATATTATGTCCGGCTTCCTTGGAGCCGGCAAGACGACATTGATTCAGAAACTGTTAAAGGAAGCACTTACTGATGAAAAGGTGGTGCTGATCGAGAATGAGTTCGGAGAGATCGGTATTGACGGCGGCTTTTTAAAGGATTCTGGCATTGAGATCCGCGAGATGAACAGCGGTTGTATCTGCTGCTCCCTGGTGGGTGACTTTGCGACATCCTTAAAGGAAGTGCTGGACACCTATGCGCCTGACCGCATCATTATTGAGCCGTCTGGCGTGGGCAAGCTCTCTGATGTGGAGAATGCGGTGTTGGGCGTCGATACGGATGCGGAAGCTGCCTTAAACTCCAAGACCGTGGTAGTGGATGCATCTAAATGCAAAGTCTATATGAAGAATTTCGGAGAGTTTTTCTTAAATCAGGTGGAGAGCGCCGGTACCATCGTATTGAGCCGTACCGGCAGCCTGTCAGATGAGAAGGTGCAGCAGGTAACCGCCATGCTGCGGGAGCACAATGCAAATGCCACCATCGTCACAACGCCCTGGGATCAGATTTCCGGTCAGGACATTCTGTCTACCATGGAGAAGGATACGGATCTGCAGGCAGACCTTTTAGCGGAGCTGAAGGCAAAGCGCCTGCAGCAGCTTGCTGAAGAGGATGACGACGAGGAATGCTGCTGCCACCATCATGATGAGCACGAGCACCATCACCACCATGATGAGGAAGAGCATGAACATCATCACGATGACGAGGATGAGCACCATCACCACCATGATGAGGAAGAGCATGAACATCATCATGACGACGAGAATGAACACGAGCATCATCACCATCATGACGAGGAAGAGCATGAACATCATCATGACCATGAGCATCATCACCATCACCATCATCACGGCGACGGTGAGTGCTGCGATGACCATGACGCGGACGAGATTTTTGTAAGCTGGGGCATGGAGACACCCGCGAAGTATACAAAGGCGGAGATTGAGGAAATCCTGAAGGCACTCGACGACCAGGAGACTTACGGTCTTGTCCTGCGTGCCAAGGGCATGGTTGCTTCCCCGGACGGCACCTGGGTCTACTTTGACTATGTGCCGGAGGAAGAGAATGTCAGAGAGGGCAAACCTGATGTGACCGGCAAATTCTGCGTCATCGGTTCTGAGTTGAAGGAAGACAATCTGGCGAAGCTTTTTGCAAGGAGATAACATGATTCCCGTATATATCATCAATGGTTTTCTGGACAGCGGTAAGACCGAGTTCATCAATTACACCATTTCACAGCCTTATTTTCAGACCAGAGATAAGACTTTGCTTGTGGTCTGCGAGGAGGGCGAGGTGGAGTATGACCCGGCTCTTTTAAAGAAAACCCGTTCGGTCATGGAACTGATCGGGGAGGAAAAAGACTTTACAACCGCCAATCTGATTGCACTGGAGAAAAAGCACCGTCCGGGCCGTGTCATCATCGAGTGGAACGGCATGTGGAATTTCAAGGATATGAAACTGCCCTGGCACTGGCAGGTGGAGCAGCAGATTACCATGATCGACGGCAGTACCTTCCAGCTTTATTATACGAACATGCGCTCCCTGTTGGCGGAGATGATCCGTAAGACGGAGATGGTCATTATGAACCGCTGCGACGGCCTGGATGATCAGCTGCCTTCTTTCAAGCGGAATCTGAAGGCGGTTAACCAGCAGATGGAAGTGGTCTTCGAGAATTCCGAGGGTGAAATGTCCAATCTCTTCGAGGAGGACCTGCCCTACGATCTGAAGGCTGATGTGATAGAACTGGATGATTCCAATTACGGGATCTGGTTCATTGACACCATGGATCATGTGGAACGCTATGTCGGCAAGACCTTTTCCTACCTGGCACAGGTGGGCAGGCCGGATGATTATCCAAAGGGGTATTTTCTGCCGGGCCGCCTGATTATGACCTGCTGTGCGGAGGATATCCAGTTCTTTGGCTTTGCCTGCCAGTATGAGGGTACGGAAGCTCTGAAGCCGGAAGAGTGGGTGAAGGTCACCGCCAGAATGGACTTAGAGGAGTGGCAGGATTACGAGGGAGAGGGTCCGGTCATGAAGGCCGTTTCCGTTGTAAAGGTGCAAGGGCCGAGAGAGAAAGTGCTCAGCTTCAGTTAATGTAATGCCTGAGATGTGGTTTTGGATGTGCAGGGGGATCATGCAGTGGCCATTCAGGATGAGAAGGACGTATTACAGTTAAAAAAGCGTTTTCAGGATCTGGCGCGCCGCTCCTATGAACAGAATATTTTTACATTTACACCCATGCTGGACCTGGCTGAACAGACAGTGTTCTGGGAAGCCGAGCCCTCTTTGCGTTATGCCGGATATAAAACCGACGGCGGCAGAGAGAATGCGGAGCGGGTGATGATTCGTTTCGGAGATGAAACAGACCTGGGCTATGAGGAACCGTTTCCAATCAGTCTGGTACATATCCGTCCGCTGCAGGCGAAATTTTCCGACGATTTTACCCACAGGGATTTCCTGGGTGCTCTGATGCATTTAGGGATAGAGAGGGATTTATTAGGGGATATCCTGGTGGGAGAAAAGCAGGGCTATCTGTTCTGTCAGACCTCCATAGTGGATTTCCTCTGCCGGGAACTGACACAGGTTAAGCATACTTCGGTGATCTGTGAGCCTGCCGCGTCTGTGAAAGAGTATCAGGAGACACCGCCTGTTCTGGAAACTGTACTGGTCGCGAGTGAGCGCCTGGATGCGGTGATTGCGCAGGTGTATCATCTTTCCCGCAGTCAGAGCATCGAACTTTTCAGAAAAAAACAGGTTTTTGTTTCCGGCAGACTCTGTGAGAATAACAGCCGCGAATGTAAACCCGGTGAGATTATCAGTGTGCGCGGTCATGGCAGATTGATTTATGATGGGATTGACCACACTACGAAGAAAGGAAAACAGAGCGTAAACCTGCGTGTCTGGCGGTGAGTCTGATGTTTGGATATACGGTGGATCAATGGCTGTTCTTTTTTTATTTTTACTGCTTTTGCGGCTGGGTTTTTGAGAGTACTTACGTTTCCGTTAAGGAAAGACATTTTGTCAACCGTGGTTTTATGCATGGGCCGTTTCTGCCGCTGTATGGGAGCGGGGCGATTATGATGCTGGTGGTCAGCAGGCCCTTTGCGGATAATCTGATTCTGACTTACATAGCGGGCTGCGTTGGCGCGACCGTGCTGGAGTATCTGACCGGCGCGTGGATGGAGGCCCTATTCAAGATTCGTTACTGGGATTATTCCAATCAGAAGTTCAATATCAAAGGTTACGTTTGTTTAAGCTCTACTCTGGTGTGGGGGCTGCTCACCATTCTGATGACAAGAGTGATTCATACGCATGTGGAGAGTCTGGTGTTCTTAATTCCGACGGAGGCTTTGTCTGCGGTGGTGTCCGTGCTGACGGTGTATATCGGCATCGATCTGGCACTGTCCTTCAAGGATGCGTTCGATCTGCGCGATATGCTGATCAGGCTGGAAAATGCGAGACAGGAGGCAGCCCAGCTGCAGGCAAAGCTGTCGGAGGCCATGGATATGGCCGGAGAGCAGCTGGTCGAAAAGAAGGAAAAATACACCCAGGATCTGCAGCTTTTAAAGGAAAAGCTGCCCAAACCCGGTCTGGATATGGATGTGCGGAGAGAGAAGCTTTCCCGGTATCTGTCCGGGATGGAAGTTCACAGCAAAAAGCGTACAACTGACAGAATATCATCCATGGAGGTATGGAGAGAGAAAATGTCTCAGTATGTGCCTGACGTGGACGCGCTTCGCGATTCTTTAAAAAAGCGGGGTGTGGATATGGATCAGCTGTTTGAGCGAATGGAATCTACCCGCCGTCAGTATGCGGATTTGAAAGAACACATTAAGGGAATGTCTCTGCATCCTTTAAAGCACAATCCGACGCTTTCTTCCGACAGATTTAAAGAGGCGTTAAAAGAGCTGAGAGAGGAAATCGGGCGAAACGACGAAGAGAAAACGAAGTAACATGGAGACGCTGTATTCCACGACAGACACCATTGTGGTCGGGCAGTATCTGGGACAGAACGGCCTGTCAGCGGTATCCAACGGCAGTCAGCTGATGCAGATGTTGTATCGAGCTTCCAGCCAAGTGCCTGATGCCGGGCTGCAACGCCCTGGTCAGTGCCCAGGGCGTTGTGCAGTTCAGCATGATTGTCGCGTTTGTGGACGCCTTTGCGGGCAGGGTTTTATTCTGCTGGCTTTTCGGCGTGTTCTTAGGCTGGGGCGCCATGGGCTTCTTCCTTGGATACAGTCTCGGTACCTACATGACCGCAATTCCTGTCTTTGTCTATTTCATTACAGGACTCTGGAAAAAGAGAACGAAGCTTTTGTAATCAGAGCTTACTCAAAACGCCCGTCAAATTTCTCTTCGCAGTAAATACACCGGTAAACGCGCTTGTTCGCGTCAGTTAATTTGAAAATATGCGGAAGCCCCTGCTCGATGGAAGTAATACAGCGGGGGTTTTTGCATTTGATGACGCCGTAGATTTTCTGCGGCAGCACCAGTTCCCGCTTTTCCACGATCTCCGCGTTTTTGATGACATTGACGGTGATTTTGTCATCCAGAATTGCCAGCACGTCCAGGTTCAGAATGTCGATATCGCATTCTACTTTCAGAATGTCCTTTTTGCCCAGCTTGTTGCTGCGGGCGTTGCGGATGATGGCGACCTGGCAGTCGAGCTTGTCCAGGTGCAGGTAGCGGTAAATTTCCATGCTCCGGCCGGCCGGGATGTGGTCTAAGACGAAGCCTTCCTCAATTTTTCCTACATTTAACATTTATATCATTCTCCTCATGATTTCATTTCCGGTACAGGTCTTACGAGAACAGGGCTGTATCACAACCATTTACAGTGATTCGCATTGCTGCCCTGTCTGAATTTCAATCAGACCTGGATTTCAAGCAGTGTCAGAATCAGTGCCATGCGCACATAACGTCCATACTGCACCTGATCGAAATATACCGCCCTTGGGTCGTCGTCCACCTCCACGGAAATCTCATTGACGCGGGGCAGCGGATGCAGCACCAGCATGTCCGGACGGGCTTTTTTCATTTTTGCTTTTGTTAAAATATAGAAGTCCTTCAGACGGACATAATCCTCTTCATTGAAAAAACGCTCTCTCTGCACGCGGGTCATATACAGCAGATCCAGGTCGCCGATGGCGGCTTCCAGGTCGATGACTTCCTCGAAGGGGATACCTGCTTCCCGCAGTTCCTCCCGCACATAGCTGGGGATGCGCAGCTCATCCGGAGAGATGAAGACAAAATGGATATTGTCATAGCGCATCAGCGCGTGTACGAGCGAGTGAACGGTGCGGCCGAATTTCAAGTCGCCGCAAAAGCCGATTGTGAAGTTATTTAAGCGGCCTTTCAGAGAGCGGATGGTCATCAGGTCTGTCAGTGTCTGTGTGGGGTGCTCATGACCGCCGTCACCGGCGTTGATCACCGGAATTTTAGATTTGGAGGCAGCTACCATCGGCGCGCCCTCCTTGGGGTGGCGCATGGCGCAGATGTCCGCGAAGCACGATACGGTGCGGATCGTGTCCGCCACACTTTCGCCTTTGGCGGCGGAAGAGGAGTCGGCGGAGGCAAAGCCTAAGACCTGACCGCCTAAGGACAGCATGGCCGATTCAAAGCTTAAGCGGGTTCGGGTTGAGGGCTCATAAAAGCAGGTAGCCAGGATTTTGCCGTCGCAGGCGTGGGCGTATTTCGCCCGGTTTTTCATAATGTCCTCCGCCAGATCAAAGAGCTGGTCGAGCTCCTTTGTGGTAAAATCCAGAGGTTTCATCAGATGTCGCATATTTTTCATTCTCCTTTACAAGCAAAAAAGCTTGACGGACCTGGTCATATCTTCCAGGCCGGCTGCGAATAGTAATCTTTGTGGCAAAAAATAAGGACCGTAGAAAAAACTACGATCCTTATAGTATCATGACAGGAATGTCAATAAATCGGAAACACCTTTTTTGCGGGGAACGGAGGGCTCCTCAGCTGCATATCCGAGAGGAATCAGGACGGACACCTCTTTTGTCTCATCGAGTCCCAACAGCTCTGCAGTTTTGTCATAATCAAATATTCCGAGAATCACAGTGGACAGTCCGGCGTCGTGAGCTGCGTTGCAGAAGTTTGCGGCACTGATGCCTGCGTCGTACATCTGCCAGGCTCCTTCTTTTTTGGTGGAATAGGAGCCGTCACGCTCAAAGCCGCTGCGCTTTGTCACGAAATACTGCACCATCAGTACCGGTGCATTTCTGATAATATCCCCATTGTGTGCGTACTGTGCGGTGCATTCCGCCGCGATGCGCTCCTTTAACTCCCCGGTCACTGCCGCGTAGCGGGTGATCTGGGTATTCTTCCAGCTGGGGGAGAAGCTTATGGTCTCGATGATGTCCTCGATCAGCTGTGGATCCACTTCCTGTTCGGTGAACTGTCGAACGCTGCGTCTGGTTTTCAGGCATTCCTTTACTTCCATGTGTAGTCCTCCTTCTTTTTAGGTTCTGTGGCTTCAGTCTTTTAGTAGTATAGCAAAATCGGTTTTCAGTTTCAATGGGAAAATAAAATTTCAGTAATTCTTCCGGCATAAAACCGGCATGGAAGCAGCCTGCAAAACTGTAAACTGCAACTTTCCGGTTGATTTGATTTAGGCTCTATGGTAATCTGATATAAGTGATTTTGCATGAGGAGCATAATATTAATGATCATAAAATGTTTAAAAAACTGTGTGCATAACATACCGCTTTTACTCCCGGCTTTGTTTACAGGAGGAATTTTGATTGCCATTCTCGGCAATTATCATAAAATACTCCCGTTTGCGCTTTGTCTGCTGCTGATCAGCGGATTACGCGATTTTCATAGCCTTTTTGCTGTCAGAAAGTATTTTTCGGTTTACATGGGAAGTTTCGCGACGCTGATATCACTGTGGATTATGGTGAAGTTCAGCTCGATAGAGATTCTGGGGAATATTAATAATCTCACAAGTCAGAGAAGCATTTTCGGAGTATTCTGTTTTGCCGCAGGATTTGTTCTGATCGCATATGGCCTGATCAGTCTGGCCTGTGTTGTGGTGAGTGAGCTGGATCTTGTGAATGAGATTAAAGCACTGAAAAGGAAAATGGGTGAATACGCCAATCTGAAGAAAACTGCCTTGGCTATTTTTGTGCTGTATCTGATATCGTTCAGCTCTATTATTCTGGCAGATGTGGAGTATATCGATGACATGGGCAGAAAGGTAACCGGTAATACGGGCTGGGAGGACTTCAGTCGTTATCTGTCCAATATTGTCAGTCAGGTCATCAACACCAATTCCTATCTGGCCGATGTTTCCCCGTTAACGCAGCTGATTGCCGTCGTAGTCATCACGATATCCAGCCTGATTGTTTTGATGGTATTTACGGATCAGAAGAAGTTTTCCTTCTGGAATATTATCGCTGTTCTTCCTTTGGGAATATCGCCTTATTTTCTGGAGTGTATTACCTATAAATATGATTCTCCGTACATGGCGCTTTCTGTTCTCGGTGGCGTGTTTCCGCTCCTGTTTTATGCGGAGGATCTGAAATTATATATCACAGCGGCTGTGCTCGGGACTCTGGTGGTCTGTACAACTTATCAGGCAGCTTTAGGAATTTTCCCGGTTTCTGTTATGGTGCTTTTATTCCTGCAATGGAAAAAGGGGAGAAGTTTTCGTGATTTGTTTCAGCTTATGCTGCGCTCCGTCTGCGGATACTGTATCGGTCTTTTCGGGTGGAGATATTTTTTAATGAAACCTGTTGTCTCAACCTACACGAGCAGCGACATTTATTCGCTGCAGGAGCTGCCGGCGGGGCTTTATTCGAACCTGGGACGTTATCTGGGTAATGTGTATCAGGATTTTGATCCGCTGTGGCTGATCTGTACTGTGGTCATTTTTGTCTGCTTTATTGCGCTGGAAACGATTACTGCTGAAAAAAAGGAAGTGGCTTACGGCAGTTTATGCTGCGGTAACATCCGCGCTGAGCGTATGCCTTTCGTTTGGATTATATATTGCTATGTCGGCGCCCATTTATGAATGCCGCAGCATGTATGGATTTGGTGTCTGCATAGCCATATTCACGGTCATTGTTACAGACTCTGGCTCCCGTGCTTTTTCTCAGATCGCCAGAGTTGGCAGTCTTGGACTGAGCTGGTGTTTTTTCGTGTTCTGTTTTGTTTATGGAAACGCGCTGACGGAACAGCAAAGGTATACAGAATTTCGGATTGAGATGGTATTAAGCGCGCTGGACAGCCTGAATTTGTTAAGCACGGAGAATGAAATGACTCTTCAGATCAGTGGAACGATCGGCATGTCTCCGATTATTGAAAATATGCCGCAGTATCAGAATACGGTGTTAAACAGACTGGTTCGGACGACATTTGCCGGGGATGCCTGGATATGGAATCAATATTATTTCCTGCATTATTATGACCTGACAAACTATAACTATGTGGAGAGCGCTGATGTTGGCGCAGAAGATCTTACGATTCTGTATGATGGATATTATGAAACGATATATGGGGATGAATCCAATATTCTGATCGAATTAAAGGAATATGAATAATGGAATGACAGAGGTGAGAAAATTTGAACTACAGACAGACCATGGAATATATAGACTCCCTGTCGCGGTACGGTTCCGTGCTGGGACTTGACAATATGGAGCGCCTGTGCGCGGTCCTGGGGCGGCCTGAGGAGCGCCTGCGCGTGATTCATGTGGCGGGCACCAACGGGAAGGGGTCCACGGTGGCGTATATTTCCTCGATCCTTAAGGCGGCCGGATACCGGGTGGGAACTTATACCTCTCCGGCGGTCAACGATTACCGGGAGCGGTTTTGTATCAATCACCGCATGATTTCACAGAAAAGTCTTTGCGAATATATGGAGCGGCTGAAGGGGGTCTGTGAGGATCTTGTCGCGCAGGGCTTTCCGCATCCGACGGTTTTTGAGGTGGAAACCGCCCTCGCGTTTTTATATTTTCAGGAAAAAAACTGTGATTACGCGGTGGTGGAGGTAGGGCTCGGCGGCGCCACGGACGCGACCAATATTATCACGCATCCGCTTGCCTGTGTGTGGACATCCATCAGCATGGATCATATGGCAATTCTGGGAAAAACTCTGGGTGAGATCGCGGCGGTGAAGGCGGGGATTGCCAAGCCCGGTGCGGTTTATGTGACGGCGAGACAGGAACCGGAAGTGTATGAGCAGCTGCGTCGGGCTGTAGAGGAAGCCCAAAAAGCGGCAGTCGAAGCGGTGACTGAATCGTCGGAGAGAAATGAACCTGCGGCAGAAAGCAATCGGCAGCAGACAACAGAGCATAGATATATGGAATGCGGACTGGTGACTGCGGACGATACCCAGGCCAAAATTATCAGTGAAAACCTGACTACGACGCAGTTTCGTTACAGGGAATTTCCGAAGCTGAAAATTCACCTGCCCGGCAGACACCAGGTCGCCAACGCGGTATTGGCGGTGGAATGCATCTGTCGGCTTCGGGATCGGGGGCTTGCGGCTGTTTCAGATGCGGCTGTCTTAAAAGGGCTTGATGAGGCGCGTTGGCCCTGCAGGCTGGAGGTCATCGGCCATAACCCGCTGTTTGTCCTGGACGGCGCCCATAATGAGGACGCCGCAAAAAGACTTGCGCAGAATATCGAAATTTATTTTACAAATAAACGAATCATCTATATAATGGGAGTGCTGAAGGACAAGGAGTATGAAAAGATGCTGCGCATCACGGCAGGTTATGCCGATCATATTCTGACGGTTACGCCGCCTGATAACTCCAGAGCGCTGCCGGCACTCGAGCTGGCGCAGGCTGCACGGGAGTGTCATCCGAGAGTGACAAATACTTCAAGTCTGGAGGAAGCAGTGGAGTTATCGCATCTGCTGGCAAAGAAGGAGGATGTCATCCTTTGTTTTGGATCGCTGTCCTGGCTGGGCGGGATGAGACGCGTATATGAGGACTTTCGAAAGAACCGACGCTAGGCACACTGCGTGGGCCGGTCATTCTGGGAGTACAGGTAAGTCTGCCCTTCAAAGCAGGGAATGCATAGCAGGAAAGGAACTTGGAAAACGTTTATGGATCAGGAGAAAATACAGCAGGCAATTACATTATTACTGGAGGGAATCGGCGAGGACCCAAACCGGGAGGGCTTAAAGGAAACGCCCGCGCGGGTAGCCAGAATGTATGAGGAAATCTGCGGCGGCCTTACACAGGACGCGGCAGGGCATCTGTGCAAAACCTTTGAGACGAAAAGCGGGGAGCTTGTCCTGGAGAAAAATATCACCTTTTATTCCCTCTGCGAGCATCACCTGCTGCCGTTTTACGGAAAGGCGCACATTGCGTATGTGCCGGACGGTAAGGTTGTGGGACTGTCGAAGTTAGCCCGTACAGTGGAGGTTTACGCCCGCAGGCCGCAGTTACAGGAACAGATGACGGCGCAGATTGCGGATGCCGTGATGGAGCATTTAAAGCCGAAGGGCGTGATGGTATGCCTGGAGGCGGAGCATATGTGCATGACCATGCGCGGCGTTCAGAAGCCCGGCACGCAGACGGTGACCACGGCCTTTCGCGGCGTTTTTGAGGCGGACGAGAGTCTGAAACAGGCCGTATATTTTCAGCTTTCCAGGGGGTAGGGATGGATCGGATCAATCAGATTTACCAGCATCCGAAATTTCAGGAATATGTCCTTGAAAATGAGCGCTGCGAGCGGAAGCGGGAGTTCTGCCGGCACAATCTGTCTCATTTCATGGATGTGGCGAGGATTGCATATATATTAAATGAAGAAGAAAACTACGGGTTTGCGAAGGATATCCTCTATGGGGCAGCGCTTCTACACGATATCGGGCGGCATGTGCAGTATCGGGAGCACAGACCGCACGCTGAGGTCAGCGCCGGGCTGGCACCTCAGATTCTGCGTGACTGTGGCTACAGTGAAGAGGAAAGCACTCTGATTGTCAGCGCGATTGCCACGCACAGCGACAAGAGTCTGGTTGAGGAGCGGACGCTGAACGGTCTGCTTGCCCGGGCAGATCAGATGTCGAGGGCCTGCTGGGCCTGCGCGGCAAGTGAGAAGTGCGACTGGAGTGAGGAGCGAAAAAACACACGGATCGAATGGTAGCCCCTGACAGAAATTGCAGAGTGAAGCTTAAGAAAAATGAGAAAACGTAATGACAGACAGTATGATAATTGGCAAAAGAAAATTTGATTTCGGAACGCGTACTTATATTATGGGCATCCTGAACGTGACGCCGGATTCGTTCTCCGATGGTGGTTCCTATAATACGCTTGACGCTGCCCTTAAGCAGGCGGAAAGGTTACAGAATACCGGTTGTGATATTCTGGACATCGGCGGCGAGTCCACCAGGCCCGGGCATACAAAGCTTTCCGATGAAGAGGAAATTGCGCGCGTGGCGCCGGTGATTGAAGCGGTGAAAAAGAACTTCGATCTGCCTGTCTCGCTGGATACCTATAAATATGAGGTGGCTCGCGCGGGCCTTGAGGCCGGGGCGGACCTGATCAACGACATCTGGGGGCTTCGCTATGACGAGGGACAGATGGCACGCCTGATCGCGGAGCATGATGTCCCCTGTTGCCTGATGCACAACCGGGATCATACGAATTATGAAAATCTGATTCCGGATATTACAGCGGATCTGCAGAACACGCTGGACATCGCACGTAAGGCCGGGATTGCGGAAAATAAAATCATCCTTGACCCGGGCGTCGGCTTCGGCAAAACGTATGAGCAGAATCTGGAGGTGCTGGCACATCTTCGAAATCTGAGCGACCCAGAACTGGACGGTCTTGATTTCCCCTGGCTTTTAGGAGCCAGCAGGAAATCGGTTATCGGCCTGACGCTTGATCTCCCCGCGAGTGAACGTGAGGAGGGAACGCTTGTCACGACTGTCATGGCAGTTGAGGCCGGCTGGCAGTTTGTGAGAGTGCATGACGCGGAGAAAAACGCAAGGGCAATCCGCATGACGGAGGCAATTTTGCGTTGCCGATGAATCGCCGCGGGTTATGTCTGTGCCGATTCCGATGTATGGAAACACGGCCGGAGGGGAGAGAAACAGTATGGATCAGATTGAAATCAAGGATCTGGAAGTATACGCCTACCACGGCGTCTTTGCGGAAGAAAAGGAAAAAGGCCAGCCGTTTTATGTGACGGCAGTTCTGCATACGGATCTGCATCCGGCGGGAGTATCGGATGACCTGACGCTCTCCACCCATTACGGGGAGGTGGCGCTGACAATCAAATCCGCCATGGAATCGCAGAGCTTTGATCTGATCGAGGCGGCCGCTGAGCACTGCACCCGGGAAATTCTGCTGCAGTATCCCCTGGTTCGCAGCGTCGATTTAAAGGTCAGCAAACCACAGGCGCCCATCCCTGTGCCGTTTGGAGATGTTTCCGTCACCATTCACCGCGGCTGGCAGCTGGCCTTTCTGGGACTGGGCTCCAACATGGGAGATTCTAAGCGGATTCTGGAGGGCAGTGTGGGGGCACTTGCCGAGGACCCGTGGATTCGTGTACAGAAGGTTTCTGACTGGATTATTACAAAACCGTACGGCGGCGTTGAGCAGGATGATTTTTTAAACGGTGCTGCAAAGATAGAGACACTTTATGCGCCGGAGGAGCTGCTTGAAAAGCTCCATCAGATCGAGGCGGATTATGGGCGTGAACGGACGATTCACTGGGGACCGCGCACGCTGGATATGGACATATTGCTGTTTGAGGATCTGGTGATGGACACGGAGGACCTGACTATTCCGCACAGGGATATGTGTAATCGTGACTTTGTGCTCCGTCCCATGGCACAGATTGCGCCCTATAAACGCCATCCGGGTAATGGCCGCACGATGGAGGAGCTGCTGCGCCAATTATAAGAAAACAATAAATTTCAACAATCCTCTTTTCGATTGGGAAAAATTATGGTAGACTGTATTCAATGATTAAAGCGACAAAAGGGTATGATACCATGGATTGCTTCGCAAAAAACGCTCTCGCAATCCATGACGCCATTCGAAATCCGCACAATTTGACCTGAATAACGGCCAAATTGGCTCCTTTCTCATGTCGTTGCGGTCCCCAAGGTCATAAATACGAATGCGAGCATTCGATTTCTGACCTTTTGTCCCTTGTATCATTCAATTGCTACTATTCGAAGATGGTTGCATGGCAGACGCTTTTGCGTATGTGGGAGGAAACCTCTTCAAATGAATAAGATGAACAGGAGATATCCATGAAACGCATTATGCTGAAATTAAGCGGCGAAGCCCTGGCCGGTGAGAAACGGACGGGTTTTGACGAGGAAACTGTGAGAAAGGTTGCCTTACAGGTGAAGGAGCTCGTGGACGAGGGCTATGAAGTTGGTGTCGTCACGGGCGGAGGCAATTTCTGGAGAGGGCGCACCTCGGAGAATATCGACCGCACCAAGGCCGACCAGATCGGGATGCTGGCTACCGTAATGAACTGCATCTATGTTTCTGAGATTTTCCGCTCTGTCGGTATGAAGACCGCGGTGCTCACTCCGTTTGCGTGCGGCTCCTTTACCAAGCTGTTTTCCAAGGACAGAGCCAATAAATACTTCGCTAAGGGGATGGTCGTCTTTTTCGCGGGCGGCACCGGCCATCCGTACTTTTCTACGGATACCGGCGTGGTGTTAAGAGCCGTGGAGGTGGAGGCTGATGTGATTTTACTGGCGAAGTCCATCGACGGCGTTTATGACGCGGACCCGGCCAGGGATCCGAATGCCAGGAAATATGACGAGGTTACCATCGACGAAGTCATTGCGAAGAACCTGCAGGTGGTAGATATGACGGCCTCCATCCTGGCCAGGGACAATCACATGCCCATGTGGGTATTTGGCTTAAACGAGGAGAATTCTATCGTCAATACTGTGAAAGGCAGCTTCAACGGCACAAAGGTTACTGTGTGATCAGCGACAGGAAAAGATAAGCGGCAAACAGGATGATTGCCGGTTCATTATGGCGTAAATGCGCAGCCTGACATAAAAATATCCGGACTTATCGTCAGATAAGCCGCAGACCAGGAGGGAAACATGGACACAACATTAAAATCTTATGAAGACAAAATGCAGAAATCGGTTGAATATCTGGTGAATGATTTTTCTGCCATCAGAGCCGGCAGGGCGAACCCGAATGTACTGAACAAAATCCGGGTGGACTACTATGGTGTTCCCACCCCCATTCAGCAGGTGGGCAACGTGACCGTTCCGGAGCCGCGTATTCTGCAGATCGCGCCCTGGGATAAATCCCTGATCAAAGCGATTAAGAAGGCCATTATGACTTCTGATCTGGGCATCAATCCGATGGACGACGGTTCCGTGATCCGCCTGGTTTTCCCAGAGGTGACAGAGGAGCGCCGTAAGGAGCTATCCAAGTCTATCCGTAAAAAGGGCGAGGATCAGAAGGTGGCGGTGAGAAATACCCGCCGTGATGGCAATGACGCCATCAAAAAAGCAGTGAAAGCCAGTGAAATCTCCGAGGATGAGCAGAAGAATCTGGAAGAGAAGCTGCAGAAGATGACAGATAAATATACGAAGGAAATTGACAAACTGACCGAGGAGAAGGTTAAGGAAATCATGACCGTATAGAGCGTACTTAAGAGGACACCTGACTACGGTGTCCTCTTGTACTTTAAAAGTTATTATTCACAGCGGACGCTTTTGCGCATGTAAGAGGGAAGCGGCTGTGAACAGCATTATATTGTGAGGATTTATTATGCCGGATATTCAATCTGTGCCGCAGCACATCGCCATCATTCTGGACGGAAACGGCCGCTGGGCGAAAGCGAAGGGGCTTCCCCGCAATACCGGTCATGTACAGGGTGCCAAAAACGTGGAGACCATCTGCGAGACCGCCTATAAAATGGGGGTTCAGTACCTGACCGTTTATGCCTTTTCCACAGAGAACTGGTCCCGCCCGCAGGACGAGGTCGACGCATTGATGAAGCTGCTGCGCAATTACATGAAGACCTGTATCAAAACAGCAGAAAAAAATAATATGTGCGTAAAGATCATCGGTGACAAAACCCGTCTGGATCAGGATATCCAGGAGAGCATCGCCGCGCTCGAGGAGGCGTCCAAAGACAATACGGGTCTGCATTTTACCATTGCCATCAACTACGGCGGCAGGGATGAGATCCGCCGGGCCGTGCAGAAAATCTCGTCTGAGGTGGCGGCTGGAGAACTCAAAGTAGAGGATATTACGGAGAAAACAGTCGCCGAACATCTGGACACCGGGGATTATCCCGATCCGGATTTGATGATTCGCACCTGCGGGGAGTTACGCATTTCCAATTTCCTGCTCTGGCAGCTGGCGTATTCAGAGCTTTATGTGACGGAAGTTCCCTGGCCGGACTTTGATAAGGCCGAACTGGAGAAAGCAATTGATGCATATCAGCACAGGGTCAGGAGATTTGGCGGATTGAAGGAGGAATAAGGCATGTTCTGGATCAGGCTGGCAAGCAGTGTCGTGATAGTGATTGTTATGGCCATTTCCCTGAAACTGGGGGGTGTGGTCTTAAACGCGCTGCTTTGCTTTGTTTCCATAGCGGGATTGCTGGAGCTTTTGCGGGCTGTTGGCATCCATAAGAAAGAGGACAGAGTGCTTGAAGCAGTCACTGTAACCGGAACGGTCGTCATGTATCTGATTCTGGCGGTGCAGTCCTTCAATGAGAGCGTGGCGGATGATGTGACGCCTGTTTACGGCGTCGTTGTGTTTACGATTATTCTGCTGATGGCAGTATATGTGATCCGGTTTCCATATTATCACGCGTCGCAGATTATCCCGGCCGTTTTTTCTTTTGTGTATGTGCCGGTTATGATCTCGTTTATCTCCCTGACCAGCGCCATTCCGACCATTGGTCATAAGGCTGTCTGGCTGATCTTTGTGAGTGCCTGGGGGAGTGATACCTGTGCGTACTGTGTAGGCCTTCTTACTGGCAAAACCATCGGCAATCACCAGGCTTTCCCGAAGCTTTCCCCCAAAAAGTCCATTGAAGGCTGCATTGGCGGAATTGTGGGCGCAGCCCTTTTGGGTGCGCTTTTCGGAGCACTTTTGTTTGGAGAGGAATATGCGCCTGCTGTAGCGCTAGTCAGCGGGATCGGCAGCGTCATTTCTCAGTGCGGCGATCTGGCTGCTTCCGCCATCAAAAGAGATTACCATATTAAGGACTACGGAAAACTGATACCGGGACATGGTGGCATTATGGATCGTTTTGACAGCGTGATTTTCACGGCGCCGTGTGTGTATTTCCTGATGTATCTGATCCCCGCCTTTGTACTTTAAAGTTACTGCTCGCGGCTTTGAATAGAACAATGTGAGCCGATATACTGAAGGAGTCATGCAAATGAAAAAAATATCTATTCTGGGTTCCACCGGCTCAATCGGGACACAGACGCTTGATATCGTCCGCGCAAATCCGGAGCTTTCGGTGGAGGTCCTGGCTGCCGGTCGAAATGTCGGCCTGATGGAGAAACAGGCCCGGGAGTTTTCACCAAAGCTTGCGGTCATGTGGGATGAGGCGGCATATCAGGAACTGAAGCTTAAGCTGTCCGATACTGACATTCAGGTGCTTTGGGGGATGGAGGGCCTGCTGGAGGCTGCGACATATCCTTCTGTGGAAACTGTGGTCGCAGCCATTGTAGGGATGATCGGCATCCGTCCCACCATTGCGGCCATGAAAGCCGGTAAGGATATTGCACTGGCCAACAAGGAAACGCTTGTGACGGCGGGTCATATCATCATGCCTCTGGCCAGGGAAACCGGCGTATCCATTTTGCCTGTGGACAGCGAGCACAGTGCCATTTTCCAGTCCCTGCAGGGTAATCAGCACAATTCCATCCATAAGATTCTGCTGACGGCTTCCGGCGGCCCGTTCCGCGGCAAGTCCATGCAGGAGCTGAAGTCTGTACAGGTGGAGGACGCTTTAAAACATCCCAACTGGACCATGGGCCGTAAAATTACCATCGATTCCGCCACCCTTGTCAACAAGGGCCTGGAGGTCATGGAGGCGAAGTGGCTTTTCAATGTGAATTATGATCAGATCCAGGTGGTGGTGCATCCGCAGAGCGTGATTCACAGCATGGTAGAATATGAAGACGGTGCCATCATGGCGCAGCTGGGCACGCCGGATATGAGGCTGCCCATTCAGTACGCTCTTTTTTATCCTGACCGGAAACCGCTTGCGGGGGAGCGTCTGGATTTTTACAGCTTAAAGCAGATGACTTTTGAGAAACCGGACACGAATACTTTCAGAGCTTTGAAGCTGGCGGTCAGCGCAGGACGGACGGGCGGCACCATGCCCACGGTTTTTAATGCGGCTAATGAGCGGGCGGTAGCGCTGTTTTTAGAGAGAAAGATTTCTTTTTTACAGATTACGGATATCATAGAAGACTGCATGCTGCATCACAGCCCGGTTCCTGATCCTGACCTGGACGAAATCCTTGAGGTGGAACAGGAAACCTACGCACATATCAGAGAAAAATATCAATAGCAGGAAGGACGGAACGGTTTGTCAATACTCATTTTTATTATTATCCTGGGGATTTTGCTGATTTCTCATGAGGGAGGACATCTGCTGGTTGCCAAAATGAACGGTATTCATGTGTCGGAATTCATGATCGGCATGGGACCGCAGATCGCGCACTTTGAAAAGGGCGGGACCGTCTATTCTCTGCGTGTACTTCCCATCGGCGGCGCCTGTGTGTTTGAGGACGACCTGGAACAGGAAAATATGATAAAAGGTACTGCTTCGCAGAATGATGCATTACCACAGACTGAAACTTCGTCACAGACCACAGCAGAGGAGTCTGCTGTTTCGGATCGCGCGGGCTTAAAAGAGTCTCATCGCTTCAATGACGCATCATTGGGGGCCAGATTTGCCACAGTCGTGGCGGGACCTTTGGCGAATATCGTTCTGGCCTTTATTTTCAGCGTCTTTATCGTGAATTTTTCCATGACCGACCTGCCGGTGGTTGTCAGCGTGATGGACGGATATCCGGCCGCGGAGGCTGGTATTGAAGCCGGAGACACCATTATTTCCGTCAATGGGGAGCGCGTGTACCTGTACCGGGAGGTGCAGGTCATTTCGCAGCTCAATAACGGTAAGGAATATACCATTGTGGTGGAGCGAGACGGCGAGCGGCTGACATATACCTTTTCTCCCATGTATGATGAAGAGGAAGGTCGCTATTACATGGGCATCACCGGCGGCGAGTATGTGCAGTTTACAGGCTTGAAGGCGCTGGAATACGCGGTGTATGAGGTGCGTTATGCTGCCACCTCCGTTTATAAAAGTCTGCTGCAGATCATTCAGGGACAGGTGCAGAGCGAGGATGTGGCCGGTGTCGTGGGTATGGCCAATTTAGTCAGTGAGACCTATGATGAGGTAAAGACTTACGGCTGGCTGTCCACCCTTCTGACCATGATGAATCTGGCTGCGCTTTTAAGTGTCAATCTGGGAGTAATCAACCTGCTTCCCATCCCGGCGTTGGACGGCGGAAGGATTCTCTTAATGGCAGTGGAACTGGTTCGCGGCAAGCCGGTTCCGCCCGAGAAGGAGGGCATTGCCAATACGATCGGCTTTGTACTGCTGATGGTGCTGATGGTATTTTTATTCTTTAATGATATTAAAAATATCTTTTTCTGACAGTTCAGCCAGAGAAATGACAGGACTGCTGAGGGCGCTTGCGCATGGGAGCAGGAACTGTCATTCCTCTGAGTGGAGCGCCCTCTGATGAGCAATCAGGTGAGTCGCATAGCGGCGATGGATGCGAAGCAGACACGATTGCGAATTGGAGGGGCTGAACTGTTTATAAGAGGAAAACACAATGATGAGAGAACACACAAAGGTAGTGAAAATCGGCAACAGACTGATCGGCGGCGGCACCCCGATCCTGATTCAGTCCATGACCAATACTCCCACAGAAAATGTTAAGGCAACCGTTGCGCAGATTCTGCGGCTGGAACAGGCTGGCTGCGAGATCATCCGCTGCACCGTGCCGACAAAGGAAGCTGCCGAGGCAATTCCCGAGATTAAAAAGCAGATCCATATTCCGCTGGTCGCGGACATTCATTTTGACTATCGCATGGCCATTGCAGCCATGGAAAACGGCGCAGACAAAATCCGTATCAATCCTGGCAATATCGGCTCTATCGACCGTGTGAAGGCGGTGGTGGATGAGGCGAAGCGCCGCAATATTCCGATTCGTGTGGGTGTCAACAGCGGCTCCCTGGAGAAGGAGCTGGTCGAGAAATATCACGGCGTCACCGCTGAAGGAATCGTCGAAAGCGCCCTGGATAAGGTGAAAATCATCGAGGACCTGGGCTATGACAACCTGGTTATCAGCATCAAATCCTCCGATGTCATGATGTGCGTGGAGGCGCATGAGATGCTGGCAACGCAGACAGATCACCCGCTGCATGTCGGAATCACGGAAGCGGGAACCGTCTGGAGCGGCAATATCAAATCCGCCATCGGCCTTGGTTTGATTCTGAGTAAAGGAATCGGCGACACAATCCGGGTATCCCTGACCGGCGACCCTGTGGAGGAGGTGAAATCCGCCAGATTGATTCTTCGTACCCTGGGATTAAGGGAGGGCGGTATTGAAGTGGTATCCTGCCCGACCTGCGGACGGACGAAAATCGATCTGATCAGTCTTGCCAATCAGGTGGAAACAATGGTGGCAGCTTATCCGCTTGCTATCAAAGTGGCAGTTATGGGCTGCGTGGTCAACGGCCCAGGTGAGGCAAAGGAGGCCGACATCGGTATTGCGGGCGGCATTTCAGAAGGCATACTGATTAAAAAGGGAGAGGTAATTCGACGCGTTCCGGAGGAAGAGCTTTTGGATGCGCTGCGGTACGAGCTGGATCATTGGGGTGCCAAAGAAGACTGAAACGTTTCGGAGTGAAGTACATATGGAAGAAAAGAAATTTCTGGAGGTTTTTCCGTACCTGAAGCTGGAGGAGCGACTGAATGATATCATGTCGCAGGTGACGGTAACGCGGGTTGCCAGCGTAAAGGGCCGGCAGTTTCTGCGCGTTTATATCAGAAGCAGTTTTCTGATCGCCAAACGGGATATTTTTGAAGTCGAGAAGATATTAAATCAGATGCTTGGAGCCTATGGAGATTCCTGGCAGATTAAAATTTATGAGCGGTTTGAATTAAGCAGTCAGTATGACGCAAAAACCGTGATGGAGCTTTACCGGGACTCGATTCTGGAAGAGCTGAAAGCATACAGCCACGTACTTTACGTGGCTTTTAAAGACGCGCAGATTTCCTATCCGGCGAATGACCGGATTCATATACAGCTGGATGAAAACTGCATTGTACATATGCAGGAAAAGGAACTGCAGGCCATTCTGGATAAAATTTTTCAGGAGAGATGCGGCCTTAAGGTCTCTTTTTCGTACAGTTATGTGGAGAAAAAGAAGGAAGACGCAGAATCCGAAGAGGATATCCTGATCAGCAGAAGGATAGAGCAGATCAGCAGCGGGCGGCTTGCCGCGGATGCTGTAAATGGCACACAAAATGATGAGGGGAGTGGAACTGGAAATCGCGGCGTTTTAAGCCGGGCATCGGCTGATATCAAATCAGCGGAAACGAAGAAGTCTGCGTCCTTTGCTCAGCCGGGCGCCTCATCCGGACCCAGACAGAACGGGGATGGAAGCGGGAAAACTTTCACAAGCCAGAATTCTTTTTCACAAAACGGACAGAACAGATCTGCCTCCTATGGTGACAGAAATTCCAGACCGCAGTATCGCAGAGGGTTAAAGAACGGAGACAATCCGGATCTGATTTACGGCAGGGACTTTGATGGCCCCATCGTCAAAATGGAGGACATCCTCGGTGAGATGGGAGAGGTCATCATCCGCGGAAAGGTCATTGCCTTAGAGCAGCGAGAGATCCGCAATGAGCGTGTCATTATTTCCTTTGTCCTCACGGATTTTACGGACAGTATCACCGCCAAGCTGTTTGTCCGTAAGGATCAGGTCGAGGAGCTGACAGCCAATCTGAAAAAGGGTGCCTTTCTGAAGCTGAAGGGTATCACGGTATTGGACAGTTTTGATAAGGAGCTGACCATCGGCTCTGTTTCCGGCATTAAAAAGTCGACAGATTTTACCGTCAAAAGAGAGGATTTAAGCCCTGTCAAGCGTGTAGAGTTACACTGCCATACAAAGATGAGCGATATGGACGGCGTCTCCGAGGTCGCCGATATTATCAGACGGGCGTACAGCTGGGGACATAAGGCCATTGCCATCACCGACCACGGTGTGGTGCAGTCCTTCCCGACCGCGAACCATGTCTGGGAGGATTTATGGAAGGCGGAGAAGGAACGCTGTAAGGAAGCTGGCATTGAGCCGGATAAGGACAATTTCTTCAAGGTCATCTACGGCTGCGAGGCCTACCTGGTGGATGATACCAATGATATCGTCATGGGGCCGGATTTAAACGGGACGCTGCGTGATAAGTATGTGGTGTTTGATATTGAAACGACCGGATTTTCTCCTGTGCAGAACCGAATCATTGAAATCGGAGCGGTGAAGGTGGAGAACGGGGAGATCACGGACCGTTTTTCCGAGTTTGTAAATCCAAAGACGCCCATCCCCTTTGAAATTACCAGGCTTACCAGCATTACGGACGATATGGTCAGCGGCGCTGAGGATATTTCCGTGATTCTGCCCCGGTTTTTACAGTTCTGCGAGGGCTGTAAGCTGGTGGCACACAACGCGCAGTTTGACACGAGCTTTATCCGCGAGAATTGCAAAAGAGAAGGCTATCCCTTTGCCTATACTTATCTGGATACGCTGACGATGTCCAGGGTTCTTCTGCCCGGACAGAGCAAGCATACACTGGATGCGGTCGCCAAAACGCTGAAGGTGGTTCTGGATCATCATCACAGGGCAGTGGATGATGCGGAGTGTACGGCGCTTATTTTCTTAAAGATGATAGACATGTGTGAGGAAAGAGGCGCCATGACCCTGACACAGGTGAACGCCATGGGGCATGCGAGTGCGGAGGCAATCGCAAAGCTTCCTTCCTATCACATTATTTTACTGGCACAGAACGATGTGGGACGTGTGAATCTTTATACGATGGTCAGTGAGTCCCATCTGAAATATTATAACCGTGTGCCCAAAATTCCCAGAAGCCTGATGAATGAGCTGCGGGAGGGAATTATCATCGGCAGCGCCTGTGAAGCCGGGGAGCTTTACCGTGCCCTGCTGGATGAAAAGAGCGATGAGGACATTGCCAATATTGTCGCGTTTTATGATTATCTGGAAATTCAGCCGATTGGCAATAATGCCTTTATGATTGAATCCGACAAGGTGCGCAACGTCAATTCCGTGGAGGACATTCAGAATTTAAATAAGCGTATTGTAGAGCTGGGCGAGCAGTTTCATAAGCCGGTGGTGGCAACCTGTGACGTTCATTTTCTGGATCCGGAGGATGAGGTTTACAGGCGTATTATTATGGCGGGGAAAGGCTTCGCGGACGCGGACAGCCAGGCGCCCCTGTATCTGCGCACAACAGAAGAGATGCTCAAGGAGTTTGATTATCTGCCTCCGGAGAAGGCCAGAGAGATTGTCATTACGAATCCCAATCTGATTGCGGACCGGATTGAGCATATATCCCCGGTACGGCCGGACAAATGTCCGCCTGTGATTCCGGATTCCGATAAGACGCTGACAGAGATCTGCTATAATAAAGCACATGAAATGTACGGGCAGGATCTGCCGGATATCGTGAAAAACCGCCTTGAGAAGGAGTTGAACTCCATTATTAAAAACGGTTTCGCGGTGATGTATATTATTGCGCAGAAGCTGGTATGGAAGTCCAATGAGGACGGGTATCTGGTCGGCAGCCGTGGCTCCGTAGGCTCCTCTTTTGTGGCGACCATGGCGGGAATTACCGAGGTGAACCCTCTTCAGCCGCATTATTATTGTAAAAACTGTCATTACTCTGAGTTTGACGGCCCGGAGATTCAGCAGGCCTTAAGTGAGGGCAGCAGCGGTTGCGACATGCCGGATAAGGTCTGTCCGGTCTGCGGAGCGCCGCTGAAGAAGGATGGCTTTGATATTCCGTTTGAGACATTCCTGGGCTTCAAGGGAGACAAGGAGCCGGACATCGATCTGAATTTCTCGGGAGAATATCAGTCCAAGGCGCACAAATATACGGAGGTGATTTTTGGCGCCGGCCAGACCTTCAAGGCCGGAACGGTGGGTACGGTGGCGGACAAGACCGCCTATGGCTATGTGCGGCATTATTTTGAGGATAAAGGAATTACGAAACGCTCCTGCGAAATCGAGCGGATCAGCATGGGCTGTACCGGCGTGCGCCGCACGACAGGCCAGCACCCCGGCGGCATTATCGTGCTTCCCCTTGGGGAAAATATCAATTCCTTTACTCCGGTGCAGCACCCGGCTAATGATATGACCACTGACATCATTACGACGCATTTTGATTATCACTCCATCGACCACAACCTGTTAAAGCTCGACATTCTGGGACACGATGATCCGACCATGATTCGTATGCTCCAGGATCTGACCGGCGTCGATCCTACCACAGTTCCGCTGGATGACAAACAGGTGATGTCATTATTTCAGAACACGTCCGCACTGGGAATTATGCCGGAAGACGTTGACGGTACGGACCTGGGCTCTTTAGGCATTCCGGAGTTCGGCACGGAGTTTGTGTTTCAGATGCTGCGGGATACGAAACCGCAGCGGTTTTCCGATCTGATCCGTATTTCCAGTCTGGGCCACGGCACGGATGTGTGGCTTGGAAATGCGCAGACGTTGATTCTGGAAGGAAAGGCAACAATCGGAACTGCCATCTGTACACGAGACGATATCATGACGTATCTGATTCGTATGGGGGTGGAGAGTTCTATGGCCTTCACCATCATGGAGAGCGTGCGTAAGGGCAAGGGCCTGAAGCCGGAGATGGAGGAGACGATGCTGGAGCATGATGTCCCCGACTGGTATATCTGGTCCTGCAAAAAGATTAAATATATGTTCCCCAAAGCCCATGCGGCAGCTTATGTCATGATGGCCTGGAGAATCGGCTATTTCAAAATCAATTATCCGCTGGCGTACTATGCGGCCTATTTCAGCATCAGAGCGTCGGGCTTTTCCTATGAGCTGATGTGCCAGGGAAAAGAGACGCTGCGCAGGAATATGGCGGATTTAAAGGCCAGAAAAGATAAATGGACCAAGACAGATGAAGATACTTACAGGGATATGAAGAGCGTACTGGAAATGTACGCCCGCGGGTTCGATTTTATGCCGATTGATATTTTCCGGGTACATGCCCGCAATTTCCAGATCATTGACGGAAAGATCATGCCGGCCCTGTGCAGTATCGCTGGCCTCGGTGAAGGCGCCGCGGAATCCATTACGGCTGCCGCTGCAAAGGGAGAGTTTTTGAGTAAGGAAGATTTCAGGGAGCGCGCAAAGGTTTCACAGACGATCACGGATAAGCTCTGTGAACTGGGAATACTGAAAAATCTGCCGGAGAGCAACCAGATCAGCCTGTTCGATTTTATGTAATAATCTCGTTTTTATTATAATAGAAGAGCATGGCAGTATTCTTTTACGACTTGTCCAAATGTGGTAAAATGAATGAAAAATATCAGCAAAAACTGGTAAAAATTTCCGGTTGACAAAATTTAACACTTTTAGTATATTAATAAGGCACTCCGCAAGAGTGCCTTTTATAACCTGTCAGATTTTCTTCTGGAAATAAAAAGTCAAAAAAAGAAAAAAACTTGTTGACAAAGAAATGAAAGTATGATAGATTATACGAGTTGCCGCTGAACGGCAGCAAACAGAACCTTGACAAATAAACAGCAATGCAACCCTGAAGATTCCAAGAAAAAG
>JAJQHY010000057.1 GCA_021199495.1 Lachnospiraceae bacterium | reverse complement strand
CTTTCCGATTCTTCCCACACCGATAATGCCTAATTTGATCATGTTCTTCCTCCTCCTTTTTTACCACAATGCCCTGTACAGCGCTTTTACATCTTCTATGGAAACCTCGCGTCTGGTGTTGCCGGGGCTGCCGCTGTCCATGGCATCCTGCGCCATCTTGTCGATCACCCGGAAGAATTCCTCTCTCTGAATGCCGTATTCCTCCAGCGTCGGAATCTGCAGCTCCTTCGTCAGGTTTATGACCGACTCCAGGAATTTTCGGGCTGCCGCCTCATCGCTGTCAGATGAATCCGCCGCGCCGATCAGCCTTCCCAGCTCCCCGAAACGATCATACGTGCCCTCCAGTGCAAAGCCCAGGCAGACCTTCATCAGCATGGCGTTGGAAATCCCGTGGGCCACATGGAACAGGGCTCCGATGGGCCGGCTCATACCGTGAATAATCGTCACGGAGGAATTATTGAAGGCCACGCCCGCTTCCAGCGCCGCAATGGACATCTGCGTGCGCGCCTCCTCATTGCTCCCGTCATGGAAGGCCACGGGAAGCCATTTGAAAATTCTTTTTACCGTGGAGACCGCAAAGGTGTCCGACATGGGCTGCGCCTTCCGGGAGGTATAAGCTTCCACGCAGTGACAGAGGGCGTCAAGGCCGGTAGCCGCTGTGACACCAGACGGTGCGGTCATGGTAAACTGGGGATCAATGATCGCCAGATCCGGCATCAGCACCGCGCCTTTTAACAGCATTTTGATATCCTTTTCGGTATCGGTGATAATGGTGAACTGCGTCGCCTCGGAACCGGTACCCGCTGTGGTGGGAATGGCCGCCATAGGCGGCATGGCCGCCTCGATTACCTTCCCCATGTAATCCGAAATACTGCCGCCCTTTTTTACAAGAGCACCTATCGCTTTCATCGTATCGATGGGGCTGCCGCCTCCCAAAGCCACCAGAAAATCACAGTGATTTGTAAGATACGCTTCCAGTCCGGCCGCAACCATGATGTCGGTCGGCTCCCCGGTCACGCCGTCAAAAACCACCGGTTCCATCCCCTCTTCTTTTAATACCGCCTCCACCTTCGCGCAGTTTCCAAGCTGCACCATCATGGGGTCTGTGACCAGCAGAGGTTTCTTTCCCATTTTCCCCAGTGCTTTTTTTGCTTCCGTCAAAGCACCTGTCCCGGAGATAATCTGTCCGGGCATGATAAATTGTGCTGCCATCTATTCTCCCTTCCGGCTTAGCATGCTTCCTTTTCAGGCGGCCGCAAAGCCATTTTACCGCTCTTTTTCCCTGTTTTGCACGATCCGCTTCACATTCTGCCCTTCACGGGCTGCCCGTATTTCAGAACTCCGCCTCGTGCATCCACACATACCGCTCATCCTCGCAGCGGTCCGTCTGCAGCCATGGATTCCCGTCGATATGCCGGATCATCCAGCAGGTATACATCTGAAAACCCGGCGCCACCGCCTGGGGATGCAGCTCTCCGCCCGGAATGGCACTGAAGCTGCCGTCCACACTCTTGAACACCTGATCGCCCACGAAGCTGGCGCCAAAGCCCTCCGGCCGGTCAAAGAGGAAATAATAGGTTTCCGGCTGCGGATGCCTGTGGGGCAGATAGCCGGACCAGTTGCCCCTGTCGTTCAGCACTTCTCCCAGAACCATATTGGAAAGGGGCTCAATCTCATGATCAAAAATGGTATTCACCCGCCGCTTCGCCACATTGCCGAACTTTCCCACGCTGGAATACACCCATGGTGCGTCCTCAGGCGCGTGAAGCCTTGAGGGAAAACGCTTCTCATTTCTGGTGCACTGCACCAGAATCTGGCTGGGTGCCTGCGCCTTCACACAGACCCGGACCCCACAAGCAACATGCAGGCACCAGGGGCCTTCCGTAAACACATCCTTACGGCTGACCGTTTCTGTCTTTCCTTCCCATTCATATGTAACCCTGCCCGTCAGGAGCAGGACCGCAATCTCCTCGCCGTTTCTCTCAAAACAGCAGTTTTCCCCCGTTTCCATCCGATAGACCCGGATATCCATCATCATGGCGCTGTACTCATTATCGTAGGTCGTCAGAATCTTTTCCCCATGCTGGTCAAATTCCGGATAACCAAATACCTTGCTCATATGCTCACACTCCTTCGTACCTTCTTCTTTTCTGTCTGCTGCCCGTTGCTTCGCAAATATAATCTGTCTGTTCAGAGTTTTACATACACCTTTTAATATTTCCTCGCCCTGGCGCGATGCTCCATCACATCCTCACGGGCTTTGACCACGCTCTCTTTCTCAGATACCTCAGCAATGCCCACATTCCACCACGACTCATATCCATCCGTCATGGTCTTGGGCAGGACTTTCAGATCAAACAGACAGCTTCTGTTCTGCTCTTTCGCATCCTCAAGCGCCTCCACAAGCTCCTCCACCGTGCGGCAGGTATAGCTTTTCAGGCCGTATCCTTCGCCGATTTTCGCGTAATCCACCAAAAGTAGATCACCTGTGGGCTTCTTTCCATCTGTACAGCGGAATTCCGTGGCCAGAGAGCCGATGCCATTGTTCATTTCCAGGTTGTTGATGCAGCCAAACCCGCAGTTGTCAAACACCAGAATATTAACCTTTAACCGCTCCTGCCGGATGGTCATGATTTCGCTGTGAAGCATCTGAAAGCTCCCATCCCCCACAAGTGCGTAAACCTCATGGTCCGGCTCCGCCATTTTGACCCCCAGCGTGGCCGCCACCTCATATCCCATACAGGAATAACCGTACTCGGCGTGATACCCGCCTCTGTAATCCGTCTTCCACATTCTCTGCAGGCAGCTGGGCAGGGAACCGCCCGCCGTGATGATGACAGCATCCTCCTCTATGGTCCGGTTGATGGCCGCAAGCGCCGCCGTCTGGGTCAGGACCCCGCCGGTCAGATTCACAAACTCCGGAATTGTGCGCGGGTCTCTGGCCGAGACAATCGGCTCAAAATTCTCCCCCGTATAGGCGATGTTCCCCAGCCGCTCAAGCTCCCGGTTCCACTTTTCCTTCGCCTCTGTGATTTCATTTACATAGGAAGAAACATATCCTCGCTCCTTAAGCTTCCCGGCCAATGCCTCCAAAGTTGCCTTCGCGTCTCCCACCGCCCGGACCGCGTCCATTTTAAACGCGTGATAACGGCAGTTGTTGATGGTCAGGAAACGGACCTTTTCATTCTGATATAAATATTTGGAGCTGGTGGTAAAATCGGAAAGCCGCGAGCCCACCGCGATCACCACGTCCGCCTCCTTTGCGATCTCATTGGCGGCGGAGGTTCCCGTCACACCAATGCCGCCCAGACAATACGGATGGCTGGACTTGCAGGCGCTCTTACCCGCCTGCGTCTCCCCGAAGGGGATATGAAATTCCTCGCAGAAATGCTCCACTGTCTCCCCGGCTCCGGAATATTTCACCCCGCCGCCCACTATGAGGAGCGGGTGCTTTGCCCCCGCAATCAGAGCCGCGGCGTCCTCAAGCTCTTCCTCCACGGCCACCGGGCGGGTAAGGCGGTACACTCTTTTCACAAAAAAGGACTCCGGATAATCATATGCCTCCCCCTCCACATCCTGGGGCAGGGCAATACAGCAGGCCCCGGTTTCCGCGGGATCCGTCAGTACCCGCATGGCGGAAATCAGCGCCGTCATCACCTGTTCGGGCCGCTCAATCCTGTCCCAGTATTTGCATACCGGCTTAAAGGCATCGTTGGTGGTCACTGCCAGGCTTGCACTGACCTCCAGCTGCTGAAGCACCGGGTCCGGCTGCCTGGAGGCGAAGGAATCCGCCGGAAACACCAGCAGGGGAATATTATTCACTGTCGCCGTAGCGCAGGCCGTGACCATATTGGCCGCGCCGGGGCCGATGCTGGAGGCGCAGGCGATAATCCTTTTGCGGTTGCTCTGCTTGGCGAAGGCGATGGCCGCGTGGCACATTCCCTGCTCATTCCTGCCCTGCATCACCTTCAGCTCTCCCGGGTTGGTATCCAGCGCCTCCCCCAGCCCCACCGCAATCCCATGGCCGAAAATCGTGAAAAATCCCTCCACAAAGCGGTTTTCCACTCCGTCCATGGAAACATTATAATGTACCCATAAGTGTGGACACAGTAGGTTTTTAGTTTCCCTGATTCTGG
>JAJQHY010000039.1:34033-103861 GCA_021199495.1 Lachnospiraceae bacterium | reverse complement strand
TATTCGTTTTCCTCTCATTTTTTTTATATCAAACAGACGGGCCGTTGCGCGTTAAATTCTTCACCCGTCCTTTTTTAGACCGGAACAGATTCACGCGCACAGCGCCACTTGTGTTTTTTATTGTCATTTTTAGGCACGAGGAGGAAAAAATATGCCTGAGAACAAATTTCAGCGAATGATTTTCGCACTGATTACTGTCATTATCACGGTGCACTGCTATGTATTTTACAGCCTGTACGTGATCAACGGCGCCACTCTGATGGAAGTGACCGGCGCCGATTCTGTCCTGCGCGCGATCAATGCGCAGGGCGGCGTGTACATGTTCGGGCGGATGCTGCCGATCTGGGCACTGATTCTGATCGAGTTCTGCTTTGCTTACGCGCTGGAGTGCCTGCTGGGGAGCCCCTGCTCTTTCAAGCTGGCGTGCAAAAACTTCAATCCCCGTGAAACGCATCCGGTTTTATTTGAGAGTGCTGTGATCTGCGCGACTGTGGGACTGATGGTGCCGACGATGAGCTTTCTGGCTGCGATCTTTTATTATCCCTATTACAACGGGTTCCACATTCTGACGTTTCTGGCCAACTGGCTGAAGTTGGTCTGCTATAACTTTCCATTTGCGTTTTTCAGCCAGCTGTTCTTCATCCAGCCGCTTGTGAGAACCATTTTCAAGCTGATTTTCCGCAAAAAGAAGACCAGATAAGTTTGCGTAAACAGCTCCTAAAATGCCTGGTGCGGCAAAAAATCAAAGGTCGGCTCAATCCCCAGCTCTTCCAAGTCCTGGTAAGCACGTTCCATCGCTTCATCCCAGACCTGGGAAGGGTTGTGGCAGTCGCTTCCCACGATGACCTGAATTTCGGATGCGTGCCGGGCGGCAATTCTCCAGAAACGGGGATCCGGATAGTAGTATCGGTCTCCGTCCGAAAAAGCATGAATCCCGCGGCGGTAACCGTTGGCGTTGTATTCCAGAATCGTACCGGTGCTGACAGCGGTATCAATCAGAAGCTCACAGGCTTTCTCACAGTTCTCATCCCAGGAAAAAGCGTTGAACATATACAGATCCGGGTGCGCCAGAATCCGGAAAAAACCGCTCCGCATTCCTTCACAGGCGCTGCAGGCATATTCCAAAGCTTCTTCGCTGCTCTTAAGGCTGTACAGATCCGTCAGACCGCCGGAGGCATTCTTAAAAAAATGCTGTCCCAGAATCAGATAATCCAGTCCCATTTCGTTTAACAGAGCCTGATAATAAGGTTCGAATTCATGCAGATATTCTATTTCCAGACCGCTGTACAATGTGATCTGTGAATCATATTTCTCTTTTAATTCCTTTAAATCAGCCAGATAATCCCGCAGTTCTTCATAGGGCATACGCAGACGTTTGAAATCCGTATCCGGGAATGGCCCATGGTCGGAAAAGCCGAGGATAGTAAGACCGGCGTGAATGGCAGAGCGTACATACTCTTCGGCAGTTCCGTCCGCGTGGCGGCATCGATTGCAGTGTGTGTGATAATTGACTTTCATGAGATGTGCTCCCGGATGTCCGCGACAGATTCCTGCTCGGAGAGTTTGGCCTGGAAGGTGATGTGCTGGTGCTGTCTGGTGCCGTTCATCAGCCCCATCAACAGATCATAGGTGTAGTTCATCATTTCTTCCGTGGGCTGCGCATAGGTGGTGATGGAAGGCGTATAGTACTGCAGAGCCTCCATTCCGTCGAAGCTGATAATGGAAATATCCTTTCCGGGAATTTTCCCCACGTCGTGGATGGCCCGGATTGCCGCAGCTGCCATCACATCCGCCGTGCAGTAAATGGCTGTGATTTCCGGGTGCTTTTCCAAAAGGGCGGTAAGCTCCCGGTATCCCCGCCCACAGCGGTAATCACTTTCCGCCACCAGCGAATCATTCAATCCGTGGCTTTTTAGTACATCGCGGCCGGCCTCCCAGCGCAGGTGATAGACACTGGTATCTATGACGGATGTAATCAGCATACAGATATTCTGATGGCCGCGTGCAATCAGATACTCCATCTGGTGGCGGGCCGTTTCATAGTGGTCGGTCTGTACGCTGGAACAGACATCGGTTAAGGGGCCGCCGGGCAGACGTGTGTTGACAAAAATCACAGGGCAGGGGAGCGAGGAAAACATCTGCGCGGGAATGTCCTTGAAATCTCCGCCAAAGTAAATCATGCCCGTCAGGCCGTGGCGTGTCGCGTAAGAGAGCAGCTCTTCAAATTTCTCCTTTTTATCCTGTACGAAATAATTGTCATGAAAGGACAGAATGGTGTGATCCGCGTTGTGAAAGCGGATGGAAAGCATCTCCATCATGTCCTCGGTCAGATTATTGTTCACCCCTTCCGAAATCAGCGCGATGGTCGGTATTTTCGTAGCCAGCTTTAAGGATCTGGCACTGTTGTTGGGGGCGTATTTGCTTTCCGCAATAATCTGCAGAACGTGCTGCCGGGTCGCTTCACTGATATCCGGATAGTTATTCAGCACCTTGGATACAGTGCCGGGCGTGACATTTGCCAGTCTGGCGATGTCTCTGATATTCATGAGAAAGCTCCTTATAAGAAATGAAACCTCCGGGTAAATGCAGTGCATGGATGACTTTCGGAGGAGAAATCAGCTGGCAGTCTGATTCAGTAAATCAGTGATGGGTGTGATGCCGTAGCCGGAAAGATCCTGATACGCCTGATCCATGGCACTGTCCCATACCTGGGAGGGATTGTGACAGTCGCTGCCGACCATAACACGCACCTTTGCCTTTGCGGCCTGCTCCCAGAATTTGTGGTGCGGATACTGGTAACGGGAACCGTCCGGATAATCGGTGATGCCGCGCCGGTAGCCGTTGGCGTTGTACTCCAGAACGGTATCATGCATGATTGCCGCATTAAGAATAATATCGGTCGCCCGGTCGCAGTTGATATCCCAGGCGTGCTGCGTGATCATGAAAATATCGGGATGGACGACGGCGTTAAAAAATCCGGTTTTGAGTCCCTTCGCGATATTATGCGCATATATTACATATTCATCGGTATTTTCTGCCTGTGTGATGTTCTGCATACGCCCGTTGTCATGCCGGTAAAAATGCTCTCCCATCAGCAGATAGTCCATGCCGCGGTTGGTCAGCAGATCTTCGTAGTAGCTGTACGCTTCCGGCAGGTACTCAATTTCGAGACCTTTCCAGAGAACAATCTCAGAGCGGTATTTTTCCTGCATATGCGTGATCTCGTGCAGATATTCCGTCAGTTCCGTGTAGGGCATCCGCAGACCGTAATCCGCATCGGGGAAAGGAGCATGGTCAGAAAAGCCAAGCTGGTCAAGTCCGGCCGCGATGGCGGCCTGTACATAATCCTCCTCCGTTCCCTGGGCGTGCAGGCAGCGTTTGCAGTGTGTGTGAAAATTTGTCTTCAATTTTGTTGCTCCCATCTTAGCTCGATAACATATTCGCATACCGAAACGTGTTTCGCTGTCATCATACCATTTGATTACGGAAAATGCAATGAAAAAATAAATATTTACGAAACATAATTCACAAATGTTTCGCAAACAGTTTCGCCAGCAAGAAAAAAATATCCGTTAAAACTAACAAACCGAGATAAAATTATTGAAAAAAGTGTACAAATTCGTGTTTTTGGTATTGACATATCGCGAAAAACCGAGTATTGTGAACTCGGAAAGTACTAAACCGTTTTCGTAAACGTAACAAGGAGGAAATTGAATATGTTGACAAGAAGAGATTTCCTGAAGACCGCAGTGGTCACAGGAACGGGACTGACAGCGATGGGACTCGTGGGATGTTCCTCGTCGTCCGACAGCACTTCCTCATCTTCTGAGGAAGAAACAGTAAGCGAAAGCTCTCAGGCGGAAGAGACGACGTCTTCATCTGAAGCGGAAGAGACCGAAGAGCTCGAGGTGACCAGCCTGACTTTAACGGTTTGGAGCCCCTCAGAGGATCAGGATTCAGAGTACGGCGCATGGCTGAATACCATGTGTGAGCAGTTTAATGAGGAGCATCCGGAGTGGGATATTACATTTGAGTACGGTGTATGCACAGAGTCAAACGCGAAGAGCCTGGTGCCGCAGGATCTGGATGCCGCTGCAGATGTGTTTATTTTCTCATCCACCGGCCTGGAGAACCTGTGTGAGACCAACTGCCTTGCGGAGTTCGGCGGCTCTTATCTGGAGACCATTCAGGAAAACTATGCGGAAGTTCTGGTACAGGGCCTCACCTATTCGGACGGCGGTGTCTACGGCGTTCCGATGACAACCAATACTTACTTTGTGTATTATGATAAGAGCGTATTTTCTGAGGAGGATGTCACCTCCCTGGATGCCATGCTGGAAAAGGGGAAGGTTGCTATTCCGATGACCAATGGCTTTTACAATGCGGCTTTCTTCCTCGGCGCCGGTGCCACCTTTTTTGGGGAGGACGGAACAGACCGTGAGGCCGGCATTGTGCTGAATACAGAGGAATGCCTTGCCATGACCGATTATCTGATTGATCTGGTTGCCAATGACAATCTGGTAATTGCGGAGCCTTCTGATGCGATTTCCATGATGGAAGCCGGAGAAGTGAATGCTTACTGGTGCGGTACCTGGCAGTCTGCACAGACACAGGAGCTTCTGGGTGATAATTTTGGTGTGGCACCTCTTCCGAGTGTGAATGTGGACGGTGAAGATATCCAGCTGCTTGCGTTCTGCTCTTCCAAGGCGATCGGTGTGAAATCCAACACTGCATATCCGGAAGTGGCAGTCGCGCTTGCCATTTATCTGGGCGGATATGACAGCCAGAAGTATCACTATGAGTCCAGAGGATATGTACCCTGCTACACATCCCTGCTGGAAGAGGATGAAATCCAGGCGGATGAAGTGGTAGCTGTGGATGCTTATACGAATGCGTACATCGGTTATCCGCGCGCCAGCTTCACAGAGATGTCGTATTTCTGGGATCCGGCGGAGAGCTTTGGCATGGAGCTTCGCGATGGCGTCATCACACATGACAATGCGGCGGAGAAGCTTGCGACCTTTGAGGAAAGCGTCAACAGCTCCGGCGTGGAGTAAACAGAGATTTTTTCAATTATGGGAAATTGCTTGCATTCAGAGCACGGAGGCCGCGGGCTTCCGTGCTCTGAATGGATAAGAGGTTGATACAGCATTATGGCTGTAGCGGACGTATGATGAGGTTTATTTTTATGGGTGAAAAGACGAAAAAGAAACGGACAGTATATCAATACTCGGCCAGAAACGCCCTGTGCCGGGGCAACTGGATTACACGCCTTTCTCTGGTCGTGTTTGGACTTGGCTGTCTTGTGCGCGGGCAGATTATCAAAGGCTGTCTTTTCCTTTTATCGGAAGCAGCCATTATTTTTTATATGGTGAGAACCGGATTCCACAATCTTTCCATGCTGATTACCCTTGGGGAACTGGAGCAGCAGAAGGTATGGAATGAGGCCAAAAGCGTTTACGAATATGTGGACGGAGACCGCTCTCTGAACATTCTGCTGTATGGGATCGTGACGGCTGCCGTCCTGATTGCCTTTGTCCTGATTGCGGTTCAGTCTGTAAAGCAGGCTTACAAGCTGCAGGAGAAAAAGGAGCAGGGAAAGCATGTTCCAACTTTTCGGGAGGATCTTGGAAATCTTCTGAATAACAATCTGCACCTGACACTTTTATCCTTTCCTGTGATCGGGATTTTGGCATTTACCATTCTGCCGCTGATTTTCATGATCTGTATGGCCTTTACCAATTACAGCGTGGAGGGCAATAAGCTGGTTCTCTTTGACTGGGTTGGCCTGGAGAATTTTAAGAGGATTGTCAACTTCGGCGGAACCCTGGGACAGACCTTCTGGGCTGTGCTGCGCTGGACGCTGATCTGGGCGGTTGTGGCGACGTTTACCAACTATATTCTGGGCATGTTGCTGGCCCTTTTGATTAACTGGAAAGAGACCAGGCTCAAAAAGATGTGGCGGTTTTTCTTTGTACTGACGGTGGCAGTTCCACATTTTGTGACGCTATTGGTTATTCAACAGATGCTGCAGCCGGAGGGTGCGGTGAATGTTTTACTGCGCAACTGGGGGATTATCGGGGCCTCAGAATCTCTTCCGTTTTTCACCAACACGCTTTGGGCGAGGGTCACGGTCATTATCATCAATGTGTGGGTGGGCGTGCCATATGGCCTTCTGCAGATGACCGGTATTTTACAGAATATTCCGGAGGAACAGTATGAAGCCGCCCGTATCGACGGCGCCAGCTCCTTTGTCATTTTCAGAAAGATTACACTGCCATATATGCTTTTTGTGACGACACCTTACCTGATTACGACCTTTACCGGGAATGTGAATAATTTCAACGTGATCTTCCTGACGTCCGGAGGACTTCCGAGAGCACTTGGCTCAACAGCCGGTGACACGGACCTGCTGGTTACCTGGCTGTATAAGCTGACCATCGACAATAAGTATTATAATGTAGGCGCGGTGATTGGTATCATGACATTTCTGGTGCTGTCTGTGGTATCGCTTCTGACTTTCCGGCTCAGTGCGTCCAACAGGAATGAGGAGGAATTTCGATGAAAAAAGAGTATACCGGCCGTTCGTTCTGGAAATATCCTTTGCATAAAAAGCTGAAAGTGGCAGCAGCCCATATATTTCTGGCGGTTTTATCCTTTGTCTGGCTGATTCCCATCGTGTGGGTGGTGCTGACCAGTTTCCGGGCGACAAAGGGCTCCTACAGCGCTACGTTTTTCCCCACCAGCTATACACTGGATAATTACATCAAGCTGTTTACGGATACGAGTGTCTTTAATTTTCCGAAGATGGTGTTTAATACTTTTATTGTGGCTGCGGCGAACTGTCTGATTTCCACCTTCTTTGTTGTGGCGGTGGCATATACGTTTTCCAGATTGCGCTTCAGGGGCAGGAAGGGACTGATGAATGTTGGGATGGTCGTGAATCTGTTTCCGGGCTTTATGTCCATGATCGCGGTTTATTATATTGTCAAGATGCTGGGATGGACGGACGGTCCCATGCTGCGTGTGGCCATGATTGCGGTTTATGCGGGCGGTGCTGGTCTGGGATATCATATTGCAAAAGGCTTCTTTGATACCATTCCCATTTCCCTGGATGAGGCGGCGATGCTGGACGGAGCCTCCAAGTTTCAGGTACTGACGAAGATAATCATGCCGCTGAGCAAACCGATTATTGTTTATACGATGCTGACCTCCTTTGCGGGACCGTTCAAGGATTTCATGCTGGCGAAGGTTTTATGCGGCGCCAATGCGGATTATTATACGGTTGCGATCGGTCTTTACCAGATGCTGGATGAGGAATATATCGCGCAGTGGTTTACCAGCTTTGCGGCGGGTGCTGTCCTGATCTCCATTCCGGTAGCCATCCTTTTCATGTGTACACAGAAGTACTATGTAGAGGGTGTCGGCGGCGCTGTCAAGGGATAAGAGAGCAATGCAGGAATACCTGTGATTTTGAAAAATTTAAAAAATATGGAAATACCGCGTTGAGGATGTCTCCTGATGCGGTATTTTTGTGTACCCGGCGGATTGGGCGGTTGGGCAGGGCCACTGCTCATTTTTTGTGCATAAAATGAAACTTGTCTCATAGAATGAAGCAGGTGGGGATGCACCTTTGAAAAACATACGCGCCATATCTCTTGGAAATGGAAGGACAGGAAGCAGATGCGTGATTTATTGCCGGAGGCATACATAGAAAAGTGGAATCTGGAAGGATATGAAAAGGAGCGCCTGCAGGAGGTGCGGCTTCGGGCGGGAGCACCGCTTTCCTTAAAATATGACGGTAAGGAGCGGCTTCTGGAAAATGGAAAGGTCACGCCGCAGGATTTGAATAAAATTGCGCAGTGGCTGACCGGGTTTGGGATACATGCTTATCAGCAGGAGTTAAAAAACGGCTATTTTACCGTGCGTGGCGGACATCGGATCGGTGTGGGCGGACAGGCCGCGTTTGACGGGGAGGGTGCCTTCCTGGGCTTTTGTCATATGCAGAGTCTGCATATCAGGATCGCGCATGAAATCCCGGGAGTTTCTGACGGGCTGCTTGGGGAGCTGTATGGGGAGGGACGCTTTTTAAACACATTGATTTTAGCGCCTCCGGGGATGGGCAAGACCACCATGCTCCGCGACCTGGTGAGAAACATTTCCGACGGAAATGACTTCAGCCCCGGGCTTCAGGTGAGCCTGATCGACGAGCGGGAGGAGATTGCTGCACTTTATCAGGGCCAGGCCAGTCTTTTGATCGGGAAGCGGACGGATGTGATCGCGGGCTGTAAGCGGGAGCAGGCGATGGAAATGGCGTTAAGGAGCCTGGGACCGCAGGTTGTGGCGGTAGATGAGATTTACGGGGAGCGGGATCTGGAGGCATTGAAGCGCCTGTACGGCTGCGGCGTTCATCTGCTGGCGACACATCACTGTGACAGCTATGCGCAGCTGACCGCTAAGCCCTTTGGAAGGGAGCTTTGCAGGACGAAGATTTTTGAGCGCTTTCTGGTGCTGCAAAGGGCGGACGGCGTTTACAGAACGGCGGGTATATGGGACAGGGAAGGTGTGCGGCTCTTGTGATCCGATTGCCGCGGACAGGGAAGACATTGCAGGAAAAATGGGTGAAATGATTTTGAAAATGATATTGGCGTTCTGGATTATTATATCCTCCCTGGGACTTACCAACAGTTTCCTTATCGAACGCAGCAGGCGGCTTTTATGCATGAGTAAGATGGCGGAGGGCTTAAAAAGGCTGGGTTTTTATATCAGCCGCTGGCAGCTTCCTCTGGAAGAAGCCTTTGAGACGCTTGGTAAGGAAGAGGCGGGCATCCTGTCTGAATTATACGCAAAGATCGCGGCCGCATTAAAGAGCCGTCAGACCTCTGACCTGGGAACGCTCTGGAAGGAGGAAAGCCGCGCGTGCTTACGGTCATATGCGCTTCCGGGAGCGGTGATGGATCTCTGGTGCGGGGCGTTTGCGGATATGGCTCCGCTTCCTTTGGAAGAGCAAAGAAGGCTGGAACTGCGGGCACAGCAGATTGAGAAAATATGCGCCGCGATGGAGGAAAAATACCGGCAGGAAAGGCGGCCGCTTTTGGCGGCGGGAGTCTGCGCGGGCGCTGTATGGTGTCTGCTGATGTGGTAGCTGCCGCAGTCGGTCGGATGAAAGGCTAAAAGCCTGTGCGAAAGCTTTTTAACCTGCTGAAACAGGTAGGAGGGGAAGATGGAAATCAGCCTGATTTTTCGGATCGCCGCTGTGGGGATTCTGGTGTCCCTGCTGTCCCAGGTGCTCAAGCACAGCGGAAGAGAGGAGCATGCATTTTTACTGAGTCTGGCGGCGCTCGTGCTGGTGCTGGGGTGGATTGTGCCGTATATTTACGATCTCTTTGAGACGATTCAGGCACTGTTTTCGTTCTGAACTGTCATGATTTCAGATTCTGTCATCGTTTGCTGCAGGGGACAAGAGGGGAGGTGACGTTTGGATGGATATTCTGAAAATCGCGGCTTTCGCGTTCTGTGGTCTGCTCGTCGTCATTTTATTAAAATCCGCGAAGCCGGAATATAGTCTGTGGGTCAGTGCGGCGCTTGCGTGTATCCTGGCGGCATATGTGCTTCGGGATCTGACTGAAATGATCGCGCAGGTGCAGGACGTGTGGATCAGGGCGGCGGGCAGCTCCTCCCTTCTGCGCATTCTGGTCCGCATCATCGGTATTTCGTGCCTTTGTGAAATCATGGCGTCTCTGTGCAAAGAGAGCGGCTGTCTGGCCCTGGCGGGGCAGGTGACGTTAGCGGGAAAGCTGGCGGTTTTATCCGTGGGCTTCCCGGTACTGCTGGAGCTGATCAATTTTATTCTGGAGCTGGGACAATGACGGAGTCGGATTTGTATGAAAGCGCGGCGCAGTGGTTTTCAGGCTTTTCGATGGATACAGATGCGCTTACGCAGGCGCTTAAGGCCGGCGAGATGTCGGAGGCGTTTCGCCTGTTGGCCGCGGCGGTTCTGCATACGCTGGGCAGCCCGTTTGTGTTTTTAAAATCGGTACTGCTTTCCTTTTTGCTGTTAGGGATCGGCGCGGCGGTCTTAAAAATCCTGGACGAGACCTTAAAGGAAGGACAGGCGGGGCTGATCGGCGGATACATTGTCCGGCTTCTGCTGGCCGGGCAGCTCATGATTTTGTTTGAGGAAGCGCTTGACATGAGCAGGGAGTTGATCAATACCATGGTAAGCTTTGGCAGCTTCTTTGTACCGGTTTTTTCTGTTGTGCTGACGACCGTGTCCGGCACGGGCACCGCCGCGGGGTATATTTCCCTGTTATCCTTGGTAATTTACATTGCGGAGCGTCTGCTGCTGCAGATTTTGCTGCCGCTTTTAGAGGTTCATTTTCTGCTGGTGATTCTGGCCGGGTTCTGGCAGAAGGAGCGGTTGGAGCGGATTTTAAAGCTGATGGAAAAGGGCTTTGGGTTTATCTGCAAAGCATTGCTGGGCGGTGTCACCGGCCTGGGCTTTCTGCAGTCGCTGGTGCTTCCGTACGCGGACGCGCTGAAAATGGGGACGGTGCAGAAGGCGGCGCAGATGATTCCGGGTGTGGGAAGCATCGCCGGGAGTACATGGGATCTGCTTACCGGCTCGGCGGTGCTTTTGAAGAATACGATCGGGGTGCTGGGTGTGGCGGCGCTTGCTCTGGCGGCGGCGTATCCACTGTGCAGGCTTTTCGTATTTCAGTTGTCGCTGCGGCTTTCGGCTGCGTTGATGAGTCTTTTGGGGGCCGGGGAGCTGGGGTGGAGTGTGGAGGAGAGCGGGACGAGTGTGGAGTATCTGATGAAGGTGTCCGGGCTGGCCATGCTGCTGTTTTTAGTCTGGGTGATTCTGGCGGTGTGCACGACGAATCTGAGACTTATGTATTGACCATTGTGTCCCCGTACGACAATGTATTCATTTTATTCAACATGCAGCAGGAGGCAAATATGATTTCAATTATCAGAACCGCAGTAATCCTCGTGCTTCTCATCGACTTTCTGCAGCTTTTAGGCGGGGGAAAGGAGTATGAGCGGTTTATCAGGCTGGTGACGGGGCTGCTCATCGCGTGCAGTCTGGTTGCGGGGATACTCAGGCTGACGGGGCGTCTTTCTGAGGACACGTGGCTTTCCTGGCTGGAGGGGGAGGCGAGCGCTGCAGAGAGCCTGGTGGAGGAGAACGCCGGGAATGTGACGGAATGGGAGGAGGATACGGAGAAAAATGCAGGGGCTGTGGAGATCGGGGTGCCTTTGGTGGAGGAAATTCCCGAAATCGTGGTGGAGGAAATAGAGATAGGAGGGGAGTAAACGGGCCAGCAGGTGCAGCGGAAAATACAGCTGCGCGGGCTGGCAAAACTTGGGAGGTGGAAGGGGATGGAAAAGCTGGTACAAATCGGAAATAAACTCAGAGAGTGGGCAGGTCGTTATTTAACTGAAGATAAAGAGCACAGACCCATGACGGCGAAGGAAAAATGGCTGATTTTTCTGCTGGCGGGGCTTTTGCTGATGCTTTTATTCTGGCCGGGGTCGAAGTCGGAGCGTACGGACGATTCGGGTGCGGGCATTTTTCAGAGTCTGACCGGGAAGGAGGCGAGTGACTCCGGAGAGTCTTCAGACAGCACAGAAGGCGCAGCACAAACGGCCCAGGGCTATTCTGTCGTGACAGGGAATGAAGAGGATTACGCAGAGTACCTGTCAAAGAAGCTGACCGCGTATCTGTCGCAGATGGACGGGGCCGGAGAGGTGGAGGCCTGGGTAACGCTCAAATCCGGAGAGCAGGAGGTCCTCTATGAGGAAAAGTCCTCCCAGTCAACGAGCCTTTCGGAGGCGGATTCGCAGGGCGGGACGAGGGAGGAAACAACTGAGGATGTGACGCGGACGGTTATTTACGGAGCGGACGGGAATCCCTATGTGGTGCAGACGACGCTGCCGAGGGTGCAGGGCGTGCTGGTGATGGCCGAGGGCGGAGACGACAGCAGTGTCCGTCTGGATATTGTGGAGGCGGTGCAGGTATTATTTGATCTGGACGCGCATAAGATAAAAGTAGTTAAGAAAAAAGTGGAGGAGTAAGGGATTTGAAGAGCATGGTAAGAAAAAATCAGGTCATGATCACAGCGCTGGCGGTGATGATTGCGGTTGCCGGTTATCTTCATTTCGCGGGGGAGACAACGGAGGAGATTCTGCAGACAAGTGCGGAGGTCTCCGATGAGACCCTGATCAGTGACCAGCTTTCGATCGAGGATCTGCTGGAAGAATATGACGACTCGGTGCTGTCGGATATCACGGACGAGGATCTGGAGCAGGCCGCTCTGATGGAGGAGCTGGATACGCAGACAGAGGTGGAGCTTGAAAATTATTCAGAGGACACCATGACAAGCGTGGAGCCGGATTCTGACGAGATTCCCGGGGAAACCGTGTATACCTCTTCCGTGGGAATAGCCACCATCAACGACGCCAAGCTGTTAAAGGAGCAGACCCGGGCCAAAAACGAGGAAAGTCTGTACGCCATTATTGAAAGCACCGAAGTGACGGATGAACTGAAGGCGGAGGCCATTCAGGACATCATCGCCATGACCAACCGGGCGGACATGGAGACCGGCGCTGAGATTCTACTGCAGGCCAAGGGCTTTTCCGACTGTATCGTCAGCATTTCAGATAACGGCGTGGATGTGGTGATCAACGCGGTGTCCTTAACGGACGCGCAGTTGGCGCAGATCGAGGATATCGTGAAAAGAAAGACCGGAGCCGACGCGGATGAGATCGTGATCAGCACGGTGGCGACGGATTAGGGCGAGGCGGATTCCATACAGGAAATCTTCAGAAAATCTTAAAGGAATCCGCCTTGTGTGTCAAAGCGGGAAGCGGTAAAATAAATGTAACTGTTCTGAACTATTACAATAAAAATACTTGCGTCATGGATGGAACATGCGTTATAGTTTGAAAAGTGCAGATTACTGACGAAAAGGAGATTTTTTCTATGCGCATGAGAATTCGCGGGTTTATGGCGGTTCTGATTTTGGGAGGAATGTTTATTCTGGCCGCGTCGGATGCGGTGAAGGCCGTATCCAGGGAGGCTGTATGTATGGAGACCGAACTCTCGGAGGGCAGAGCGAAGGGGGATACTGTCTGGAAAGCGACTTCTTACACGAAGACGACTTATTCAGGCGGGACTGCTTCCACTTCCAAAGCCGTATATACCTATGATGAGCTGGGCGACCTGGTGGACTTGAAAACCTACACGGACGGGACGCTTACGTTCTGGTACGCCTATGCTTATGAATACGATGAGCTGGGCCGTCTGCTGAAGCGTACCAGCTATAATAAAAATCAGAAGACCTTCCTGATTGAATATACCTATGATGATGCGGGAAATATCGTTGCGCAGCAGATTTATGACGCGAATACAGATCTGATTTACAGCGTCGCTGCCACTTACGATGAGAATGGCCATGAGCTCACCTACCTCTGGGTAGATGAGGCCGGCGGTACGGAGACCATGACCGCGACGCACAGCACGGAATCGGTTTATGATGAGAGCGGGAATCTGATTTCCTATTGTTATTATGAGGAGGACGGCACGGCTTCCGTACATGAGGAGTATCTTTATGATGAGGCGGGCAGGCTGACAGCTAAGATCTCTTATGACAGCAACGGTGCTGAGGAGAGCCGGACAGCGTATACTTATGACGAGGCCGGGAATCTGCTTGTCTCTTCCAAAATCATAAACGGCGGGGAATACGGCAGGCAGGAAAGAACCTATGACGAGGCCGGGAATCTGCTGACTTACCGGGAGTTTTACACCGGGTATCTGGAAAGCGGCTATGACCGTACCTACGATGAAGCCGGCAATCTGCTGACGGAGGTCTGCTATTATGAAGGCGAGATTGCCTATCAGTACGAATATACCTATGATGAGGCCGGCAGGGTGATTGTAAGACTTTATACCGTGGGGAACACCGTGACGGAAAATCAGTACGAGTATGATGAGAACGGTCTTCTTCTGACAGATACCACGTTGAAAAATGAGAAGGAAACTGCGCGGGTGGAATATACCTATGACGAGGCCGGGAATATGCTGTCGAAGGATACGTATTCGTCCGGGTCCATCAGCACCAGGGAAAGCTACACCTACGCGCAGATTTAGGAGCTTAAAAGTTTAAAATACCATGAAGAAAAGACAGAGCAGAAAAGAGAAGGATACAATCACGGAAAAAACACCCGGAGAAACCATTGCAGACACGGGTGAAGAGCAGAATCAGGAGCGGAAAAAGCGTGGAATCCCGCATTTTCTGCTGTTCGCACTTGTGTTCATGTGGGATGAGATTCTGCTGCGTGTTTTCACCGAAACGGCGGTATTTTCGCAGCTTCTGTTTCCGCTTCTGTCCGCGGCGGCGCTGGGGCTTTTTTGCGGGGCGCTTACGTCTCTTTTTCAGGAGAAAATCAATCGTGTGCTGACGGTACTGATTCTGACGGTGATTTCTGTCTTTTTCACGGTGGAGTGCGTGATCAGGCGGACTTATCAGACCTATATGACCATTTCCTCCATGCTCGCGGGAAGCGGCAACGTCCTGGGGGAATTCCGGAGCGATCTGATGACCGCGATTGTACACTCACTTCCGGTGATTCTCCTTTTTTTGCTTCCGGTGATTCTGTATCTGGTTCTGGGCAGAAAGTACCTGCCCGCGCAGAGAAAAACGGTGTTCCGCAGTCTTGAGGTACTGGTCTTTTCACTTGCCATTGCACTTCTGACTGTGGTCGGCGAGAGCAGTCTTTCCTCTGCCAGCAGGCTTTTTAAAGAGCAGTACGAGTATGATACGACCACGCAGGCCTTTGGCCTGATTTCCGGGACGGCGCTTGACTTTGTGTACAGCCTGCCCGGCATGAAGACGGTGAGTTTTGTCAGCGCTTCCGAAGAGGAATCACTGGTTTTAAATGACAGCAGCGGGCAGGAGAGCACCGATGCGGAAGCGGCCGGGTCAGAAGATACGCAAGCAGCCAGTGCGGGAAATGACACGCAGTCGGGCGGGGTATCGGAAACTGACGATGCGCCGGGCAATACGCAGACGGCGGGAGATACGTCCGGGGAAGAAAGCGGCGAAGGAACGGATGAGAACGGAAACGCCGCTACAGGCGCGGAGGACGCGGAAAACGGCGGCGCGGAGGACGGTGAAACAGCGCAGGAAAATGAGGAAACGGTGGAGGAGGAGCAGGAGATCGACTATGGCGTCAATGCGCTGGACATTGATTTCGACGCGCTGATCGCAGCGGAAACGAACAGCAATATCATTGCGCTGCACGAGTATGTCTCCAGCCTCACGCCAACATCCAGAAATGAATACACGGGTCTTTTTGAAGGCAAAAATCTGATCGTTATCACGGCGGAGGCCTTTTCGGAGCAGGTGATCAATGAGGAGCTGACGCCGACTCTGTACCGGCTGGCAAATGAGGGTATTAAATTTACGGACTTCTATCAGCCGGCCTGGGGCGGGTCCACCTCCACGGGAGAGTATTCGGTATTGATGGGGCTGATTCCGGCGGATGGAGTGAATTCCATGTATGAGACCATTGGCTGTAATGTGTACTATACCGTGGGCGCCGCTTTGAAAAGGGAAGGCTATTCCACGCTGGCTTTTCACAACGGAACTTATACGGTCTACCGCAGGAATGAGACGCACACGAATCTGGGTTTTGACGATTTTCTGACCTTCGGCAGCGGCCTTCTGGACATCCAGTCCTGGAGCAATTATGACGTGGATACGATCAGCGCGATTCTGGACAATTATGTGGATGATCAGCCCTTCTGCTGGTACTGGATGACCTACAGCGGCCACGGCTCCTATCAGGCCTCTGACAGCCGCACCACCCGCAATATCGAGCAGGTGCGGGCAGTGCTGGGCGATACCTATAAGGACACGACCCTGTATTATTTCTGCTACCAGATGGAGCTGGAAAAGGCGCTGACGACGCTGGTGGAGACGCTGAAGGAGAAGGGTATCGCGGACGACACGGTCATCGTGATCTGCAGCGACCACTATCCGTACGGCCTGGCGAAGAGCGCCAGCTACGGCAACAGCGAGGACTATCTGCTGGATTTATATCAGGTTTCTTCCTACGATTTTTATACCAGGGATCACAATGCACTGATTATCTGGTCCGGCAGCATAGAGGGAGAGAATATCACGGTGGACGAGCCGGTTATGTCCGTGGATATCCTGCCGACGCTTTTAAACCTCTTCGGGGTGGAGTACGACTCCAGGCTTTTGGCCGGCCGGGACGTTTTCTCGGACGCGGAAGCGATGGTGATCTGGCCCAACCACAGCTTTGTCACATCCGCGGGCCGCTATAATGCCGCCACCGGAAAATTTGTCTTAAATGAAGGCGTGGAGGTGGACGAGGATTATCTGAAGCGCATCAAGGCGATTGTATCGAATAAGCTGTCATACTCGTCGAATGTATTTGCCTATGATTATTTCAATGTGATTTTCGGGGAGGACGGCATTTGACGCATGTGAGGGAAAGCGGCTGTGAATGGTAACCAGGCTTTGACTTCAGGCAACTGAAATGATTGACAAGAAAAAAAGGATACTGTATATTGGAACTGTTCGGAAAAAATCCGGACAGTTTTCTTTTTCAAAAAGCGGCTGTGAATGTCATTGCTAATAATCGGAGGGAATACCGTGGGAAGCTATACCAGTGAAATCAACAGAAGAAGAACCTTTGCCATTATCTCGCACCCGGACGCCGGTAAGACGACGCTGACGGAGAAGTTCCTGCTCTACGGCGGAGCAATCAATCTGGCCGGCAGTGTGAAGGGCAAGGCGACTGCCCGGCACGCGGTCAGCGACTGGATGGAGATCGAGAAGCAGAGAGGTATCTCTGTGACCTCCTCGGTGCTGCAGTTTGAGTATGACGGCTTCTGTATCAATATTCTGGACACGCCGGGACACCAGGATTTCTCGGAGGATACCTACCGGACGCTGATGGCGGCGGATTCCGCGGTGATGGTGATCGACGGCAGCAAGGGTGTGGAGGCGCAGACGAGGAAGCTGTTCAAGGTCTGCGGCATGCGCGGGATTCCGATTTTTACCTTTATCAATAAGATGGACCGCGACGCCAATGATACCTTTGACCTGCTGGATGATATCGAGAAGGAGCTGGGCATCGCGACCTGCCCCATCAACTGGCCGATTGGCTCCGGCAAGGCCTTTCAGGGCGTCTATGACAGGGAGAAAAAGCATATCATGAAGTTTTCCCACACCGAGAAGGGCACGAAGGAGGGCGAGGTCGAGATCGTACCGGTGGAGGATCAGGACGTGTTGCGGCAGACCATCGGAGAAGCGGCGGCTGAAAAGCTCTTAGAGGAGATCGATTTACTGGACGGTGCGGCAGCGGAGTTTGACCTGGAACAGGTACGCGCCGGGAAGCTGACGCCGGTGTTTTTCGGCTCCGCGCTGACGAATTTCGGCGTGGAGGACTTTCTGCAGCACTTTTTACAGATGACTACGCCGCCGCTGCCGAGGAAATCAGATGTCGGCGTGATTGAGCCGGACCGGGACGAGTTCTCTGCCTTTGTTTTTAAGATTCAGGCCAATATGAATAAGGCGCACCGCGACAGAATCGCCTTCATGCGCATCTGCTCCGGCAAATTTGACGCCTCCATGGAGGTCCGCCACGTCCAGGGCGGCAAGGTGCTGCGCTTAAGCCAGCCGCAGCAGCTGATGGCCAATGACCGCACGATTCTGACGGAGGCTTACGCGGGGGATATCATCGGCGTTTTTGACCCGGGTATTTTTTCCATCGGGGATACGCTCTGCATGCCGAAGGAAGAGTTCCGCTACGAAGGGATTCCGACCTTCGCGCCGGAGCACTTTGCGAGAGTGCGCCAGATTGACACCATGAAGCACAAGCAGTTCGTGAAGGGTGTCAGCCAGATCGCGCAGGAGGGCGCAATTCAGATTTTCCAGGAGTCCAACACCGGTATGGAGAAAATTATCGTTGGTGTGGTGGGCGTGCTGCAGTTTGACGTGCTGAAATTCCGCCTGGAGAAAGAGTACAATGTCGAGATCCGCTTAGAACCGCTGCCGTATGAGCACATCCGCTGGATTGTCAACCGGGATATTGATTTAGATAAGCTGACGGGAACCTCCGATATGAAGAAGATCCGCGACCTGAAGGGGAATCCGCTTCTTCTGTTCGTGAATCCGTGGAGCGTGGGTATGACCTTAGAGCGCAATCCCGGACTTGAGTTGAGTGAGTTCGGGACAGCGGAGATGTCATAATGAACAGAAGTACCGCACCATCCGATCAAAAGAAATCCGTTTTTATAGACCTTACCTGGTGCGCGCTGTGCTTTGCACTGACGGCGGCGATTCTGCTGTTTTTATTCCGGGAAAAGGGCTACAGCCCGTTCGGCAATCTGTCGTTAGCAACCCTGGACGCGAATATTCAGTACCTTGATTTTTTTGCGTATTTAAAGGATGTGATGGCCGGTGAAAACAGCATTCTCTACACCTTCAGCAAGACGCTCGGAGGAACGAACATCGCGGTTTTTGCCTATTATCTGTCCTCCCCGTTTAACCTGCTGCTGTTTTTCTTTGACAAGAGCAATCTGGTCTGTTTTTTTGACTGTGTCGTGGTGCTGAAGCTGAGTACGGCGGCATTTACGATGTCGTTTTTCTTAAGGCGCCGTTTTCAGGGGCGGCTGAATGCCTGCTTTTCGGTTTTACTCTCCATAAGCTACGCGCTGATGCAGTACAGCATTGCACAGAGCAGCAATATTATGTGGCTGGACGGTGTCTATATGCTGCCGTTGATGCTTCTGGGTGTCTATCGGCTTCTGAACGGCGGCCGGTTTTATCTGCTGACGGTTTCCACCGGTCTGTCGATTCTGTTTAACTGGTACAGCGCGGGAATCAACTGCCTGTTTACCGCGGTCTGGTTTGTTCTGGAATGGCTTTTATCCGTCCCGGAGCAGAAGATCGAATGTAAAAGCCTTGCTGTCAGGACGTTGAAAACCGGTGTCACCTATGTGCTGGCCATGCTCTGCGGCGTCGGCCTTTCGGCATGTCTGTTTCTGCCGGCCATGACGGCCTTAAGCGCAAACGGCCGCGGACAGTTGGATTTGTATCTGCTGCGGAATGTCTTCAGCGCGAATGTGCTCAACATCACGCAGAATTTCACTGTGGGGGCCACCAGCTTTTATGGAAATGTGGCGCTCTACTGCGGTTCCTTTGCCCTTTTAGGCTGCATCGGTTTTTTCTTCACGAAGAAAATCACCCCCTTAAGGAAAATCAAAACAGGCATTGTCCTGCTCTTTGCACTGCTGATTTATTACTGGCAGCCGCTGTTCATTATCTTTTCCCTGTTTAAAAACGCGGAGAGCTTCTGGTACCGGTATTCGTATGTCACGATTTTTCTGGTGATTTTCATCGCTGCGGCGTTTTATGCCGCGCTGGATTCCGAAGCAATGAAACCTGAAATGGCGCGGTCCGGGAATGGCTGTAAGGCGCCGGGTGTCCATGATACGCAGGCCAACCGCTCTGATTTGCCCCGGCCTGGCAACAGCTTAAAATCCGCCGCTTTTCTGCTTAAGGTCGCAGCGGGCTACTCGGCCGTTTTACTTCTTTACGCACATTTCCATCCGCTGTATCTGCCCAAAAGAGTGTATTACAGCTGTGCCTTTATCATCCTCATCGCGCTGCTGACCGGCCTGTATTTTCAAATACGGCAAAACCGGTGGCTGGGGTATGTCGCTTTACTGCTGTTATCCGGCTGCCTGACGGTGGAGCTGATGTATAATGCCAACCTGCTGATGAATACGTATTCCACTGATAACGCGGCTGCATATGCATCCTATTCTTTCAGCGAGCAGAGTCAGATTGACGAATTGAAGGCCTATGACACCGGTCAGTACCGGATTTCACAGACCACAACCTACAATGTCTCGGAGACGACGCATCTGACAGCCAATTATAATGAGGCGCTTGCTTACAATTACTGGTCGGTTTCCGGCTATACCTCCGACCCGGATACGCTGCAGACGACGCTGCTGAGTCGGCTGGGATATACGACCTGCGGCGTGAACATGTGCATCGTCAACACCTCCATTCTGGGGGCGGATTCACTGCTGGGTGTGAAATATGTGCTCTCTGATCTGGAAATCAACGGTCTTGAGCTGGTGGATTCTCTGGGCGAATACAATGGAAAACGTGTTTATTATAACCCGTATGCGCTGCCGATGGCATTTGTCTGTTCCGCTTCTGAAAGCAATGAGACTGCGGAAACGGATGTGGATTCGCGCAATCCGTTTGCGTACCAGAACCTGCTTTACAGTCAGCTGCTGGGGGAGGAAATTTCGCTTTATGTACCGGTCGATTATGAGATCACAGATGTTTCCGCAGCCTCTCAGACCTACACGCTGTACCTGCCGGATGGCAATTACGCGGTGTACGGCAATCTTCCCTGGGAGTCCTACATGGACGCGGTGCTGTCTGTCAATGACGTCTATGAGACTGCTTATTCCCGGTGGTTGTCCGCGTCCGTGTTCTACATTCCCACGGAAAGCAAAGATACCACGGCAACTGTTCGCATAAGCTATGAGGAAAATCTGATTGAGGAGGAGCAGTTTTACGCCCTGGATCTGGACGCGCTCGCTTATGCAGCTGAGAAGCTGTCCCTGCAGGCGGCGGATACGTCAGTGATTGAAAACGGATACGCTTATTTTCAGGTGACTGCGCAAAGCGGAGACAAGCTGTATATCTCTATTCCGTACAGCGAAGGCTGGACTGTCACGGTAAACAAAACTGTGGTGGAACCGGAGCTGTTCGCGGACTGCATGATTCTGGTTTCACTGGAATCGGGCATCAATACCGTTGAAATGAAATATGAGGTGCCGGGACTGCAGGCAGGCTTTGCTATCTCCCTGGCGTCTGTCGCACTGCTGGGTTTTGTGATTGTGACAGAAAGAAAGAGAAAGTTAAAATAAATCAATAAACTTGATTAAAAAAGCACCTTGTTTTCTGCCTGTGACAGTGTTAGGATAGCCTTTGTGAAAAATGCCGGAGAAAATCTGACCGGCAGCGGGAAAGAAGCGTATCTTTCGGGGAAAGCAGTAAAAAAAGCGTATCCGGAAATGTACGCGGCAGGAAGAAATCAGGAAGGAATGACAGTAAATGAACGTACACGAGAAATATGGGAAATCTTATTTCATGCCGCCGGAGGTCACGTATGACTGGGTGCGCAAGGATACGATAGAGAAGGCGCCGATCTGGTGCAGTGTGGATTTAAGGGACGGCAACCAGGCCCTGGTTGAGCCCATGGGCCTGCAGGAGAAGCTGGACTTTTTCAAGATGCTGGTGGACATCGGTTTTAAGGAGATTGAGGTCGGTTTTCCGGCGGCGTCTGACACGGAGTATCAGTTTGTTCGTGCGCTGATCGAGAATAATATGATTCCCGACGATGTGACGATCAATGTGCTGACCCAGGCGAGAGAGCATATTATCCGCAGGACCTTTGAGGCGGTCAAGGGCGCGCCGAGGGCCGGTGTACATCTTTATAATTCGACCTCTGTCGCGCAGCGCGAGCAGGTCTTTAAAAAGAGCAAGGAAGAAATTTTACAGATTGCGGTCGACGGCGCGAAGCTGTTAAAGGAGCTGGCGGATGAAACCGAGGGCAATTTTGTCTTTGAGTACAGTCCGGAGAGCTTCCCGGGGACGGAGGTGGATTACGCGCTGGAGGTCTGCAACGCGGTGCTGGATGTGTGGCAGCCCACCCCGGACTGGAAGGTGATTATCAACATCCCGACCACCGTGCAGATTGCCATGCCGCATGTGTTTGCCTGCCAGATCGAGTACATTCACAAGCATTTGAAATACAGGGATTCCGTTGTGCTGAGCGTACATCCGCACAATGACCGCGGCAGCGGCATTTCGGACGCGGAGTTCGGCGTCTTAGCCGGCGCGGACCGCGTGGAGGGCACTCTTTTCGGCAACGGCGAGCGCACCGGCAATGTGGACATTGTCACGCTGGCGATGAATATGGTGACGCACGGCGTGGAGAGCGGTCTGGATTTTTCTGATATCAATAAGATCCGCAATAAATATGAGCAGCTGACAGGCATGCGTGTCGGCGAGCGCAGTCCCTATGCGGGAGACCTGGTGTTCACCGCATTCTCCGGTTCTCATCAGGACGCCATCAGCAAGGGCATGAAGTGGCGTGAGGAAGGCAAAAGCGGCGAGCGCTGGACGGTGCCGTATCTGCCGATCGACCCCACGGATGTTGGCCGCGAGTACGAGTCTGACGTCATCCGCATCAACAGCCAGTCCGGCAAGGGCGGCGTAGCCTTTGTCTTAAAACAGAATTATGGTATTTCTCTTCCGGACGCGATGAAGGAGGAGGTTGGCTATCTGGTCAAGGGTGTTTCCGACAGAAGACATCAGGAGCTGACGCCGAAGGATATTTATCAGATTTTCGAGGACAATTACATCAGCCACAAGCCGATTTTCGACATTCCGGAGGTGCATTTCAGCCAGGTGGACGGTATCGGTGCCAAGGTGACCATCGCCCAGGAGAAGGAGACGCGTATCATGGATACCATGGGCAACGGCCGTCTGGACGCGGTCAGCAACGCGATCAAGGCGTACTTTGGTATCAGCTATGAGCTTTCCTGTTATGAGGAGCACGCGGTTTCGAGAGGTTCCTCCTCGAGAGCGGCGGCGTTCGTGGCAGTGCTGTGCAACGGTAAATCCTTCTGGGGTGTGGGTATCAATGAGGATATCATTTCCGCCTCCATCGCGGCGCTGGTGATTGCGACCAATAAGCTGTTGGAGGACGCCAATATCACGGAAGGCCGGGAAGAGCGGATCGTGGAGATTATGAATTACATTCAGCAGCACTATCAGGATGTGACGCTGGATGTTTTAGTGGAACAGTTCCATCTGACCAAGCCCTACCTGTCCAAATATATTAAGATGAAGAGCGGTATGACCTTCCAGGAAGCGGTGCGGCGTGCCCGTATGAAAAAGGCCCGCATCATGTTAAAGGAATCCGGTCAGACCGTGGAAAGCATCGCGGCCAGCGTGGGTTACGAGAATGTGGAGCATTTCAACCGTTTATTTAAAAAGATGTACAACATGACGCCAAGCCAGTTCCAGCGCGAGAGCGGCCGACAGGCGTAAAAGCAGACGGCAGGCACTTTTGTGTCCGCTGTTGCGTATGTGAGGTACCTGCAGGGCGTCTTAAAGAGGGAGGAGCCGTAAATGGTAACAGAAAGGCGGTTTTATTATGATTTTAGCGATAGACATCGGCAATACAAACCTTGTGATCGGCTGCATCGAAGGAGAGCAGATCTGCTTCGAGGAGCGGCTTTCCACCAATATTTCCAAGACAGAATTGGAGTATGTGGTGGATTTTATTACAATCTTAAATCTGCATCAGATTGAAAAGGAGAGCATTACCGGCTGTATTGTCGCTTCCGTGGTGCCGCCGCTCAACACGGTTGTCAAATCGGCGATAGAGAAGCTTCTGCATATTTCCCCGATTTTTGTGGGACCGGGGGTGAAGACCGGCCTGAATATCGCGATTGATAACCCGGCTTCCGTGGGCGCGGATCTGATTGTCAACGCGGTAGCGGGCTTAAAAGAATACGGGGCGCCGCTTGTGATGATCGACATGGGTACCGCGACGACCATCACGGTTCTGGATGAAAAGAAAAATTATATCGGTGGCATCATTATGCCTGGCCTGAAGGTTTCGCTGGAAGCGTTAGTCAACGGAACCTCGCAGCTGCCCCGCATCAGTCTGGAGGCGCCCAAAAAGGTGATTGCCAGGAATACCGTGGACAGTATGAAGAGCGGCATGGTGATCGGGCAGGCGGCGGAGATGGACGGACTGATCGACCGTATCTGGGAGGAACTCGGCATGGAGACACCGGTGGTGGCCTCCGGAGGACTGGCGGGTTTCATTGTGCCGCACTGCAGGAAAAAGATCATTCTGGATAATGAGCTGACGATGAAGGGACTGGGGTACATTTATCGGAAAAATGTGGAGGAGTAGCCTTGAGAACTGCAACAATCGCTTGACATCTTTTCACAGAGTCATTAAAATGATTGAGGCAGTAAAAAGGGCTGTGAATTGGCACAGAAGGAGATAAGTAAAATGTCAGTACCTTATAATCATCATGAAGTTGAGAGCAAGTGGCAGAAGATCTGGGACGACGAGAAGGCCTTCGCCGCGGTGAATGACTATACAAAACCGAAGTATTACGCGCTGGTGGAGTTCCCTTATCCGTCGGGACAGGGACTGCATGTGGGTCATCCGAGACCTTACACGGCGCTGGATATCGTGGCGCGCAAGCGCAGAATGCAGGGCTATAACGTCCTTTATCCCATGGGCTGGGATGCCTTTGGGCTCCCCACGGAGAATTACGCGATCTCCAATAAAATCCATCCGAAGATCGTGACGAAGAACAACGTCAACCGTTTCAAGGGACAGCTCCATTCCCTGGGCTATTCCTTTGACTGGGATCGTGAGATCAACACCACCGACCCTAATTATTATAAGTGGACCCAGTGGATTTTCCTCAAATTATTCAAAGCCGGACTGGCGTATAAAGCGGAAATGCCCATCAACTGGTGCACCTCCTGCAAGGTAGGTCTGGCCAATGAGGAAGTGGTAAACGGCGTCTGCGAGCGCTGCGGCAGCCCTGTCATCCGTAAGGTGAAGAGCCAGTGGATGCTGAAAATTACCGCCTACGCCGACAGACTGATTTCCGACCTGGACGACGTCGATTATGTGGAGAAAATCAAGGTCTCTCAGAAAAACTGGATCGGCCGTTCCGAGGGCGCGGAGGTGGACTTCAAGCTCGCGGGTAAGGACGAGATTCTGACCGTGTACACCACGAGACCGGACACCCTATTCGGCGCGACTTACATGGTTGTTTCGCCGGAGCATCCGCTGATTGACAAATATAAAGATGAAATTAAAAACTACGACGAGATTATCACCTACAGAGAGCAGGCCGGCAGAAAGAGCGACTTTGAGCGTACCGAGCTTGCCAAGGATAAGACCGGCGTGGCGATTGACGGCATCACGGCCATCAATCCCGTGAACGGCAAGGAGATTCCCGTCTGGGTTTCCGACTATGTCCTGATGAGCTACGGCACCGGCGCCATTATGGCTGTGCCTGCCCATGATACCCGTGACTGGGAGTTTGCCAAAAAGTTCAACCTGCCCATCATTGAGGTGGTTGCCGGCGGCGACGTGCAGAACGAAGCGTTTACAAATGTTTCCACAGGAATTCTGGTCAATTCCGGCTTCCTGAATGGAATGGAGGTTGCCGATGCCAAAAAGGCCATGATCGACTACCTGGAGGAGAAGCAGATCGGTCATCGGAAGGTCAACTTCAAGCTCCGCGACTGGGTCTTCTCCAGACAGCGTTACTGGGGCGAGCCTATCCCGATCGTGAAGTGCGAAAAGTGCGGCTATGTTCCGCTCCCGGAGAGTGAGCTGCCCTTAGAGCTTCCTGATGTGGAGAGCTATATGCCGACCGACAACGGTGAGTCGCCTCTGGCCGCCATGACAGACTGGGTGAATACTTCATGCCCCTGCTGCGGAGGCCCCGCGAAGCGCGAGACCGATACCATGCCCCAGTGGGCCGGTTCCAGCTGGTATTTCCTGCGCTATACCGACCCGAACAATGACAAGGAGCTGGCAAGCCAGGAGGCGTTAAATTACTGGCTGCCTGTCGACTGGTACAACGGCGGCATGGAGCACACAACCCTCCACCTTCTGTACTCCCGCTTCTGGCACAAATTCCTCTATGACGAGGGTGTGGTGCCGACCAGGGAGCCCTATCAGAAGCGCACCAGCCATGGCATGATTCTCGGCGAGGACAACCAGAAGATGTCCAAATCCAGAGGCAATGTTGTCAATCCGGACGATATTGTCAGAGATTATGGCGCGGACACGCTGCGCACTTATGAGATGTTCATCGGCGCCTTTGATTTGAGCGCCTCCTGGAGCGAGAAGGGCGTTCAGGGCTGCCGCAGATTCTTAGAGAGAGTCTGGAAGCTGCAGGATATTCTGGTGGACGGCGATGTATACTCTAAGGACATGACCACCAAAATGCATCAGACCATCAAGAAGGTGGACAGCGACTATGAGAACCTGAAATACAACACCGCCATCGCGGCCATGATGTCCCTGATTAATGATTTTTACAAAAAGGGCAGCATCAACCGGGCGGAGTTTCGCACATTCCTTCTTCTCTTAAATCCGGTAGCGCCGCACATTACCGAGGAAATCTGGCAGACCGTCGGATATGAGGGACGCCTTTATCAGCAGACCTGGCCCACCTATGATGAGGAGAAAACCAAAGAGGATATGGTCGAGATCGCACTCCAGGTGAACGGCAAGCTGCGCGGTACCATCACCGTTGCAGCCGATGCAGATAAGGAGACCGCTCTTACCGCGGCGAAGGAGGCCCTGGCCGACAAGATCGCCGGTAAGACCATTGTCAAGGAAATCTTCGTGCCCGGCAGACTGGTCAATATTGTAGTGAAATAAAAATGCTTTCCCTCCCTGACCTTGAGAAAAGTTGGGGAGGGTATTTTTCAGTGCAGTCTCTTTTCCAGCATTTTCTCAATTTTTTCCTGTTCCTCACGCGTGGCGTATTTTTTAATTGTATTGAAAATCAGAGACAGCTCCTCCTTTGAAAAGGTCAGCGCGTCTTTGCCCTGCTGTCTGCGGGAAATCTGCACAAAGTACGCCATCAGCTCCTTCTGGTTTTTTCCTTTTGATTTTTCATAAATCTCTGAGAGAAGCTCCAGCTTTTCTGACGGGACTTCTTTCAGAGCCGGATCCTGCATCCATGCCGGTTTTTCCATATCAATCTCCATTCTGCCGCCTTACCGGCGGCACTGGTCGCAATAAAAGCTCTGCTGATTTTTGAGTATTACGCCTTGCTTTCTTTTTTTGGGATGGGCTTATGTTTTACAGGTTCATGCTTTGCGGATTTATGTTTCGTGATCATCTTCCGGATTCGTATTTCCCTCGTCGGAGGCAGAGCTCAGATCCTGCATGGCGTTCACAACCTTAAGCATCTCCATCATTTCCTGCAGCTGTGAAAAAGGCTGTAGTGTCTGTCGAAGCTGTTCGAGACGTCTTTGCGCGGGCGGGGAGACGAAGGGAATCAGAGCCTGCAGCAGTTTATCAAACGCTTCAAGCTTTTCCTTAAGTCCGGTCAGGTCGTTCATCCGGTATCTCCTCGCTTCCCGGAAGGGTTTTATACAATCTTATGAGAGGAAATGGCGGAATATACGTTTTATCCGGGAATGGGGCGGCCGGACAGCCGCCCCGCGCCGCATCAATCAGCAGCCGCAGCCGTTGTTTCCAAGGCAGCCGCAGCAAAGCAGCAGGATAATGATCCATTCGCAGCTGTTGTTAGTACCGAACAGACTGTTGGTGCTGGTTCCGTTTCCGCAGCCACAGCCGCACCCGCCGCCGCAGAAGAGCAGCAGAAGGATAATCCAGAGACAGCTGTTGGATCCGGTGCTGCAGCTGTTGGTGGTGTAGGTGCTGGTGGAGCCGCAGCCGCACCCGTTTGTCAGATCACTCATGAGGATACCTCCAAAATCAAGGTTATGCTTTATGTTATGAGGTAACAGGGGAATTTGTGAATGAAAAAAGCGTTGAAAAGATTTCGCGCTTATATTATAATACGGTAATACAGTGCATGCGGACGGTGTGAAAACCGGAAACAGCCAGTTTATGTGGCTATTCTTCGCATAGTCAGGGAACCGGTCCTGTATCACTGAATATATAGGGGAGGCAGATAGTGACCAACAGAGAAACAGCTGGGGATATGAACGACAGAAATTCCTTAAGGGGGCGGGTCTTTCATCAGATCCGGGACAATATTCTCAGCGGCAAGTACAAGGAACACGAAGAATTAAAGGAAGTAGCAATCGGTGAGGAGATGGGCGTCAGCCGCACGCCGGTGCGGGAGGCGTTCCGGCAGCTGGAGCTGGAGGGCCTGATCCAGATTATCCCCAACAAAGGCACTTACGTGACTGGTATCACCAGAAAGGACGTGCATGATATTTATGAGATGCGTTCTCTTCTCGAGGGCCTGTGCGCCAGGTGGTGCTGCGACAACATTACGAAGGAGCAGATCGACGCTCTGGAGGAGAATATTTATCTGGCGAGATTTCATACCGACCGGGGCAATACGGAGCATCTGACCGCTTTGGACAATCAGTTTCATGATATTTTATACGAAGCCTGCGGCAGTAAGATGCTGGCGCATCAGCTGACGGATTTTCACCAGTATGTGATTGGCATCCGTCGTAAGACGCTGGCTGATCTGGATCGCGGCATTGCTTCCAACAGGGAGCACGAGGAAATCTTAAACGCGATCAGAAATAAAGATAAGGAACTTGCTGAAAAACTGGCGCACGAACACATGATTAACGCCTACAATAATATTCTGGCAAGGGGACTGGATCAGACCTATCCGGAGTAATCCGGGAAGCAACGCAAGCAGGACGGGAGCGACGGTCATACCGACCGGGAACGAAGGAAGAAGGGAGCAGAAATGGAAGGCTTTTTTAACATGGACAGCAAATGGATGAAGGCACTGAGCAAGCTGTTCGATCTGATGCTGGTCAACATACTGACTCTTCTATGTTCCATTCCGATTATTACGATCGGAGCCAGCTTTTCAGCCATGCATTTCATGATGTACCGCCTCTATAAAAATGACGAGGGTTACATCATCAGAAGCTATTTCGGATTTTTTAAGAAAAACTTCAGGCAGAGCACGCTGATGTGGCTGGCTTATCTGCTCATACTGCTGATACTGGGAATTGACCAGTATGTCTTAAATCAGGGTGTCCTGGAGATGAATACGATCATTCAGATCGTGGTCATCATTATTGCCGTCATCTGGCTGATCAGCTTCGTCTGGGTTTTCGTGATGCAGTCCCGATATTTAAATCCCATCCGGATCACTATGAAAAATTCCATGCTGGTGGGTCTGACCCATCCGATCAGGACGGTGCTGATGGTGGTTGTATTTCTTCTGCCCATACCGGTTATGCTGCTGATCAGCTGGGGACTTCCCATCTGTATCCTGTTTGGTCTGACCGTCCCGGCGTACATTCAGTGCAGGATGTATGCGAAGGTCTTTGCACAGATTGAGGGTACCGATGGGAAAGATAACGGGGAAGGAGCCAAAAGCGGCTGGCTGAGCGACGATGACGACTTCGTCCAGTAAAACAGATAAAAACGCGTCCGTGCGGATTTTGAAGCAGTCCGGACCACAGATTTTGTGTATTTGACATTTTTGCACGAAAGTCTGCGGTCCGGACTGCTTTTTGTTGTCTAAAATAACAATCGGAAAATGAAAAGGACGGAAATAAATGAGAAAAAAATGTGTTTTGAAGATGAAAAAAATGTGAAAAAAGTAAGAAATGAATGCATTTTCGACAAAAAAAGGAAGAAATTGAATTGAAGCTTTGGTGATAATGAAATAGAATGTATGAATGGAGTTGTGTATATGACTCGAGACACAGGAAACCGTTAACAGACGTTTTGAACAGCAGGGAGGGGACACGGATGAAAAGTGCCCATCGGAAACAGTGGAAAAATTTACTTAAGAGAGGAGTTGCACTTGCCGCGGCCGGACTGATGATGCTGAGCATCATTTCTCCCACGGACGTGGACGCAAGCACAGCCGGTCAGCCGTTGAGCGAGAAATATACCGGCTTTGACGGCGTGGAAGTGGAGTGGAAGTACGGCTCTTCGGACGACACACCCGCCTATGTCAATTACGAATCCTCAGTCGTTGCCTCCGTGGATTATGCCACAGAGGATATTGAAGTGCCGCTGGAGAGCGTCACGGATGAGAACGGCGACGCGCTGGAAGTCGCAGAGTATGAAGGCGTGGACGCGATTCTTTCGGGGAGTGATTCCGAGTATATAGAGTTTACCGTCACTGTTCCGGAGGACGGCCTCTACCAGCTGGAGTTTGATTATTATCTGGATCCTACCAGCACAGATCCCGGCAAGCGGATTCTTTATGTCGATGATGAAATGCCCTTTGAGGAGTGCTCGAACCTGGTTTTCTATCGTTTTTTCGAGGACGAGGGAGAACCGGTTGTCAACAGTGTGGGCGATGAAACGCGTCCGGCGCAGGTGGCAATCAACGGCTGGCGCACCCAGGGTGTGATCGATACCACTGGTGTCAGCTCTGATTCGTTCCTGTTTGCCTTAACTGCCGGTGAGCACACCATCCGTCTGATTTATAATAAAGTAGATATGTATATCGGCGGCATCCGTCTGGCAGCTCCTGCCGTATACCAGACCTATGAAGAGGTTCTGGCTTCCTATGAGGAGGCGGGTTACACGGAGGTTGGTGCGGATGTAGAAACAGTCCGTTTCCAGGCTGAGTCCACCACTACAGAGAAAAATAACGTTACCCTGCGCAGAGACAATGACGGTGATCCGTTAGTGACGCCTGCCAGTACCACCAACAGAAAGCTGAACGTTATGGGCGGCTACCGCTGGCGCTCCGGCAACCAGAGCATTACCTGGGAGTTCACGGTGGAAGAGGACGGCCTGTACAAGATCGGCATGTATGTGAAGCAGAACTGGAACGATGGTCTGCCTTCCTACAGATCCATCGCTATTGACGGCGTGGTGCCCTTTGAGGAGCTGCTCGAGTATGAATTTGATTACAGCAACAACTGGTACCTGGAAACACTGAGTGATGAGGACGGTGATCCTTATCTGTTCTACCTGACCGCCGGTACCCATACCATCACCATGACGGTTAAGTTTGGTGAGCTGGCCGAGATCCTGGCGTCCCTGGAGGAGGATATTTCGGTTCTCTCTGAGATGCTGCTGGATATCAACATGCTGACCGGCGATGATCCTGACCCCAACTATGACTATCAGTTCTTTGATAAGATTTCCGATCTGCAGTCACGGATGGAATATCTGGTGGACAGCATGCAGGAAAAATATGAGCTGATCAGCAGCATGGCCAATAAGACACCTGCCATGGCCAATAACTTCCTGACGATTGAATCTCAGATTCAGGCGATGCTGGACAATCCCTACCGAATTGCCAGAAGAATTTCCGACCTGGAGAATTCTCTGGAAAGTCTGAGCCAGTGGTATACAGATTTACAGAGCGGTCCTCTGATGATTGATTACTTTGATGTAGGCAGCCCCGAGGAGGAATGGAAGAGTGTTCACTCCAACATTTTCCAGAAGGCCTGGGCGACGGTGGTACAGTTTGTCAGTTCCTTCTCCAAGGATTATGACAACGTAGGCGGCACCTTAAGCGATGATGTGGAAGTGACAGAGACCATCACAGTGTGGATTGCCCGCAGTACAGAGTATGCGGAGATTATCAAGGAAATGGCGGATGAGGACTTCACCCCGTCCACAGGAATTGCAATCCAGGTGAACGTGGTTCCTGCCACCCAGCTGAATGCAGGCAACGTGAATGCCATCATGCTTTCCATTACGTCAGGACGCGCACCGGATGTGGCACTCGGCGTGGACAGCACCACACCTGTAGAGTTTGCTATCCGTGAACAGGCGGTGGATCTGTCTCAGTTTGATGACTTTGAGGAAATTAAGTCTCAGTTTGTGGAGGCGGTGCTGACGCCTTACGAATACAACGATGGAACCTATGCTCTGCCTGAGACTATGAACATTAATGTACTGTTCTACCGTAAGGATCTTCTGTCTGAGTACGGAATTGACCTGCCGGAGACACGTCAGGATCTGTATGATTATGTTCTGCCGGCTCTGTACCAGAACGGCCTGGAGTTCTACTTCGGCAGAGACTTTACCCAGTTCCTGTTCCAGAACGGCGGAAGCTTCTATACCGAAGACGGACTTTCCTCTGCTCTGGATACAGCGCAAGCTTATCAGGCCTTTAAGGAGTATACGGAACTGTTCACCAACTACGGCGTACCGGAGACTGCCAACTTCTATCAGTATTTCCGTTCCGGCAGCATGCCGCTCGGTGTAGGCGATTTCAATGTTTATATGCAGCTGTCGGTGGCTGCACCTGAGATCTCCGGTAAATGGGGCATCGCTCCTTTACCCGGCGTGGAGAAGACAGATGAGGACGGCAATACTTATATCGACCGTTCTGCCGGCGCTATTACGGACAGGGGCGACGTCATTTTAAGTCAGAGTGAGAAGCAGGAGGAAGCCTGGGAGTTCTTAAAATGGTGGACCTCTACTGAGGTACAGACCCAGTTTGCCAATGAAGTGGAAGCCCTGATCGGCGCCGAGGCCCGCTGGAACACGGCCAATAAGGAAGCGTTCTTAAGCCTTGACTGGAGCGATGAGGACATAGAGACCTTCGAGGTGATGTGGGAATGGGCGCAGGAGACGCCTACCGTTCTGGGCAGCTACATGACCACTCGTTATATCACCAACGCCTGGACGACAGTCGTTATCAGCGGCGGGGATGCCAGAGACGCTTTGGAGAACGCGGTGAAGGAGATTAACCGTGAGATGAAGGCCAAGCAGGAAGAATATGGGGTGACTGTCGATGAGTAAGATTGCAATAAAGAAAAAACAACAAACAGCGGCTACCATAGAGTTGCATAACGCAAGGGAGCGACTGAGCAGAAAAGAAAGAATTGTAATTTTCTGGAGGAAAAACTGGCTCGGATACGCATTTTTGGCCCCGTTTCTGATCCTGTTTTCCGTATTCATAGCCGCCCCTGTGGTGGTGGCTATCGGGACCAGCTTCACCAACTACAATATGATGCAGCCGGCGACCTGGGCAGGCTTCAGCAATTATCGAAATCTGCTGCTGAACGATGATGTATTTACGATCGCGCTTGCCAATACGCTGAAGTTTGCTGTGATCACCGGCCCGGTTGGCTACCTGCTCTCATTTTTCGCAGCGTGGGTCATCAATCAGCTGAAGTTCAAGCGGTTATTTGCTCTGGCCTTCTATGCACCCTCAATCTGCAGCGGCGTGGCAATGACCTCTGTCTGGATGGTTATTTTCTCCTCCGACCGTTCCGGCTATCTGAATAATATTCTGCTGAATATGGGATTGATTGATGAGCCGATTTTGTGGAATACGGATCCGACCTATATCATGGGCGTGGTCATGTTCATCTCTCTGTGGATGAGCATGGGTACCGGTTTCCTGGTATTCCTGGCAGGTTTGCAGAATGTATCGAGAGATTATTATGAGGCGGCAGCTGTGGACGGTATTCACACCAAGCTGCAGGAGCTGTTTTACATTACTCTGCCGATGATGAAACCGCAGCTTCTGTTCGGCGCTATCAATGCCATTACCTCTGCGTTCGGTGTGTTTGATATCGCGGTTTCCGTAGCCGGTATGCCCAGCCCGAATTATGCTGCGCATACGATTGTGGCACATTTGTATGACTACGCCTTTATCCGTTTCCAGATGGGTTACGCGTCAGCGATCGCAGTCATACTGTTCCTGATCACCTTTACATTGGGCAGAGTTGTAATGAGACTTCTGTCCACGAAGGATGAATAAGACAAGAGAGGAGAAAAGGAGTTATGGTTTTAAAAATCAGATGGTTCCGGGGACAGTGGTTGCATATTACCATGGCCAGAGTCGTCCTCTATGTGGTCATGATCATAATGGTGTGCTTTACGGCTCTGCCGTTAGTGTACCTGGTGAATACAGCATTTAAGCCTCTGGATGAGCTTTACCTGTATCCGCCAACATTCTTTGTAAAAAATCCGACAGCGCAGAACTTCGGAGATCTGCTGACATCCTTAAGCAGTTCCTCGGTGCCCTTCACTCGTTACATATTCAACAGTGTGGTAGTGACAACCTGCATTGTAATCTGTACTGTGATTGTATCTTCCATGGGAGCCTATTCTTTGGTAAAGTTGAAGCCTCCGGGCGGAGAAGCACTGTTTAATCTGATCCTGGTAGCACTGATGTTTTCCGCACATGTAACGAAGATACCGAGCTACATGGTGGTAAACGGGCTGGGGCTGATCAATACCTATGCGGCGCTGATTTTGCCGAATATAGCGGTGGCCTACAATATCTTCCTGATGAAGCAGTTCATGGAGCAATATCCGACGGAGCTGCTGGAGGCCGCCAGAATAGACGGGGCGGGAGAACTCAGAATATTCCTGCAGATGGTAATGCCGGGATTGAAACCGGCGACAGCCACACTGATCGTGTTTTCCTTTGTGAATAACTGGAACGATTATTTCTCACCGCTGATCTATGTGACCAGCCAGACCATGAAAACTCTGCCATTGGCTCTGCAGACCATCAGTACAGGCTCTACCAGCCGTGCAGGAGCTACCGCAGCTGCCGCCTTCATCATGACGGTTCCGACGGTTATCATCTTTACGATCATGCAGGGTCAGGTAATGGAGACAATGACTTATTCCGGTATCAAAGGATAGAAAGGGGGACAGCGTGAAAAAAGCTTCAATCAGAAAAGCTTCAAAATTGATCACAGTGTTTGTGCTGGCAGTTGCTATTCTCCTCTCAGTTCCTGTCACGGTCAGCGCCGGCGGCACCGACAGTTATGTCACTGGTGATGACAACTATCGTTTACCTGTTCCGGAATCCTATATTGTCACTTCGACCATCAATAATATCGGTGATTACGAGGATGACACCATATATTTCAAAAATCCGCTGGATCTGTTTGTGGACGACAATGATTATGTCTATGTAGTGGACAGCGGCAACAACCGGATAGTGAAGATGAACAGCGACTACGAGACGGTGAACATCTTCTATGGGGAAGACTGCGGCGGCTTTAAAGCGCCTGAGGGTATTTTTGTGGACAGCGACGGCGACATGTATCTGGCTGATACAGGCAACAGCCGTATTGTTCATATGGATCCTGACGGAAATTTCGTGGAGCAGTTTACCAATCCCGAGAGCGATTCGGTAGATACCGGCACCAGCTTCGCCCCGAGCAAACTGGTGGTTTCTCAGACAGGATATATCTATGTGGTGCGTGGTGAGAACATCATGGCCATCGACGGCAACGGAGAGTTCAGAGGGTATTATGGTCAGACAGATATCGGCTATGACCTGGTGGAGGTGCTGACCAGACTGTTCGCTTCGGAGGAGCAGCAGAAGGCGATTACCAAGAGAACCGCTTCCGCCTATATCAATGTTACGCTGGGCGATGACGGCATGATTTACGCGACCAGTATGGAAAGAACCGAGGGCGAGATTAAGCGTCTGAATTCCATCGGTACCAATACCTACCGCAAGTATACAACGGTGGGCAACACCATCAACAACCCCATCACCGAGTTTATTGAGGATGTTTTCGAGTCCACGGTGGCGGCCAACACCTTCAAGTTCGGTGAATATTTCGATGATAACGGTGAGTTCATGGAGCCGATCTTCGCAGATATCTGCGTGGACAGCGACGGTATTGTAACAGTCATTGAGAGACAGACCGGTCATGTTTATCAGTATGACCAGGACGGCAGAATGCTGGTGGCTTTCGGTGGCCTGGGTGAAAAGGAAGGAACCTTCTCCCTTCCGGCCGCAATTGATGTGGACAGCGATGGCAACCTTCTGATCCTGGATCGTTCCAATGCCAATATTCAGGTATTCTCACCGACCGAATTCATTCAGCTGGTTCATCAGGCGACTTCAGCATATAACGATGGCGATTACGAGGGTTCCTATGATCTGTGGACCCAGGTGCTTGCTATCGATGAGAACTATACGCTGGCTCATACAGGAATTGCCAAGTCCTATTATAAACAGGAAGAGTATCAGCTTTCCATGGAAGAAAGTAAAATCGTGGATGACAGAGATACCTATACACTTGCTTTTGATGAGTGGAAGATGGAAGTCATGCGTGCCCACTTTGTGGAGATCATCGTGATAGCACTTCTCATTATTGTGGCGTTTTGTTTTGTGGTCTCCTTCCTGTCGAGAAAGTCCAAACAGGTTTACTGGGATTTCATCAATGACAGGAAACCGAAAATGAGCATTTCTGATGGGTTATTTTACGGATATTATACCATGCTTCATCCGGTGAACGCTCTGCAGGGAATAAGCTACAGAAAGCAGAAGCTGAATATGGCAGTGCCCTTTATCGTAGCCGCTGCTGCATTCGCGGTTCGGGTTGCTTATCTGTACATTGTTCATTTCCCGCTGGCTTCCATTGAACTGGAGGATGTGAACCTGGCACTGGAAGCAGTAAAGCTGTTCATCGTACCGGTGAGCTGGATCCCGGCGGCCTTCATGGCAACCTCCATTTCCGGAGGTGAGACAAAGGTAAAGGAGATTACCTTCGCTTCCCTGATAACGCTGGTACCCTTTATCGTGATCAATCTGCCGCTGATGTTCCTTTCCCATATCCTTTCCAAGACACAGGATGGCTGGTATGGCGTCTTTGGGGCGGCAGTAGTGGTGCTGATTTTCATCGAGTTGTTTGTGGGCATGATGGAAATGAACAATTATACCTTCAGGAAGACAATCCTGATGATGCTGACAACTGCGTTCCTGATGCTGGTACTCTGGCTGGTGATTTTGCTTTGCTACATCCTGACCGGACGAGTGGTTCAGTTTGTTGCCGCGTTGATCAGTGAGTTCAGACTGAATTTCCTGTAAACAGTACGAAAATTACCGAAAGGAGCGGTTGATATTATGGTTAAACAATTTCTCAAAAGCCATCTAGGATCGATTGTTGCGTTCGCTATTGTGGCAATTTTCGTAGTGTGGGGATATTTCAGCATCCAGGCGGCCAAAAGCAACGCGGTCACATATTCGACTGAATATGAGGCGCCCGAGGGCAATGTGGACTCTGAGGATGAGGGGAGCTATGAACTGGTGGCGCAGACTGATAGCCTGGCTCTGTATTATAACGCCGCAAAGGGAGCCATTCAGGTGGAGAATCTTGCGTCCGGCTATCTTTGGAAGAGTATCTGTGACGACGAGGTCTATGAGCTGGAAGGCCTGAACAGCCAGTGGGCTGCCTACCTTCAGTCCCCGATCTGTATTTCCTACAATGATCTGGAGAAGAGAGACGCCGGTGTCAAAAAGCTTTACGGAGCATTGAACTGTAATTATCTGGAGACAGAGTATATTGAAAACGGCGTGTCTGTTACCTATGGTTTTCTGACGCCGGGCATTTATGTGACCATTGAGTACACCCTGGAGGATGACCAGCTGGTGGTGAGAATGCCGGTTGATAAGATCGTAGAAGAGACCAAGTACGCGCTGACTACGGTGGAGCTGATGCCTTACTTCGGGGCTTCCGCCAACGAGGACGCTGACGGCAACGCGATTGACGGATATCTCTTTTATCCGGACGGCAGCGGCGCCATTACGACCTATGCCAACTCGGGTTCAAGACCGTCTAATGTGAAGGTTGCTTATTATTATACCTATACAAATAAAACAGTCAGCTTTGATAATCTGTATGATGAGGATACATATAACAGGTATACGGCATCCATGCCGGTGTACGGTATCAAAAACGGCGATAACGCTCTGTTCGCAATGGCGACGGAGGGAGAGGCCAACACCGGCGTTGTGGTGTATGCCAGCGGATACGTGGTAGATTTAAATCACGCAGGCTTTGAACTGTACACCAGAAATGTATATGTTGTAGATATGTATTCCATGTCCTCATCTGACTCCACGACTGCAACAGGCGCTACGGTTCAGCGTGTGGATACAAACCTGATTGATGAGGACAAGGAGGTGCGTTACTCGTTCCTGTCCGGAGATGACGCAGATTATTCAGGCATGGCCGCCACCTACCGGGAATATCTGCAGGAAACAGGGCAGCTGACCTCGGTATCATTAGAGGCTGCTGATATGACGCTTGCGCTGACGCTGCTGATGGGAACCACGAAGGAAGGCATGATCATGGATGAGTATATCACCATGACGACCTTTGAGCAGGTGGAGGAAATCCTGACGCGGCTGAAAGATGCCGGTGTGTTGAATACAGAAACAGTGCTAAGAGCCTGGCAGGCAGATTATGACGACTATGAATACTGGGGTCCGGCCAGCAGCTTAGGCGGTAAGAGCGGTTTAAAGAGTCTGAATGAGTTTGTTGAGGAAAATTCTTCCAATTCTCTGTATCTGGAAAGCAGCTTTTTAATGGCAAGCTCCAAGACCAGCGGTATTTCAGAGACTTCAGACGTTGCTTATGACGGCATTAACCTGGAAATCAGCATGGAAACTTTTGATGGGACGAATTACTACCTGCTGAATCCGCTGAAAGCCTTCCGTCGAAACCAGATGCTCTTAAAAAAGCTGGAAAGCTATGAGAGTTATGGCGTGGCCTACGAGGATGTGGGACGCTACGCATATGCCGATTTTAATGTGAATGCGACCTATACCAAGGGAGAAACGGTCACGCAGCTGCAGGAGCTTTTACAGGCGACAGTTGACGAGGAACGCAGTGTGGCCGTAAATGGTTCCAATCAGTATGTGCTGGCTGCTGCAGATTATCTCTATAACCTGAGAGAAGATGCTTATGGGCTGAATGTCACGGATTACGCGGTTCCTTTTGTGGAAATGGTCGTGTCCGGTCTGATCCCGTACTCAACGGAAGGCGCCGGCAACCTGTCCTACGATCTGCAGACGCAGAAGCTGAAATGGATTGAATATGGTGCCATGCCTTATTTCTACCTGACCTATGAGTCGGCGCTGAACCTGAGAGATACCTCTTACGACTCGGTGTTCAGTTCCACCTTTGATGACTGGGAAGAAACAGTTGTGGAAACTTATCTGGAATTTGCTGAGAACCTGAGTTGTGTATGGGGCAGACAGATGATTGATCACGCAATCCTCTCGGACGATTTAATCAAGGTAACCTATGACAACGGCACTGTGATTTATATCAACTACACGGATGAAGCGGAAAGCGTGGACGGAGTGCAGGTGGAAGCCAATTCCTACACCGTGGTTGAAGGAGGTGAGTAGGATATGAGTGCTGAAAACAATAAGAAACAGACCACAGACCAGGAGCAGCAGGCAAAGCAGGAAAAAGAACTGACAAAACGTCAGAAACAGCTGGAAAAGCAGGAACAGCGGATACTGAAGGCGGAAGGAAAAGCGGTCGATAAAAAAGGGAAGACAAAGAAATCACTTACCCTTCATCAGAAGAATTCCTTAAAAGGTCTGGTGTTTGTAGCTCCCTTTATCGTGGGTATGTGCATGTTCTTCATCTATCCGATCTGCATGTCCCTGCGTCTGAGTGTGGCCAGTTCCCTGAAGGTTGTGGGCATGAAGCTCAGCGGTTTTACGGTAGAATATTACGTGAAAGCGTTCGTGATTGACACGGAGTTTCTTCCCACGTTCGGTGAGTCAGTAGCGCAGACGCTGATTAAGTTCCCGTTGATTATTGTTCTTTCGTTGATTATCTCCATTCTTCTGAACCGGGATATCAAGTGCCGGGGATTGTTCCGTACGATCTTCTTCATACCGTTCCTGTTAGGTACCGGCGATGTGTATGAGCAGCTGATCAACCAGGGAGTGGATAAGGCAGTTTTAAACATTATGGACGGAAGACTGATCCCTTATAATGTACTCAGTTATTTTGGTGATACCATTATGAATGCAGTACAGACGGTGCTGGGACTTTTGGTAACCGTTCTCTGGGGAAGCGGTGTACAGATCCTGCTGTTTTTATCCGGCCTGCAAAGTATCTCTTCGTCGCTGTATGAGGCGGCCAAGATCGACGGCGCGACGGAGTGGGAAATGTTCTGGAAGATTACCATACCGATGATTTCCCCGATTATGCTGCTGAATATTGTGTATACCATCGTGGATTCCTTTACCAACATTCAGAACCCGCTGTTAGAGTACATTCAGACCTATGGATTTGACAATGCGCAGTTCCAGTACGGCGCGGCTCTTGGCTGGATTTATTTCGCCTTTATCGGCGTACTGGTAGCGCTGGTGTTCGCAATTATGAGGAACTATATTCACACCAATGAAGTGGAGGAGGTAAAGAGACATGAAAAGAGAGGCCGTAAAGTCTTCACCATCGAAAAGTCTTCAAAGCGCTCTTAAGAGTGATGAGCCGGGAAGCCTGGGCTATCGCTTGAGACTTCTGAAACGGAAATATGTGAGTTTCAGCGGATTGAAGCTGATCCTGGTGAGAGTGGTCATGTATGTGCTGATCATCGGACTGGCCTTTGTGTTCCTTTATCCGTTTCTGTACATGGTCACCACATCCCTGATGACCAACTCCGATCTGAATTCCTCGTCAGTACAGTGGATTCCGACAGAGTTTAAATTTGAGAACTACTCCATAGCGCTGCAGCTGATTAAAAACTGGGTCTATGCCAGAAACTCACTGATTGTGACGACAATCGCCACTGTGGGACATGTGCTTTCCTGCTCCTTTATCGGATACGGCTTCGCCAGATATAATTTCCCGGGCAAGAATATTCTTTTTGCAGTGGTAATCCTGGCGTTTATCGTTCCCACGCAGACGATTATCATCCCACTGTACCTGACCTATTCCAATCTGCAGTGGCTGAACACTTATCTGCCGCTTTTGATACCTACGTTTTTTGGCTTCGGCTTAAGGGGAGCGCTCTTCATCTTTCTCTTCCGTCAGTTCTTTTTGACGGTGCCGAGAAGCCTTGAAGAGGCGGCCAAGATTGACGGCTGCGGTTTCCTGATGACCTTCTGGAGAATTGTATTTCCGTTGGCAAAAGCGACTATCGTGGTTGCAATCGTGCTTTCCGTGGTATGGCACTGGAATGAGTATTACGAGTCGTCTATTTATATTACAAGCGCCTCTCTGTCTTTCCTGCCGCCGAGGCTGAATGCCATTATCTCCGCGGCTTCCGGGCTTCCGGACGAACAGCAGGAGATGTTAAGACTCTTAGGACTGGAGGACGGCGAGGATACCTTAAACAACGCTGTGGTTATGGCCGGCGCGGTGGTTATTTCTTCTCCGGTTCTGATCTTCTTTGCCTTTGCACAGAGTCAGTTCATGGAGGGTATTGAAAGATCCGGTATCACCGGTGAATAATAACAACCTGGTAACAATGTCGTTTGTCTGCTTTCCCAGAGGCGGCAGAACGGCTTGATACAGACAGTCTGACAGGGGTACTGCATCGATTGAACAGAACCTGACGCTTCCGGCACTGCCCCCTCAGAAAGCGAATGCCGGAAGTCAGACTGCCGCAATTTATAAAACCTATAAAAGGAGGAAAAAATTTATGTTCAACGCGATTTCCCGCAGAGATTTTATGAAGGGAATGATGGTTTCCGGCGTGGCGGTTGGTTCTGCTTCTCTACTGGCAGCCTGCGGCTCTTCCAGCTCTGAGGACACCTCCAGCTCTGAGGATACTTCCAGCAGCGAAGATACTTCCAGCTCTGAGAGTACTTCCAGCAGCGAGGACACTTCCAGCTCCGAGAGCACGGAAGAAACGACTACTGAAGTGGATATGACTCCGCTTTCCGTTACTATTTCTCTTCCGTCTGATGAGACCCATGTGGATCAGAATGATCAGTATGATCAGCTTTGCTCCGATCTGAATGATTATCTGCAGATGGATATTACCTGGGTATGGGAGGAAAGCACCACCTATTATGATTCTTTGGCACTGGCTATCGTGGCCGGCGATGTAGCCGACGTTATGGTAGTAGGCAAGACTGAGACATTCCTGCAGGCATTCCAGGAAGGACTTTTCTGGGATCTGACTGATTATCTTGATGATTATGACAACCTTTCCACCATTCCGGAAGCTACCAGAGCCAACTGCTCCTACAACGGTGCGGTGTTTGCTCTGCCCCGTTCCAGAACACTGGCCAGAAACGGTCTTGGCTATCGTATTGACTGGCTGAACAACCTGGGACTGGCTGAGCCCACCACCCTGGATGCCTGGGAAGACATGTTGTATGCCTTCACCTATAATGATCCGGACGGCAATGGTGTCAATGACACGGTTGGTATGTTCCTTGACAGCTGGTCTGGCGTCTGGGATATCATCTTCTGCTGGTTCGGCGTACCGAATGAGTGGGGTATCGATGATAACGGCGATCTGATCTACAAGTATATGACGGATGAGTACAAGACCGCTGCTGCTGAGATGCGTGATCTGTATCAGCAGGGCCTGATCAACTGCGGTTCCAACGGCATCGCGGATTATCTGGATGTTTCCGCAGGCGGCGCCAGAAACGATGGCTTAAGAGCACAGATCGGCGGCTGCGGCGTACAGGTGCTGGATGACTTAAGAAAGGTACAGACCTACTTCGTAGAGCAGGGTATTGCTACCGATGATGATGATGTTCTCTTCACCCTGCAGGGTTATGTGGACACCGGATACGGCCCGCTGTGCCTGCCTACCACCGGTACCAACAACTATATCGCAATTTCCACCAAGAATATCACAACCGAGGCTCAGCTCAGACGTGTGCTGCAGATGCTGAATGATATGTGCGACGGCGAGTGCCTGAACCTGATCGAGTATGGCTGGGAAGGCCTGACCTATGATCTTGATGAGAATGGCTACGTGGTGTTGTATGATACCGATCAGCTGAATGCTGCCGGTGTAGCCAGCTCCACCTACAACAACGGCTTCAACCAGGTGCTGGCTTACTTCACCGCTGAGGAGAACGCGAGACCTGTCACCACAGAGTCCGGTACAACCGCCATCACCGCTCTGGAGAATCAGCTCTATGAGGAGGATATCGAGTACTGCGTGACCAACTATGGTGCGTCCTATACCTCCGATACCTACACGAACGTTGGTTCTACCATCGCAGACACCTTCATTGGTGCTCTGAATGATTATATCCACGGCACGATTGATGACTCTGCGTTTGAGGAGTCGATCAACACCTGGTGGAATGCAGGCGGCGAGGCGATCACCGCTGAGATGAATGAGCTGTATCATGCAGTGGAAGGCTGAGGCATTCTGAAAAGCTCTGATTTAGAGGTGTTATCAGTTTGAAGGCGGGTAAATCTGGGTAATCCTGTCCAAGAATTTTATTTAAAAGAGAGGGAGCGCGAAAGCGCTCCCTTTTTTCTGCGTGCACCCGGCGGGCGCACGTTCTGACGGGTGAAAGTCTCAAATCCGCCCGGCAGTGGGAAGGATACAACTGAACAGGGTATACTTATTTTACTGGCATAGTTTACTAAAAAACATCGCTTGCATAATTGCTGTTCCGGGGGTAAAATGAAACGGTTAAAACAAATGGATCAGACCTCAGTCTCTTAAGCGGCAGACGCAGACTGCGGAGCCGTAAGTGAAAGGATTCTGGGACCGAGTAAACGAACGGGAACGAGGAGAAAAATATCCATGGAAACAACCTGGTATGACCCGATTAACCAGCTGCAGGTGCAGTGGACGAGGGGGAGCGTCTTAAGCTGGGATATGGGAACGGAGCATTATCACAATGCATACGAATGTTATTATCTGGCAAGCGGAGACAGAAGTTTTGCATTTTCCAAAGCAGGGGGGGTGATTTCTCCGGGAGATCTGTTGATTATTCCCCCTTTTCAGCCCCATTTATTAAAGCGGAGTGAGAGTGAGATGATAGACAGGGCTGTGATCAGTTTTCGTCGGGAACATCTGACGGAGATTTTGTCACAAAAGGAGGCTGGACGGCTTCTGACCCGCATTGACAGGCCCTGTATTTTTCATCTGAACGAGGAACAGCACCAGCTTTTGGGGGATCGGATCAGAAAAATGACAGAGCGTCTGGACACATCGGATGATTTTCAAAGAAAGATGGGTCTGTTTGAACTGGTGCTGATTCTGGACTGGCTGCAGAAGCTTCCACTGCCGGAGAACCAGTGCTATGAAAAGGAAACTGTGACCATCCGCGAGGAAATGCTGTTGGCGCTGCGCTATATCCATGAGCATTATCCTGACTCCGAGCTATCCTTAAAGGAGGTGGCGGACAGTGTCCATATGAGCCAGTCCCGGTTCTGCGCGCTGTTCAAGGAATCCACAGGCTTAAGCTGTGTGAAATATATCAGCGGAATGCGTCTGGAGCGTGTGCATACGGCACTTTTCCTGGGAGAGAAGTCCTTAAAGACGATTGCGAAGGAAAACGGCTTCCACTCTGTGGCGCAGATGTCCCGCCAGTTTTACGGAGAATACGGGGTGACGCCGACGGACTTCCGCAGGCAGGTGGAGGAGAAGTATCCGGACGCTGTTGGTTGATAATTCTCCTCGTCCTTTGTTGCCTGAGATATATCCTCATTCGGTTATAGTTATCGTCATGCCTGTTTCGTACCCTGTAATTTCTTATCTGCTTACTACCATCAGTACGCCCTCCGCACCAGTTACAGGCTCGGAGAGGATTCCCATCTTTAAGCATTCCTCGATTGCCGCCGACTCAGTCATTGCATCTGCAATCAGCGTGTGGTAAACCGCAAACTCATTTAGAAGATGTCCGGGAAGGTGTTTGTGCATAAAAGCAGCCAGTTGCCCGGCGATCTGATCAGTAATCTGTTCCATGCCATCGTTAAAGGTTCGACAGACGCTATAGAAGGCCGGTTCATCCTTGCTGTCGATTACGATGATGGCCGGCTCGAGAATAATCGGTTCCGTACTGACTGGATCGAAAACAGACTGTTGCGTATTGGCCGGCTCAGGAGTGGCCGGTATTGTATTGCCTGGTTTCAGAATGGCCGTTTCAGGAATACGGGGATCTTTGGTGTATGATCCAGCTGTGTTTTCTCTCTTTCTAAGATAACCGCACTTAATGGCTTTGGCAGCGATTTCTAATTCTTCTTCCGTCAGATCATCGGAATTTAACCCGCCGATCGCCCGCAATGTCATCAGAAGCTTCTGATCCAGGGCGAGGTTATGCCCGCAGGAGAAATGCTTTTCAATCCGCTTCCCATACAGGTTGGAGACGAGGACGGACTGATATCCGCAGATGGAATTGGCACTGATACCGTCATTTCCGTAAACATCCGTGTCCTGATCGCCCTCAAACGCAATGACTGCGCAGGAGAAGGGCCTTTGTACAGGAACAATATCTGAGAAATATGTTTCCTCAAGCACCCGCTGCACTCTTTTGTGGAGATCCTAGCAAATTCGGGAGAGGATCGTCCACATCAGCAGTCCTGTATCCTTCTGTTTACTCAGATAAGGGAAGGAGAGGAGCTCATCTTTCTTTAATTCCAGTGTCTTTTTGAAATTCTCACAAAATTCCGGTATATATTGCTTATAAATCCGGTTGGCCGCCTCATATTCCGCATAGTCCACAAGCGGAATATTCAGGGCGTATTTTCCGGTGTCCAGTCTGCGCAGGATACCGTAGGAACCGTTCTCCCCGCGGCACTGGATGTTCAGCTCCTCCTCGATATATGGCATGGGAACGCATAACATATCGGAGAGTTCTCTGGCGTTTCTGGGTTTGTCTTTGCACAGGTAAATTAAATTCTGGGAAAACAGCCTTTCCACTTTGTCCTTGGGGTCGTTCCCGTTGGGAGCGCCCGTGCCGGAAAACGCCAGTCGGACCGGCTTTAACAGATAGGATCTTTCATTCATTGTCTCATTCATGCTTTCAACCTCTTTTCTGATGGACTGACGCGCAGAAAAAAGACGCTGCTTCACAGTGTTTTCTTCGATATTCAGCCGTTTTGCAATCTCCCTGACAGAATATCCGTCCAGGTAATACAGGATCATGACATCCCGGTAGGCTTTGGAGAGAAACGCGATTTCCTTAAAAATGCTCTGCAGCATTTTTAAGTCGGCGTCCCGCTCGATCAGGTCGTCTAAGTCATTTGCCCGGCTCGCCAGGGAAAAGTCCGTATTTTCCAGGCTTAAAATCTGCCTCGTTTTATTTCTTTTCTCACTGTAATCCGCGTAGACCCTGCGGGCAATGGCCCAGACAAAGGCATAAAAGCTGTCAATCTCTTCCTGCTTCTGCACGGCCGATAAGACCGACAGGATAATGTCAGAGCACAGATCCTCCGCCTCGTGGGAGGAATCGCAGCGATGGTAGGAGAAGTTGTAGAGTTTGTCCAGGAAATCCCGGCTTTGCAGGATTGTAAGCGCTTCGGCTGTGTTCATTTCGCGTGTTTCCATTCTGTATCAGTATTTTGCAGCATATCATATACGACTTTATATCGTTCGTCATAAAATGATGCACCTGGTGATGCCGTGGGATGGGTTTAATTCCCGGCGGCGGTTTTCAATTCTTTGGTATTTGTTTCAATCATGATTGCTATGCCTGTATAGTCGGTAAAAGCAGCGGCCGGTTAGGCGGCCAGGTGAAATTTTTTTAACATGATTCAGACGCAAGAGGTTGAAGAAGCTGTTCAGTTTGATTTTAATGCCCAAGAGAGAAGTGCGCAATCATTTTCATGATTGAATATATTTTGGCTTTCAACGCATTAAGCAAAAATCCGGGGCGGTGAGCTCCGGATTTTGCCTGTATTTTCACATGAGGTGAGTTACATATTTTTCAAAATATTTTCACGAGCCTCCCTCGAAAGCCCGAGATTATTAAATGTCTGTTCCGCAGTCCAGCCAAGATTGGCCATCAGGTTTTTCACCATCTGAGCCAGTTCCTTTTCATTTCTCTGGCGTTCCTGCAACTTGCCCTTCTGCTCGCCCTGGCGCAAGATGGTTTTCGCCTCATATTCCAGAATCTTTCCTCCCATAACAGTCCTCACTTCCTTCCTGATATTTGCGTATCCGGCTGTAAGATTATCCACGACCTTTTCTGTCATTTCAACAATCGTCTTTTTATAGTATGTACTGAGCTGTTCATGATATTCAAGATTATTCAGATGCGTCATAATCATCTGGTACTCAGTTTTCAGTGCACTCAGTTTTCCCTCATCGGTATTATATTCCTGCAGTTTCCTGTCGTAAGTAAAAATATAAAACGGCAGCAGGAACAGAAGATTTTTCCGCAATAAATCTTCCAGTGTGTATTGCTGCATTTTTATCACTGGAATGTCATATGTAAAATATTCCTCCCGGAACTGAAACCGGATGTGCATTTGTTCCGGGGTATTCCTGGTGCTCCTTAAAAAGAGGATGGCACAGTTGGGAATCACCACTTCCAGAGTGTCGCCTGAAATTTTACTTTCATCCAGAGCAACCTGGGTGGAATACTCAAATATCCGCACCAGCATACTGCTGTCGGGGTTTGTCTGGCATTCTAACAGGTACTTCCCGATCTTAGTCCCGATAATGGAGAAGGTTGTGTCCGTAATCCGCTTATCCTCGCCACCGTCCTGTTGGTTCAGGAAATGTTCATTGGGAGAAAATACAACTTCTTCCTCTCCGGTATAATTCTCACCGAACACTTCATTGACGAGTTGGATGACCAGTTGTCTGCAGTCATTTAAGAGGGTACGGAGCACGTCATCATATGGAGTACCAGTCTGTACTCCAGTGTCTTTGCCGGCTTTTACAGCCATCGGCATCACCGCCTTTTCGTATTGTCGCCAGCCTACGGCGCAATCTTCTGGAGTACAACCTCATAATAACATAGTACAAAAAAACCGCAAGATGGATTTTGAGAATATATTTGAAATATTTTTATGAGTGGGATGAGAAGGGTCATGCCTGAAAAGGTCATGGAACAGGTCGAACTGCTTCATCAGGCTGGCGGAGAGAAATAAAAAAATCCAGGGCAGTAAGTCCCGGATTTTGTGTGAAGGTACTTTTGCAACCTTGCCAGTTTCAACCGCCGGTGTTATCATGGAAGCATACATTTTCAGGTGCAAAGGAGGTTAAAGCAATGTACCAGGTATGTGACTATGAGGGTTCGAGCATGTGGGGAATGAACGGCGGGCAGCCGGAAAGTCCGGACGGAAAATGGCTGGTTTACGCCAGAAAGGAAAGGATTGAGGGCGAGGATTCTGAACGGACCAAGATCTGGATCTGCGACAGGGAGACGCTTCAGGATCAGAGGTGCGTATTTGAGGTAAAATGCGGGAACCATAACGGTCCCTCCGCCAGTTTTGTGGACAATGAGCATATTGTTTTCCGCGACAGTATCAATAAGTTCGCTGCATTCCGTGTGCTGAATATTTACACCGGAGAGGTGAAGTATGGGCCGATTTTCGGTAAGGAGAGTCACTGCGCCGAGAATGGAATCTATCCCTTCTCGATTTCGGAGGAATATCTGGATAAGAATCCGGATCACCTGGAGATTGATACCTGCGGGATTTATTTACTGGATTTAAAGAGCGGACAGATTAAGAGAGTGGCGGACAAGGAGACGGTTTACCGGATGGTGGTAGATCATGGCTGCGTGCCGAATCAGTTTACGACCTCCATGAGTCATGTGCAGCTGAATCCGTCCGCGACGAGGGTGATGATGCGCCTGAGCGTGGACAACTGCCCGGTGTTCGGGGCACTCGGCTGCATTGACATTGAGACGGGACAGACGCATGTGATTCCGGATAAGCCGGTACACCAGCTCTGGTATGACGATGACAGCTACATGGCCACCCGTCAGTACTGCGCTCTGGACGGACACATTGAGATGGAGACAAGCCGCATCCAGCGCTTTTCTGTGGACGGCGAGTGTCTGGAGACCCTGGGCGGCATTGGCAACCACATCGACGGCTCCCCGGACCGGCAGTGGTTTGTGGGCGACCGTGCCTATCCGGGATATCCGGCAGATATTTTCCTCTATCGCAGGGGCGAGACGACACCGGCGGCGACCTTCGGCGGACAGAATTTCCAGCACTGCATCTGGGATCTGAAGGTGCACCCCAATCCGACCTTCTCCCGCGACGGGAAGCGGATTTATTTCAACCATCCGGTCAGCGACAGCCGGACTGTGGCCTGCTTTGTCAGGGTGGAGGAGGTGCTGTAAACGGACCAGATCCTGGTTTTTTATGCGTCATGTGCCAACCACAAAGAATCCGGGGCGGTAAGCCCCGGATTAATCAACCGCCCTGTCCGGTATAAGGATAGTAGTCAAAAATACTCTGAACAGCATCAGCAATGTCTATGATGCTTTCTGTTTTCAACTCTCCGATCTTCTTATAACCGCGAATTCGCAGATCTAAAAGTTTCAGCTGCTCACACAGGACAGTCCCTTCTGAATCGTTCCATACAATAGGAATATGCAGCGGATCAGCTGTTGCACGATCCTGAATTGGGCAGGCAATGATCTGTTCCGATCGGTTAAAAAAATCTTTACTGACAACCAGAACCGGGAAAGAGAGCTTTTCAATTTTTAAAACATCTCCCTGTGAGATCATAAACATACGTTACCACATCTCCCTTCCGGTCGGTTCCCCCCATGACATCTCCTCGTAAGGGCCAATTTTACCGCCATATTCAGCCGCCCGCTCTTCCAGGGTCTTGTGTCTAAATGCTTTAGACAGTACAATATCTCCGTTTACCACTTTGATGTCGAGATACTCATTTAAGCAAATTCCCAGTGAATCTAATAATTCCTTTGACAGACGGATTCCCTGGCTGTTGCCCCATGCCTTTACCTGTGCTACCATATGTTCCCTTCCTTTCTGTGTCTGAGAAAAATACAGAGGATTTTTACTGTTTTCTCTAAGCAGCTGTGATCATTTCAGTGGTTTTATGTATATACAAAGTATATACCGTTTTGCTGATAAAAACAAGAGGAAGTTGATCTTTAACGAATATCCGTACCGGCATATTGCCTTTCCGGGCGTGTCCGACTTTTTTTTAAAAAATTCTTGGTACTTGATAGCCCGGCATGCCCTTCCGTATAATCATAGTCAGCAAGACGATACCTGTGTGCCCGGATACTCTAAAGAGCACCAGCCCATTGCCTAATTCGTAAAATTCGTGCAGCCGCACGAACTAAAAATAATCACGAGGGAGAATACGGAACCATGAAAGCGGAAAACAAAAAATTCAAATCCACATTATCCACCGCGAAATACGCGCTTTCTTTAGTCTGGCAGGAAAAATACGGGAAAACGTATATTGCGCTTAAAATGCTGATTGCAATTTTTAATGCGGTCACACCCATGGCTGGGATTGTACTGCCTGGCCTGATTATCAATGAGCTGTCCGGAAACCGGGACTTTGAGGTGCTGGGGCTTTATGTGGCGGTGCTGCTGGCGGTGCCGCTTTTGGGCAGCGCAGTCAATCTGGCCGCAAACAAAGTGCTGAAAAAATATTTCCTGGATATTAACACGGCTCTGGATAAGAGATTTAACGACTTTCATCTTTCCATGGATTATGAAACGGTGGAAAATCCGGACATCCGGGTTAAGGCAGAGCGGGCGAACAGGGCACTTCAATCTGTGCTGCAGGTGGTGGACCGCTTAAGCCAGCTGGTGCTTGCCGTTGTCAATCTGATCCTGATTTCCTCCATTGTCGCCACTTTAAACCCGATGATTATTCTCCTGATTGTTCTTCTCATTCTGATCAATTCGCGTGCGACCAGAAGAACCAATATCAGAAAGCACGCGATCAGTGAAAAGATCGATGAGGCTTTGTATGAAGAGGGTACATACAGCTACCAGCTGGGGAATATTACCTTTGCGAAGGAAATCCGGCTGTTTCAGATCCAGGATCTTTTGGTGGGGCAGTATATCAAATGCAAAAAGAAGCATGATGCGCTGGAATGTAAATATGACCTTGCGGGCAACGGACAGAAACTGATTCAGGCCGCGACCAGTTTTGTGCAGCAGGCGATCCTGTATCTCTACCTGGTGTATCGTGTGATTGCAAAGGGGATGGCGGTAGGCAGCCTGACGATTTATCTGTCGGCAGCAGGGAAGTTTTCCTCCTCCTTAAAATCGGTGTTTGATTCCTATAATGGTATCGTGGATCAGAATCAGAAGATCAGACAGCTGAGGGAATATCTGTCCATTCAGCCGAAGTGGCGCCGGGAGGGGCTTACACCTGTGTTTGATCAGTATTCGGTGATTGAATTTAAAAACGTTTCTTTCCGTTATCCTGGCAGCGAGAAGTTCGCGCTTCAGAATTTAAACCTCACAATCAGGGCGAATGAGAGGCTCTGTATTGTTGGGGAAAACGGCTCCGGCAAGAGTACGTTTACGAAGCTTCTGATGCGGCTGTATGAGCCAGCGAGTGGAGAGATTCTGTTAAACGGGGTCAATGTGAAGGAGTATGATTATGCGCAGTATCAGCGGATGTTCGCGCCGGTATTTCAGGACTTTGCGATTTATGTGATGCCTCTGAAGGATAATATCGTCATGTCGGAGCCTTATGACGAGGCAAGATTACAAAAGGTCTGTGAGGAGAATCAATTAAAGCCGCTGATCGCGAGCCTGGACAAGGGGCTTAACACCTCCATTGAAAAATGGCTGGACCCGCACGGGGTTGACCCCTCCGGCGGGGAAAGGCAGAAGATTGCCATTGCCCGCGCCTGTTATCATGATGGAGATATTTTTGTTTTAGACGAGCCCACAGCGGCGCTGGATCCGCTGGTGGAGTATGAGATGTACTCCCAGTTCCACAGGATGATTACGGATAAATGCGCGGTGCTGATCACGCATCGATTGTCCGCGGTGCAGCTGGCCGATCGGGTCGCGGTATTTCAGGACGGTGCCGTGGCAGAGTACGGAACCCACACAGAATTGTACGCGAAGGGCGGAATTTATACGGAGATGTTCGATAAGCAGTCCGAGTTTTATGTGAAGGCGAAGGAGGATGCGGCAAAACAGTAACCTGCTTTGCGTCTCCTTCGGTAGCGTTTCGCCCTGCCAGTACGGAATTTCCGATCTACTCACGCAGAATCTGCAGCAGCAGATCTGTGATTCCGACGTTGTATCCGCAGCTGCTGTAGATACAGGTGTTTCCTTTCTTCATGACCACAGTCAGCGGAAGACTGTCGGCATCCTGGCTGACTTCCCGCGCGAGTGTGCGCAGGTCATCTTTGGACAGACCCAGGATTGGCTTCAGGCATGGCAGCGCGCGCATGGTGCGCTGCAGGGTCGGATCAAAGAGGTCATACGGTTTGTTCAGCACGACATACAGCGGACTTCTCAGAGCGGCATAGGCATCCCTGCGGTCACAGAGCTCGTTCAGCACATGCTCGGTGGGTTCTCTGCCGACATCCAGCCACATAAAGAGGGCTTTGTCAGAGTCTCCTTCCATCAGCTGCGTCAGGCTGATATGTTTGTCAAAAGCGATACCTGCTGTTTGAAGGGCGGCCTGAGTATTTTCATGGATATCTATTGTCGTATCTGGCACATCTGCTGCGGCAAAATACAGTTCTTCAACCGGGTAATTGACCAGATTTTCCTTGAAGGATGGTGTGCGCAGGGACAGTACGAGCGTGCGTTCTTCTCCTGCTTTCAGGGAAAAGACAATCTGCTTTGCCAGCTGGTTTCCGTCAGGCATACGGTTTGTGGTCAGCACCCGGTAGATACCAGGCTTCAGTTCCAGGGTCAGTTCATTCTTTTCTGCGTCGATCGGTGAGTCGGCCAGGCACAGCGGGACAAATTCTCCGTTCTGATAGTTGCTCACGGAGTAGTGATCCCGGTCTGAAAGACGCAGAGAGTGATCGCCTGCAAGCTTCAGAACCGCGCTGACTGGCGCGGTGTCCGCCGGAATGGTGGCTTCCTGTGCTGTTGATTTATCAGCTCCTGCATCGATGTCTGATGATTTCGAAGGCTTTGATGTGTCATCTGTGCAGTCAAATGGAGTCTCTGTATCTGAAATTGTGAGAAACCTCCCGCCCTGATAGTACTGCAGACTGTGATCCAGCGTGTTCAGCCTTGCCGGAATTCCGAGGCAGCGGTACAGGGTCACGCAGAGTATGTCGATGGAGAGTCTGCTCGCAATGCCGCCGGTAAGGCAGCCGGCGGGGGAGGTTACGAGGCGTTCGTATTCCGCGTCAGGAAGTGAGGTAAGCAGGCTTTTGATAAATGCGGGCAGCTTCTGCGGCTCTTTTTTCAAGTTGTCTGCCTCTTCGTGGAAGAATTCCGTCAGCATGCGCCGGCAGGGACGCAGCATCTCGTTCTCCACTCTGGGGTTGGCCAGAAAATGAAAGAAGATCTCGTCAGAGGGCGCTTCGATCGTCCCGACGTAGGGCAATGCACTTTCACAGCAGTCGATCAGGGTTTCAGCTGTGATATCCTTGTAATCTTTTTCGCGCAGCGACTGAAGCAACTTAAGCTTCCAGTGATCCCGGCGGCCGGCTTCCCAGTCGGCGTTAACCAGCGCACCTGCATCCCACGCAAGGAATTTCAAAAGCTCCGGCAGGTTCCCCTTCGCTTTGTGAAGAATTTCGTTCAGCTTAATTGCGTCTGACTCCGGGAAGTGAGCCAGTACATGTGCGACGCGCTCCTCCTGCCAGGTGGTCGCAAGACGCGCTTCCCTGAAAGCCGTGGCTTTGCCAAGCCGTGAGGCACTGATTGCTTTCTGCGCATCCGTGAGAGCCTCGTCGCGCATAAATCCGGGCGACGGCGCGTGGAAATCAATATTCTCCCAGGTGTTGTTTAAGGAAGGCGCTTCATGCAGGGTAATGGTGCAGACTGTTCCGTTTTCAGGATTGATAAGGCAGTCACCAAAAGCGCCGTCCTTGGACGCCGTCACATAGAGATCTCCATAGCCAGTGTTAAGGTGAACGACCGCCTCCGCGGCTTTTGTGTCTGTGGACGTGTCATTGTCGGATATGAGCTCGGCCACAGACCCATAGTTTCCCTGGTTGAGGACATGAAACTGTACCTGAGCGCCAGGGATCGGATTATGCTTCTCATCTTCCGTTTTTACAGTGATTTCTGTCGTATATGCATAACGGGACAGATGATTCAGCATGCGCGCCATGCCTTTTTTACTGATGACCGGGTCAAGCGGCTCGTCCTGGCCAAACCAGCGGGAGTGCACCAGCATCGCTCTGGATGCCGGACCGTTGAACCAGCCGACATTCAGGCGCTCTTCGGGCTCGCACGCGCCGAGAAAGTACCATTCATGATCACACCAGACTTCTACCCACGCATGGTTGTCGTCGCAATGAGACCAGAGCGGTACATAGACCTGCCGGGCCGGGAGGCCGATGCTGCGCAGCACGCTTACGACAAACGTGGACTCTTCCCCGCAGCGTCCGGTACCACTGCTGTACATGGTCAGCGGATTCTCTGTCCGCTCGTCGGAAGCGCGATAGGTTCCCTGCGCGGCGCACCAGTAATTGGTCTCTACCGCCGCATCGTACATACGGATACTGACTTCACAGTCCGAGTCTGCGGTGCCTGCGGCGCAGCTTATTTTTGGACAGAGGGGCGTTTCCCCTGCACACGAAGCTGTGTAGGCAGGCAGTCTGAGGCTCTTCTGCAGCTGCGTATAGAAAAAGCCGCGGTTATCGACGAGATCTTCATTATTCACGCGATGGTGCAGCACATAGTTCGCAAAGAGCCGCTCCGGCACGTTACCCGCGAATGGGCCATGCTGATAAAGCCACGCGCCATGCTTTGCGTATGCCTCAAACAACGATACCGGATAGTCCAGCAGATCACTCAGCGGCATTGCGCTGTAAAGGAATGTGAGCGCTTGCGCTTCATCAGATGGAAGGCTTTGGAGCGTAGCCAGAATTTCTGTTTTTTTATCAATCAGGAGGGTGCGCATTTTTACAGAAATCGTATCTGCCGCCGCGCAGTCATTTCCGGCACCCTCTTCGGATTGGGGCTGCATGGCTTCGGTTTTGGCTGAGAGGGCAGCGATTCTTTCATCCAGCAGACGCATCTGCTGAAGAAATCCTTTCTGTATTTCCTGAAAATATTCTGCTGTAAACATGCTTTGCTTTTTCCTCCTGCTGCAGGATATCGGTTGGGGCTGATCTGAAGTGTAACTATAAACCAGATCCGTCATTTCGTCAATAATGCTGAAATGATAATTCCATCGCTGTGAGAAGATGAAAAATATGTAACTGTTCAGAACAGCAGGCCACAGACCGCCTTCTTCGAAGGCTATATGCCGCTTGCGCGTCATATGTCTGAGGCTTGATGGGCGGAACTGTTAGAAAAAAATAAAAAATGAAAGGCATTTTGTCAAAAAAAGGAAAATCTGGAATTGAACCCTTCAAAACGATGACGGTATGATATAACGAGCGGCGAATTGGATCATGAGCGTCCTTTGCTCATGATATAAAAATACTATGCCATCGGACGGCCGATGGTTTTGATGGGCTTTTCAACTGAATGTTCAGGGGAGGTACAGATAGCATATATGAAGGTCTCGGTTATGGAACTGGAGAAACAATACATTACAATTAGCTGGAACGCGGTGGAAGGCGCACAGACCTACCGGATTTTCTGGTCGGATGTAAAGACCACCGGGATGCAGTACAGGCTGGTGGGAGAGGAAGCGGGTCTTTCCTTTACCCTTAGAAAGGGAACGCACAGGAAAAACTACGTCTATGTGGAGGCCTGTAAGGGGGAGACGGTTTTGGAGACCAGTCCCGTGCTGGAGATTCCGGTTTTCTGGAAGCGCGCAGAACAGCTGGAGCGTTTAAACCGCGGTCTGGTGGCTGTGATGAGCGGCAACGGTGTCTTTTTAGCCTGGCGGATGTGGAAGGAAGAAGCGAGCGGATATTGTGAAACCGGACTGATTGGCACGGACTATGTGGTATATAAAAACGGGCAGCGGCTTGGCCTGGTGAGTGACAGCACCAACTACCTGGATCAGGAGGGCACGGAGCAGGACGCGTATCAGGTAGCTCCTTTTTTAAACGGCCAGGAGGGCGATCTTTGCGCACCTGTCAGTGCCGCCATGGCGAAGAAAGGGTATGTGGAGATCCCTATGCAGGTTCCGGCGCCCGGCGTCACGCCTGCAGGGCAGACGTACACCTATTCCGCCAACGACATGAGTGTGGGAGATGCGGACGGCGACGGGGAGTATGAGTTTTATGTGAAGTGGGATCCGTCCAATTCCCATGATGTGATTCACAAGGGCTACACGGGCAACTGCTATATCGACTGCTACAAGCTGGATGGCCGGCTTTTGTGGAGGCTGGACATGGGTCCGAATATCCGCTCAGGCGCACATTATACCCAGTTCATGGTCTATGATTTTGACGGCGACGGCTGCGCCGAGATGTCTGTGAAAACCGCGCCGGGCACGAAGATCACCCGCTATGATGAGGCCGGGAATATCATTTCAGAAAAATATATCACCATCTCTGAGAGCGACCGGAAAGCCGGCGTGACGGATACGGACAATTATGTCTGCACGGCGGCGGATTACTACGAGCATATCGTGGACGTGTTCATGCACTGGACAGAGCATAAGGAGGTGCAGGCCGGACACTGGCCCGCCACCCTGGAGGAGTGCTTCGGGATTGAAAAGCGGTACGAGTACCCGCTCTCTGAAAAAGACGCACGGGCGCTGACCGATTATTTTATGGATGTGTTCGCACCTTCCAGGAGTGAAAAAAATGAGCTGCGCAAATTTGAGGGCTACATTTTCACCGGACCGGAGTATCTGACCATGTTTTCCGGTGACGGGGAAGAGATCGAGACCATTCCCTTCCCGGTGCCCAGGGAGGACGACGGCCTTTTATGGGGCGACTATGTGTGGAACCGGATTGAGCCCTTAAACCGGGTGGACCGGTTCCTGTCAGGCGTGGCTTATCTGGACGGAGTCAGACCTTACCTGATTATCTGCAGGGGGTATTACACCAGGACGACGGTCACCGCCTATGACTTTTTTGAGAGAAAGCACCATGAATATTTTAAGGTGGACAGTGGTTATGTGCCCATGAATAATCCCTTTATGGGTCGGGACATGGGCGAGGGAACCGATCCGGTCTACGGGGTTCTTACCGGTCAGGGAGATCATTCTCTTGCCGTGGCGGATGTGGACGGCGACGGCTGCCAGGAGATTATTTATGGCGCGGCGGTCATCGATCATGACGGCAGCGTGCTGTATTCGAGCCGGGACAGAATGCCGGACGACAGGTTGAAAAAGCTGGGTCACGGCGATTCCATGCACGTAGCCAGAATTGACCCGGACAGGCCCGGTTTTGAGATTTTCAACGTGTTTGAGGGCGGAAAAAGCGTTCCCTACGGCTATGCCCTGCGGGACGCAGAGACGGGCAGGGTGCTTTTCGGCGAGAAGGCGGAGGGCGACCTGGGCAGGTGCATGATCGGGGATGTTGTGCCCGGTGTGCGCGGCCTGCAGGTATGGGTGAAGGGAGTGCGCGACTGCAAAGGCGCTTTCCTGGATGTGAAGACGCCCGGCACCAACGCCAACATCAAATGGGCGGCTGATTTGTCGACCCAGATCGTGGACGCTGTGCCGGATCAGAACGGGGAGCGGACGCCTGTCATCAGCGACCTGACTCACGGCGTGATGCTCACGGATGAGGAGACGGCGACCAACAACGGTACCAAGGGCAATCCCTGCCTGATTGCGGATGTGTTCGGAGATTTCCGGGAGGAAATATTGCTGCGCACCCGCGACAGCAGCGCGATCCGCATTTACGTGAATACGGAAATCACGGAGCATAAGCTGTTCACGCTGATGCACGATACCATGTACCGCTGCGGTGTGGCCTGGCAGAATAACTGCTATAACCAGCCGTGCTATACTTCCTTTTATTACGCGAGCGATATGGATTTTGAGAATGTGCTGTAACTGTTTAAAGCTGCGAAACGCTATTTTTTGTCATATCATGATGAAAGCGCATTCATGACAAGAAGAATATGACAGACAGGAAAGAGATAAAAAGGAGAAGCTGCGTATGCCGCCAGGAGGATTTGGAGGACCCGGTTCACGGGAGAGACAGATTGAGATGCTCAAGGAACCGAAGCCGAAGTCGTTAAGCGAGGTTCCGGGATATTTATACAGGGTGATTCACGGGACGGCGTACCGTCTGCTCTACATTGTGCGCCTGGTCTGGGAGGCGAGAAAGAGTCTGCTCTTTTTAATGGCGCTGATGGCACTTTTTGACGGCGTATCGCCGGTTATCTCGGCTTACATATCCGCGAATCTGTTAAACCATGTGTCGGATGTGCTGACTGGCGGGATGACTACACTCGCAGAACTGACAGCGTATCTGCTGCCGGCGATGATTCTGCAGTTCGGCTATATGTTTTTCACCAGTGTTGTCTCCAATGTCAGCAACATGGTCACGCGCATTTCCGGAGAGCTGGTTTCCAAACATGTCAAGGTCAAGCTGATGAATAAAGCGAAGGAGATCGATGTGGCCTCCTTTGATATGCCGGAATTTTATGAGAAATTCGAGAATGCCAACCGGGAAGCGGATTCCGGACTGATCAATGTTATCAGCGCGACGTTTTCCATCGCCAGCACGCTGATTTCCACGGTCAGTTTTATTATCATTTTAAGCGCGATCGCCTGGTTCACGCCGCTGATTGTCATCGTCCTGTCCCTGCCGAGCGCCATTATTACATTTGTCTATCGGAATAAAAATTACAGGTATATGCGCCGCCGCTCCAAGGACAGACGGCAGATGACCTATTATTCGGACACGCTGATGAACAAGGACATGGTGAAGGAGCTGCGCCTTTTCAACCTGTCCGACATGTTTATTGTCAATTATAATAAGGTCTTTCAGAAATATTTCGCGGGAATCCGCAGCCTGATCGTGAAGGAGGGAACCTGGAGCATTCTGACCACACTTCTGACCACCACGGTCAATTGCGGCCTGTTCTTCTTTATCGCATACACGGTGGCTTCCGGGCAGGGGAAGATCGGTGATTATTCGCTGTATACGGGGGCGCTGACGTCGATCGCCACCTGCATTACCACCCTGGTGAGCAAGACCTCCACCATCTATGAAGGCACGCTCTTCATTGAGAATATGATTGTTTTCATGAATGAGAAAAAGCATATTGTGCCCAGCATTCCCGAGGCCCTGCCGGTGAAGCGCCACTGCGGGCATACCATCGAGTTTCAGAATGTTTCATTCCATTATCCGGGCACGAGCCGAAACGTGATTAAAAACGTCAGTTTTAAAGTGGATCCGGGCGATACGGTGGTGCTGGTTGGTTTAAACGGCGCTGGCAAGACAACGCTTTTAAAGCTTCTGATGCGTCTGTATGATCCGACGGAGGGCGTCATCCTTTTGGACGGACACGATATCAAAGAGTATGATGTGGAGCAGCTTTACGGCATGTACGGCGCCATTTTCCAGGATTTCGGCAAATACGCGTTTACTGTCACGGAGAATATTTCCTTCGGCCAGATTGAGAAGCCTGTGAAAGAGGAGGAAATCCACGCGGCGGCGAAGGCGAGCTCAGCCGATGAATTTATCCGGGCACTGCCGAAGGAATACGACACACCGTTGATGCGCTATTTTGAGCCGGAGGGAATTGAACCTTCGATCGGGCAGTGGCAGAAGATCTCGATTGCGAGAGCGTTCTACTCAGATTCCGACGTTCTGATATTGGATGAGCCTACGGCGTCTTTGGACGCGATTGCCGAACAGGAAATCTATAATGAATTTGACAGGCTCAGGGAGGATAAGACGACCTTCTTTGTATCGCACAGGCTTTCGAGCGCGACTGTGGCGACGAAGATATTAGTGCTGTCCGCGGGAGAACTGGTGGAGAGCGGTACGCATCAGGAGCTGATGGCGGCCGGAGGAATTTATTATACAATGTTTTCCACGCAGGCAAACCGCTATCTGGCGGAGGGCGACAGGATAAATGCGGACAATTCTGATCGCCTGACTGAGAGACATGATAAGGGCGGTTTCCTGCGGGAAGCGGGTGCCTTTCCCGGTGCAGGGCATCCTGGATCGAACGATACATGACGCTTTTTAACGTCGGATGACTGCCCGTATTGCGATCTGTTTATTCCGCCAGCTCCTCCCACAGAAGATACTGTGCATCCAGTTCCTTAAGCAGCGCTGTCTGTTCTTTTGTCAGCTCTGTCAGCTTTAAGGAGCTGCAGGCGATTTCCGGCAGGGCCATCTGCTCCTCTATGGCGTGGATGGCTTCCTCCAGAGAGGCGATTTTTTCTTCGCATTTGCGAAGATCATTTTCTTTTTTGCGGGCCTTTGCCTGGGCTTCCTTCTGCGTTTTCCAGTCCAGCTTATTCTGTGATTCTGCCTCTTCGATCTTTAAGTCCGAAGCCTCGGCGGGTACAATTCTTTTTTCCAGATAATAATCGTAATTCCCGTCATAATAGTGGAACCGGCCGCCGCAAAGCTCCAGGATCCCGGAGGCGGTACGGTTGATAAAGTACCGGTCGTGCGAGACGTACAGAAGCGTGCCGGAATAATTATTCAGGGCGTCCTCGAGGATTTCCTTGCTGGCAATGTCCAGGTGGTTGGTGGGCTCATCCAGGATGATAAAGTTGGCATTGGAGAGCATCAGCTTCGCTAAGGAGAGGCGACCCTTTTCGCCGCCGCTTAAGGATCTGATCTGTTTGAAAACATCATCCCCGGTAAAGAGGAACGCGGCCAGGACGTTGCGGATACGGGTATTGTTCATATCCGGATACTCATCTGAGATTTCCTCAAAGAGCGTCTTTTGAGGGTGCAGCAGCTGCTGCTCCTGGTCATAATATCCGATTTCCACATTGGTGCCCAGTTTAAAAAAGCCGGTGTCAGCCTTTTCCAGGCCGTTTAAGATTTTTAATAAGGTGGTCTTGCCCGTGCCGTTGTCGCCGATGATGGCTACGTGCTCGCCTCTGCGCAGGTCGTAATCAAAGTGGTCAAACAGCTTAAGATCTCCATAGGATTTGCTTAAATTCTCGATATGCAGAACGTCGCGTCCGCTTAAAATGGCCGGCTCGAGTGTGAGCTGCATGTCCGTTTCAGCCTCCATGGGTTTGTCGAGAACCTCCATCCGGTTTAACATCTTCTCCCGGCTTTCCGCCCGTTTAATGGACTTCTCCCGGTTGAAGGAGCGCAGCTTTTCGATGACTTCCCGCTGGTGCTTTAATTCCCGCTGCTGATTTTCCCAGGCATTCTGCGCGGCGATCTTTAACTGTTCCTTTTTCATAATATAGTCGGAATAATTGCCCGAAAATACGGTGGATTTTGTCTGATCCAGCTCCACGACCTTTGTGACCACCCGGTCCAGAAAATAGCGGTCGTGGGAGACTAAAAGCACGGCGCCCTTATAATTTAAAAGGTAAGTCTCCAGCCAGGCGATGGAGTTTAAATCCAGGTGGTTGGTGGGCTCATCTAAGATAATCAGATCCGGTTTCTGTAAAAGCAGGCGGCCTAAGGCCACACGGGTTTTCTGACCGCCGGATAGTGTGTTGACCGGCTTTGAAAATTCTTCCTCGGCAAAGCCAAGACCTTTGAGCACACCGGTGATTTCACTCTGGTACTGGTAGCCGCCCTCCGACTCGAACTGGTGGGTCAGACGGCTGTACTGGTCCATCAGTTCCGATAAGGCAGCGCCATCTAAGTGCTTCATCCGCGCTTCACTGGTGCGGATTTTCTGTTCCAGGACAATCAGGTGCTGTTTGACGCTTAAGAGTTCATCGTATATGGTGAGATCCGTGTTCAGGGTGTCGTTCTGCGCCAGATATCCGAAGGAGGCATCCTTTGATAAGGTGACGAGTCCTTCATCCGCAGACAACTGGCCGACGATGATGCGCAAAAGTGTGGTCTTGCCTGCACCGTTGATGCCGACAAGCGCGACTTTTTCATTGTCCTCCATATGGAAGGTGACGTTTTTTAAAACCGGCACCTCGAGAAAGCTCTTCTGAATATTCTGGCAGTTGAGAATCATGATAAAACACTTCCTGTCTGAATGATACTAGGGGTAAAACCCGCAACAGTTAGTATTTTACTAGAGAGAAGGTCTTCTGTCAAATGGTAGTTGTACACGGGCAAACCGGAAAATGATTATTCACGGTTCTCCGCCCATATGCGTAAAAGCGTCCGGCAAGCTGTCCGGCGCGATAAAAAGTCGCTCATCTTTTTGCTTATATGGCCGTGAATAGAAACTATGTGAAAAATATATCACAACTGCTTGCGCAATCCTGTAAAATGGAGTATAATGTCAAGTAATTTTTTGGTGGGAGGTCTTATGATGGAGAAGGAAATATCTCAGGCGGTGATCGGCAGATTGCCAAGATATTTTCGGTATTTGGGGGAACTGAAGGATAATGGTGTACAGCGGATTTCATCGCAGGAGCTGAGCGCGCTGATGAAGGTAACAGCTTCTCAGATTCGACAGGATCTGAATAATTTCGGCGGCTTCGGACAGCAGGGATATGGGTATAATGTGGAATATCTGTATCATGAGATCGGCAATATTCTGGGGCTGAACACGGAGCACCACCTGATCATCATCGGAGCCGGCAACCTGGGGCAGGCGCTTGCCAACTATCTGAATTTTGAGAAGAGAGGTTTTTTATTCAAGGGTATATTTGACTGCAATCCCGCCCTGTACGGCAAACAGGTCAGAAGTCTGACTGTGCAGCCCATGGAGGCTGTGGAGTCCTTTATCCGGGAGAATCAGGTGGATATCGCGGTGCTGACGATCCCGAAGGAGAGCACGGTAGAGGTGGCGGATATGCTGGTCAAAAACGGGATTAAAGCCATCTGGAATTTCGCGCATGTTGATCTGAATGTACCGCCGGATATTCAGGTGGAGAATGTCCATCTCTCCGACAGCCTGATGAAGCTTTCTTATAATCTGGCGAAATATAATGAAAATAAAGAATGAAAACGATAACGTGCGCTGCCGCCCGGCGGCGCACGTTCCTTGTGAAAGGAGCAAAAAAATGCCTGAGCAGTTTGACCGGGGCTGTGTCAGAATTGATCTGGACGCACTGGAGCATAATATTGACGCCATGTACGGGCACATAGATGACAGCAGCAGTCTGGCACTGGTGATTAAGACGGATGCTTATGGACACGGAGCTCTCCCCATCGCCCGGCTCGCGGAGCAGAAGGAATGCGTGAGAGGTTATGCGGTTGCAACCTTTGAGGAGGCGAAGCAGCTGAAGGAGAGCGGCATTTTGAAGCCGATTCTGATCCTGGGATATACCTTTCCTTATTGTTATGAGGAAATGATTGCCCTTGATATCCGTCCGGCGGTATTCAGGAAGGACACCCTGCGGCAGCTGTCCGCGGCTGCTGTCAGAACCGGGAAAAACGTAAAAATCCATATTCCGGTTGATACCGGCATGAGCCGGATCGGTGTGTATCCGGATGAAGAGGGTCTTTTATTTGTGCAGGAGGCAGACAGGCTGCCGGGAATTGAAATCGAGGGCATTTTTACACATTTTGCCCGGGCCGATGAAGCGGATAAACAGAGCGCGCTTCAGCAGTATGAGGTATTCTGCCGGTTTGCTTCAGACGCGGAACGCATGCTGGGGCATTCGATTCCTGTCAGACACTGTGCCAACAGCGCCGCGATTATGGAGAATGAACTTGCCTGCACACATATGGACTGCGTCCGGGCCGGTATTACGCTCTATGGACTGTGGCCGTCGGACGAGGTGAATCATCATGCAATTGATTTAAAGCCTGTACTTTCTCTTCACAGTCATTTGGTCTATGTGAAGGAGGGCAGAATCGGAAGCGGTGTCAGCTACGGCGGGACTTATCAGATCACGAAACCGGTAAAAATAGCGACCGTGCCGTTAGGCTATGGGGATGGCTATCCCAGGAGTCTGTCAAACTGCGGCTGCGTGCTGATCCGCGGCAGGAAGGCTCCGATTTTAGGCCGTGTCTGCATGGATCAGTTTATGGTGGACGTGACGGATATTCCCGGTGTGAGAAACGGCGATGAAGTGACCTTGATCGGTGCGGACGGAGCGGAGCACATTTCCATGGAGGAACTGGGAGACTTAAGCGGCCGTTTCAATTATGAGTTTGCCTGTGACCTGGGCAAACGGCTGCCGCGTGTCTTTTACCGGCATGAAAAAGCGATCGCATACACCGACCAGTTCTCCGCACAGGTTCACGAACTTTGAGAAATTTGCAGTCATAATGGAATACCTTTTTGCAAAACCAGCCATACTATAAACCAGATGAGGCGATATACGGGAAACACAGTGGTTGGTGTCCGGTACGGTTTCCCGCGGCATCCTCCTGATGGAAGCTGTATGGAAAGGATGGTTTTGCAATGAAAAGAGGAGATATTTATTATGCGGATTTAAGGCCTGTGGTGGGCAGTGAACAGGGAGGTGTCAGGCCGGTTCTGATCATTCAGAACGATGTGGGCAACCGCCACAGTCCGACCGTGATCTGCGCCGCGATCACCAGCAAGTTAGACAAAAACAGACTGCCGACGCATATTCACATTTCCGCCAGTACTTATCATATGGAAAAGGATTCGGTCATTTTGCTGGAACAGCTGCGCACCATTGACAAGACACGCTTAAAGGATAAAGTCTGTCATCTGGACGAGGCGATCATGGATTGTGTGGACAGCGCACTGAGCATCAGCCTTTCGTTGCCGCAGCAGCAAAGGATGACTGCAGATGGTACTTTTAAAGAACTGGCTTCTGTTCGCGGTTGACGAAAACAGTTAATTTTGCTATAGTATTGCTTGAAAATCATCAAAAGAAGGAGTTTCGTTATGTCAGACGATGGGAGTGGACCTTGTCCATGCCTTATATGGAGTTTATCGAAAATCGGGATTTGGGACACGAAGGTGTTCGAAATCCCGCTGTTACATATTCTGATTCCGGTGGTCATTCTGATTTTGCTGCTGGTTCTTTTTACGGCGCTCGGTGTTTTTCTGCCGGATAAGCTGTGGAAACTGATCAAAGACGGCTTCGCGAAGCTCTTTAAGGATGGGGAACCGTCTGTGGAGGAGGACGACACGGAACAGGAGATCATTGACCTGGTCAATGAAGGGCACGAGCAGGGCGTCATCGAGGACAGTGAGGTCGAGATGATCAGTAACATCTTTGCCTACTCGGACAAGGAAGCCCAGGATATCATGACCCATCGCTCGAATATAGAAGCGTTTGATGAGGAAACGCCGTTTGAGGAAGCGGTCAGCCGCCTGCTCTCCGGGCAGAATTCAAGATATCCTGTCTATCAGGAGAATCTGGATCATATTACCGGTATTCTCTATTTAAAGGATGCCATGCGTTATCAGAATGTGCATCCGGATGAGAAGCGGCCGATCGGAGAGATCGAGGGGCTTTTGCGCAGAACGCAGTTTACCCTGATTACGACCAATATTGACGACCTTTTTAAGACGCTGCAGTCTGAGAAGGTACAGATGGCCATTGTCATTGACGAGTACGGTCAGACGGCCGGGCTGGTGACCATGGAGGACATCCTGGAAGAGATCGTCGGCAATATTCAGGATGAATATGATGATGAGCAGGCGTTTATAGACGACAGCAGTGAGAACACCTGGGTGATGGAAGGACTGACACCGCTTGAAGAGATCGAGGACAAGCTGGGAATCACTTTTGAGGAAACAGATTTTGATACGCTGAACGGATTCTTAATCCGCCAGCTGGATCATATACCCCATGAAGGGGAAGAATTTGAGTGCGAGTACAAGGGATACCTTTTCAGGGTCCTGGCCGTGGAAAATATGCGGATACAGAGAGTGCTCGTCACCAGGAAGGCTGAAGAGGCCCAAAAAGAGACGGACAACAGGGAGGAAGAGTAACACATGTCTGGACATTCAAAGTTTTCAAACATCAAAGCGAAAAAGGAGAAAAACGACGCCGCCAAGGGCAAGATTTTCACCATCATCGGCCGTGAAATTGCGGTAGCGGTCAAGGAGGGCGGCCCTGATCCGGCCAACAACTCAAAATTATACCAGGTGGTTTTAAAGGCAAAGGCCAACAACATGCCGAATGACACCATTGAGCGCGGCATCAAAAAGGCCAGCGGCGAGCTTGGAAACGTCAATTATGAAAATATTACATATGAAGGCTATGGCCCCGGCGGCACCGCCATTATTGTAAAGACGCTGACGGACAATAAAAACCGGACGGCTTCCAGTGTCAGAAGCGCTTTCACCAAAGGCCAGGGCAATATCGGTACACCCGGCTGTGTCTCTTTCATGTTTGATGAGAAGGGGCAGATTATCATTGATAAGGAAGAATGTGAGATTGAGGACGCGGACGAGCTGATGATGGTTGTGCTGGATGCCGGCGCGGAGGATTTTTCCGAGGAAGAGGACAGCTATGAGGTGATCACTGCTCCGGAGGACTTAGACAGCGTGCGTAAGGCACTGGAGGATGCGGGCATTCCTCTGGTCAGTGCGGAGGTAACCATGATTCCGCAGAATTATGTGACGCTGACGGATGAGAATCAGATTAAATGCCTGAACAGAATCCTTGACATTCTGGACGAGGACGATGATGTGCAGGCGGTATATCATAACTGGGACGAGTGATGGAAGAGAAAAAGGACAGGCTGGCAATTGTAGTGCCCTGCTATAAAGAAGAGAAAGTGGTAGAGATCTGTTCTCAGGCCCTGCGGGACGTGATTACGGATCTGATCGCCAAAAATAAGATCAGTGAGGACAGCTTTATCCTCTTTGTCAATGATGGCAGTAAGGATCAGACCTGGCCGCTGATTGCGCGGGAGCATGAGAAATACCCGGGCAGGGTCAAGGGAGTGAATCTGGCCGGAAATGTAGGACACCAGTACGCTCTGACGGCGGGACTCGTGACAGCTGCACAGTGGTGCGACATGGCAATCTCCATTGATGCGGATCTGCAGGATGACGTAGCCGTGATTGAAGAGATGGTGGATTCCTTCCATGCCGGCAATGATATTGTGTACGGCGTCCGCAATGACCGCAGCAGCGACAGCTTTTTCAAGCGTGTGACCGCGCAGGGCTTCTATAAATTTATGAATCTCATGGGTGTGAAAACGGTATATAATCACGCTGACTTCCGCCTGATGAGCAGACGTGCGCTGGAGTATTTCGCACAGTACAAAGAAACCAACCTGTTTTTACGGGGAATTATGCCTACCATCGGGTATAACACCTCCTGTGTCTATTACAGCCGCAAAGAGCGGGTTGCCGGGGAGAGCAAATATCCGTTGAAAAAAATGGTGGCTCTTGCTTTAAACGGAATCACATCCTTCAGCATCAAGCCGATCAGCCTGATTCTGGGGCTTGGCATCGGCATTATTGTTTTGAGCATTATCGCGGCGGTATATTCGCTGGTAGAACATTTCCTGGGCAATACCGTTCCCGGCTGGACGTCTCTTATGCTTTCCATCTGGTTTCTGGGAGGCTGCCAGCTGATTGCCATCGGGCTTGTCGGCACCTATGTGGGAAAGATATATATGGAGGTCAAGCAAAGGCCGAGGTATAATATCGAGCAGATTTTAGAGTGATCGGAGTGAAGGCATGAAAAACTGGAGGGGGATCTTTACGGCGCTGATCTGGCTTTTGTTCACGGTACCGGTTATGACCGGCGGAACTATTTATTATTTTGAGGCGGTGGCTTCCTTTACGGAGGCCGACCTGATCGCCCTGTTTTTATGGATCTGTATTCTGCTGATGATAACGGGTTTCACCACGCTGCTTGGCAGGTGGACGGATTTAAAACCGGGCGTTCTTCGTATGGGAAAGGGCGCGTCCCTCGCACTGGAAATGATCTGCTGTGTGATCCTTACGTGTGCCGGCATTTATTTCAGAATCGGGCAGGAATTTGTGACCTTCTGGTCGCGCCAGGACGGCAATCCGGTGGTGGCGGCAGCGCTTGTTACATTAAACCGAACTGCAGACGGCTTTCAGGATCCGGTGACGGCGGCATATGTCTGGCTGTTGAACCGGGTGTTTTTGCTGGTTGGAAACCTTACTCTGGCGGCGGCCGGCATGCAGCTGGTGATTTTCATTTTGTGCTGCGTTCTTTTATATTTTCTGGTCAGGCACTGTTACGGAGCGTTTCCCGCAGTGATCTGTCTGGGAGGCCTTATGCTCCTTCCCCAGATGATCAGAGCGTCCATGTATTGTTCTCCGGAGATTCTTTTATTCCTTGTCGCTGTGCTTCTGGGATGGATTTTACATCTGACCCTCGATAAACGCATGGAAAAGAGCGGCACGGTGCTTCTGGATTTTACTGTTGTGGTTCTGTTTGTCATGGGCTGTGTGTATGTGGATCGGTCCGGCTGGAGTCTGATTTCGGCAGAGACATTTACAGACAGAGTCCTTGCGGTCAGCGGACAGGCGGCATTCATACCGGGCGTTCTGTGCGCGGTGATTTTCCTGTTTCTGAAGGCGCGCCGGACAGCTGCTGTTTATATGCTGATGGCGGTGCTCCTGATCGTGATACAGATGCTGGGCTTCCCGGACAGCGTGGGATGCGACGCGGTGCTTGGTGTTGTCATGAGCATCCTTCTGGGGATATCTTTAGACGGGCTGCTTTTAAAGGAACCGGCTTCACAGAAGGGTAAGGCTGCGCAGGAGGCAAAAGAGTCTGATTTCGAGGTGCTGTCGGAGGAAAGCTTTCCGGGTGAGGAGGAAGCTGCCGCAGATGAGAAAGAGTTGAAAGCGGGTTCGCAGGCAGAATTGCAGGCACCTGAGGGGCCTGTGATAGACGATACGCAGTCGGAAAAGGTGAATGCGGCAGCCGTTCCGCAGACAGCGGAGAAGACTGCGACAGACGATACGCAGGCAGCAGAAGAGAAGGTAAAAGAAGAACCTCGGGCAGCCGGTGAAATCACCGGGGCTGAAGTAAATCTGAATATGGCAGGAAGCACTCCGGAGATTTTTATCCCCGCCTCGATGGAGATCCCGAAGAGAAAAAAACGCGCCAGAATCGACTTTGACAGAGAGTTTTCCGAAGAGGAAATGAACTTTGATGTGGAGGTTGAGGACGGCGAGGAGTTTGATAAATAATACATATTCCGGCTTTCAATGCGCACACTAAGAAGAAAATCGAGAGATTTTCTTCTTTCTCTTTTTTCACTTAGATGTTTACGGGAGGTGTATATTGGAAGACCAGAATGCAAAGCAGCAGGATCAGCAGGATTCGATCCGGGAGAGCGGCCAGCTTCTGCTGGACGAAAACGCGCACAAAAATGAGATCTATCTGGTGACTGTCATCGGAGAGGTGGAAGGACATGATGTGCTGGGAAATAATGCCAAGACGACGAAGTATGAGCACATTCTGCCGCAGCTGGCCGCCATCGAGGACAGCAGGGAAATTGACGGCGTGCTGGTGCTGATCAATACCATGGGAGGAGACGTGGAGGCAGGGCTGGCCATCGCGGAAATGCTGGCGAGTTTAAGTAAGCCTACTGTATCGTTGGTACTGGGAGGGTCTCATTCGATCGGCGTGCCGATTGCGGTCAGCACAGATTATTCTTTCATTGTACCGACAGGGACGATGGTGATTCATCCTGTCCGCATGAATGGTACGGTGATCGGTGTACGCCAGACCTTTGATTATTTCCGCCGGATTCAGGACCGCATTACCGGTTTCGTGGCGTCGCACTGCGGGATCAGCGAGGAGCGATATGTGGAGCTGATGATGGAGACAGAGATGCTGACCAAGGACGTTGGCAGTATTCTGGTGGGCGAGGATTGCGTCCGCGAGGGCATCATCAACGAGGTGGGTGGTATCAGCCAGGCAATGGGCAAACTTCATGAGATGATTGAGAAAAGCGATGACAAACGAAAAGATTTATGTTAAGATGATACACGGGTCAGTGCGCATGGACGGGGGAATGGTCCATCCGTTTGTGCATCTGATGACGGTGTAACACAGGGGAATATCATGAGTACAGGGACAAAGAAGAGTTCAGGAACGGGAAAGACAACCGGGACTGCAAAGCGCAGCAGCACACATAAGAGCACAGGCGCCGGGAGAAGTACCACAAGCACGGCAAGGCGCAGTAGTGGGAATACCCGCAGAAGCTCCTCAAATGGCAGAAAGTCCGCCGCCGCAAGGAGGCAGGAGCTGAAGCTGAAGCAGGAAGCGTGCTTCATTGCGGTGTGCGTGTTTATGATCTTTCTTTTTTTATGTAATTTCGGGATTGCCGGACCG
>JAJQHY010000039.1:0-33933 GCA_021199495.1 Lachnospiraceae bacterium | reverse complement strand
GTACAGGATAGACCAAAAAGCGATATCAGCGGTATTCCGTACCGCAAAAGTACGAGGACTCCGGCACCTGCGCCGAAAGCGCCTGAACCGGTACAGCAGGTACAGCTGCAGGAGATGTCCTATGATCCTTCTTCCTCCGATGCGATCCGGGAACTGAAGAGAAAACATACATACGCACAGCAGAATGTCCTGCCCGGGGAGGAAGCAGTTGCGGAGGCAGCGTCATATGCATATTCGTCCGCTGCGGCAGGGTCCGCGCAGGAACCTGTCAGCAGGGAATTTGATTTCCCGTCGGATGAAACGGGTGCGGCCGGGGAATATATACAGCGCGAGATTCCGAAGGAGATCCTCTATGGAGAGGCACTGGGGGCGGCTGCCGAAAGCAATCAGGATGAGCCCGGTGTGCAAAGAGACAGCAGACCGAGGGCTGTACTGTCCGGGAGCGGAGCAGATGCAGCGGCATCCTCTGGCAGTACCTCCATGGGCGGCGCAACGTCTGCCTCTCAAAGTGGTACTTTTGCGGCGGCAAAGACTGCCGACGCCGGATCGAAAGCACAGGCGGCATCTGTCCAGGCAGCGCCTCCTGTGCCCAGAGAATATCAGTTTCCGCCTCTTAAGTTTCTGAATCCGGGGAAAGCTGCAACAGGTGATTCCACCAGAGAACTCAGGGAGACAGCGGCCCGGTTAAAGAGCTGCCTGGAGACCTTCGGCGTCAAGGTGACGATCACGGACATCAGCAAGGGTCCGGCGGTAACGCGCTATGAGATTCAGCCGGAGCAGGGTGTCAAGGTAAGTAAGATTGTCAATCTTTCCGACGATATCAAGTTAAATCTTGCCGCTACAGATATCCGTATTGAGGCCCCCATTCCCGGCAAGGCTGCCATCGGTATTGAGGTTCCCAACCGGGAGAACAGTCCGGTCATGTTAAGGGAGCTGCTGGAGTCGCCGGAGTTTCAGAATTTTAAAACTGAAAAATCCAAACTGGCTTTTGCGGTCGGAAAGGATATTTCCGGCAAGGTGGTGGTGACGGACATCGCCAAAATGCCCCATGTGCTGATTGCCGGTGCCACAGGCTCAGGAAAGAGCGTGTGTATCAATACCATTATTCTGAGCTTAATCTATAAAGCTTCCCCTGCGGATGTACAGATGATCATGATTGATCCCAAGGTGGTGGAGCTGAATATTTATAACGGCATTCCGCATCTGATGATTCCGGTGGTGACTGATCCGAAAAAGGCCGCTGCGGCTTTGCACTGGGGCGTGGCGGAGATGATGGACCGGTACGAGAAGTTTGCCCAGCTGGGCGTACGTGACTTAAACGGGTATAATGCGAAGGCAGAGTCCATGAATGCCGCAGGAGAAGGAGAAAAAATCAAAAAGCTGCCGCAGATCGTAATTATTGTGGACGAGCTGGCGGACCTGATGATGGTTTCTCCGGGAGAGGTGGAGGAGAGCATCTGTCGTCTGGCGCAGTTGGCCAGAGCCGCCGGTATCCATCTGATCATCGCCACTCAGCGACCCAGCGTGGACGTTATTACCGGCCTGATCAAGGCAAATATGCCTTCCAGAATCGCGTTTTCCGTCACGAGCGGCGTGGATTCCCGTACCATTCTGGACATGAACGGGGCAGAGAAGCTGTTGGGAAAGGGTGATATGCTCTTTTATCCGCAGGGCTACGCAAAGCCTGTCAGAATTCAGGGTGCGCTCGTCACGGAGGAGGAGATCGGCAGGGTTGTCGATTTCCTGAAAAATCAGCAGCTCGGCAACGTCTATGCCGCGGATATTGAAGAAAAAATGAAGAACCTGGACAGCGGCGCGGCGGCGGATTCGTCCGGCGGTGGCCAGACTCCCGCGGACAGTAAGGACGCTCTTTTTGCGGATGCGGGCAGATTTATTATTGAGAAGGATAAGGCTTCCATCGGCATGCTGCAGCGGGCTTTCCGCATCGGCTTTAACCGGGCGGCGCGCATCATGGATCAGCTCTGCGACTACGGTGTGGTCGGCGAGGAGGAGGGCACCAAGCCCCGCAAGGTGCTGATGAGTCCGGAGCAGTTTGAACAGCTGCTGGAAGAGATCTGATGATACAAGGAACCAAAGGAGGAGAGAGATGAAAAGTGATATCGAAATCGCACAGGAGGCCCAGATGGAGCCGATTGTCAAAGTGGCCGCCCGCATGGGTATCTGTGAGGATGATCTGGAGCTTTATGGCAAATACAAGGCCAAGATTTCCGATGCATATATCAGGAGCACCGCGGACAAAGAAAACGGGAAGCTGATTCTGGTGACGGCTGTCAATCCGACGCCTGCGGGCGAAGGCAAGACTACGGTCAGCGTCGGTCTGGGACAGGCGTTATGTAAGCTTGGCAAAAACGCTGTGATTGCGCTGCGTGAGCCCTCCTTAGGCCCGTGCTTTGGCATCAAGGGAGGTGCTGCCGGCGGCGGCATGGCGCAGGTTGTGCCGATGGAGGACCTGAATTTACATTTCACAGGCGATTTTCATGCCATCACCTCCGCCAATAACCTGCTGGCAGCTCTTTTAGACAATCATATCCAGCAGGGAAATGAGTTGAATATCGACACCCGCAATATCGTCTGGAAGCGCTGCATGGACATGAATGACAGGGTGCTGCGCAATATCGTGGTGGGCCTTGGCAGCAAGGCGGACGGCTATGTCCGTGAGGATCACTTTGTCATCACGGTGGCAAGCGAAGTCATGGCCGTGCTGTGCCTGGCTACGGATATGGAGGATTTAAAGGAGCGCTTAAGCCGCATGGTGGTGGCTTATAATCTGAGCGGAAAGCCCGTGACAGCCGGTGATTTAAAGGCGGTGGGCGCCATGGCGGCCCTCTTAAAGGACGCGATCCGGCCCAACCTGATCCAGACGCTGGAGCATACGCCGGCGCTTGTCCACGGCGGACCTTTCGCCAATATCGCGCACGGCTGCAACTCTGTGATTGCCACGAAGACCGCTTTAAAGATGGCGGATTATGTGGTGACGGAGGCCGGTTTCGGCGCGGATCTGGGCGCAGAGAAATTTTTTGACATCAAATGCCGCATGAGCGGCTTAAAGCCTGACGCTGCGGTTTTGGTAGCAACGCTGAAAGCCCTGAAATATAACGGCGGCGTCCCGAAGACTGATGTCTCCAAACCAAACATGGAAGCGTTGAAAAAGGGTATCGTCAATCTGGAGAAGCATATCGAGAACCTGCAGAAGTTCGGTGTTCCTGTCGTAGTCACGCTGAATGTTTTCACCGCGGATACCAAAGAGGAGCTCGATTATGTCCGCGCTTTCTGCGAGGAGAGAGGCTGTGAGTTCGCGCTCTGCGAGGTCTGGGAGAAAGGCGGCGAGGGCGGCAGAGCCCTGGCTGAAAAGGTTCTGCATACGCTGGAAACGAAGGAAAGTCATTATGCTCCGCTGTATGATGTGAACGACACCTTAAAGCACAAAATTGAGATCATCGCGAAGGAAATCTACGGGGCGGGAAGCGTCAATTTCGCGCCCGCGGCGTCCAAACAGCTCTCTCAGCTGGAGAAATTAGGCTACGGTAAGCTGCCTGTCTGTATGGCCAAGACACAGTATTCCTTAAGTGATAATCCGGATCTTTTAGGAAGACCCGAGGGCTTTGAACTGAATGTGAGAGAAGTCTATGTATCGGCGGGAGCCGGCTTTGTGGTGGCACTGACCGGTTCTGTCATGACTATGCCCGGCCTGTCCAAAAATCCGGCGGCCTACAGCATTGACGTGGATGAGAACGGGAGAATCACGGGGTTGTTTTAAGACTGAGGAAGAAAATGGAAACAAAACTGATAGACGGAAAAAGGATTTCCGCTGAAATAAAGGAAGAAGTAAAAGAAGAAGTAAAAAAGCTGAGCGGTAAGGGAATTACTCCATGCCTGACAGTGATACAGGTCGGGGAGGATCCCGCTTCCTCGGTATATGTGAGAAATAAAAGAAAGGCCTGTGAGTACACGGGTATTCGTTTTGTACATGAGAAGCTGCCCAAAGAAACCGATCAGGAAACACTGCTGAACCGGATCCGGGAGCTGAATGAGGATTCATCTGTGCATGGAATCCTTGTGCAGCTTCCCTTGCCGGAGCATATGGATGAGCAGGCCGTGACCCGCGCCATTTCCCCGGCAAAAGATGTGGACGGCTTTCACCCGGTGAATGCCGGCTCCCTTTTCCTGGGAGAGAAGGGCTTTGTCAGCTGCACGCCGGCGGGTGTCCTGCAGCTGTTAAAAAGAAGCGGGATTGAGATCGCGGGCAGGGAATGTGTTGTGGTGGGCCGCAGCAATATCGTGGGCAAGCCCATGGCGGCGTTATTGCTGGCTGAAAACGGAACCGTGACAGTGGCGCATTCCAGAACCCAAAACCTGCGGGAGGTGACAAAACGGGCGGATATTCTGGTCGTGGCGATCGGCAGGCCGCGTTTCGTGGATGATACTTATATCAAAGAAGGCGCTGTTGTCATTGATGTGGGTATTCACAGAGGAGAGGACAATAAACTCTGCGGAGATGTGGATTTTGAGAAGGCTGTTTTAAAATGCAGCGCAATCACGCCTGTGCCGGGAGGTGTTGGCCCGATGACAGTGGCCATGCTGTTAAAAAACTGTGTGCAGGCGGCAGGCGGGGAGATTGACTTATGAATTGTCCGAAATGCGGACGTCCCTTAAAGGAGGGCATGCTCTATTGTGAGCACTGCGGCGGCGAAGTCAATCTGGTGCCTGAATTTGATGCGCAGGTGGAGGAAAGCATCGCCGCTGGGATGCAGACGGTTGTGGATGACGGGTTTGAGCACCAAGCTCCCGAAGCGGATACAGAAGAGCAAAGAGAGCCCGCACCATCGCACAGAAGAATATTTGTGTGGCTGACAGTCGGGCTGCTGACGGCAGTCCTGATCGCTCTGAGCGTGCGGGCGGTGATTTATATGCGGCACAGGGACTGGTATGATTCGGCCCAGGAACAGATCAGCTCCGCCCGTGAATATACGCAGAAAGAGGCGTATGACAGTGCCGAGGCGTGTTATCTGCGGGCACTGGAGCTGGAACCGGACAATATTTCCTGTCAGCTGGAGCTGGCGGATTTATATGTCGGTATCGGCCGTGAGGATGAGGCGCTGCAGATTTACCGCTCCGTGATTCTGAGTGAGGTATCCTCCGCAGAAGAAAAGCTGACAGCCTGTCAGGGGTTTGTGGATTATTATTCTGCGGATGACGACTACCGGAGCATTGCCCAGTTCCTCGAGGAGCTGGATAACGAGGAACTTCAGACAGCCTTTTCGGATTATCTGGCTGAGCCGGTGACCTTCAGCCAGCCGGAGGGAATTTTTACGGATCTGGTTACACTGAAGCTGACAGCAGATGAAAGCGGCAGTATTTATTACACACTGGATGGCAGTACACCGGATGAAAGCAGTGAGCTTTATACCTCACCTCTGTATCTGGAGGAAGGAACCACGGTGGTTTCCGCAGTTTATATCAACCTTTACGGCGTGAAAAGCACAGTGACGAAGGCAACCTACGTTGTGGATACAGCCACGCCTTATCAGCCGGAGATTTATGTTTACAGCGGCAGCTATACATATCCGCTGGAAATTTCAGCTGAGGCTGAAGAGGGATGTTCCATCTACTACACGATTGACGGCGGCGTTCCGAACGCGAGCAGCTCTCTTTATTATGAAGGCCTGTTCGCGTCTGAGGGCACGCATACCTACAGATTTGTGGCGGTCAGCGAGGCCGGTCTTGTCAGCGATGTCATCACCAGGACATTTACTGTCAACCTTTCCGGAGAGGCATATTCCAGTTCACAGGCGTGGAATCTGCTGGTTGCGGCGCAGATGGAGGCCGGCGTGATTTCAGATAGTTCCGGCACGGTTGAGGGACATCCGGAGTATGTTTATATTTACCAGTATTTATTTCCGATTTCCATAGAGGGAAATTCTGAATATTATTATCTTTTCGCTGAGGTAAACAGGGAGACGGCGGGGGCTTCGGTAGGAACCTATGTGCAGCACAGGACCGGAATGCTTTACGGAGTGAGCGCCGCGACCGGCCAGGTCGTCAGAGTTACCCTTTCCGGAGGAACATACAGTATCAGCGGATAAGGTAAGAAATGTTGCATTATGCGTGCAGACCGGAAAGGCATGTGTTCATGCCGGACAAGCGGCTGTTATATAATCAAGGAGAAGATTGGAGAGGATTTATGTACAGAATTCTGAATGCAAAATGGCTCAATGAGAACATCTTTCTGATGGACATTGAGGCAAAAAGAGTTGCCAACCGGTGTCAGCCGGGGCAGTTTATCATCGTCCGCGTGGACAGGGACGGGGAGAGAATCCCGTTGACAATCTGTGATTATGACCGTGAAAAGGGGTCAGTGACGATTGTCGCGCAGGTAGTAGGGGCGGAGACGTACCGCCTGTCAAAGCTGCAGACGGGAGACTGTGTGCAGGATTTCGTGGGACCGCTGGGAAAGCCTTCCGAGTTTGTGGAGACACCTTCAGAAGAATTAAAGCAGAAAAAGATCCTGTTTATCGCCGGCGGTGTGGGTGCTGCGCCCGTTTATCCGCAGGTCAAGTGGCTGAAAGAGCAGGGCGTTGCAAGCGACGTGATTTTGGGCGCCAGAAGTAAGGAAATCCTGATTCTGGAGGACGAGCTGAAGGCTGTGGCGCAGAATCTTTATATTTCCACGGATGACGGCTCCTACGGCACGAAAGGAACCGCGTCTGTAGTGCTGCAGAATCTGTATGATGCCGGACAGACCTACGATGTGTGCGTGGTCATCGGCCCCATGATTATGATGAAATATACCTGCCTGCTGACAAAGAAGCTGGAGCTTCCCACGGTGGTTTCCATGAACCCGATTATGGTGGACGGTACCGGTATGTGCGGCGCCTGCCGCCTGACGGTAGGCAATGAAGTGAAATTTGCCTGTGTGGACGGTCCGGAATTTGACGGCCATCTGGTCAATTTCGACGAGGCGATGAAGCGCCAGACCCTGTATAAGACGGAGGAAGGCAGAGCCTACTTAAAAGCGAAGGAAGGCGATACCCATCACGGCGGCTGCGGACAGTGCGGAGGTGACAGAGCATGAATGTATTAGAGAGAGTTCCCGTCAGGGAGCAGGACGCGAAAGAGCGTGCTGCCAATTTTAAGGAAGTATGCCTTGGATATAATATGGATGAGGCGATCGCCGAGGCGCAGCGCTGCATCGGCTGCAAAAACGCGCAGTGCGTGAAGGGCTGTCCGGTGGCAATCAATATCCCCGGTTTTATCGACGAGGTGAAAAAGGGAGATATCGCGGCGGCCTATCAGGTGATCAGTGAGGCCAGCGCCCTGCCGGCGGTCTGCGGACGTGTCTGCCCGCAGGAGAGCCAGTGCGAGGGCAAGTGCCTGCGCGGCATTAAGGGCGATGCGGTTTCCATCGGCAAGCTGGAGCGCTTCGTGGCGGATTACGCCAGAGAGCATGATATCAAACCGGAAGTGCATGCAGAGAAAAAAGGGAAAAAAGTGGCGGTCATCGGTTCCGGCCCCGCGGGATTGACCTGCGCCGGAGATCTGGCAAAGGCCGGGTACGACGTAACCATCTTTGAGGCGCTGCACGAGGCCGGCGGCGTGCTGATTTACGGTATTCCGGAATTCCGTCTTCCCAAGGAGGACGTGGTGGAGAAGGAAATCCAGAATGTAAAGGAGCTTGGCGTCAAAATCGAGACCAACGTAGTGGTAGGCAAGAGCGTTACCATCGATGAACTGATGGATCAGGAGGGCTTTGAGGCTGTCTTTATCGGCTCTGGTGCGGGACTTCCCAAATTCATGGGAATTCCGGGAGAAAACTTAAACGGCGTCTTTTCCGCCAACGAGTATCTGACCAGGAGCAATCTGATGAAGGCCTTCCGGGAGGAGAACCCGACCCCGATCATGCGCGGCAGAAAGGTAGCCGTGGTGGGCGGCGGCAACGTGGCCATGGACGCGGCCCGCACCGCACTGCGCTTAGGCGCTGAGACGCATATCGTGTACCGCCGCAGTGAGGAGGAGCTTCCTGCCAGAGTGGAGGAGGTTCACCACGCGAAGGAGGAGGGTATTATCTTTGACCTTCTGACCAACCCGGTTGAAATTCTGGCCGATGAGAACGGCTGGGTAAAAGGCATCAAGTGCGTGAGAATGGAGCTGGGCGAGCCGGACGAGAGTGGCAGACGCAGGCCCGTGGCCAAAAAGGGCTCCGAATTTGAGATGGAGCTGGATACCGTGATCATGGCGCTCGGCACCTCCCCCAATCCGTTGATTTCCAGCACCACCGAGGGCCTGGAGGTCAACAAATGGAAGTACATTATCGCCGATGAGGAGAACGGCAAAACCACCAAGGAAGGCGTGTACGCCGGCGGCGACGCCGTGACCGGCGCCGCGACCGTAATCCTTGCGATGGGCGCAGGCAAAGCGGCCGCAAAAGGAATTGACGAATACCTGAGCGCGAGGTAAGGAAAAACAGATAAAGAAGGAGAAGTCCGCGGTGACATTTCTGTGGACTTCTCCTTCTTTATGGGGGATTTATGAAAATCGACATCATTGCCGTAGGAAAAGTAAAGGAAAGCTTCTACCGGGAGGCCATCGCCGAGTTTGAAAAGCGCTTAAGCAAATATTGTACGCTGCGGATTATCGAAGTGGCGGATGAGAAGACGCCGGACGGTGCATCGCCTGTGATGGAGGAGCAGATCAGGGCAAAAGAAGGAGAGCGCATTCTGAAAAATCTCCGGGACGAGGCATATGTGATTACGCTGGAGATTCAGGGGAAAAAGCTGGATAGTGTATCTTTCGCGCAACACCTGGAGCAGTTGGGTGTGCAGGGAAAGAGCCATCTTCAGTTTGTGATCGGCGGCTCGCTGGGACTGGACAAGCGGGTTTCTCAGAGGGCAGATTTCAAACTCAGTTTTTCTGATATGACGTTTCCTCATCAGCTGATGCGGGTGATTTTGCTGGAGCAGATTTACAGAGCATATCGGATTAACAACGGGGAACCGTACCACAAGTGATATTTACAGTCTCCTGTCATGTAACCTTGTCTGTCTGAACAGAAAGAGGGAGGCGCATTTTAAATGTCAGACCTCTTCATATTCAGCCGACCTGCCTCATAAATTATTCCATGAGGCACAGAAAACAAAACACGAAAAATAAAGCGCATAAACCGACCACTGAGCAGTACAGGGACGGGCTTCGTCAGAAGCTTCTTTCCCACGAGCTGCCCATGGAGGCCGTCACGAAGGACACGGTGATTACATGTATCGGCCGCAGTGAGATCTGGGTGGAAAATTACAAATCCATCCTGGAGTACGGCGAGAAGGCGGTGACGCTGCAGGCTGGCAGCTATGTGGTCTGTATCAGCGGGGAGCGTCTGGTCATTTCCCATTATATGAAGGAGCATATGATGGTGAGAGGATATATTTCTAGTGTTTCTTATCGGTAAGACAGGTGTCAGATAATTGTTTTGTTATAACGGAGACGAGAGAGGGCAGGCTGTGCTCTGACCTGTCAGGCATTTTTTTGTGTCGGGTGCATCATGCGGTTTGGAGGGTTTATGAGTTCTTACTTTAAAAACGGCAGCTATCTTACCTTAAGGCTTTCCGGACCGGGCGTGGAGCGTTTTATCACCCTCTGCGGCAACCGCCACATCCCGTTGTGGGCGATCAGGGCGGACGGCAAATTCTTTGAAGTCAATATCCATTACCGGGACTGGGAGCAGGGAAAAACGCTTCTTTCAAAAACCGGGACACAGGCAGTCATTGTGAAAAAACATGGACTGCCCTTTTTATTGCCCTCTTTCAGGCCGCGCATTCTGTTTTTCTTAGGATGTGCTGCTGCGGTCGGCTGGCTGCTTTACTCCACGCAGCTGATCTGGCATATTGAGTATGAGGGAAATTATTCCATCACGGAGGACCAGCTGACGGATTTTATGGCTGAGCAGGGCGTCTGGGTGGGGATTCCCAAAAGCAGCCTGGATTTAGAGAGTCTGGAGAAGGCGCTCAGAGAGGAATTTCCTCTGATTACCTGGACCAGCGGCAAAATCAATGGCACGGTGCTGGAGATCTCCATGAAGGAAAATGAGCGGCCGGATGTGACCCTGCCGGTGATGGCCGCTGAGGAGGCGACCGGACTTTACGCAACGGCGGACGGCACGGTGATCTCCATCTATGTGCGAAACGGTGTGGCTTTGGTAGCACGGGGAGATGAGGTGAAAAAGGGCGATCTACTGGTGGACGGGCGGATCCCCGTGCCGGACGAGGACGGTGAGACAGACCATTATCTTCTGTATGAGGCGGACGCGGACATTCTCGTTGAGACAACCGTACAGGTCAGCCTCAGCCTGGAACAGATTTACGCGGCGAAGGCGTACACAGGACGCGAAAGCAGGGGCTTTTATTTCACATATGGCCAGACGATATATAAGCTTCCGTGGACGGCTGTTTCCTGGAAAGAGAAGGATCAGCTCCTTGAACCGATCATTCAGGCTGCTTTGGGAGGTGTTCAGCTTGGCTTCGGCCTTTTTGACGCGAAAGAATACCAGACGGTCGAGAAAATTTACGGCCCTGCGGAGGCAGAGGCGATTTTATACACTGAATTTGAAAAAAATAATACAATATTAGTGGAAAAAGGGGTACAAATTATTTCAGAAAATGTTACAATAGAAAAGACTGAGGATTCGTATCTGCTGTGCGGCGAACTGACGGTTCGTTACGCGGCAGTGGAATCAGAAATCATGGAAGAAGCAGCGGAGGAGATCGATGACGGAGAAGGCCTTTGAGAGTACCATGGAACTGACAATGGAGCAGATGAGGAATATTTTCGGGCATCATGATCAATATATCAAAAAGATTGAGAATGACCTGCATGTAAATATTGTCAACCGAAACGGCGCTATCCGGCTGATCGGAGAAGCGGAATCTGTGGAGAAAGCAAGGCATATCCTGGAGCAGCTGCTGCAGTATCAGGATCACGGCAACGAGATAGAGGAGCAGAGTGTGGACTACGCGCTGGAACTGGAGAAAGAAAACGCGCTGGATGAAATGGCACAGATAGAGGGGGACTGTATCTGTCATACCATCGCGGGCAAGCCCATCAGACCCAAAACGCTGGGGCAGAAAAAATATGTGGACGCAATCCGGGATCATATGATTGTTTTTGGCCTGGGACCGGCCGGTACCGGTAAGACCTATCTGGCCATGGCCATGGCGATTACCGCGTTTAAGGCTAATGAGGTCAGCCGCATTATTTTAACCCGGCCGGCGATTGAGGCGGGTGAGAAGCTGGGTTTTCTGCCCGGCGATCTGCAGAGCAAGGTGGATCCTTATCTGAGGCCGCTGTATGATGCCCTGTATCAGATCATGGGTGCGGAGACCTTTGCCAGGAATATGGAGAAGGGTCTGATCGAGGTCGCGCCTTTGGCTTATATGCGCGGCCGGACGCTGGACAACTCCTATATTATTTTAGACGAGGCGCAGAACACGACACCCGCGCAGATGAAGATGTTTCTGACCCGTATCGGCTTCGGCTCGAAGGTGATTATCACCGGCGACAGTACACAGAAGGATCTGGCACCCGGAGTCAAAAGCGGTCTGGATGTGGCACAGAAGGTGCTGGCCGGGATTGATGATATCGCGTTCTGCACGCTGACGAGCAAGGATGTGGTGCGCCACCCGCTGGTGCAGAAAATTGTCAAGGCTTACGAGGTGTACGAGGAGAAGCAGGCGCGCCAGGAAGCCAGAAACAGAGAGAAAAACCGGGAGAAAAACGCAAACAGACCCCGCGGCGGGCAGGGACCGCAAAACCGCGATAAGGGCAGCTGGGAAATGCTGTGAGAACGCAGGTACGAGAGGATAAAAAGTGTCGCTGATTTTTGAAAAGGAAACAGAATTTGAGGTGGATTTTGACGCCGCTTCCGTGGCCGAAGCAGTGGTGGCGCAGGCGGCGGATCAGGAGGGAATTCCCTATGAGTTTGACGTGAATCTGACACTCGTGGACAGCGGGGCGATTCAGCGGATCAACCGGGAATTCCGTGGAATAGATGAGCCGACAGATGTGCTGTCGTTCCCGAATCTGGATTTTCTTACGCCGGGGGATTTTTCCCTGCTGGAGGATGAGAGCCGGGAAGCGGATTATTTTGATTTGGAGAGCGGTCAGCTGCTGCTGGGAGATATTGTGATCAATGTGGACCGGGTGTTTTCCCAGGCACAGGAGTATGGCCACTCGCTGAAGCGGGAGTACGCCTTTTTAATCGCGCACAGTATGCTTCATCTGTGCGGCTATGATCATATGAAGCCGGATGAGGCTGCAGTTATGGAAGAGAGACAGAACACAGTGCTTGACGCGCTGCACATTACAAGGGATAAATAATCATGGATTTAAAAAATAAGCATCTGGTGTATCTGGCGGAGGGTCTGCTCTGGGCGGGTGTGCTGGTATTTTTCACAAAGGCGGGTCCGAACGGCATCCTGTATACGGCAGGCACACTGGAAATTTTTTACGCGGTTTATCGCTTTTTTCTGGGATATCTCCCGGATGCGGTTTCAAGGACTGCCAGAGGAAAACGTAATAAAGAACGGCCCGGCTACGGAGCGGCCGCGGTGAGGGGCAGCATCTTTTACGCTTTTATCGCCTCGCTTTTGTGTATGCTTGTCCTGTTTTTGCTCTCAAGGCTGTGCGATTCGCTTTCGATTTCTTATATGGGGCAGCTTTTGCGGATTTATCTGTGGATCACACCGTTTGGCGCGTTTCTCCAGGTGCTCAGGGGGATCCTGCAGGCGGAGACAGGAAAGACGAAAACCGGCATTTCCAAAATTATCGTCAGTGTCGGTACGATTATCGGGACTTTGGCAGGTGTTCTGATCCTGTATCCATACGGAGAAAAGGTGGGAGATTTTCTGCAGCATGCTGAGGTCCGGTATTTTTATCTGGCATTGTCAGTCATGCCCGGTATACTGCTCGGCATTCTGGCGGCATGTATTTATCTTCTGATACTCATCATAGTACACCGATATAATTTTGAATGCCTGCACGGAGGTTCTGATCCGAAGCTGCCGAAGGCTGTGAGAATGCTGGGAATCCTTTACTCACAGGTGGGAGTCGATTCTGTTGTGATTCTTTTATCCAGGCTTCCATACGTACTTTTGTTCTTTCTCACGATCACTGGAGGCGAAGAGGAACAGGTGCTTTTCGGCGCCTTTTACGGTGTGATTCTGCCACTCTTCATGATTGTGTGCTTTGTCCTTGATCTGGGGCTGACCTCCATTGAGAGGGGCATGGTGTCGGCTTTGCGCAAGCGTCAGCAGGAGTATTATTACAGATATTATATCGGCGCGATGAAATATATTCTTCTGTCGAGTGTTGCTGCCGCTGTTTTATTTGCGGCGCTGCGCAAGCCTTATCTGGCGCTGTGGCAGCTGCAGACGGATGATTCTTTAATGAGGCTGGCTTTAGGCTGCGCGCTCCTGTTCTTATTCAGCCTTCCCTATCAGTTTTCTCTGGACCTGATGAAGCTCAAAGGAAAAGAGATGATCATCATGGCGGCCATGCTGCTTGGCAATCTTGGTGTTGTCCTGCGTTCTGTGGCATTCTGCGGGGAAGCGGGGATCACGCCGGTTGTTTTTGTACAGAGTATATTGCTCTTTTATATGATCACGGCTGTCATTATGATTTTCTGTATTGAAAGGGAAATTGGCACTTCGCCGCTGACCTATCTGCCGCAGATCTGGCTGCCGCTTCTCATCACCTGTCTGATCGGTCTTCTGATGTATGGGCTGCAGCTGCTGCTCTTTACTGCGCTCGGCGGCTTTGCAACGGCCCTGCTGGGTCTGGTTTTTGGAGTATTCCTGCATTTTATCTGTGTGGGGATGACGGGGATCTATTCAAGGGAAGAGCTGCGGATCGTGCCCCTTGGACGTGTAATTGCGAGATTCAGGGGAATTAAGACGCTGTAAACGCGCCGGATCCGGAATAGGATTTTCTTTTTGAGGGCATACTGATCATAAAAGTAAGATCGGAGGCAGTATGCTGTGAAAAAGAAAAATATCGCGATTTTTATTTATGTCCCGCTGCTGGCATTGCTCATTGCGCTGACAGGTTACATCCTGTTTTCGGACGGAACATGGAGCCGTACGCAGTCTCAGGAGCAGGTCATAGATCTGGATGAATATTTTCGGACGGATGAGTTGAAGGAAGAGACTGTCCGGACAGTGGATGAAAAAAATGTGGCGTTGCCTGCTGACACGACGCAGATTCAGACGGACAGCACGGGTAATGGCGGCGCGTTTGTGCTGGGTGTGGTAGATGGCCATGTGGCGGTGTTTGAGAGTGGTGAGACAGAAGTCATTTATCTGTACACAGGAATATTGCTGGAGAATTTGCCTCAGAGCACACAGGAAGAGGTACTGCAGGGCAAAGAGATTGCTGACGAGCAGGCGCTGTATTTTTTCCTGGAAACGTATTCCAGTTAAGTCGTGTTCAGCACAGCAGGGATCAAAGAAAAATGTAACAGGGGCCGGTTTATGAGTCCATTTCGTTTATGAGACCTTTTGTCCCTGTATCATCAGATGAGGAAATGGCGATGAAAATAGGCATAGTCGGCGGAGGAGCCGCGGGACTGGCTGCGGCCGTGACCGCGTGTCAGGCTGGCGCGGACGTGGTGGTGTTGGAACAGAATGACCGCGTGGGTAAAAAGATTCTTTCGACCGGGAATGGAAAATGTAATTTCTCGAATACCCGTATGGGAGCAAAGTATTATCATTCAGAGACAGCAGACCTGCTGTCTCAGTTTGTGTTTGAGGAAAGCGTACCGCAGGTGCTGGATTTTTTCACAGAGCTGGGAATGCTTTACCGGGAAAAAAACGGGGGTTACTATCCATACAGTGAGCAGGCGCAGACGGTGCTGGATGTCCTGCGTTTTAAGCTGGACAGCTTCGGGGACAGGGTGCGGGTGCGCACCGGCTGCAAAGTGACGGCTGTCATACCGTTAAAAAACGGAAAAGTCCGACTGGAATTTGAGGCGGCGGCTGAGGCAACGGCATTTACGGCAAAAAAGGGAGATCTGCGTGTGGAGAAAATAAAGCCGGAGCACCTTTCGTTCGACAGGGTGATCTTAGCCTGCGGTGGAAAGGCCGCTCCCAAAACCGGCTCTGACGGCAGCGGCTACCGGTTTTTAAAGGATCTGGGACTTAACTGTGTGTCGGTTGTCCCCGCACTGGTACAGCTGGTCTGTAAAGAAAAAGATCTGAAAATGGTCTCGGGTGTGCGCACACAGGCTGTGGTTCGTCTTTTTGTGGATGGAAAGCTGACAGATACACAGAAGGGAGAGCTGCAGCTGACAGATTATGGAATCTCCGGGATCGTTGTCTTTCAGCTGTCCCGTTATGCCGCTTACGGGGTGAGCCGGAAGAAAGAAGTGACGGCCGAGATGGACGTAATGCCGGAGTATTCAAAAGAGGAATGGACAGATACACTACTTACCCGGAAAAAGCGATATGCAGGGCAGACAGCGGAACAGTTCTGTTCGGGACTGCTGCATAAAAAGCTCTGTGCTTATTTCATGAAGCATTGCGGAATCAATCCGCAGCAGCTTTTAGAGCAGGTCACAGAGGCACAGATCAGGGAGTTCGCCCATCTGTGCAAGTGCTGGTGTGTGACGGTTGTGCGCACGAACGGCTTTGATGCCGCGCAGGTATGCGCCGGCGGTCTTTCCCTGAAAGAAATCAATCCGGATTTCAGCCTGAAAAAATATCCGCAGATTTACGCAGTGGGAGAGCTTCTGGATGTGGACGGGGTCTGCGGCGGTTATAATCTGCACTGGGCGTGGTTGAGCGGAATGATGGCGGCGAAGAGTGCCAGTGTTTCCGGGGCCGGGAATTCGGAAGCGATATACAACGGCAGCAGGTGAAAGCGGAAGGAAACATATACAGCCGGATTTAAGAGGATGAGCCCGGCATGACCGGACGGAAATGGGGAAGAATTGTGATCAGACTGACACAGGTGAAATTACCGCTTACATATTCTGAGGAAGATATGCGCAGTAAATGTGCCGGACTTCTGCGGATAAAGCCCGGACAGATTAAGAAGCTGGAATTAATGCGCCGCTCCGTGGACGCCCGCAAAAAGCCGGATATCATTTACAGCTGTGTGGTGGATGTAACGGTGGAGAGGGAGCAGGTAGTTTTTAAAAACAGCCGCTGTAAGCAGGCAGAGCTTTTAAAGAGGGAGACTTACCATTTCCCCAAACAGTGTGCGCATGATCTGACAGAACCGATCGTGATCGTGGGAATGGGACCTGCCGGACTTTTTGCGGGCTATGTTCTGGCGCAGGCAGGCTATCGGCCCATTCTGTTGGAGCGCGGTCAGGATGTGGATTCGCGCAAAGCCGCGGTTGAAGCGTTCTGGAAAACCGGCGTTTTAAATCCGGATTCCAATGTACAGTTTGGGGAGGGCGGCGCCGGGACCTTCTCGGACGGCAAGTTAAATACAACGATCAGAGACCAGGATGGCTGTATCCGGAAGGTGCTTCAGATTTTCGTGGAAAACGGAGCACCAGAAGATATTCTGTACGAAGCGAAGCCTCATATCGGGACAGATGTGCTTTCCACTGTTGTGAAAAACATGCGGGAGCGGATTACAGGCTGGGGCGGCCAGGTGCGGTTTGAAAGCTGTGTGACAGATATTATCACGGAAAATGACCGCGTCACCGGCGTGGAAATCAATGGTTTAAGCCGCCTTTCCTGCTCGAATCTGATCCTTGCCGTCGGTCACAGCGCCAGAGACACCTTTTCCCTTTTAGCAGAGAAAAAAATTCCCATGGAGCCCAAGCCTTTCGCGGTGGGCTTTCGTGTCATTCGTCCGCAGGCGCTGATCAATGAAAGCCAGTACGGCGTTGCACAGCATGAGCTCCTGGGGGCCGCTCCTTACAAGCTGACTGCCCGCACTGCCTGTGGCCGCGGCGTCTACAGCTTCTGTATGTGTCCCGGCGGTTATGTGGTCAACGCTTCTTCTGAGCCGGGACATACAGTTGTCAACGGCATGAGCTACCATGGCCGGACAGGAAAATATGCCAACAGCGCTGTCATTGTGACAGTCGGCGTGCAGGATTATGACGGGCAGGATGCGCTGGCGGGTCTGCGCTTTCAGAGAAAACTGGAGAAGCGGGCATATGAGCTTGGACAGGGCGCTGTGCCGGTGGAGAGATATGGGGATTTTTACCGGACCGTGAATGAAATGAGGAGTGAAGAGATACAGGAACCGGGGCAAAGGGATCAGCCGAAGCCATTTCGGACTGCCAGGAAAAGTTTCAGTAAAGATGCAGGATCAACCGCCGAATGTGTCAAAGGTCAGACTGTTGCCGCTGACCTGACGCAGATTCTGCCTGCGGAATTAAATACTGCTTTCACAGAAGGAATGGATCATTTTGATAAAATCATCCCCGGGTTTGCTGATGACAGTACCCTCCTGTGCGGTGTGGAAAGCAGAACCTCTTCACCAGTGCGTATTTTAAGAGATGACAGTCTGCAGTCTGTAACTGTCCTGGGCCTCTATCCATGTGGGGAGGGCGCGGGCTACGCCGGTGGTATCGTCAGTGCAGCAGCAGACGGCATGCGCGTGGCGAAGATGGCGGCTGCCAAAATGCAGGAGCTGTAGCTGTCAGGTGCAGTTCACAGCATTCCAAAACAAAAACGTCTGACGGGTATTTTTTTCGTTTTTCGGCATATACATATATCAGTATCAGACCGGAGGATGAAACAGTGAAAATGGCTCAGACATATAATATGTATCAGGATATGAAGGAGCGCACCAACGGACAGCTCTACATCGGGGTGGTGGGGCCGGTGCGTACGGGGAAGAGTACCTTTATCAAGCGTTTTGCGGATCTGTGTATTCTGCCGAATCTGACGGACCCCAACGAAGCGGCGCGGCTTAACGATGAACTTCCGCAGTCAAGCGGCGGCAGAACCATCACAACCACGGAGCCCAAGTTTATTCCCAAGGAGGCCGCCGACATTTTACTGGATGGAGACGTCCCGGTGAAGGTGCGTCTCATTGACTGCGTGGGCTACATGGTCGAGGGTGCTGCGGGGCATATGGAGGAAGGCCAGGAGCGGATGGTACATACGCCCTGGTACGCGGAGGAGATTCCCTTTACGAAGGCGGCACAGATCGGCACGACCAAGGTGATTGAGGACCATGCTACGGTGGGGCTTTTGATCACCACCGACGGCAGCTTTTCGGAACTGCCAAGGGAAGCCTATGCGCAGGCCGAGGAAAAGGCTGTCAGCGTCCTGTCTAAGGAGGGGAAGCCGTACCTGATTTTATTAAATTCGGCAAAGCCCTACAGTGAGGAAACCAAAATACTGGCCGTGCAGCTGGAGGAAAAATTTAAGGTCAGGGTCCTGCCGGTCAACTGCGAGCAGTTAAAAGAAGAGGATATTTATCGGATTCTGGAGACACTGTTGTGGGAATTTCCACTGATGGCGGTGGAATTTGATATTCCCAAGTGGGTGGAAATGCTGCCCTTAAGTCACCCTGTGAAGGCTTCTCTTCTTGAGACGGCGCTTGCGATTGTGGAAAATAAAAATACAATCCGCAGTATGCGGGAAGCTTCTCTTCAAAGCGACTGTGAATATCTGGCAGATATTTCTTTAAAGACAATCAGCCTGGCGGAGGGAAAAGTCGGGATTGCGTTTACGGTGAAGGAAGCGTATTATTATGACATGCTCAGTGAATATGTGGGCGAACCGGTCCGCAATGAGTATCAGCTGATGGAAATGCTGCAGGATTTTTCCGGCATGCGCAGAGAATACGGCAAGGTGCTGCAGGCGATGGAGCAGGTGCGTCATGTGGGCTATGGCGTGGTGATGCCTTCCCAGGAGGAGATCACCCTGGATGACCCTGAGCTCATTAAACACGGAAGCAAATTCGGTGTCAAAATCAGAGCAAAAAGCCCCAGTATCCACTTGATCCGGGCCGGCATTGAGACCGAGATCGCGCCTATTGTGGGGACGAAGGAGCAGGCGGAGGATCTGGTCACCTACATCAAAGCAGCTGATTCAAGGGGCGAGAGTATCTGGGATACCAATATTTTCGGCAAGACTGTGGAGCAGCTGGTGCAGGAAGGTATTCAGACGAAGATCAGCCATATTGAGGAAGAAAGTCAGGTCAAGTTACAGGAGTCCATGCAGAAAATCGTCAACGATATGAACGGCGGCATGGTGTGTATTATCATATAAAGAGGACACAAATGGGAGTACAGGGTTTTATCATCTTTATCATCATCGCGTATTTCGCGGTCTGCATGATTATCTGGCAAAGGAACCGCAGTCAGATCCGCGCTTTTCAGGATACAGTCCGCCGAAATCATGGCGTCAGGCCGTTAAGAGAGCTGGATGAGACGCGCAGAAAATGGGTGTCCGGCCTCTGGAGGCATTTTCAGGGACCGGCGCTTCTGGATGAGACGACCTGGAATGATCTGCATATGGACCGGATTTTTGAGACGGTCAATCATACCTATTCGGCGGCGGGGGAGGAATATCTGTATTATCTCCTCCATCACGCGGACCAGAGTGAGGAGGAGCTTTTGCATTTCGAATCTCTGGTGCAGTATTGGGAGAAGCATCCTGATGACAGGGTTTTTCTGCAGACAAATCTCTGGCAGTTAGGTTACAGCGGCGGCTCGTCTGTGGCCGACTGCATTGAGAATCTGGATCTTCTGCGGAATTTTCAGGTGCGTCGGGACGTATTTATCAATTTGCTGTATATTCCGGCCATCATTCTGACAGCCGTATCGGGGCAGGGGTTCCTTCTTCTGCTCTGCGTCATGATTGTGCAGATTTTATTGTATTTTCGTAAAAAAGCGGAAATTCAGCCCTTTCTTTCTTCTTTTGCCTATTTTGCGAAGCTGATCGCTTTTGTGGACAGGCTTGGAAAGCTGAAAAGCGCAGAGCCGGACGTTTGGGAAGAAGTGGACAGGCTTTTCCAGGCAGAAAAAAAGCTGAAGCCCATGCTGCGCGGTTCTTCCTGGCTCAAGGATGGCTCACTCGGCGGCGGGACGCCGGTCGACGGTATTATGGACTATGTGCGCATGTGTACACACGCGGACATCATTCAGTTTTATCGAATGCTTCGGTACGCGTATGGAAACCAGGACGAGCTCTGGAAGCTGGCCGAGGGAGTAGGCCGTCTGGATGCCTCCGCTTCGATCTGCGCGTACAGGCATACCAGACAGGACTGGTGCGTGCCAGCGGTCGGGGATGTCTTTTCCATGACAAACGGCAGATATCCTCTGATTAAGGAACCGGTTGGCAACAGCATTACCGGGGAGAAACCGGTGCTTTTAACCGGCTCCAATGCATCCGGTAAATCGACTTTTCTGCGCACGGTGGCGGTCAACGCGGTCTTCGCCCAGACGATTCATACCTGCCTGTGCGATTCCTATACCGCGCCGCTTTACAGGATTTATTCGTCCCTGTCCTTAAAAGATGACGTGATCAGCGGGGACAGCTATTATATGGTGGAAATCAAAACCATGAAGCGGATTCTGGACAGTGTGCAATTGCCAGGCAGGCCGGTTTTATGTGTATTGGATGAGGTGCTGCGCGGCACCAATACCCCGGAACGGATCTCTGCCTCCAGTCAGATTCTTCGCTGGCTGTCTGAACAGAACTGTCTATGCTTTGCGGCCACGCATGATCTGGAGTTAGTGGACATCCTGCGCACGGAGTTTGCGCATTATCATTTCTCGGAAAGCTTTACCGATGGGGATGTGCGTTTTCCCTATCAGCTCAAGCCCGGCAGAAGTGAAAGCCGCAACGCGATTCGCCTGCTGAGGCTCATGGGATACCCCAAAGAAGTCACAAACGCCGCCGAAGAATTATGTCTGAAACTGCTGGAGGATAAAAAGAGCGATCAGATAAGGTTGTGAATCCCTTGTGTTTTGACCTTGCTTATTTTCATGATTTTTGATATGATACAAGGGATATTGGGGAGCGTTTTTTGCAGTTATTATTTTTAAGTGATACAGGAGGCAATCTATGGAAAATAAAAACGCGTATGCGCTGAGAGAGGATGAAAAGGCCGGTTCTGTCTACCTGCAGGAGGATGTGGTAGCCAGCATTGCCTGTCTGGCGGCGACCAGAGACATCGACGGTGTGCTTGGCATTTATGACGGCAGCCAGGAGGCCAGAAAGATAAAAGGCTCCGGAAAAGCACCGAAGGGTGTTTCCATTGATATTCACCATGGCGTTGTGGATGTTGATCTGAATATTTCCATCCTCTATGGATATAATGTGCCCTCCATCTGCCAGAAGGTACAGTCGAAGGTGAAGAGCATGATTGAGAATATGACAGGGATGAAGGTCGGCAGCGTGAATCTGCGGATTGCCGGTCTGAGTATGCGACCATAAGCAAAATTACTCTGTGATATGAGGGAGAGAAACAAATGACCAGATCAGAGTTACGCGAAGAGATATTCAAGCTGCTTTTCCGCGTTGAATTTAATGCCCCGGAGGACATGGAGGAGCAGAAGCAGCTGTTTCTGCTCTGCGACGATGAGCATCTGAGTGAAAGTGACGAGGCATATATTTCAGAAAAATATGAAAATATTGCAGGCATGCTGCCTGAAATTGATGCCCTGTTGGTGGAGAAAGCCGAGGGGTGGAACAAAAAGCGTATGGGTAAAGTGGAGCTTACCATTCTGCGGCTGGCAGTGTATGAAATTTTGAAGGATGACACAGTTCCCGCAGGCGCGGCCATCAACGAAGCGGTGGAGCTGGCCAAAAAATACGGACAGGAGAATGCGGGCAGCTTTGTCAATGGTGTGCTTGCCAAGTTCGTCCGGGAATAGGATCTGCTATGGCCAATGTGTATTCCGTTTCACAGGTCAATAACTATATCAAAAATATGTTCACGCAGGATTTCCTGCTGCAGGGACTGTCTGTACAGGGAGAGGTCGGCAGCTGTAAATATCATTCCTCTGGACATATTTATTTTACGTTGAAGGAAAAAGGGGCGGCTTTAAGCTGCGTGATGTTTGCCGGATACAGGAAGGGACTGGATTTTACGCTTTCGCAGGGGCAGCAGGTAATTGTCTCAGGAAGCGTTGAGGTATATGAGCGGGACGGCACGTATCAGCTCTATGCCAGGCGTATCCGTCAGGCCGGCAGCGGCAGGCTGTACGAACAGTATGAAGCCCTCAAAAAAGAACTCGAAGAGATGGGCATGTTTGATTCTTGTTACAAACAGCCCATTCCTTGTTTTATCAGAACGCTGGGTGTGGTGACGGCTCCCACGGGTGCGGCTGTGCGGGACATCATCCAGATTACGCAAAGGCGCAATCCTTTTGTGCAGATTATTTTGTATCCGGCGCAGGTCCAGGGAGAAGGCGCTGCCTTCAGCATTGTAAACGGCATTCATGCGTTGGAGGAAAAGGGCGTGGATGCCATGATCGTCGGCAGAGGAGGCGGCTCCATAGAGGATCTGTGGGCCTTCAATGAACGAATCGTGGCGGAAGCGGTTTTTCACTGTTCGGTCCCTGTGATTTCAGCGGTGGGGCATGAGACGGATACGACCATTATTGATTTTGTATCGGATTTAAGGGCACCGACGCCGTCAGCCGCGGCAGAGCTCGCGGTGTATGATGCCGGGACATATCTGGCGAGTCTGGAGAGCGCTGAGGCGCAGCTGACGGGACGGATGCGGGACACCATCCATCGTTACCGGGCAGCGGCGGAGTACAGGAATCAGGTGCTGAAGGCACGGCATCCCGGCGCGAAGCTCAGAGAGCAGAGAACACGGCTGGATTATGTGAGAGAACAGCTGGATGCACGGATGGAGGAAGATCTCAGAGATAATCGCAGACGCCTTGATGCGCAGTCTGAGCAGCTTGCTGATCTGATGGAGCATAAGATGATCCGTTACAGAAACCGCCTGGACGTCCAGGTGGCGGCGCTCAAAGGATTGTCTCCACTGGATAAGCTGAGACAGGGGCTTTGCTACGTGACGGATGAAGAGGGACACGCTGTCCGTTATGCCGCAAGGGTGAAAACCGGGCAAACGATCAGCCTGCAGTTTCAGGACGGCAGAGTGAATGCGAAAGTGCTGGGAAAGGAGCTTGAGGATGTCGGAGAAAGATTTGGATCAGACAGTTGAGAAAAAGGCGGACGAAAGCACTGTAAAGGAGACAGTGAAGCTGTCACCGGAAACGGCAGAGGATGGCCAATTGTCCGTGGAGGAAGCTTTTGTGCGTCTGGACGAGCTGATACAGGAACTGGGAAAACCGGATCAGACACTTGAGGCTTCTTTTCAGTCCTATGCGGAGGGCATGAAACTCATACAGTTCTGCAATGCTGCGCTGGATGAGGTGGAAAAAAAGGTGCTCGTGCTGAGCCGGGACGGAGAAATGGATGAGTTTTAATGAGGAACTGACAAAGAGGGCAGAGAATATAGAAGAGATGATCCGGCTTTATCTCCCCAAAGAGGAGGGCTTTCAGAGAACAGTGCTGCAGGCCATGAATTACAGCATTCTGGCGGGAGGAAAGCGCCTGCGTCCCATGCTGATGCAGGAGGTCTTTGTTCACTGCGGCGGGGAGAATGAGGAGATTTTAAAGCCGTTTATGGCGGCGCTGGAGATGATACACACGTATTCGCTGGTTCATGACGATCTGCCGGCCATGGACAATGACGAATACCGCCGGGGGCGCAGGACCACCCATGTCGTATATGGGGAGGATATGGCGATCCTTGCGGGCGACGGCCTGTTGAATTACGCGTTTGAGACAGCTCTGCGCGCCTTTGATGCCGCTGACGCGAACGAGTATCCCCGCATTGTCAGGGCACTTCAGATTCTGGCACATAAGGCTGGCGTCTATGGTATGATCGGCGGTCAGGTCTGTGACGTGGAATCGGAAAATAAACAGGAGAAAATTGACGGTGAAAAGCTTATGTTTATCCATGAGCATAAAACCGCTGCGCTGATCGAGGCGGCAATGATGATCGGAGGGGTTCTGGCCGGGGCTGACGAGGAGAGAATTGCGGCCTTTGAGCAGGCAGCGTCGGATATCGGCATCGCGTTCCAGATTCAGGATGATATTCTGGATGTGACCGGTTCGCAGGAGGTACTGGGCAAGCCGATCGGCAGTGATGAACGCAATCACAAGCAGACCTATGTCAGCATTTACGGCCTTGAAAAATCCGCAGAAGATGTGGACCACTTCAGCCGCGAGGCAATCGGTCTGATGCAGCTTACGGAAGGAAGCTTCCTGTATGAGCTGATTACATGGCTCATTCACCGGGAGAAATAGCATGGTTTTAGCAGATATTACAAAGGAAAATGATATCAAGAAGCTGCCGCCCTCGGAATATGAGTCCATGGCAGCTGAGATCAGACAGTTTTTGCTGGAGCACGTCAGTAAAACCGGCGGACACCTGGCTTCCAATCTGGGAGCGGTGGAACTGACGATGGCGCTTCATTTGAGTCTGGATCTGCCGAAGGATAAGATTATCTGGGATGTCGGTCATCAGAGCTACACGCACAAGATTCTGACCGGCCGCGCCAAAGAGTTTGATACGCTGCGGCAGTTTCATGGCCTGAGCGGTTTCCCGAAGAGAAAGGAAAGCGACTGCGACTGCTTTGACACCGGGCACAGTTCCACGTCGATCTCAGCGGCGGTCGGCCTGGCGAAGGCCAGGGACTTAAGGGGAAGTGATGAGACCATCGTGGCGGTGATCGGCGACGGTTCCATGACCGGCGGCATGGCCTACGAGGCATTAAACAATGCTGCCAGACTGAAGAGCAATCTGATTATTATTTTAAATGATAATGACATGTCCATCTCCGAGAATGTGGGCGGTCTGCATAAATATCTGGATATGGTGCGCACAGGGGATACCTATTTAAATATCAAGGACAAGGTGACCAGTACGCTTTTGCAGATTCCGGATAAGGGCGAGGAGATGGTGGACGGCATCCGCCGCGTCAAAAACAGCATCAAACACATGATTCTGCCGGGCAGCTGGTTTGAGGAGCTGGGCATTACCTACTTAGGGCCGGTGGACGGCCATGATATTCCTGTGATGCTGCGCTTTATGGAGGAGGCCAGAAAGGCGAAAGGCGCGGTGATGATCCATGTGCTCACCCAGAAGGGGCGCGGCTATGAGCCTGCGGAGAAAAATCCCAGCCGTTTCCATGGACCGGGGCCGTTTGACATCGCGACCGGCAAAAGTCTGGAGCAGAAGTCTTACCCTGCCTACACGGATGTCTTTTCCGGGGCGGTGTGTAAGCTCGGGGAATTGAACCCGAAGGTGGTCGCCATCACGGCAGCAATGGCCGACGGTACGGGGCTTATCCGCTTTCAGAAGCGCTTTCCGGAACGGTTTTTTGATGTGGGAATCGCAGAACAGCACGCGGTCACCTTTGCGGCGGGACTGGCCGTGGGAGGATATCATCCTGTGGTGGCGATTTATTCTTCTTTCCTGCAGCGGGCCTATGACCAGATCCTGCATGATGTCTGTATTCAGAATCTGCCGGTGGTGTTTGCCGTGGACAGAGCCGGAATTGTCGGCAGTGACGGAGAGACCCACCAGGGTGTTTTTGATTATTCTTATCTGTCCGCTCTCCCGAATATGCACATTCTGGCGCCCAAAAACGACTGGGAGCTGGCGATGATGATGAAGTTCGCCGTCGAGCAGGATGGCCCTGTGGCGGTCCGCTATCCCAGAGGCAGAGCCTGTCAGGATTTTCAGGAATACAAAGAGCCCATTATCATGGGTAAATGCGAGGTTTTACACCAGGGCAGCCGCGTTGTGATTTTCGCGGTGGGCAGTATGGTGGAGGAAGCGATGGAGGTTCGCAGCCTTTTACTTAAAAAGGGGCTGGACATTACGGTGGTGAACGGACGTTTTATCAAGCCGATCGATGAGCGGGCGGTTCTGGTGCAGGCAGCCTGCCATGATCTCATGGTGACTATGGAGGACAATGTACTGATCGGCGGCTATGGTGCCGCAGTAGGTGCCTGCCTGATGGAGAATGGAGTGTCCATTCCCGTGTACCATGTGGGTGTCCCGGACCGTTTTATTGAACACGGCAGTATTTCGCAGCTGAAAGCGATGCTTGGAATTGATGCGGAAAGTGTGGCGCAGGAGATCCTGAGGCGCCTGTCAGAAACCAGGAGGGCGCCGCAGACAGCGTCTGGTTCAGAAATACCGGAAAGAGATGGTTTGATTTCATGAAGGAACGTCTGGATATTCTGCTGGTAAATAAGGGACTTGCGCCAAGCCGCGAGAAGGCGAAGGCCGTGATCATGGCGGGGCAGGTTTTTGTGGACAACCAGCGGGAGGACAAGGCAGGAAGTCTTTTTGATGGGGAGAAGGCGCATATTGAGGTCCGCGGTTCGGGCTTAAAATATGTCAGCAGGGGCGGATTAAAGCTGGAAAAAGCGTTTGCTTCCTTTCCCCTTGATCTTGCGGGAAAGGTCTGCGTGGACATCGGCGCGTCCACCGGCGGTTTTACGGATTGCATGCTGCGCAACGGCGCGGCAAAGGTTTACGCGGTGGATGTCGGTTATGGCCAGCTGGACTGGAAGCTGCGCAATGATGCACGTGTCGTCTGCATGGAAAAAACGAATTTCCGGTATCTGACGCCTGAGGATTTGCCTGAACAGGCGGATTTCGCTTCCTGTGATGTTTCCTTTATTTCCCTGACCATGATTTTACTGCCGGCTTTCAATCTTTTAAAGGATGAAGGACAGATGGTATGTCTGATCAAACCCCAGTTTGAGGCAGGCCGGGATAAGGTCGGCAAAAAGGGTGTGGTCAGAGACTTAAAGGTACATCGGGAGGTCATCGGGCATGTCGTGGATTTCGCGGACATGATCGGCTTTGAGGTGCTGGATCTTGATTTTTCACCTGTCCGCGGACCAGAGGGGAATATTGAATATCTGCTTTATCTGCGGAAAGATGTGCCGGATGACGCAGATATCCTGACAGAGCGGCAGGCTCTTGAACGCGTGCGTTCCGTGTGGGAGGAAAAAACCGGCCTTTCCAACCGGGAAGACTGGCTTCAGAAAATAGAAGATACGGTGGCGGCGGCTCACAGGGAGCTCGACCGTTGAACGGAAAGGATCGTTTATGCTGGAACCGATCAGAAAAATATGTGTGCTGAGCAATGATTATAAGGACCAGGGACTGGTTTTAACGCACCGCATCGAGGATTACATGAAAGCGCACGGAGGCGAAGTCTCGGTGATCTTTACCAAGTGGGATTTTGACAAAGAGGAATGGGTCAGACCCGAGGAGGTCCCGGAGGATTCACAATGCATTCTGGTGATCGGCGGCGACGGCACCATGCTGCAGGCCGCCCGCAACAGCTATGGGATGGGCATTCCGCTTCTGGGCGTCAACAAAGGGACGCTCGGTTTTATGACCGAGATTGACAGCGACAACCTGGAGGACAGCTTAGAGCAACTGCTTGCGGGCGATTATATGGTGGAAGACCGTATGATGCTGGAGGGCGAGATTGAACGCAGAAACGGAGAGATTATCACCAGTATCGCACTGAACGATATTGTCATCAACCGTGCGGGTTCTTTACAGACGGTGCGCTTCGATGTCTGGCTGAACAACCGTCTGCTTCGCCGTTATAATGCTGATGGCTGCATTATTTCCACGCCTACGGGCTCCACCGCCTATAATCTTTCCGCGGGAGGCCCGGTGATAGAACCGACCGCCATGGCCATGTGCATGACCAATATCTGCCCGCACAACCTTTTTAACCGCGGCGTGGTTATGTCGGGAAAGCAGCTGATTACCCTGGTAAATCCCGGGGACAGGCAGGGGAGAGATCAGCCTGTTGAGGTGGCGTATGACGGTTCCTTTAAGGTGCGGCTGCACACGGGAGACTGCATCAACATCACCCAGGCTAAGTCAACGGCGAAAATTATCCGCCTGGAGCCGACCAGCTTTATGGAAACCCTACATAAAAAGATGAGTAATACCTGATTGGGGAAAGCAATGAAAAATGACAGATTGGACGAGATCGTCCGCCTTGTACAAAATGAGGATATCGAGACACAGGAGGAGCTGACTGTGCTGCTCAATCAGGCGGGGTTTTCGGTGACACAGGCTACGGTCAGCCGGGATATCCGTAAGCTTGGCCTGGTCAAGCGCCCCACGCAAAGAGGCAGAATGAAATATATGGTTCCTTCCGGAGAGGAAAATCTGACCAGGCGTCAGCTGGACATTTTAAAGGCCAGTGTCCTTTCTGCGGAAACCGCCATGAATCTGCTGGTGATTAAAACCAGCGCCGGCATGGCGATGGCGGCGGGGGCAGCGCTGGATGATTTAAAGCTTCCCGAAGTCGTCGGGGCTGTGGCCGGGGATGACACGATTCTGGTCGCCACGAAAACACAAAAGGATGCCGAGGTCTTAAAGGACCGCTTACAGAAACTGCTGTCGTAGAATGACATAAGGAGAATGGAAATGCTGAGCAACCTGCATGTGAAAAATCTGGCACTGATGAAGGAATGTGATATGAATCTGCGGCCGGGATTAAACATCCTGACCGGTGAGACGGGCGCAGGAAAATCCCTTTTGATGGGGAGCGTCAACCTGGCTCTGGGCGGTAAGGCGGACCGGGAGATGATCCGCAGAGGCTGTGATTATGCGCTGGTGGAGCTGGTGTTTGAGAATCTGAGCCCGCAGGTGTATGAAAAGCTGCAGGATCTGGGCCTTTCTGTGGAGGAGGACGTGGTTATCCTGCAGAGAAAAATCCAGGCCAGCCGTTCCGCAATCCGTATCAATGGGGAGCAGGTGACAGCCAGGCAGGTGAAGGAGCTGGCGGAGCTTTTAATCGATATCCATGGCCAGCACGAGCACCAGTCTCTCTTAAAAGCCTCCAGACAGCTGGAAATCCTGGATTCCTACGCGGGCGCAGAGCAGAAGGAAAATCTGGAGCGCTTAAAAGAGGATTATGAGGAATACCGGCAGGCCAGGAAAAAGCTGGAGGATGAAAATCTGGATGAGAGCGGACTGGCCAGAGAGCGGGACCTGCTAGGCTATGAAGTGCGTGAAATTCAGGCGGCGGCCCTTTCGGTCGGGGAAGATGAGGAGCTTGAGGCTCGCTTTTTAAAGCTGCAGAATGCCAGAAAGATCATCGAGGCATTGCATGTCTGCGCGGATGCCACCGGGTATGATGATGGCGCGGGAGCGCTTGTCAGCAAAGCGCTCGGCGAGCTGAAGCAGGTGGCGGATTTTGACAAAGAGCTTGAGGAGCTTCACAGTACACTGATCGATATCGACAGCCTGCTTTCCGACTTTTCCAGAGAGGCCGATCGTTACGCGGACAGTCTGGGCTTCGAGGAGGAGAGCTTTTATGAGGTTTCCAGCCGCCTGACGGAGTTAAACCGCCTGAAAAATAAATACGGCGGCAGCATACAGTCGGTGCTGGATGAGTGCCGGGCGAAGGAAGAGCGCCTTGAGGAGCTGGATCACTTTGATGAATATATCGAGAATCTGCGGCAGAGGGAGCGAACCGCGTACGCGCAGGTGATCGCAGACTGCGCCGCGGTCAGTGCCGTACGCAGACAGTGTGCGCCTGTGCTTGCGGATCTGTTGAAAGCTGCGCTTTGCGAGCTGAATTTCCTGGATGTGCAGTTTTCCATTGCCCTGCATGAGAGGGAAAAGCCAGGTGAGACGGGGATGGAGGACGTGGAGTTTCTGATTTCCTTAAACCCCGGCGAACCATTGAAGCCCATGACCCAGGTGGCAAGCGGCGGTGAGCTGTCCCGGATTATGCTGGCAATCAAAACGGTTTTAGCCGACCAGGACCAGATCGATACGCTGATTTTTGATGAAATCGATTCCGGCATCAGCGGCAACACCGCGTGGCGCGTCTCCGAGAAGCTGGGAAGGCTTGCTGCCTCACATCAGGTCATCTGTATTACGCATCTGCCGCAGATCGCGGCCATGGCGGACGCCCATTACCTCATTTCCAAGCATGTGGAGGACGGAAATACGGTTTCCGGCATCGAGGAGCTTGATGAGAGCGCCTCTGTCGGGGAGCTGGCGCGTATGCTGGGCGCGGAGCAGATGACCGATTCCGCGGCTGCCCATGCGAGGGATATGCTGGCGCAGGCGCAACATTATAAAAACAATATTTTAACATTATAATTCTTTTCGAAACGAACCATACTGAAGTAGGAACATCGATGTTTCCGATGAATGAGGTTCGTTTATGAAAAAAGAAATATGGCTGAAAAAAATATTCATCTTCTGGCTGGGAATGAGCGCGCTCTTTTCCTCTCTCAGCGGTTTTGTGATCCAGTATTATCAGGATGTCCTTCCCGATACCATTCATGTGACAAGCGGAGAAATTCAGACCTTTGATCTGGATCTGCCTTTAACCGGAACCATTCAGTCCACCGAAAATGACGATACCAGCATGGTGGTCAGCCTGGGGCAGACGCTTTGTCTGGTGGCCGAAAACCTGACAGAATATCAGATGGACTGCAAATTCCTCGGGATCTTTCCGGTCAAGACGGTATCCCTGAAGGTGGTGGACAGTACTTATCTGATCCCGGGAGGCATCCCGGTTGGCATTTACATTGAGACGGACGGTGTGATGGTGGTAGACGTGACAGATGTGGAGACTGCCGCAGGAGAGGTCTGTCCGGTGGAATATGTACTGTAGGAGGGTGATTATATCCTGGCCGTCAACAAAGACAGCGTGGATGACAAAGCCGACATTGTGCAGAAGGTGGCAGAAAGCGACGGCGAAAGCCTGGTGCTGACCATCAACAGAAACAATCAGGTCTTTGACGCGAAGGTGACCCCTGTGCTGAGCGCGGACGGGGAGTACCAGCTGGGAATCTGGATCAGGGACAACGCGCAGGGGATCGGTACGCTGACCTATATGGACGAGCTGGGAAGCTTCGGGGCGCTGGGACACGGCATACATGACTCCGATACAGGTGAGATCATTCATTTAAAACAGGGCAGTCTGTATGAAACGGAAATTCTGGCCATCCAGAAGGGAGAAAGCGGTTCGCCCGGGGAGTTGACCGGTGTCATTGAGTACAGGGCGGATCAGCAGCTGGGAGATATTTATTTAAACAGTGAATACGGTATTTTCGGAAACTGCAACAGCAGTCTGCGCAGCGAGCTGCTTTTGTGGGAAGCTGTTCAGGTGGGGTATCCGGAAGAAGCGCAGATTGGTTATGCGCAGATTGTCTGCACGGTGAACGGGGAGAGAAGTTTTTATGATGCGGAAATCACCGCCATTCACTTAGACGCTTCCAATCAGAGCAAGGCGCTGGAAATCACTGTCACGGATCCGGAACTTTTAGAGCTGACGGGCGGTATTATTCAGGGCTTAAGCGGCAGCCCGATTATCCAGAATGATAAAATCATCGGGGCGGTGACGCATGTCTTTGTCAACAACCCCTCCAGAGGGTACGGAATTTTTATCAGTACCATGCTGGAGCAGTAAATGCAAGAGGAAGGAAACATGATAGAAATCAACGATGTAACCGCGGTGCGGCTGAAAAATATGTACCCCACGATGAAAATCGCGGGATATTATGTTCATCAGGGGTTTTTTGAGTGGAATGGGGCGACACCGCTTTACAATGGCGTCAATTTTACGGTGCACACGCATTTTGGTACCTCGTGTGAGCTTTTATTATTCCATAACGGCGAGGATGAGCCTTATGCGGTTTTACCCTTCCCGGAAGAGTTTAAAATCGGGGATGTCTACTCCATGATGGTCTATAATCTGGACATCTCTAAATTTGAGTACGCATACCGGATTGACGGACCGTATGAACCCGCGAATGGCCATATTTTTGATAAAACGGCTGTTCTGCTGGATCCTTACGCGAAGTCCGTGGCCTGCCAGGGCAGGTGGGGAGTCAAGCCGAGTCATTATCATGCGAGAGTCGTTTCGGATAATTTTGACTGGCGCAATGAGACGCAGTCGACGAGGTCCATGAGTGACTTGGTGATCTATGAGCTGCATGTCAGGAGCTTTACGCAGAATGAGAATTCCGGTGTGAAACACCGCGGGACCTTTGCCGGACTGCAGGAGAAGATACCCTATCTGAAGGAGCTTGGCATCAATGCCGTGGAGCTGATGCCCGTCTTTGAGTTTGACGAGTGCATGAATGCCAGGGAGGTGGATGGAAAACAGCTTTTGGAGTGCTGGGGTTACAATACAGTCAGCTTCTTCGCGCCGAACGTGGAATATGCCTCTGTTGATGAGAAAAACAACGCGGGCCGGGAATTGAAGGAACTGATCCGTGAGCTGCACAAAAATGATATCGAAGTGATTCTGGACGTCGTTTTCAATCACACGGCAGAGGGAAACGAGCGCGGGCCGTTCTTTTCCTTCAAAGGCTTTGACAATCAGATTTATTACATGCTGACGCCGGACGGCAATTATTATAATTTCAGCGGCTGCGGCAATACCTTAAACTGCAGCCATCCAATCGTACAGAATCTGGTGACGGAAAGTCTTCGCTACTGGACAATCAATTACCGTGTAGACGGCTTTCGCTTTGACCTGGCCACGATCCTGGGCAGAAATGAGGACGGGTCGCCGATGAACAATCCGCCTCTGTTAAGGAGCCTTGCCTACGACCCGGTCTTAAGCCGGGTGAAGCTGATCGCGGAGGCCTGGGACGCGGGCGGGATGTATCAGGTAGGCAGCTTTCCCGCCAGCAAGCGCTGGGCGGAGTGGAACGGCCGTTACCGCGATGTGATGCGGGGGTACTTAAAGGGAGAAAACTGGATGGCGCACACGGCCATGATGAGCATCTGCGGTTCCATTGACCTCTACGGCGGCTTTGAGCATGACAGCGACCGCTACGCGGGCTACGATTCCTGTGTGAATTTCTTTACCTGTCACGATGGATTTACGCTCTATGACCTCTATGCTTATAATGACAAGCATAATGAAAATAACGGCTGGCATAATACGGACGGCACCGACGACAACCACAGCTGGAACTGCGGGGCGGAGGGAGACACTTCGGATCCGGAGGTCCTGAAATTAAGATATCGCATGATCCGCAACGCGGTGGCAGTGCTTATGTGCAGCCGCGGCACACCCATGTTCTTAGCCGGGGATGAATTCGGCAACACCAAATTTGGCAATAATAATTCCTATTGTCAGGATAATGAGATTTCCTGGCTCGACTGGAGTCTCCTTGATAAAAATCAGGATTTATTTCAGTTCTGCCGGTTTATGATTCACTACCGGATGGAGCATGTGGTCATCCGCAAGCGCCTGCCGGACGCGGTCTGCGGCATGCCGAGACTTAAGGTACACGCGCCGGATGCGAGGGTGACGGAGAAGCTGCCGTACGATATGAGAACCTTCGGCGTCTGCTTCGCCGGCTATGATTCGGACAAAGGAAAGGACGACCTGGTATATCTGGCGGTCAATTCTGACTGGGAGGATGTCTATATCACGCTTCCGGATTTAAAACAGATGGGAGAGTGGTATCTGTCCGCCGATACTTATGGAGATGAAAAGGGACACTGCTGTTTCCACGAGCTGCAGGAAAAAAGAATTACGCACGGCTACACGCTGCGTGCCAGGACTGTGGCGGTCTTTACAGGACGGCAGTTTTAGAAAGCTATTCACGGCTCTCCACCTACATGCGCAAAAGCAGCCAGCAAAGCTGTCTGGCGCAGCAAAAAGCGCTGCTCATCTTTTTGCTTATGTGGGTGGATGTCTACGCTCCGCTTCGGTCGGCGCAGGACAGACGTCCCCCGGACGTCTTGCGCCCTGTTTCACAGGCTTCAACGTAAAATGTAATCAGTACCTTACGTGTAAGCACGACGCTCCTGCTTACATTTTACATTGGCCGTGAATGAAAACCCTAATCCCCCAGCTATGCTGGGGAGAATAGAGTAAGCAGTAGC
>JAJQHY010000066.1 GCA_021199495.1 Lachnospiraceae bacterium | reverse complement strand
AAAACTGCCGAATTTAATCAGCGTTTAGCGCCTACCACAGTCTGCCGCGCGACAGGATTCCCACTGAGAGAAAAACAACCCGCCAGATGCCGTCTGTAATCCCATTCTTCTTAAGCAGTTCTCTTTCAGATAAGTCCAGGGATGCATATGAATTTGTCAAAAGCCTGAAAAGATAAAACTCCTGAAGCCGCTCCTGGTTTTGCTCCAATGTTTGCTGAAAGTTTTTATTTTCTTTAAAAAGACTGACGGCCTTTTCTTCAAGCCATTGATATTCATTCTGTCCTTCTGCTGCCAGATTTTCTGCATTTTCCGAATGATTGCTTTTGAATAAATCTACCAGACCCTGAACAGGGGAATAGTTTTTATCTGTCAGATACCAGGAAACAAAAAATCCCGCGATCAGGCACAGGCCAATCCCCAGCAGGGAAAACAGCCACATCTGACGCATGCCGCTTTCCACTACAGGAAGAGGTGTCAGCAGCAGATAAATCCAGTCAGCAGCTTCCGACCTCATGGCGACTCCCATATAATTCACATCATCGAGCTGAATTGAAAAATTCAGTTCTACAGGCACTTCCTCATAGGTCAGATCACTGATCTGACCCGCAAATTCTGCGGTGTTGACAAACTGATCATCACTGTTGATGACAGCCACCAGAACCTCCTCATCCCATTTTGCGGAACGGATGCGTTCATCAATGGCATCAGCCGTCAGTTGAATCACAATGGTGGCAGAAGCTTCTCCCGTATCCGTAGTCAGGCTGGTCATTGTATACATAATTTCATTTGTTCCCTCGTCTCTGGACAGCACATGAATATCATGATAGTGCTGCGTAATCAGATATTCCCGGAGTTCCTGCAGAGAGATTCCCAGATTCTGATAATAGAGCTGGTGATACAATTCCAGAGACATATTCCCAGTAGCGCTGATAACAGAGTCTGTATTTGCAAAATAAACATATAAGAGCCGATACTCCTCAGAAGAAAATGTCACACTGCCAAGCTCACTGTACAAAGAATAGGCAGTATACTGATCTTCTGCTTCGAAAGAGCCTTTCACATTGGAAAGGGTCTGTACACGGCTCTCTAAAGCCAACTGATCCAGGCGGCTGTAAATATTGTTAATCTGATTGTCACATTCATTTTTAATCAGCTGCATTAAACTGAGATTAAATGTCTTGGCCTGTTCTCTTCCAGCCCGAAGAACCATCACGGAAACACATGATTCCACAAGCAGAAGAAACCCAAGAATACACAAATAGGACGCAAAAAGCTTCATAAACACACCACCGCGTTTTACCCTTTTCACTCTGGTCGCCGCCATATCTCAATCCTCACTTTTGCGGTATCTTTTCAAGAGGCTGAATGCCTTTTCATTTTCTGAGGCATCAGATTCCAGAAACATGATTCCAGAAACATGAAGCCTGATCCATTTTGATTGTAGCAGATTGAAGTCATCCTGACCACAAAAAAATGACTCTTTCCAAAAAACTCAAAAAAAACAGTGCCGCAGATTCGTCTGCAATCACGGCACTGTTTTTTCTGTTCGTCTTCTTTTTACTCCGCGGCCTCAAAAACCCACATTTTCTTGACCTGCTTGATCAGCGTCTCATAATCCCAGAGCCGTGAGCTTCGCTCCACACTGTTGGGGTCATGGACCCGGATTTGTCCGTCCTCCACGCCGGCCAGCACGATGAAATGACCGCCTTTCGTGAAATCTCCAGGTTTCACGGAGCAGATGATCGGATAGCCTTCCTCTAAAAGCTTCAGCAGATCCGCCTCACTGATGGAGGAAGACAGGGCCGTCCCCGTGATTCCGAAATGCGCCGCACCGGTTGTCATCAAAGACCAAGCGGTACCTGAACCGCTGATATAATAACCATGCTCCATGGCGTACTCCGCCACCGCAGCCGGACTTGCCTCCGCATTCCCCGTCAGGTTCACGATCACCATGGACAGGCATGTGGGGCCGCAGCCGGACAGACCGATATTGGTTTCTCCATAGCTTAAATACCCCCAACGGCTGTCCCACTGCAGATAATACGGGAAATCACTGCCGACCTCGGCCTCAGTCAGTTCTCCGGCAGTTTCTGTATCCGCGTCCGGATAACCCAATGCAAAATCGATCATCTCCGGATTATTGCACAGCGCGATCAGAAGCACCATGGGATATTCTTCCCAGTTCTCATAAATCTCTTCAAACTCCGGATACTGCTCCGCCAACGCCGCCAGCGCCTCAATGCATTCGCTGCTGGTCATATTTTTCGGAATCACGGTACCATAACGGTCGACAAAATCCGCAATCAGATCCGTCTCTTCCTCCTCTGCGTTCGCTTCTTCACCGATTTCCGTCTGTGAAGCATCGTCAGCTCCGGCCTGCTCTCCTGCAGCACCCACCGTCCCGGTTCCTTCGCCGACAGCTGAAGCTTCTGTTGCCTCTCCCTGCGCCGCGAGTGAATCCTCCGCCAGGACAATCGCCACATCCTCAGATGACAGTACATCCTCCGAAACTTCCTGCGCCGCTTCTGTCACAGACTCGTCCGCTCCTTTGGCCTTGATCAGCAGACCGTTCCTCACCAGGACCGCGCCCACCGCCAGAATGACCACAAAAAAGACACCCGCCAGAAGACTGGTCAGGTTCTCTGTCCGGCTATGTTTTTCCGGCTCCTGCTTTGAATCTTCATCCTGCTCAGGATCAGCATCCGGTTCCGAATCATCGCTTTTCTCCGGATTATCGTTTTTCTCCAAATCATCCTCTGATTCCGGCTCATCGTCTGACTGAAGAATTCCATTCTGCTCCAGCTCCCGATTCTCAAGCTGCTGCAGCACCTGTTCCAATTCCTGGCACTGCCTCTGAATTTGAGCCTGATCCGTCTCCTGATATGATTCCAAAACCATCTGCTCGTCCTGCTTCATATCCTGTTCCGGCTCCTTTACAGACTCCGGAACCTGATTGAACTCTGTATTCTGTGTTTCGCTGTTCATCCGCGGCTGTATACCTTTCTGCATGTTCTTTCAGTCATTTCTCAGTATTTTCCAGACATCTCCACTTTATGTAGAAAATGTTACCAATTTGTATTTTAAAACAAAAGAATTTTTTAAAGCTGGCAATTTGGGAAGATAAAAAAATTCCACATTTATTCAGTATAAGAGCCGCGCCCTGAAAGCGCGGCCCGTCAATTTTTGTTCCATTTTCCTCTTCACAGCCCCTCTTCGTAGCTGTCAATGAGTTCTCCGATCGATTCCGGGTGGTCAAAATAAGTATCAATCTCCAGTTCCTCACTGACACTGCCAATGATTTCCTGAAGCTCCTCCTCCCCGATTCCGATCTCCATAAACAACGTATCTTCGTTCAGATCGTCTGCCTCCATCTTGGTATACTCACTGATCACTCTGAATACGCAGTCCGCAATTTCCGCTCTGCCCATAACAAATCCTCCTAAAACTAAATTGAGCCAGGGCTGTCCCCCTTATGTTGGCTAGATTGTAGCACCTGAGGGAGGATTTGTAAATACATATCTTACCACTTTTCCGGGTCGCCTGATATGCTTCCTGGTTTTAAGTCGGCTTAAAATCTCTCTGAAGGATAATTAATCATCTTTTTGTCAGAACCGGCGCCCTGGCTAAAACCTCTGCCGGCACCGTTTTTCCATCCCCATTTATTCCACCGTTCCTCCGCTCAGCGTTCCCTCCAGGTACTCGCTGCTCACAGCCGGTACACAGCAGATAAAGACCATATCACCGTCTGACACCACCGTGAACTGATAATAGGGCATGTAAATCTGCGTTTCCGCACTGATCAGATACTGAAACTCCACAGAGGTCACTTCCGAGCTGTCGATAGCAGTTTCTGAGAAATCTGCCCATGATAAATAATATCCCTGTTTCAGAAGCTCCTCCGCTTCCTCAGCGGTGATGACAGGATAGTCGCCCAGCTTTTCAAGCAGATCCGAATCTGTCTCAGACAGATCCAAACCTGTATCGTCTGCCTGTTCGCTCTGACCAGCACCGGCATCCCCAATCGCCTGATTCCGATCCGAAGTAAATCCCTCCGCCCGCACGAAGCGATACACCGGAAGCGTCTCAACCATTTCCTGAGAAAGGGCGGCGTCAATCTCCGCCTGCACCAGAGCAACAAGCTCCATCCATTCCGCATACTCATGATCCGACAGAGTTGATGTGGCAAAACCCGGAATATAAACTTCTCCCAGCTGAAGCGTCTCCAGTGTCAGAGCCTCTGCCTGCGCATCGGTCGTGGTTTGCGTTTCTTCCGTCCCGGTTTCCGGCTCAACGGCTGAAGTGGAAGTTTCCCCTTCAGAATCGGTCGCCGCAGCGTCGTTCTCGTCTGAGGCAGATTCCGGTGTCGATTCCTCTTCCATTTCCACTGTCTCCGATTCTTCCACCACGGATTCCTCCTCCGCTGTGTCAGCCGAAATCTCCGCCGATTCCGCGGTGCTGATATTCTGCATGCTGCCGGAACTGCCGGTATCAAAACTGCGACTGATAAAGGTGCGGCCGCCCACGTATACTAAAAGGAGCACCGCTGCCGCCGCCAGAAGACCGGCCGCCGCACGGCGATACTTCTGCTTAGCTCCGGAAATAATCTTTTGCCGGCTCTTCCTGTTTTTATGATCTGAGAGTTCCTGCACATCAGATTTATACTCAATGTCGGTTGCCGATCTGTCAGCTTCCCCGACTTCAGGCGCGCCGATTATCCCATCACAGCCGCAAAGCACCTCCTCCTGCACCTGTCCCAGAGCCTCCAGAATGTCCATCGCTGTCATACCGACCACCCCTCTTTCACAAGCTGCGCTGCCAGCTTTTTGCGCGTCCGGGATAAAAGCACCGCCACATGATTTTCCTTCATGCCGTAGCGCGCGGCCAGCTCCTTTGTGGAGCACATATAAAAGTATCTCTGCAAAAAGAGCTCCCGCTCCCGTTTCGGCAGTGTATGTAAAAAGCGCTCGATTGTCTCCTTAAGCTCCTTTGCCTGCAGGGCGTCCTCCACGTCCTTCGTATCCGCCACGCACTCCGACAGCTCGTCAAGCGCCAGAGAAAGCTCCCCGCCGCCCCGTTTCTGCGCCTGTTTTCCTTTCCAGATATCCAGAGACAGATTCCGCGTGATCTTTCCTAAAAACAGTCTCAGATAATTCGGCCGCTGCGGCGGCATGGTATTCCAGGCGCGCAGCCAGGTATCATTGACGCACTCCTCAGAATCCTCCTGATTTTCCAGGATATTGTAGGCAATTGTATGGCAGTATGGGCCATATTTCACATTCGTCTCGTGAATCGCCTGTTCATTTCTCTCCCAGTACAGTCCAATGATGGCAGCATCTTCCATCCTGCGTTCCTCCCTCATGTGTCTGTTTTATCGTAATAAATCAATACGGATACGCACTACAAAAACGTACTTTAAGCAAGCATCCAATTTAAATGATTAAAGCGACAAAAGGGTATGATACCATGGATTGCTTCGCAAGAAACGCTCCCGCAATCCATGACGCCATTCGAAATCCGCACAATTTGACCTGAAAAAACGGCCAAATTGGCTCCTTTCTCATGTCGTTGCGGTCCCCAAGGTCATAAATACGAATGCGAGCATTCGATTTCTGACCTTTTGTCCCTTGTATCATTATATGACGCAAAAAATTCTGCATCGTGACAGACTGATTCTCTTTTTTCAAATATTTTGTCATAAACCAGCAAAATTACCGCCTTCAATCTTTTTCACAGGCTTCCATTTCAGAAAAAAGGGCCCGCCACCATAGGCGAGCCCCATAAATCTGCTTTATAAAATACTATCTCTGTACTCTCGCGCCTGCGCCGCCCATGATGGCTTCAACTTCCTTTTTATTCGCCATGGAAGTGTCACCCGGGGTGGTCATCGCCAGTGCACCGTGTGCCGCGCCGTAGTTCACAGCCAGCTCCGCGTTCTGTGTGGTCATCAGGCCATATACCAGGCCGGAAGCAAAGGAATCGCCGCCGCCGACACGGTCCATGATCTCCAGACCCTTGTAATCCTTGGCCTTGTAGATCTCGCCGTCCGCCCAGCAGATCGCGCTCCAGTCATTCACAGTAGCGGTCTTCACGGTACGAAGGGTGGTCGCCACAACCTTGAAGTTCGGATAGGTCTTGGCAGCCTCGTTGATCATCTTCTTATAACCGTCAAGGTTTAACTCTTTTAAGTTGGCATCGTTGCCCTCGATCTCAAAGCCCAGGCAGGCGGTGAAGTCTTCCTCGTTGCCGATCATCACGTCAACATACTTCGCAACCTCTTTATTGACTTCCTGCGCCTTGGCCTGTCCGCCGATCGCGCTCCACATGGAAGGACGATAGTTCAGATCATAGGAAACAACGGTGCCGTACTTCTTCGCGGTCTTGATCGCGGCGATAACGGTCTCGCATGCCTGCTCGGATAAAGCGGCATAGATACCGCCGGTATGTAACCAGCGAACGCCCAGCTCGCCAAAGATATAATCAAAATCAAAGTCCTCAGGAGTCGCCTTGGAGATGGCGGTGTTCGCTCTGTCGGAGCAGCCTACCGCGCCGCGGATACCAAAGCCGCGCTCGGTGAAGTTGATGCCGTTGCGGCAGGTACGGCCGATACCATCGGTCTTCATCCATTTGATCAGGTCTGTGTCAACGCCGCCCTGGCAGATGAAATCCTCGATCAGTCTGCCTACTTCGTTGTCCGCAAAAGCGGTAATCACGGCAGTCTTCATGCCGAAGCACTTGCGCAGGCCGCGGACTACATTATACTCTCCGCCGCCTTCCCATGCGCGGAAGCTTCTAGCCGTGCGGATTCTGCCCTCACCCGGGTCCAGGCGCAGCATAATCTCACCGAGAGATACCGCGTCATACTTACACTCACTTGCCGGTCTTAAATTTAAATCCATTCTATACCTCCACTTTCCGGTCCCCTTCACAGGGCCGTCATAATATTGTGCGCCGTGGTGCGCAATCTCATGGCACAGCCGTAAACGGCACATCACAGTATTCATATTGTAACATGACATGCGGTAATTCAGCAAGGTTTTTGTGACATTTTTCCATATTTATTTTCCGAAGTTCATAATTTCGACTAATCCCCGCTCTCCTGCAGGTCATCCAAAAGCTTCCTTAAGTCCTGAATGTCCTCCTCCGTCAGCGAATTTTCCTCCGCCATACTGCTGACCATCAGCCCCAGCTTTCCATGATAAAATTTCTGAAGGACTGAATCACGCTCCTGTCTGGCCACCAGCTCCTGACTTGGCACGGGCGTGTAATATTTGGCCCGTCCCCGTGTCTCGTAGGTCACAAAGCCCTTGGCCTCCATCCGCTTTAAAAAGGAAATGACCGCGTGCTTGCTCCAGCCGGTCTCCTCCTCAAGCCGCTCCACGATCTGCATGGTGGAGAGCGTTCCTTCCTCCCAGAGAAGTCTGAGAATTTTCTGTTCTGATTCTGTAATGTGATTCATTTTTTCTGTGCCTTTCTGTCATATCGGGTGTGCGTTATTATATCATGAGCAAAAGACGCTCATGATCCAATTCGCCGCTCGCCGGACGTGCGAGCACGCCCTTCTCGCTTGCGCTCATTATATCAGACTGTCAAAATGGCGCCGCAGAGCCCGTTGTTTTCATCCACATAGTAAAAGTTATCCACTAAAAGCCATCCTTCCTCCCCGTCATTTCCAATGAAAATATAATAATTCACAAAGTACTGCCTCTCGTCCTTTTCTCCCACATAAACTGCTGCATATTTCCAGCTGTAAAGCGCCGTGCCGTCATCCGAATAAACTGTCTCAGTTTCCAGTACCGCCAGGAGATTCTCCCCGGACTCTTCCAGTTCGGCATCCCCGTATCGGGCAAAGAAATTCTCTCCCACAATTTTCCACGCTTCCTGCGGGCTCAACTCTTCTGTTTCCTCTGTTGCGGCAGTTTCCTCGTCATCACATGTCCGGACGTTTGGAATTTCGCAGACAGTCGGCTCTGTCAGCTGTATAAATTCATCCGCACATACCTTATCATAGTTCACGACTTCCCAGTAAGAAGACAGTGTTTTCGTCTCCTCCCCGACATTCACACCGCAGGCCCAGCAGGTGCCGTCTTTTTTGAGAATGACAGTATTCTCCAGTCCTTGCGGAAACGATTCAAATTCCGTAGTATCCAGACAGTTTACATTTCGTGATACGCTGCCGGTCCATACCATCACAGCGTCCTCAGCGACGCATACCGGCTCTGAAATATAAAGAGTATCGTCTGAAATCTCCACTCCACAACTGCCCGCGTAATTATAACCCCAGGTCCAGACCGTACCGTCTTGAAGTAACGCCGCGTGATTGTAAGCGCCGCCGGTCACCAGCACCGCGTCTGAGAGTACCTTCTGCGGCGTTGACACAAAGAAATAGTCTCCATAATAAAACTCTCCACTCCAGATCGTACCCCAGATATAAACATCGCCGTCCTCCGTCATACAGGCCACATCTCCCCGGCCGCAGCAGGCGTTAGCCACATCCTCCATCAGCAGAACAGGCGTGGATACCGCGTTTTCTTCCCTGTGATTATACTTATCACCATAAAACACTTCCCAGGAAAATTCCTCAGTCTGCAGCAGCGCGCCATTAGCCGCAGAGCCAAACCCGTACAGCTCATGATCCTCCGTCAGGTAAATTACAAAGCCGCCCAGGGAAGAATAATCCACATGCACCACATTCTCCGCGATTTTCACAAACTCTGTGTGATATTCCTCATCCCACGTGCCCTGCCCCAGCTGCCCATAGTAGTTGTAGCCGCAGCCCCAGAGGACATGGTTCTCATCTATGTAATAAAGATTGTCAGGATTGCCGATGTTTGTAATATAGTAATTTTCAATCTGAATGTCAACCCGAAGAGGCGCTGCCTCGCCATCCTGACTCTCATCCATAACAGATTCCTGTGTACCTGAACTTCCTTCCGCGTTCAGATGCACCGACACTGCTCCAATCAGTACCAGTAAGACCACAATCACAACAGACAGCACCGCTGCCCTTTTCCTTTTTGGTTTCATCACGCCCACAATCCGTTCCTCCATAAATTTCCTGCTGCCGCCCATCGCTGTTGTCAGGCTGATTCCAAAGCCGTTCAGACTGCCGCAGACAGCCAAAAGACTCTGCCCGTAGGCATACCGCTTCTTATCATTCATTCCCCTGACCACTATGTAATCGCAGGCCAGCTCGCAGTCCTTTTTCGAAGCGAAATATGCCCACCAGACCAGGGGATTGTGCCACTGCAAAATCAGGCATACGCCGCGAATCAGCTGCCAGAGATTGTCGCGAGCCCTGTAATGCTCCCTCTCATGGCGAAGAATATTTTTCAGAACGGCCTCATTCTGAATCTGCTCCACATCCACATAAATCGCGGGATGGATCACACCCGCCAGGCAGTAACAGCCAGGCACAGAATATACCGCGAGACCATCCTTAAGCCTCCCGATCAGCCTGCGCTCCTTTTTTAACCTGTAAAAGAGACGAATGTTTCCGGTCAGCATATACAGGCCAAGGCTCAGACAGCCCGCAAGCCAGATCCGGAAAAAGATGCCGCTGCTTTCTTTTAATCCGGATGAAAAGCTCTCGCTGCTTTGAACTTCACCGCCAGCATCATACGCCCCGATTTCCTTTAGCGCTTCGCTGTCAGTCCGCCCACTGTCTATACCCTGCTCTGCACCGGATTGATTGAAATCTGTATATAATCCTGCACCGGAAGTATCTGACAGCCGCAAAGCTTCTGCTTCCGTTTCCTCGTCAGCACTCCCGTTCTCTTCCGCCGTCGTACCATTTTCATCCGCAGAAGTCAGCACCTCATTTATATCATTCGTACTATTTTCGGCAAATATCCAGGCGACAGCTGTCTCCCGCAGTGACTGCGGCAGGCTCACCTCCACCGTCATACCCACCGGAAGCAAAATCCGCAGCGCCACAAAAATCCACAGAAAATACTGAAAATCCGGGGTAAGACACATGTGAAACAGCCTGCGAATCAATCCAATCAGCAGAATCATGACAGATACTTCTATGGTAATTTCCCAGATCGAAAGAATATGCATGCGCCGGTTCCTCCCCATATATTCCATGTGTATCCCATTTTGGTAACATTTCTATTACCAAAATAGCATACCACAGCAAGGAATGCAAGCTTTATTTATGCAAACCCATAAAAAAAGAGTATCACTCTGTTTCAGATGATACTCTCCGTTTCTTTTGTAGTTTTCTTTCCTTTGAATGATTCCCTGGATTATTATAGAATCTTCTCGCCGTGTAATATGCAATCATAATCGCGCTGCTCAAAGAAGCTTTCCGAATCCTGCAGCAGTTCTCCAACATCCGCCCACTCATCGCCACTCACTGCGTCAGCAAAAGCATCCGCCACCTCCTGATTGGGAATAAAAGCCTTTCCACTTTCAGCATCATAACCCAAGTAACCCAGATGAATCAGAAGTGTCAGGACATCATCTTTGTTTTTGAAAGATGACACGTCATTTTGGAATAATCTGATTTTGACCCTGACCTGCTCCCCTCCCAACATAGATACTACGGAATCTTTCAAGCCATCATAATTCATACTGATATAGCTTTTCAGTGATTCATAAGTTTCAGAACTGGTCCAATAATTGGAAAATTCTTCATTTACGATTGCTTTCATAACAGAATTCGGACTATACACATGTTGAATCCGACTGAAGGTGTAACCATCATACCATGTACTCATCTGCTCGAAATCCATATGATAATCTACGCAGAGTTTTTTAACCTCTTCCTCCGTAAAGCCGATATATTTTGCCAGCTTCGCCGGATTTGTCATTGTAAATTCCAAAAAATCCGTTAATGCGGATTCCGTACCATATTTCTTGATCGGCAGAATACCAGTCATATACGCAGCCGCAATCGTACTGTCCGTAATGGGACCTGCTTTGAAAAGTCCGCGAAGCAGTTGAATGTATTTTTTCTGAATTGCCTCATCATTTTTCGCCTCGCGGAACAGCGCATCCCACTCATCTATAATGATAATAAATTTTTCGTCCGTTTTTTCCGAAACAGAAAATAGAGCGTCCGCGAGAAATGTTTCTCCCTCTTTAATGCAAGCCGGAAATGCTTTCATCAGTTTCTCAATCACCGCCGCCTGCAGATCCAGAATCATATCACTGCCCTTATTTTTTGCTCTGGCGATGAACCGCGTGATATCCAGATAAATCACATTGTACCGATTCAGACCCTTTTCAAAAGATCCCATCCCGGATATTTCCAGACCTGCAAAAAGAGCGCGTGAATCACAGCTTTTATCGTAATACGCACAAAGCATTTTAGCCGCAAAAGATTTTCCAAATCGTCTGGGTCTTGAAAAACAGGTCAGCTTGCGCGGCGTATCAATTGTACTGTTCACATAATCAATCAGTCCGGTTTTATCCACATAAATATCATTGGTGATCGTCCGAAACCCCTCATTTCCCGGATTTAAATACGCTCCCATCGTTACTTCCTTTCTGTCTTCTTACAGGCACTTTCTGCTACACTCTCAGTATAACAAACCTGATTTTTTCCCGCAACCATATTCAACTCAAAACTGGGTGAAATGTGCATACCGCAAGGTTTACATTCTCAACCGCCCTGCCCTGGGCGATACACCTTCCGCTTCTGCTGCGCGGAAATCAACGGAATCAGTATAGATGCCGGCAAAAGCTTCTGCACCAGTGTACCGGCACGCACAAGAGGTGACGGAATAATAACGTTTTGCCGTCTCTTCATCCCACGAAGGGCTTCCCGTACACAATATTTAGGAGAAATCCCCTTCATGGCAAACTTTACGTTGGCACGGGCATTGAATTCCGTATCCACCGGCCCCGGGCAGAGGACCGCCACATATACGGGACTCTTTTGCTCCGCAAGTTCCCTGGCCACCGCGCGTGTCAGGCTGACCACATAAGATTTGGACGCGTAATAGGCCGCCATATGGGGACCGGCCGGCAAAAGTCCCGCTGCGGAACCCACGTTCAGGATGGTGCCAAAGCCCTGTCGCTCCATCTTCTTCAGCATCCTTTTCAATAAAATATGCATGGCTTTGACATTGACGTCAATCAAAGACGTCTCCTTCGAAAGCTCCGTTTCCGTAAAACTCCCGCAGACGCCGAAACCGGCGTTGTTAATAAAGACGTCCACGCGCGTTTTTTCAAGCCTTTCCAGAAAGTCATAGCATTGCTCCTCGTCCGATAAATCAGCCGTCCAGATCCGGCAAGGAACCTGCAGCTCCTCCGAAAGTGCCTCAAGCCTTCCTGTTCTGCGGCCCGTCAGCACCAGACGATATCCCATTGCCGCAAAGGCATACGCAAACTCTCTTCCGATCCCGGATGTAGCCCCTGTGATGACCGCGGTTTTTCTTTTCATCAAAAATTCCTCCTGATACCCTTGCTTTTAGAATAGTATACGTCATTTTCAAAATATGAAAAAGAGGGAATTTTATACAATACCCATAACAACGAATGCTGTTCTTCCGTTCAGATTTATTTAGGTACCTAAGAAATTTTCCATTGAATCCTTCGAACAACTGTGATAGACTGAAATATGGAGGGTTTATTCCTGATTATACAAATTCTAAAGAAAAGAGGTCAATTTATGGAACTGACAAAAGAGTTCTACGAAGCCGCTGAGAAACACTTCGATTCTGAGCGTGCCAACACCGTAGCCATGAACGCGGTAATGAACAACGGACTGAAAAAATCCGCTACCGTGGAACAGGCCGTGCGCGATCTGCCGCACACCTACTCCATCTCCTTAAAGCAGGGCAATATCACCAATCAGAAGCAGAGCGGACGCTGCTGGATGTTCGCCGCCTTAAATGTCATGCGTTTCGACGTCATGCAGAACCTGAATCTGGATACCTTCGAGCTTTCCCAGAGCTATCCACTTTTCTATGACAAGCTGGAGAAATCCAATTATTTCCTGGAGAGCATCTTAAAGACGCTGGACGAGCCCACCAACGGTCGTCTGGTTGCATACCTGCTGCAGTCACCCGTAGGCGACGGCGGTCAGTGGGATATGTTCGCCAACCTGGTGCGCAAATACGGTGTAGTACCGAAGGATGCCATGCCCGAATCCGTCAACTCCTCCTCCACCCGTGACATGTGCTCCGTCCTGACCGAGAAGCTTCGCACCTATGCCTGCCAGTTAAGAACTGCCCACGCAAACGGCGCTTCCATGGAAGAGCTTAAGGCGAAAAAGGACGAGATGATGGACGAGGTCTATCGTATCCTTGTCATCTGCCTGGGCAAGCCGCCGAAGGCTTTTGACTTTGCTGTCCGCACCAAGGATGACAAATACATCACCGAGAAGCAGATCACGCCTTTGGAGTTCTTTGACAAGTATGTGGGATGGAATCTGGATGACTATATCAGCCTGATCAACGCTCCTACCGCTGACAAGCCCTATCACAAGAGCTACAGCGTGAAGTTTCTGGGCAACGTTGTGGAAGGTAAGTGCGTTCGCTACCTGAATCTGCCCGCCGATATGCTCAAGGAAGCTGCCATCGCACAGTTAAAGGACGGCAAGCCGGTGTGGTTCGGCTGCGATGTCGGAAAGTGCTCCAGCCGTGAGGGCGGTCTGATGGATCTGCACGCTTATGATCTGGAGTCTTTACTGGATGTGGAATTCCCGATGACCAAGGCCGAGCGTCTGGACTACGGCCACAGCCAGATGACCCACGCCATGGTCTTCCAGGGCGTAGACTTAGATGAGAATGAGAAGCCCGTTCGCTGGCGCGTGGAGAACAGCTGGGGCAAGGATTCCGGCAAGGACGGCTACTATGTCATGAGCGACGACTGGTTCACCGAGTACAATTACCAGATCCTCATCAACAAGAAGTATCTGCCTGCCGAGTGCATCGCCGAGTACGAGGCGGAGCCGACCATGCTCGAGCCCTGGGATCCGATGGGTTCACTGGCACAGATGCAGTAAAGCTCTGGTACATACGATTTCAATTACAGTACAAGGGCCATCCGGTATTTCGGATGGCCCCTGTTGCGTTTTCTGTAAAATGTCAGAGCCGGAACATCTCTTTTTAGAAAGCAATGTTCCGGCTCGTCAAGGCTCCAATATAACTATGATATACGCACTTTCAGAAGCGCCTCCACCTCTGCCCTCTTTGGCATCACCCGCAGCGCACCCTTTCTGGTTGTAACGAAAGAAGCCGCCGCGTTTGCAAACTGAAGCGCTTTCGTCAGCTGCTCTTCATCCAGTTCTTTCAGCCCCTGCCTGCACACAAAATCCAGCATACACCCGCAGAAGGTATCCCCCGCACCGGTCGTCTCAATCGTGTTTTCCTGCAAAAAAGCCGGAACCTCCACCATCAGATCTTTGTAGTAGGCTCTGCTGCCGTCCCTTCCCATCGACAGTAAAATCAGGGAAATGTCAGGACAAAGCGCTCTGATCCAACAAACTCCCTCGTCAAAATCCTCTTTCCCGGTCAGCCACTGTATTTCATTGTCCGAAATTTTCAGGATATCACAGTGGCACAGACCGTACAGAACCTGCTCTCTCGCCAGTTCCATAGAGGACCACAATGGCGGCCGCAGGTTCGGGTCAAAGGAAAGGAGCGCGCCGTTTTGCTTTGCAAGCGCAATCGCCTTTCTGGTTGCCCTGCGAACGCCCTCATGCGTCATGGACAGCGTCCCAAAGTGAAAAATCTTCGTGTCCGCCAGCAGCTTGTCTGAAACCTCTTCCTCCGTCAGCATCATGTCCGCGCCCGGCTCCCGGTAAAAGGAAAAATCCCTGTCTCCGCCCGGCAGCGTATGTACCAGTGCCAGCGTCGTATGCACCTTTTCATCCATGCAAAGGCCGGTCACATCAATACCTGTTTCCACAAGTGCGCTCTTTAACTGCTCTCCAAACGCGTCCTTCCCTACCTTCCCGATAAAGGCGGTTTTCCTGTTAAGCTTCTCAAGCATAGCCAGCACATTGCAGGGAGCTCCGCCCGGATTGGCTTCAAAAAGCGGATTACCCTGTGCGCTGATACCATTTTCCGTGAAATCGATCAGTAATTCTCCAAGGGCAACCACATCCCATTTTTTATTTTCCACAACTGACATCGCTGCCTCCTATACGACCAGATCAAATTTCTCAACATCCATCAAAGCAGCGCCCTCCGCCTCAAAACTGACAGCATCCGCTGTTACCGGGCTGTAGAGAAGAAAAGTCGCCGCCTGCTCTCCGTCATTGACAAAGATCTCCAGACTGTTTTTATCCATAATCACACGGATTTTGATTCTGCCTTCCTGTGGACGGACAAAAAAGCTTCTTTCATGCACAATATCAAAGCGGCCGCCGCTCCTGGTGCGATCCACCTTCAATATGCTGCTGCCAGGCTCATAGCAAATTGATGTCCCATGCTCTCCATCCTCTCCCACATTCATTTGAAAAGAGGCGTAGCCTTTTTTTGTTGCAGGGCGAATCAGAACCGTCAGATCCATCACCCGACCGGAAATTCCGGCCAGATTCAACAGCCTGTTCACTAAGACATTCTGATAAGACATCCTGTTTACGCGATAATTTTCCAGCTCGCGCACCGGGTTCTGGATCAATCTGCCCTCCCGGATCCCCAGCTCTCTGGGCACCGTCATCATGCCAAAGAAATCCGCCGCCGGATCCTGACATCTGGAGGTCGCCCAATTCTGCATCCAGGCAATCATCACCCTTCTTCCATCCATGGTTTCCACGGTCTGCGGCGCGTAAAAATCAATTCCATAATCCATGGACTGCACCCGCTCTCTGTGAAAAGAACAGCTTTCCTTCTCCCATGTTCCCATCATGCACACAACACCGTTTCCTGCATGGAACTCCAGCCCCATCGGGACCATGTCCTGGGGACTGACCACAAGGACCTGCTTTTCGTCCAGCGCAAAGAAATCCGGGCACTCCCACATTCTGCCATACGCATCATGATTGGACTCCAGTATTTTCACAAAATTCCAGTGGAAACCATCCTCACTGCGATACAGCAGAACCGAACCGCTTTCATCCGCCGCCCGGTTGGCTACAACCGCGAAAAACCCGTCTCCGTCTTTCCAGATTTTGGGATCCCTGAAATCATTCGGGCTTCCTCCCTCAGGCAGATTGTCAGCGCTCAGCACAGGATTTCCTTCACATTTCACATAATCAATTCCGTCGCCTACGGCGATACACTGTCTCTGGTACTCCCGGATCGCCAGGTCATCCCCGCATTCCTTGTACACTCCTGTATACATCAGCAGGTGCCGTCCATCCGCAAGCTCTAAGGCGCTGCCGGAAAAGCAGCCGTCCCGGTCTGCCTCCGTGTCCGGGGCCAATGCAGCAGGAAGTCTCTCCCACTTTATAAAATCCTTCGTCTTCACATGTCCCCAGTGCATGGGACCCCATTCCTTCGAATATGGATGATACTGATAGAATAAATGATACTCTCCCTTGTACATGGAAAAGCCGTTTGGGTCATTGATCCAACCCACGGTTCCTGTTACATGAAAGCAGGGACGTTTCGGGTCTTGATGCGCAATGTATTTCTGTTCAAAAGTTCTCGCTCGCAGTAAGCTGTCGCTGATCATGGCACGTTCCTCCTCTCCAAAATTCTTTCGTCTGTTCCAATTTACTTTTACACAGCAGACAGGTTATTCCCTCAACCAATGAACTGTCTCATCTGGTATATTCCCTTAAAGATGTAAACAGCACGTTATTATTTTCCGCAAAAAGCCGGATTGACTTGCCGCTGACTCCGTAGATTCTGACAGTCAGCGCCGCCAGGCCATCGATATAAAAGGTTCCAACAGAGCCTTCCTGAATATAAGTGAAGGAATACTCCTCCCCTGCTGTCAGAGTGACCGCTGTCTGCGCGATCAATGTGCTTCCCTCATTAAAATACAGACTGACCATTCCTTCTTCCGGGTCAATGGAAATCAGCTTATAGCTCTCCTCATCACCATTATAATCGAAGGCCAGACCGAAGCTTCCGCTCCCCTCAAAAGTAAACACCCCTGTCAGCATAAAACTCTCATAGGCAGTGAAAACTTCCTCATAGTCATACAGGGAACCCGCTTTCAGGCAGATATGCGAATCCTCTGTTAGCAGTTCGCGCCGGACCGTATACTGCTCAGCTACCGCGTTCACTGGCGTAAGCGAAAGCGTCTTATCCTCGTTCTGTACAATCTTCTGTACCACCAGATTGCCTCCCCAGGCGGAAACCTCCGAGGTCGAAGTAGCTGACTCGGACCTTCTGGCCCAGCCTGCCATATAATAATCTGAGCCGTCCTCCACATGCTTCGCCGAATAGAAAAGCTTGCCGTCCAGCCGCTGCGGTTCACTATAGGGTCCAAACTGTTCGTCCGCGTAAGCATACCACAGCGTATCATCCTGCGCGGAATAAGTGATATACCAGGTCCCGTTGATTTCAAAAGTATCACTGCACTCCAGGTTCCAGAATTCCCCTGTTGGATCAGAGAAAATAATACCGTCATACTCCACTTGCTTAAGATCTGCGCTCAGCGTATATTTCAGGATTCTGGCAATATTGGACTGGGATGCCGTCACAGTGAGAGTAATCTCTCCGCTCTCCTCGTCATAATAAGCCTGCGGGTCCCTGAAATCCTGCTTTTGTCCCAGTGAATCCGGCGGTATTATCTCCCACTCCGCCACCTTCTCAAAGGAATACAGATTATCACTTTGCGCTACCATAATTTTTTCCTGATATTCGTAGCTCACAGAAGAGGTATGGCCGGTATAGAAGAAATAATACACGTCTCCCACCTTCACCACGGATCCGGTTCCGATCCAGCCGTCCTGTCCTCCGCTCCTGGAGGCTTCCAGCACCACATCATCATATTCTGTGTAAGTGACAAAATCTGTCGTCGTTGCCAGGTAGACGGAATGATTGTAGGAATCTCCGCTTTCCTTCAGATAGTAAATATAGTAAACTCCATCCTCATAATAAGGCATCACATCGCCTACATACGGCTGGGAAATTCCGTCCACCTCCGGCAGGAAAAAATTCACATATTCATACGAGGATTCCTGACTGCCCGCAGTTTTTAACGACGAGAAATCCTTGTCATCCTCCGGATAAACGATCTCATCCCCTGTGTCCAGATCCCAGCCGGCATACAGCGTCATATCAGCGCTTACCTTCTCCGTGGAAAAGTCCCACTCGTCAGTCAACACCGCATTCTCAAACCAGCCGATAAAAGTATAGCCCTCCCTTGTCGGATCCTCAGGCTGTTCCAGCTTTTTTCCCGAAGCAACCATCACATCATCCTCATCCGGGCAATCCCTGTAATTTAAGTCAAAGCTGACTGTATATTCTGTTCCCTGGCAGCCTGCCAGGACGGCTGCAACCGCCAGACAGACAGCGAAAAACAATCCTTTCATGCGCATCTTCACAGTGATCTCCTTTCCAGCCGTCCTGCTTTTTTGGGAGAAGCAAGGCAGACTTTCTTCTCCCGCACCGCATTTAATCCACTACCTTCATCTGATAGATTGTCACATCCAGGAACTCAATGGTTACCTCTCCCAGATTGACGGTATCCTCTGATCCGAACTGGAACAGCATTTCAAAATTCATATCCACGATCAGCGTATCGGTTGTCGTAAAGGTAAAGGTCTGCTCCTGCGTCGTGATATTCATTGACTCAGAGATTCTGGGATCCCAGTCGCCGATGGGATTTAAGGCAAAGCTGCAGGTCACATCCTGATCCGCCTTCGCTGTGATTTCAATTGTGTAATAGCTGTCCGCCTCCAGCGTCAGCGGATTATCGCTGTAGCCGCAGATCAGCTTATTGTACCAGTCCGTATAGCCGCCCTGGTCGATCCGGTAAAAGAGACTGCCGTTCTCCGTATAAATTGTACCAACACCCAGGTCATTGTCCTCGTCCGTTCCATTAAAGGTATCCCATGGCAGCTCCGGGTTGTCCTCATTGACGGTGCCTTCACCGAATGCCATAAAGCTGTCGATAGTCTTCACTGTCTGCAAATTGCCATCCATGGTTCCGAATTCCACGTTGTCAATGGTAATCGTGTTGGAGGTAACGCCGTCTGAAGCGGTTCCCAACTGAAGACGGATCACAGGATCTGATACCGAGTTTTCTGCTACAAAAGTGCCGGAAATGACGGTTTCCTCACCGGCTGTCAGGTTCAGGCTGGCGTAATTGGCTCTCTCAGAGTCATAATTGGCCGCGCTTTCCACCAGACATTCTCCCGATTGATTATTTTCCGAAGTGACGGTAAAGCTGTAATAATAAGTCTCTCCCGCCTCGATCTGTACATCACCAATCCCGATATTGGCCTTGATACTCCACACGCCGCCATCCGTCGGATAAGAAGTTATGCTCACCTCAGCTGCGTCTGTCACAGACACGGATGCCTCCGCGCCATCGCCAGCTTCCACAGTAACCGTTTCCTCAGAGGAAGCAAAATCACAGGAATACACAAGAGTCTGCGTCTGTACGCCGGTAATTTCGTAGATTTCAATCTTATCAATGGTCACCGTAAAGTCTGTGGGTGTAGTATCCTCCGCGTTCTCGGCGTTGGGTGTGATTTTGCCCAGATTGATCAGAATTTGAGCGCTTCCCTCCCCGGAGGAAGTGAAGTTCATCTCCAGGGCACTGACCTGTTCACCGATTTCCAGATTGTAAGCGCCGCCGAAGGTGGACCACTCTTCGCTGCTTTCATCTCTGGCGATGATGTGGCAGTAGGTATCCTCCGTGGATTTGGCCCAGACCTTAATCGTATACTGGGCTTCCTTCAGCTCCAGCCCCGATTTGACCAGCTGCACATCTCCATCACTCTCTCCGGGAGAGGCAATATCAAAGACATAAGCACCCTGCTTTAACTCCGCGGCAGCATCAGCGCTGTCAGAAATATTGGCTGTCCATCCATGATCATCAATTTCCTGCTCCCCGCTGAAATCAAAATCCATATAAACCACCGCATCGGCAGTCTGTTTGGTGACCGTCAACGTGGCATAGGCATTCACCGTCTCTCCATCGTCATCAGTAACGCTGTAGGTCAGCTCATAGCTTCCCGCCTTCTTCACTGTCACTTTACCGTTCACAAAATCCAGGCTGGGAGTAGAAGTGACAGTGATCATGGAAGTCAGATCTCCATCCTCCTCATCGGATGCGGACACCGCCGCAAAAGCGTCAAATTCCGTTCCTGCTTCCACCGCGGTATCCTCCACACCGCTGATCACCGGAGCTGTATTCTCCCCGGAAGTGGTACTGCTGCCGCAGCCCGATGCCGCAAGCACCAGGGCGCAGGCCAGAGACGACGCCAGAAGTTTTTTTAATTTCATCTCATTTCCTTTCTGTTCTGAGGAATCCTTCATCCCGGACCTCAGAAGCTTTATGATCATATTTCACTGTAATCAGGTTTCCGAAAGATATCTGTCATACCCGGACTGATATACCTCCCGGATCTCATCCAGATGGCACTTGCTCGTAAGCTCCGTCTTAAAGTTCTCCCATGCCGACTCCGAGACGCCGCCGTTCATCAGCCAGCTGATCAGGTTTGTCTTCACATAGTCCTCCAGATCCGTCTCATAATTGCTCAGCGTGTTCAGTTCATCCATGGTAAAGGGCAGGTTCGGGCAAGGCTGCACGCCCTCATCCACATAAGGCGTCACATAAGCTGCCAGTCTCTCCTGTCTTAACTGTGTCCGCTCCTCCATATTGACCACATTTTCCCAGGCATAATCGTTCAGATAGATAATTCCCAGAGGTGCGTTCTGCAGCCGAAGCTCATCGGATGTCACCCCATCCGGCAGTTCCTTCTGCACCAGCTTTCCGTTCTCATCCAGCTCCTCTTCATAGACGACTCCTATCGCGCCATAATTGATCTGTGTGGAAACATAGGGATCATAGTATCTGTCAAAATACGCCAGCAGCACCTCAACATTTTCACAATCGCTGAAGAACACCAGCTCACCGGTGCTTACCTCCGGATTGTTGGATACGCATACCGTCTGCTCCCCGTCCGGACCAATCAGGGGACAGCAGACAATATAATTGTCCGGATCATCCACAACAGTAGCGCTCTCCCACCAGTAAAACGCTCCGTAGGTCTCCAGGCCCTTGCCGTTTGCCAGGAAATTGTCCTGGGACTGCTCAAAGGACACTTTATCGATCAGCCCTTCCGACACCCAGTTGGCAAGATAATTTGTCGCCTCCATGAAGCGGTCATCCATGGTCGTGTATACGATCTCATCATCGATCACCACTCTGTGCTCCAGGTTATCATTCAGTCCGAACATGCCGTACAGGTCGCACTGATTTCCCTGCCAGTTATTGTACACGAAGCTCAGCGGACGTTCATCTGTGGCGTCTCCGTTGCCGTTCATATCATGATCCCTGAAATAAATCAGAATATCCTCCATCTGATCGCAGGTCAGGGTCAGGCCGTCCACAAGATCCGCGGAGGTAATTCCCTCTACCGCGCCGGCATCGATGACCTGCTGCACCCAGTTTTTATTGATAAACAGGATATTGGGATTCTGTAAAAGTCCCATCTCCTCAATTCTGGGAAGGGCGTAGATCTTACCATCCTCCTCATTGACAATCTGATTGTAAATGTCGGGACGCTCCTCCAGAATCTGAGAGAAATTCGGCATATATTCCAGATAATCGCTGATGGCTACAATGACGCCGCGCTGAGCGTACTTGATCAGCTCGCCCTGTGTCATGCCAGCGTGATAAATAGCGTCCGGTCTGTCGGATGAATTACTGAAAATCAGGTTCTTCTGCTCAGAATAGACGTTTTCGGAAACATTTTCCCAGTTCACAGTCACATTGGTGCTCGCAAACAGATCCTGCATGATTTTCATATCATTATAATCCAGCGCTGACGCGTTCTTGGATGAATAGATATTAAAGGAAATCGCCTCCGCACCGGCATCGTTCAAAATCGGAGCCGAGGTGTCCTCCCACTGAAAGCCGTACTCGCTCACCAGCGTGTCCACACTTGACTCAGTCGAGCCGCTCTGGGAATTGCTGCCGGACGATGAACAACCCACAAGCCCCATGGACGCCAGGCCTGTACCCGAAACCGCCGCCATTTTTAAGAAATCTCTTCTCGTTAATATTTTCATTTGCTTCCTCCTATAAAATGAATTACTCCTTCAGGGAACCGATCATAATTCCCTGGTTAAAATACTTCTGTACAAAGGGATAGATACATAAAATCGGCAGGGTGGACACAATCACAGACACATATTTCAACTGATTAGCCAGGCGGTACTGCTCCAAAATGGTCTCGCCGCTACCTCCCACGGTACTCTCCGAAGCCAGCAGGATTTCTTTCAATACCAGCTGCAGAGGATACATTTCCTCGTCCTGCAAAAAGATCATGGCGTTGAAATAGCTGTTCCACTGTCCTACCGCATAATACAGTGCCATAACCGCAAGGATTGCCTTGGCAAGCGGCAGCACTATCGTACCAAAGATATAAAAGGTTCCCGCGCCGTCAATTCTGGCTGCGTCAATCAGACCGTCCGGAATGCTGGAACTGAAAAAGGTTCTCGTCATAAAAAGGTTCCAGACCGAAAGGATCGAAGGCAAAACAATGGCCCAGATGCTGTTGATCAGATGCAGGCTGCTCATCACATTATAAAACGGTATCAGGCCGCCGCCGAAAAACATGGGAATGATAAAATAAATCATCAGGAATTTTCTTCCCGGGATCGTCTTTCTGCTCAATGCCCATCCGGCGGGGATGGTAACCACCAGTGATAATACTGTAGTAAGCAGCGTATATATGATCGTGTTCAGGTATCCTCTCCAGATGTCTGTCCTCTCCAGAATTTTCTGAAAGCCCGACAAAGTGAGCCCGACCGGATAAAGCACCACCTCTCCCGCCAGCACCGCATCCGTATCCGAGATGGAAGCAATCACAATAAAGTAGAGCGGATAAAGGACAACCACCAGCATAATTCCCAGAAAAGCCGCATTCAGGAAACTAAAGATTTTATCTCCCGAAATTTTTATTTTTCTGTCTTTCATATCACACCTCCTACCACAAAGAATTCTCAGAGAATTTTTTCGACGCGGTATTTGCTATAACTAACAGGATCACGTTAATGATCGAGTTGAACAGTCCTATGGCTGTAGCATAGCCCTGATCCGGAACTCCGGTAAGACCCTGCTTATATACATAAGTAGAAATAATTTCACTGACCGCCAGATTTCCGTCATTCTGCATCAGAAGCGCCTTTTCGTATCCAACTCCCATCAGTCCACCGATAGACATAATCAGCATCACACTGATCATTGGCAGAATGGCCGGAATATCCACATGAATGACCCGCTGAAACCTGCTGGCGCCGTCAATAATGGCCGCTTCATGCTGGACCGGATCCACGTTGGACAAAGCCGCTATGTAAATCACCGCGCTCCACCCGAAATCCTGCCAGTTGCTGGACAAAATGTACATTGGCCGGAAAGCACCGTTTAGAAGCATGTAGGAAATTCTTTCTGCTCCCAGGCTCACTGCCACATTGTTCACAAGGCCATAATAACCAAAGAAGAACTGCAGCATTCCCACAAGCACCACCAGCGAAATAAAATGCGGCGCGATAAAGATCGTCTGAATCACTTTTCCGACTCTCTTGTTCTTTAACGCATTCAGGGACAGCGCGATGATAATGGGAAGCGGAAACCCGATAATAAAACCGTAGATACACAAAAGGAACGTGTTCCTCATCAACGGCCAGAAATTAACGCTGTTGAAAAACCGTGTAAAATTCTGTAAACCGATCCATTTCGCTGTGCTGGACAAAATCTTATCTCCCGGCATAAAGTCCTGAAACGCGATCAGCACCCCGTAAATCGGCAGATAGTTGAATAAAAACACGACTACGATTGCCGGCAAAAGCATGACATAATAGGGAATGTGCCGTTTTATCTCTTTGCCTTTTTCCGACGCGGGATGGGCCGCCCTGTCCGTGGAAACAGCTTTTCCGGCGGACTTTCTTTTTACTGCCTGCATTTTCATACCCTCCTGATTTTCTTTTTTACATATCGTCAATCTGATGTGTGTTTTGTAAACTTATAGTATTCTCAAATTTACATTTTGTCAATCTCATTTGTGCAAATTTTTACATTTCGTGAATTTTCATAAATTTATCGTTTCCATTTTGTTTATTTTTCAGATGTGCCTTATCTTTTATGCCAGAATTGGTGGATTTGTAGAGAAAGACTGTTTATGCGGCCCAATGCAGGCGCAGTGGCAAATGACTTAAGTAACTGTATCCACTTTCCGTCAATTTGCATATAATTTGATTTTTAATTTTACAATTTGTAAACCTTGATTTCTCATTCTGCACATGTTATAATATTTCAAAAGTTTTATGCATTTCAAAAAATACCTGTTCAGTTGTATGATTGATTTCCTGATCACAGGCAAAAATGAAAGGGGACGGCTATGGCTTTAAAGAGAGTCACCATACAGAATATCGCGGACGCCTGCGGGCTTTCCCGCAACACAGTGTCCAAAATTTTTAATAACAGAGGAGAGGTGCCGGAAGCCACCAGACAGCTTGTTTTAAGTAAAGCACAGGAACTGGGCTATTTTCAGCCGGTCGATGATTCTCTGATTCGTCCTGCGGATCAAAACAAATGCATCCTGGTACTGTCCCAGCGCAACCCCATGAACCACAGCTTTGGCTCCCTGTTTGTCACGGCCTTTACCAATCAGGTCAGCCGTGCCGGGTATACAGTAAAAATGTACGAGGTCACAGCGGAAGAGCTTTCACAGTGTACACTTCCTCCCCATACTTCCAAAGAAAATATTACCGGCATTCTCGGAATTGAGCTGTTCGATTATGATTTCTGGAATACAGTCTGCAATCTGAAGCTGCCCACCATCATCGTGGACGGCTATGCGCAAATCAATCAGAAGCCAATGATCTGTGATCTGATTTCCATGGAAAATGTATCCAGCACACGGATTCTGACTAACCGCCTGATCCAGGCCGGTGCCCGGAAGCTGGCCTTTGTGGGCGATATCCATCACTGCAACAGCTTCTATGAACGGTGGAGCGGTTTTCAGCTTGCGTTAAGAGAAGCAAAACTGACTCTGGAAACGGATCAGTGTATTCTGGAAAAAAACAACAGTCCCTACTACGACCCTGACTGGATTGACCAACAGCTAAACAGACTGCCTTCACTGCCGGATGCTTTCGTCTGCGTCAACGATTACCACGCCATTCATATCATGGCCGGATTAAAGCGCCGCGGACTGACGATTCCGAAGGACGTTATGGTTACCGGCTTCGACTCTTCCCCGGAATCCACCATCGTGGAACCGGCGCTCACAACCTCCTCCATTCCGGGCACGGACATGGGAAAAATTGCCGCCGATTTGCTGATCGACCGCATCGGCAACCCCGCAAAGCCTTTCTGTGCAACCTATGTCAGCACTGTCCCACAATTTCGCGGCAGCGTAAGATGAGGAATTTCGTCTACGGAAATTTACTGAAGTGAAAAGTTTTTGTTGCATTTTAGAAAAAAGCTGTTATAATAAGACATGCAGTTGCGAAAGCGGCGCGGACGGGATCATAGCTCAGCTGGGATGAGCGTTCGCCTCACACGCGAGAGGTCATGGGTTCGAGCCCCATTGGTCCCATATGTACAAAAGAACTTCGACTGGATAATGGTCGGAGTTCTTTTTATTTCCAGAAAATCACACTTGAGGTATATCTCAAAATACGTTATAATGTGCGGAGGATAAGGATGAACTCCAAAGTTTATTCTGACGTTCTAAGTGGAAACTCTGATTTTAATATCCGCTATGCTGACTTTCAAAAGCTTATTACAGATTTAGGTTTTGAGTTTAAGCGTCAAAAGGGTTCCCATACTATGTATTATCATGATAAGTATCAGATTTTTATAAATATACAGAAAGATGGTTCTAAAGCAAAGGGCTACGAAGTACGCCAGTTGCGTGAAATCATCTTAAAGTATGGTCTATAGGAGTGATTTGCAATGGAAAACTATTCAATCTTTATTCAATATGATCCTGTTGATAAAATTTATGTGGCGAGCATTCCGGAACTGCAGGGATGTATGGCACATGGGCACACCCAGGCAGAAGCACTAAAGGAAATCAATACGGCAAAAGAGCTATGGATCGAAACAGCCACGCAGCTGGGGCAGGAAATTCCAAAGCCCAGTTTTCTGTCATCTGCAAGAGTAAATTGAAAACAACTCTGCATGTTCCATTGGCATTTTATGTAAAGATAGGCCACCGCAATGCAGGCGGTTAGCCTAAATTCGTTTATACGCCAGAAATGACCGCACAACTTTGAAGCGAACCCCTTTTGTTAGACAAAATCCACTGTCTAATGAAAGGGGTTATTTCTGCGTATTATTACTTTCTTTGCTTCCGATGGCATATCCGAGAACGAAACAGGTCAGGCATGCGGTATATACCGAAAATTTACAGTAAATCAAGAAACCAGATATAATGTACCCATAAGTGTGGACACAGTAGGTTTTTAGTTTCCCTGATTCT
>JAJQHY010000078.1 GCA_021199495.1 Lachnospiraceae bacterium | reverse complement strand
TTGAAGCCACCGAAAGATGGCTTGTTTGCGATGCCTTCTTGTTTATCTTTACCCGTTACCTCTCAGTTTCAAACTTATCCTTCCCCGTCATTCGTTTGCTGTGAGCAGAGGGCACAGTGCTTTTAGCTGCCGGATAAACGCAGCTGCACCCTTCTCCTTCAGGCTTATTATCCTGAGTGTAACACGAATTCATTTTTCTATAAAACATCTTTTATAATTTCGTAAAATATCTTTTGACCATGCGGGTGGAATCTGCTATGATATCCGCAGGAGCTATTTGGCCAAAGGATGTGGATAAGACGATTGTTTATTTTTTTCCATGAGGTGAGGAAAAATGAAACAACGATGGTTCTGCACCTTTCATGTAAAATAAAACGTAAAAGAGGATACGATATGAAATACGATTTTACAACCATTCTTGACAGACACGGAAAGGACGCCATTGCCGTGGACAAAATCCCGATCCCGGGCGCTTCAGTCGACGAGGGCTTTTCCCGGATTCCCATGTGGATTGCGGATATGAATTTCGCGACGGTTCCCACCATTCAGGAAGAGATCACAAAGAGGGTTCAACATCCCGCGTTCGGATATTATGATACCAGAGAGGAATATTATGACGCAATTATCAGCTGGCAGAAGGATCGCCACGGCGTCGAGGGTCTGACGGAGGAAGCCATCGGCTATGAGAACGGTGTTTTAGGCTGTCTGGCCTCCGCGCTGCAGGCGTTTACCGCGCCCGGGGAGCCGGTTTTGCTGCATTCCCCGACGTATGTGGGCTTTACCGGTACATTAGAGGGCAATGGACGGAAAATGATTTTAAGTCCGTTAAAGCCTGATGAGAACGGCATTTACCGCATGGATTATGAGGATATGGACAGGCAGATTAAGGAGAATCATATCCATTTCTGCGTCTTCTGTTCTCCGCACAATCCCACCGGCAGAGTCTGGGAGCGCGGGGAAATCGAAAAGGCCATGGAGGTTTACAGGGCGAATGACTGTGTGGTATTTTCCGATGAAATCTGGTCGGATCTGATTCTGGAGGGCCATGAGCATGTTCCGACCCAGAGTGTGTCTGAGGATGCCAGACAGCGCACGATCGCTGCCTATGCGCCGTCCAAGACCTTTAACCTGGCGGGACTGATCGGTTCCTACCACATTATTTATAATCCCTATCTGCGGGATAGAGTGGTGAAACAGTCGCAGTTGAGTCATTATAACAGCATGAATGTCCTGTCCATGTATGCCCTGATGGGTGCTTACAGCCCTGAGGGACGCGAGTGGGTGGATGAGCTTGACCAGGTTCTGACGCAGAATGTGAATTACGGCTGCGATTATATCGCGAAGCATTTTGAGGGCGTGAAGGTCTCGAGGCCGCAGGGTACTTATATGCTGTATCTGGACTGCGGCGACTGGTGCCGGGCGCATCACACAGACATTGACACACTGTTAAAAGAAGGCGTCCGCGTCGGCGTGATCTGGCAGGACGGCGTGGCTTTCAAAAAGCCGGATACGATCCGGATGAACCTGGCGGTGCCTTTCAGCATGCTGACAGACGCGTTTGACAGGCTGGATCGTTATGTTTTCAACGCCTGACCGGCAGTTATGAAATGAAGGAAACAGCCGGGAGCTGTATCAGAAAGCCATATCCACGCTGCGGGAAGCTCCCGGGAGGAATAAGAGCATGAAAAATTTTATTGTGACATCAAGACTGGACAACGTGCCCTTAAGCGGCGCCATCTTTGAGCCTGAGGGAGAGCCGAAGGCGGTCATTCAGCTGACCCATGGCATGTGTGAGCACAAGGAGCGCTATTATGATTTTATGAAATATCTGGCCGCTCACGGTTATGTGGCGGCGATTCACGATCACCGCGGCCATGGCGCGAGCCTGGTTTATCCGAAGGCCTTCGGTTATTTTAATGAGCAGCCGTATGATGTGCTGGCGCAGGATCTGTTTCAGATTTCGGAATACCTGAAGTCGAAATATCCGGACTGCAAGCTGTATCTGTTCGGACACAGTATGGGGACGCTTGCGGCGCGCCAGTATATAAAACAGCATGATGATGCCATTGACAAGCTGGTGCTGTCCGGACCGCCCACCAATTCCCCGGCTATCCCGGCCGCGCTGGCCTTAACCAGCGTGATTCAGAAAAAAGAGGGTCCACGCGCCAGGGTAGAATCGCTCAATAATCTGGTGTTCGGTGTCTATAATAAAGGCTATGATACGCCGAACGCGTGGCTTTCCACCAATGAAGACAACGTGAAGGCCTATAATGAGGATCCGCTTTGCGGCTTTTGTTTTACGGTCAACGGTTTTGATACTTTATTTCATATGCTGCGGGACGTTTTCTCGAAAAAAGGCTGGGATGTCACCAACAAACAGCTGCCGATCCTGCTGATTGCAGGTCTTAATGACCCGGTTATTCAGTCCAAGAAAAGCTTTCTGGGGCTGAAAAGCTTCCTGGTGGAGCGGGGCTACACGAAGGTGGAGAGCCGGCTTTATGACGGGATGCGCCACGAGATTTTGAATGAAAAGGACAACCGGAAGGTATATGAGGATATTCTGGCGTTTTTTGACAGGGAATGAATTTCAGAACCGTTTGTGAATTTCCTGACCGGTGTCAGGGATGAGCGGATCACGACGGATCGGGATTGGAAAGAGGAATGGTTCGGACATATGGCTGTCCGGACCATTCAGAGCGTCTGCCGGCGGATTATGAAGTGCAGGCAGCAGGAAGTCCCGGAAGCAATACAAAGGAGGAAACCGCGATGGAAAAGGAATATAAACCGCTGGAAGGAACAATGCGGGATACAGAGGAAACGGAACCGGCAGGCGGCAGTATCGCGCAGCTGGAGCATTATTTATACTTTGACGCGGACAAAATCGCTTCGTCCATAACCTTTCCGGATGCATCCCGCCAGAAGGGAAGCATGCTTTACCGGATGGGAGAGGTGAAGAATGTGGAGGTTTCCACAGGCTATGACCAGTACCGCTCCAATTCTGAAACCCTGGGCCAGGCGGTTTTTTGCTATCGCTCCGTAAAATCAGAGTTTACGACGTCCCTGACCTTTACGAAAGACCGTGTGATCGGCAGGCAGTGCGGCTGCCCCGTCTGCCAGAAAAAAAGAAACCGATATGGCTGGTATTATGATTTCGAGCCGGAGTGCGAATATACGGCTGCGCTTTTATACTGGCTTAAGGATTATCTGAAAACACATAATCTCGGGGACGCCACGGACAAAAACGCGCAGTGGCTGATGACGGTGAACCGCCATAAGCGATCCAATCTTTTAGTGGCGGACAAAAACTGGCAGGAACAGAGCCTGATCTTAAAGCCAAGACTGGTCAAAAAGGACGGGGAGCTGACGGCTTCCTTTAAGGTGGGAACCGGCAAGCTTTTTGTGATCAAACAGCTGGATGAGTTCTGCGCGAATGTCCGTAACAGCGCGACCGCCACCTATGGTTCCAATACCCAGATCAATCACCGACGCAGCAATTTTACGGAGGAAAGCTTAAAATGGCTGCGCTTTATCGAGCGAATCGTGCAGGAAGAGGAGGAGTTCAGCCAGAGGCTTCAGGATGTGAGCCGCCGCTATTATTATCCGCGCTCGACGAAGGTGGGCGGGACGTTAAACCTTTTCGGCTGGCGGCTGGATGAGTTTTACAACGAAATGGGAGATGGTGCGGTTGATTACGAGGACCGCGACGCACAGACGACTGTGAAGACACAGCTGACCTGCGGCGAGGAGAACCCGCGGATTCGGCTGCACATCGCGGAGGCGAAGCTGCAGGGAGAGAGGAACGTCGCTTCCAGAGCGAGAACCGGAGAGACCGGCTTAAACCGGACGGACTCTGGTAAGACCGGCACTGGCAGGACAGGTGCGGATGAGGGCAGGGCGGTTGGATCCGCATCGGGCGCGGAATTTCACGGCATCACCGTGAGAGGCAAGCTGCCTGATCTGTCTTTTGGCATGGACCGCGCTTATTTTGTCAGCGGAAATAAGCTCTGCCGTTCTGACGAGAATTTCCGGGAAAAGATCGCGGATCTGGTCGATCTTTCCGGAGAGAACGGAGCATTTTCCTTCCGCGTCGGCCGCAATAATATGTCGGAATTCTATTATCAGGTTCTGCCTTCTTTGCAGGATGCGGTGGAAGTTGTGGAGAGTAATCCGGACAGAATTCACGCCTATCTGCCGCCGAAGGTGGATTTTACCTTTTATCTGGATGCGGATGAACAGGATGCGTATTGTGAGCCGGTTGCCGGATATGGGGACAGGCGTTTTTCTCTGACGGACTGGCTGGATGAAAAGCGGCAGTCCGATGTGGAAATGTACCGCGATTACACGGCGGAGCAGGAGGTTTTATATCGTTTGCTGGGCTGGCTGCCCGGTGTGGATTTAAAGCGCAGGGAATTAAGCTGCGGCGGGGATGAAGACCGGATTTATCATCTGATGAACGAGGGCGTGGAGGAGCTGCTCACATTAGGCGAGGTGCAGTGCACGGACCGTTTC
>JAJQHY010000003.1:38603-112000 GCA_021199495.1 Lachnospiraceae bacterium | reverse complement strand
GTTGCATTGCTGTTTATTTGTCAAGGTTCTGTTTTGTTGTTTCAGCGACAACTCGATTAATTTATCACAGTTTCATTCGCTTGTCAACAACTTTTTTCTTCTTTTTGGGAAAGAAAAAACGTGGAAGGAGGGATTTGAACCCTCGCGCCGCTATTAACGACCTGCACCCTTTCCAGGGGTGTCCCTTCAGCCAACTTGGGTACTTCCACATAGCTAAATCCATCTGTTCTATTCTATTGTACCGGCCAGAAAAATCTGACTGAGCGGAGAGGATGGGATTCGAACCCATGCGCCCTTCCGGACAAACGGTTTTCAAGACCGCCGCGTTATGACCGCTTCGCTACCTCTCCGAGTCCGCCACATCAACGGCAACAACTAATATAGCAAACCATTTCCGAAAAGTCAACAGGAAATTTTTACTTTTTCGTATTTTCGTATTTTTTTGGCCAGTGCTATTTTCGTGCGCCGGAAAGCTCCTCTATATCCAGTCTGACCAGACACAGTCCACACGCTGGGGCGGTAGGGCCGGCATTTTTGCGGTCACAGGACTTCAGAATCTCTGCCACTCTTTCCGGTTCCATTCTTCCATACCCCACTTCCAGAAGCGTGCCAGCTATAATCCGCACCATATTATATAAGAAGCCATTGCCTGAGACAGACAGAACGATCTCCTCTCCTTCTTTCGTCACCTGAATGTCCGTCACGGTGCGCACAGTCGATTCCACCTGTGCCCCTACTGTACAGAATGCCCTGAAATCATGCTCCCCGATCAGATACTGCGCTGCTTCCCTCATCTGTTCCACATCGCATTTAAAGTAGGTAAAATGCGTGTAGTATCGCTTCAACGGATTAGGAAATGCCGCATTGACAATACGATATTCATATGTTTTATGTGCATGGCATTTTCTCAGGTCAAAATCAGAAGATACTTCACAGGATTCCACAACCCGGATGTCCTCCGGCAGACGTTGATTAAGTGCATAACAGATTTTCTGAGCCGGTATCCTGGCATAGGTATCAAAGACCGCAACATTACACAGGGCGTGTACGCCCGCGTCCGTGCGGCTGGCTCCCATCACCCGTATTTCTTCACGTAAAAGCTCCGTTAGCTTCTCCTCGAGCACCTCCTGCACGGTAATACCGTTCTGCTGTCTCTGCCAGCCGTGGTAGGCGGTGCCATCGTAAGCCACGCGCAGCAGCACTTTTTTCAATTCACCGTTCATACAAATCCTCACTGCTGATTATTCTGATGTCCGTGAAACAGCTTTTTGCCGCAAAATAATAAATAAAGCAAAAGGAAGGGCTCCAATGCTTCCGTCAGGTATGGGGCATATTTCCCCTGAGCCATCCTTAAAAAAATCTTCCTACGAAAATATCTACCGCCATAAAGGCAAAAATCAGCAGATACGCCATCTTATCGGTCCGATTATAAATCAGCGGATTCATTTTCGTGCGTCCCTCACCGCCTCTGTAGCACCGCGCCTCCATGGCCAGTGCCAGGTCATTGGCTCGTCGAAATGCAGAAATGAATAACGGCACCAGAAGCGGCACCAGAGCCTTCGCCTTGTCGAAGAGGTTCCCGCTCTCAAAGTCTGCGCCCCTGGCCTGCTGCGCCTTCATGATTTTATCTGTTTCTTCCAATAATATAGGAATGAAACGCAGCGCAATGGACATCATCATGGCGACCTCGTGCACCGGCACCTTTAAATATTTCAGAGGACGCAGGCCCTTCTCCATCCCGTCCGTCAGCTGGTTCGGCGTGGTGGTAAAAGTCATCAGCGAGGTGCCGATGATCAGCATAATCAGACGCCAGGCCATGAAAACTGCTGTCCGCAGGCCCTCCCAGGTCACCTGGATGATCCAGATTTTGAAAATCACCGTTCCCTCCGTCAGAAACAGATTAAAGACCACCGTAATCATCAGCAGAATCATAATGGATTTCAGGCCACGTATAATATAGCCAAAAGGCACTCTGGAAAGGTGTATCACCGTCGCCAGTGCAGCCGTAGCGATGAGATATCCCCATACATTCTGAATTAAGAATAAATCAATCAGGAAAAGAACAGTGCCGGCAAGCTTCACCCGCGGATCCAGCCTGTGGATGACAGAATCAGTCTGATAATATTGTCCAAGTGTAATATCCCGAATCATAGGCTGTCCTTTCCCTCGCCGGAAACGGCCGCATCTGCACCACACGGTTCGTTCGCTGTCGCTTCTGTGCAAAGTATGTCATGCGAGGCAATACTTTCCTCATCACGCTTCTGCCCCGCTTTTCTTTTTGCCAGTGCTCCCACAATATTATCTGCTGCATCTTCTAAGGTAATCAGCTCCGTATCCACATCCAGTCCCATATTTTTCAGGCCGTAGAGCGCGTAGGTCACCTGCGGCGCCGCAAGACCCATCTCCTCCAGTTCCTGATAATGGCGGAACACTTCCTGCGGCTTTGCGTCAAAAGCAATCTCCCCGCGATTCATAACCACAATACGGCTGACATACTGCGCCACATCCTCCATACTGTGTGAAATCAGGACAACCGTCATCCCTGTCTGCTCCCGCAGAGAAGCAACCAGATTTAAAATTTCTTCCCTGCCCTGCGGGTCCAGACCCGCGGTCGGCTCATCTAAAATCAACATCTGCGGCTTCATGGCCAGAACACCGGCAATCGCAGTTCTGCGCTTCTGGCCGCCGGATAATTCAAAGGGAGAACGCGTATAATACTCCTCCCCCAGGCCCACCAGCTTCAGCGCAGCCTTCGCCTCCTCTTTGGCCTCTTCTTCGGTCAGACCCATATTTTTCGGGCCAAAGCAGACATCACTTAAGACATCAATTTCAAAAAGCTGATGTTCCGGATACTGGAATACCAGTCCCACTCTGCGCCGCAGTTCCTTCATGGAAAAACCATCAGCATAGATTGCTTCTCCGTCCAGATAAATCTGGCCTGAGGTTGCCCGGGTCAGTCCATTCATGTGCTGAACCAGAGTAGATTTTCCAGACCCGGTATGACCAATCAGACCAATAAACTCTCCATCGTGAATTTCCAGATTGATATCCCGCAGAGCATGAACCACCATCTCCGTACCCTGGCCATAATCATAATTCACATGTTCAAACTTCAGCATATTTTTTACTCCTCAAGCTGCTTTTGAATCTCGGCCAGCAGTTCTTTGATCGTCAGGATACCGTCCGGCAGATTGACGCCGCGCTTTTTTAACTCATCCGCCAGCAGCGTGGCCTGCGGTAACGTCATATGCAAGGTCTTTAGCTCTTCCACTCTGGAAAAGACCTCCCGCGGCGTTCCTTCCATGGCGATATGTCCCTGATCCATCACATAAATATGGTCCGCGTCAACCGTCTCTTCCATATAATGCGTGATCAGCAGAATCGTGATGCCCTCCACCTGATTTAAACCCCGCACCGCGCGAATCACTTCTTTACGGCCGCTTGGGTCAAGCATGGCGGTGGGTTCATCCAGAACAATGCATTTCGGATGCATGGCCAGGACTCCGGCAATGGATACGCGCTGCTTCTGCCCGCCGGACAGCTTATTGGGAGAATATTTACGATACTCATACATGCCGACAACCCGCAGACTCTCCTCTACCCGTTCCCAGATTTCTTCAGTAGGTACACCGAGGTTTTCAGGACCAAAGCCCACGTCCTCCTCCACCACCTGGCTGATGATCTGGTTGTCCGGGTTCTGAAATACCATGCCTGCGCGCTGGCGCACTTCCCACAGATTCTCCTCTTTGGATGTATCCAGGCCGTCCACCCAAACCGTACCGCCTGTGGGATAAAGGATGCCATTGATCTGCTTGGCCAGTGTGGATTTGCCTGAACCGTTGTGCCCCAGAATAGCGATAAAATCCCCCTGCTTTACCTGAAGGTCCACATCGTCGAGTGCGCGGTAATACCCCGCCTCATTGCCCTCCTCGTCCCGCATCACATAGTCGTACTGCAGGTGATCTGTCCGGATGATGTCTTTGATATGCTGCGTTAATTTCATGCTGTATTCCTTAAAACAAAAAGAAAAGGAGGAACCAGTCACCCCGGCTCCTCCTCATTTCAATATCTGACTTATACAAGCTCTAAGAGAACTTCCATCGCGCCGTCGCCCTTACGGGTGCCGATCTTAACGATACGTGTATAGCCACCCTGACGGTTGGCATACTTCGGTCCGTACTCATCAAAGAGCTTCGCGGGAAGATCCAGCTTCTTCGTGTTCTTTTTCTTGCCCTTATTGGACTCAGGAACCACGGTCACGGGATTTAAGACCTTCAGCATCTTGCGGCGTGCGTTCATTCTGGAAGGCAGATCTTTTTTGATCTCTTTGTCAACAGTAGTGTACTTGGTCACCTTTTTGCCATCCACGACTTCCTTCACACGCTTGCCGTCTTTGTCCCTCTCCGGAACCTTCGCGGCTACGGTAACGGTCTCGTAGTTATCCTTTTCCTTTACTGCCAGTGCAATCAGCCCATCGACAATCTTCGCGACTTCCTTTGCTCTTGCCTCAGTCGTCACGATCTTGCCATTAGCGATTACTGCAGTTACCTGGTTTCTCAGCAGAGCTTTTCTCTGAGAAGATGTTCTTCCTAATTTTCTGTATCCGGCCATAATTTGCCTCCTTCATGCTTGGTGCACTTCCCCGCGCCAGCGGTCTTACCGGGAAAATGTATGATTTGTTCCAGTATGAAATCACCCGCGGCGCTCATCGGTCTTACCCAGCGGGCGTATCTCGTCTGTCTGATTTATGATTCCTCAGAATCACTGAACTGCAGACCCAGTTCTCTGATTTTAGCCTGTACTTCCTCCAGGGACTTGCGTCCAAGGTTGCGGACCTTCATCATATCTTCAGGAGTCTTATTAATCAGTTCCTGAACGGTATTGATGCCGGCGCGCTTTAAGCAGTTGTAGGAGCGCACCGAGAGCTCCAGCTCATCGATACTCATCTCCAGCAGCTTCTCGCTCTCACTGTCCTCTTTCTCCACCATTACCTCTGCGGTCTTCGCATTCTCGGAAAGGTCAATAAAGAGACTTAAGTGCTCACTTAAAACCTTCGCTGCGAGGCTGACAGCCTCATCAGGTACAAGCGTCCCGTTGGTATGCACATCCAGCGTCAGCTTGTCATAGTCGGTCTGCTGTCCGACACGGGTATTTTCCACGGTCACATTGACGCGCTCAACAGGCGTATAAATGGAATCAATCGCCAGGACGCCGATCGGCAGGTCCTCGCTCTTATTCTTCTCCGCACTGATATAGCCCCTGCCCTTGTTGATGGTCAGTTCCATAAACAGTTTGGTGTCCTTCCCGCTGAGTGTTGCGATGGTCTGGTCAGGATTCATAATCTCGATATCCTGGTCTACCTGAATATCAGACGCCTTTACCACGCCTTCGCCGGTATAATCAATGATCGCAGTCTTGGCTTCGGAAGTTTCGCTGTGATTTTTGATCGCGAGGCTTTTGATGTTCATGATGATCTCAGTCACATCCTCTTTCACACCGGGGATAGAACTGAATTCATGCTGAACGCCCTCGATCTTCACATGTGTTACTGCCGCGCCGGGTAAAGATGAAAGCATAATTCTTCTTAAGGAGTTGCCCAGAGTAATACCATACCCTCTTTCCAGTGGTTCTACGACGAATCTCCCGTACTTTTTATCTTCCGAGATCTCTGCTACCTCAATATTTGGTCTCTCAAAATCAAACACTGTATGTCCTCCTTACAGATGTACTATATAAAATGATACCATGGATTGCTTCGTAAAAAACGCAGCTGTGCATAAGTTCGATTACGAAAATCACAGATTTTCTATCTCACTTATCTCGCAATCCATGACGCCATTCGAAATCCGCACAATTTGACCTGAAAAACGGCCAAATTTGCTCCTTTCTCATGTCGTTGCGGTCCCCAAGGTCATAAATACGAATACAAGCATTCGATTTCTGACCTTTTGTCCCTTGTATCATACAGATTACTTGGAATACAACTCGACGATCAGCATCTCGTTTACCGGTACATCAATCTGTTCTCTGGTAGGAAGCGCCTTCACAGTACCTTTCAAAGAATCAATATCCACATCCAGCCATTCCGGGGTCAGTCTGCCGCCGGTCACCTCAACGATTTCCTTATATCTGGTCAGACCTTTGGATTTCTCTCTGATCTCGATCACATCGCCGGCTTTCACACGGTAGGACGGGATGTTCACGCACTTGCCATTGACTGTCACATGCTTATGATCAACAATCTGACGTGCCTCGCGGCGGGTACGTGCAAAATTCATTCTGAACACAACATTGTCCAGGCGGCTCTCCAGCATGATCATCAGGTTTTCACCGGTCATGCCCTTCATTCTGTCGGCCTTCTCGTAATAGTTGCGGAAAGGCTTCTCTAGTACGCCATAGATGAATTTCGCCTTCTGCTTCTCTCTCATCTGTGTGCCGTACTCACTTACCTTCTTGCCTGTTCTTGCAAAATGTCTCTTTGATTTCTTGTCATAGCCAAGTACGCTCGGCTCAATGCCTAACGCACGGCACTTTTTCAAAACCGGAGTTCTGTCTACTGCCATTTTAAATTTGTCCTTTCAGATTATTGTTTACAGCGCCGGAAAAATCATCCTGGCGTCTTCGTCCAACTGCAGTTTATTATTAACGCAGATATCGTGGCTGCAACGCAACCACTGCAGACCGCATTCGCAATCCATGCTATGCACTATACACGTCTGCGCTTCGGCGGACGGCAGCCGTTGTGCGGCACCGGCGTCACATCGGTAATGCTGGTAACCTCAAGGCCAGCTGTATTCAGCGCACGGATAGCGGCTTCACGGCCTGAGCCGGGTCCCTTCACGAAAACATCTACTGTCTTTAAGCCATGTACCAGGGCAGCCTTGGTCGCTGTCTCGGCAGCTGTCTGTGCAGCATAGGGAGTAGATTTCCTTGAACCTCTAAATCCAAGACCGCCGGCGGAAGCCCAGCTTAAGGCATTGCCCTGTGCATCTGTCAGAGTCACGATTGTGTTGTTGAAAGATGCCTGGATATGTGCCTGTCCGTGTTCAACGTTTTTCTTGACGCGCTTTTTTGTCACTTTTTTGGTAACTTTTTTAGCCATTCTAAACTAACCTACTTTCTTTCCTGTTGTTATAGTTGCTTACTTCTTCTTGCCGGCAACGGTCTTCTTCTTACCTTTTCTGGTTCTGGCGTTGGTCTTAGTCTTCTGACCACGAACCGGAAGACCCTTACGATGGCGAATACCTCTGTAGCAGCCGATTTCCTGCAATCTCTTGATGTTTAAGGCAACCTCACGTCTCAAGTCGCCTTCCACCATGTAGGACTTCTCAATCACCGCATTGATCCGCTTCTCCTCGTCACTGGTCAGATCCCGGACGCGGGTATCGGGATTGACGCCTGCCTCCTCTAAGATCTTGTTGGCGCTTGTTCTGCCAATGCCGTAGACGTAAGTCAAGCCGATCTCCACACGCTTATCTCTGGGTAAATCAACACCTGCGATACGAGCCATTTACGTTTCTCCTCCATTTCAGCTATATTTCGCTACCGCCCTCAATGGGGCACGAAAACCCCGGTTCTTTATACCGCGGCTTTCCGCATGCATCCGCATGCCGCACCTTTTCTCACATCCCTGCGAAAATCAGATGCGCTCTGTTACTAATTGGCTGGGGAATGCTCCCAACCGGACAAAATCCGATCTTTCCGATACTCACCGGGCTCTTACCACGATTTCTGACACTGTATGTGCAGAAGCGCGAAGAACCTTATTTTCGGTACCAACAAGCAAACAGGTCATCACGTTGTATCCGTGTGATCAGCCCTGTCTCTGTTTATGTTTAGGATTCTCGCAAATAACCCTGATTTGTCCTTTTCTCTTGATGATCTTGCACTTGTCGCAAATTCTTTTAACTGATGATCTAACCTTCATCGTTAAACCCTCCTTTCATGTACCTCCGTGCAGACACGTCTGCACTACGGCATACGAAAAGGCATCCAATTCGCTTCGCCAGAGGCTCGCTAATTGGGCCTTTTCAGTAAAAGACCGACTCTAAGAATAACATAAACAAATAGCAAATGCAAGGAAAAATTTCCTTATTTTAAAGGATTTTTTACATTTCATTTTCGTTTCTGCCACTTTTTGCCGCTCTTATTTATCACGCCAGATAATGCGCCCTTTTGTGAGATCATATGGGGACAGCTCCAGTGTCACCTTGTCTCCCGGAAGAATACGAATAAAATTCTGGCGAAGCTTTCCGCTGATGTGCGCGAGCACTCTGTGCCCGTTTTCCAGCTCTACACGGAACATGGTATTGGGCAGCTTCTCCACTACGACTCCCTCGATCTCAATTACGTCAGCTTTTGACATGTTCTCCTCCTAAACCTGATTTGAGATATAAAACTGATTTCTACCTATATAAATATATGCGCGCCGGCTTACAGCATGGAAAGAATTTCCGGCTCCCCGTCCGTAACCAGGATGGTGTTCTCATAATGCGCGGCCCAGGAGCCGTCCGCTGTGACCACCGTCCAGTTATCGTCAAGCCACTCCACATCCGCTGTTCCCAGAGTAATCATGGGCTCCACCGCCAGAGTCATACCGGCCTTCAACCGGATGCCCTTGGAACGGGAGCGATAGTTGGGGATAGCAGGATCCTCATGAAGCTTGCGCCCTACGCCATGTCCTGTCAGATCATACACGATCCCGTAGCCGTAAGGCGTTACATAATCATCGATGGCATTGCCGATCTCGTGCAGATGATGACCCGCAACGGCATATTTGATACCCTCAAAAAAGCTCTGCTTCGTCACGTCCATCAGCTGCTGCACCTCTGGCGCCACCTTACCGACGCCGTGCGTTCTTGCCGCATCGGAATGAAGACCCTTGTAAATCAGACCCATGTCCAGGCTGATAATGTCCCCTTCCTTTAAATATCTGGTCTTGCTGGGGATACCATGCACCACTTCTTCATTAACAGAGCAGCACACCGTCGCCGGATAGCCCTCATAATTCTTGAAATTTGGAACGCAACCCATTTTTCTGATCATTTTCTCGGCAAACTCGTCAAGCTCCCAGGTCGTAATGCCCGGTTTGATCAGATCTTCCATTGCCAGATGTACTTCCGCGAGCCGCTTATTGGACTCGCGCATCAGTTCTATCTCCTTCGCAGATTTAATCGATACCGCCATGTTTGCGCCTCCGATTAACCCAAAATCGCGGTGATGGACGTAAAGACATCTTTCATGTCCACAGTGCCGTCCACGGTTTTGAGGACGCCCTTCGCGCTGTAAAAATCAATCAGCGGCTGCGTCTGATCATGATATACCTTCAACCGGTTTAACACAGTCTCCGGCTTGTCGTCATCCCGAAGCACCAGCGGCTGACCGCACACATCACAAATGCCCTCTTTCTTCGGCGGAACATGCTCAATGTGATACGTAGCGCCGCAGCTTAAGCAGGCGCGCCGGCCGCTCATTCTCTTCACAATATTTTCATCCGGAACATCTACGTTAATCGCATAGTCGATCGCGTCTCCCATCTCATTCAGGGCTGAATCCAGTACTTCAGCCTGCGGAATGGTGCGCGGGAAGCCGTCCAGCACATAACCATTTACACAGTCAGGCTGTGCGACTCTGTCCAGAAGGATCTTCACTGTCAGTTCATCGGGAACCAGCAGTCCCTGATCCATATATTTTTTTGCTTCCTTGCCCAGCTCAGTCCCGTTTTTGATATTGGCTCTGAAAATATCGCCGGTAGAAATATGCGGAATCTGATATTTCTCCGCGATCATCTTGGCCTGCGTACCCTTACCTGCGCCGGGTGCTCCCAACATAATAATCTTCATGATTTCTCCTGTGACTATTCACAGACATCTGAAACTTTCCATGACGCCTTTGCGCATGTGTAAGACACCCGGAGGGCGTCCCGCAGGGAAGCGCCTGTGAATTGTCATTCTGTTCAATAAACGCGAAACATATCTGGGCAGAGTTTTCCACTGCAGCCCAGATATCTGTCTTTTTTATTAACTGTTTAAGAAGCCCTTGTAATTACGTACCAGCATCTGGGACTCCACCTGCTCAATCGTTTCCAGAATGACACTGACAATAATGATCAGGGACGTGCCTCCGAAAGACACGCTGGCGTTGAAAATTCCCGAAAATACATAGGGAACAATTGCCACAAACGCCAGACCAATCGCGCCGATAAACACGATATAGTGCAGAACCCTGCTCAGATAGTCAGTAGTGGGCTTACCGGGGCGAATACCGGGAATGAAGCCTCCCTGCCTCTTCATATTGTCAGAAACCATCATCGGGTTGAACGTAACTGACGTATAAAAATACGCGAACCCGATAATCATGGCAACATAGAGGATCACACCCACAGAATAAACCGGGGTGGAAGGGCTGAACCAGTAGCTGGAACTCAGCACCTTAATAATCTCAGCGCCAACGCCGGATGCCGATACTCCGAAAAGCGTACAGATGATGCTCGGCGTCTGCAGGATTGTGGAGGCAAAAATCACAGGTATCACACCGGAGGTATTGACCTTCAGAGGAATGTTAGAGCTCGCGCCGCCGACGCTTCTCCTGCCCTGTACCTTCTGCGCGTACTGAACCGGAATTTTATGCACACCGGAATTCAATACAACGATAAAAGCAACGATGCCCAGCACAATGGCGATGATAATCACCGCAGAAAGGATGGCTGTTGCCGGTGCCTTACCAAACACAAACTGCTCCGCAAGTCCCTCAAAATCGCTGGGAATTGTAGAAAGAATATTAATCACCAGAACGATGGAAATACCATTTCCAACGCCCTTCTCGGTGATCTGCTCTCCAACCCACATCAGAAAGGCACTGCCGGCCGTCAGAGCCGCAATCACCGTTATGACATTGAACGCGTTGTACTCCTCAAGCAGGCCCTGGCTGCCAAAACCAATGGCAAGCGCAGTCGACTGGATCAAGGCCAGCGCGACCGTTACATAACGGGTCATTGCAGCAATCTTCTTGCGTCCCTCCTCGCCATCACGCTGCATCTCTTCCAGTTTCGGAATTGCGATGGTCAGAAGCTGAATGATAATGGAGGATGTGATGTAGGGAGTAATGCTCAGCGCAAGGATGGAAAAGCTGGAAAACGATCCACCGGTAAATGCATTGAAAAAGCTGAACGCGTCGCTGGTCTGTGAAGCAAACCAGGAAGCGAAATACGTCCTGTTTGTACCCGGCACCGGCAGCTGTGATCCAAAACGGATCACAACCAGCATCATGAAGGTGTAAAGAATTCTCTTTCGGATATCTTTGATTTTAAATGCATTTTGCAGTGTCGTAAACATAACTAGATTACCTCAGCCGTTCCGCCAAGCGCTTCAATCTTTTCCTTTGCGGATGCGGAAAACGCATTTACCTTAACATCAAGCTTCTTGGTCAGTTCTCCCTGGCCCAGGATCTTGACGCCGTCACGCGGGTTTTTCACAACACCGGCTTCGATCAGTGCATCTACGTCTACAACGCTTCCTTCCTCAAATCTGTCCAGAACGGAAAGATTGATGGCGACGATCTCCTTCGTGTTCCTGTTGTGGAAACCTCTCTTGGGGATACGTCTGTATAACGGCATCTGACCGCCTTCAAAGCCCGGTCTTGGTGCTCCGGAACGAGCCTTCTGACCCTTGTGACCCTTACCAGCAGTCTTTCCGTTGCCCGAACCATGTCCGCGGCCTCTTCTAAAATTATTGCTGTGCTTGGAACCTTCTGCAGGTCTTAAGTTAGATAATTCCATGCTGACTCACTCCTTTCCCTATGCCTCTTTTACTTCTTCGACTTTGACCATGTGTCTCACCTGCTGGATCTGTCCTCTTGTGCAGGCATTGTCCGGCAGAATGACGGAATGGTTGAGTTTACGAAGTCCCATGGACTGGAGGGTAGCTCTGTTCTTCGGAACCGCTCCGATCGGAGACTTCACTAAAGTAATTTTTAACATTGCCTTACCTCCTTACGCCATAATTTCTTCGACTGATTTGCCGCGCTTTCTGGCGATCTCTTCCGGAGTCTTTAACTCACTCAAACCAGTGATGGTAGCCAGAACAACGTTCTGCTTATTGTTGGATCCAAGAGACTTGGTACGAATATTCTGAATACCAGCCAGCTCACAGACAACACGCGCAGGACCACCGGCGATGATACCGGTACCTTCGGGAGCACGCTTTAAAAGAACGCTCGCGGAGCCGTACTTGCCGATGAAATCGTGGGGGATGGAGTGATTCTCATCCAGTGCGATGGAAACCAGCTGCTTGGTCGCGTCTTCCTTACCCTTACGAATTGCCTCCGGAATTTCCACAGCCTTACCAAGGCCTGCACCCACATGGCCGTTTTTGTCTCCGACAACGACCAGTGCTGTGAAACGGGAGGTGCGTCCGCCCTTGACAGTTTTTGATACACGCTTTAAGGTCACAACCTTATCTTCCAGCTCTAACTGACTCGGGTCAATGATTGTGCGTTTCATGTGTTGGTCCCTCCCTTCCTAAAAGTCCAGGCCGGCTTCTCTGGCCGCCTGTGCGAGTGCCGCTACCTTGCCCTGGTAAATGTAGCCGCCTCTGTCGAAGACCACCTCCGTGATGCCCTTCTCCAAAGCGCGCTTTGCCACAACCGTGCCAATGTAGGACGCCGCTTTTACGTCATTGGTTTTATCAAGCTCTGCTTTAATCTCCTTCTCAAGCGTGGAGGCGGAGACCAGTGTATTCTGAGCAGTGTCGTCAATGATCTGCGCATATATATGATTGTTGCTTCTGAAAACCGCCAAACGAGGTCTTGAAGCAGTACCGTTCAGATGGTGACGCATTCTTCTGTGCTTTTTTGCACGAACTTCCTGTCTGGATACTTTATTAACCATTTTCACACTCTCCTTATATTATTTCTTACCGGTCTTACCGACTTTACGTCTGATCGTCTCGTCAGCATACTTGATGCCCTTGCCCTTATACGGCTCAGGTCTTCTCTTATCTCTGATCTGCGCGGCGAACTGTCCGACCTTCTCCTTGTCGATGCCCTTCACGGTGATGATGTTGTTCTCCACGGAAGTCTCAACACCCTCGGGATCGGTCATCTCTACCGGATGAGAATAGCCGAGGTTTAAGGTCAGTGTCTTGCCGGACTTGGAAGCCCTGTAACCAACACCATTGATCTCTAACTTTTTCTCATAGCCTTCAGTAACACCCACCACCATGTTGTGAAGCAGCGTCCTGGTCAGGCCATGCAGGGACTTCATCTTCTTTAAATCATTGGGTCTGGAAACAGTCAGTTCCGCACCCTCTAACTTAATCTCCATCTCAGGCGCAAGGGCTCTTTGCAGAGTACCCTTTGGACCTTTTACAGTCACTAAATTATTTTCTGCGATCTCCACGGTAACGCCCGCGGGGACAGCGATTGGCATTCTTCCTATACGTGACATGCCCGTACCTCCTTCATGATATCAATCGTCTTACCAGACGTATGCCAGCACCTCGCCGCCGACATTCAGCTCTCTGGCCTTTTTGTCCGTAATCACACCCTGATTGGTGGATACGATGGCGATACCCAGACCGCCCAGAACTTTCGGCATATCTTCCTTGCCCGCATAAATACGCAGACCCGGCTTTGAGATCCTCTTGATACCGCTGATCGCTCTCTCGCTCTTATCAGCATTGTATTTTAAAGTGATCACAATATCCTGGAAATTGCCGTTCGGCACTACCGTATATTTCTTGATATATCCTTCGTCCAGCAAGATCTGCGCAATCGCAAGCTTCATCTTGGAAGACGGAATAGATACAGTTTCATGTTTTGCAGTATTTGCATTGCGGATTCTCGTAAGCATATCTGCAATCGGATCGCTCATCATGATTTGTTTCCTCCTTATATTTTACCAGCTTGCTTTCTTCACGCCGGGAATCTGACCCTTGTATGCCAGCTCGCGGAAGCAGACTCTGCAGATCCCGTATTTTCTTAAGACAGAATGCGGACGCCCGCAGATGCTGCAGCGGGTATAGGCCTGCGTGGAATACTTCGGTTTGCGCTGCTGTTTCATTTTCAAAGATGTCTTAGCCATGAATAACCTCCCTGCTATTTCGCAAACGGCATGTTGAACAGTCTTAACAGCTCACGTGCCTCTTCATCGGTCTTTGCGGTCGTGACGATGATAACGTCCATACCTCTTACCTTGTCGACCTTATCATATTCGATCTCCGGGAAAATCAGCTGCTCCTTGATGCCAAGGGCGTAGTTGCCTCTTCCGTCAAAGGAATTGGGGTTCACGCCTCTGAAGTCACGCACACGGGGCAGAGCCAGGTTGATCAGACGATCCATGAACTCATACATCTTCTCGCCGCGCAGAGTCACCTTGCAGCCGATCGGCATGCCTTCGCGAATCTTGAAGTTCGCGATCGCGTTTTTGGCTCTGGTGATCACAGCCTTCTGGCCGGTGATGGCTTCCAGATCCCTGACAGCGCCTTCCAGGGCCTTCGCATTGTCCTTTGCTTCACCGACACCCATGTTGATTACGATTTTATCAAGCTTCGGGACTTCCATAATATTCTGATATCCGAACTTTTTCATCATTGCTTCGACGATCTCGTTCTGATATGTTTCCTTCAGTCTTGCCATGAATTTGTTCTCCTTCCTTTCAGAATTAATCGATGACCTCGCCTGTGGCCTTCGCGATGCGGACTTTTTTGCCGTCCTTCATGCCAAAACCAACTCTGGTGGGCTTGCCCTTGTAAACAAGCATCACATTGGAACCATCGATCGGAGCTTCCTTCCGGACAATACCGCCGTTCGGATTCGCCTGGCTCGGTTTGGTGTGTCTGGTCACCATATTGATACCCTCGACGATGACCTTGCGGGTCTTTAAGTCTACGGAGACTACCTTGCCCTGCTTGCCATTATCCTTGCCGGCGATGACCTTTACTGTATCACCTTTTTTAATTTTCAACATAATAATGGCCCTCCTTATAACACTTCAGGAGCCAGAGAAACGATCTTCATGAACTGCTTCTCACGCAACTCCCTGGCCACAGGTCCAAAGATACGGGTTCCCCTGGGGGTCTTGTCATCCTTGATAATGACCGCGGCATTTTCATCAAATTTAATATAGGAACCGTCCTTGCGTCTCGCGCCTTTTACAGTACGAACGACAACGGCCTTCACAACGTCGCCTTTTTTCACAACACCGCCGGGCGTTGCGTCTTTGACAGTCGCGACGATGACGTCACCGATATTTGCATATCTCCTGGTGGAACCGCCTGAAACTCTGATGCAGAGCAGCTCTTTCGCACCGGTGTTATCAGCAACTTTCAGTCTTGTTTCCTGCTGAATCATGCTAATTCTCCTTCCAATTTCTTACTGTAAAAAAAGCTTACTTCGCTCTCTCAACGATCTCCACCAGTCTCCATCTCTTATCCTTGGAAAGAGGTCTGGTCTCCATCACTCTGACGGTGTCGCCGATGTTGCACTCGTTGTTCTCGTCATGCGCTTTCAGCTTGTAGGTGCTCTTCACGATCTTTTTGTAAAGCGGGTGTCTGACATGGTCCTCGATTGCGACGACGATCGTTTTATCCATCTTATTGCTGGTCACCTTACCAACACGTGTTTTCCTCAAATTTCTTTCTTCCACGGCTTACATTCTCCTTTCTGAAATCACTCCTGCCACTTACTCAGCTGCATTTGTCTTCTGTGTCATCACGGTCTGAATGCGGGCGATGTTCTTGCGAACCTCCCTGATTCTGGCTGTGTTGTCGAGCTGATTGGTCGCATTCTGGAATCTCAGGTTGAAAAGCTCTTTTTTCGCCGCTGTTAAATCCTTCTGAAGCTCCGCGGGGGTCTTAGCCTTTAAATCTTCATTATATTTCTTACTCTTCATTTGATACACCGCCTTCCAGATCTGCCTTGGATACGATCTTGCATCTTAACGGAAGCTTGTGGGACGCAAGGCGCAGGGCCTCCTTCGCCGTCTCCTCCGGCACACCGCCGACCTCAAACAAAACGCGGTCCGGCTTGACTACTGCTACCCAGTACTCCACGCTACCTTTACCTTTACCCATACGGGTTTCAGCAGGTGTGGCTGTAACCGGCTTGTCAGGGAAAATCTTGATCCAGACTTTACCTGTACGTTTCATATAACGGGTTGCCGCAACACGGGCAGCCTCGATCTGATTGGACTTGACCCAGCAGGGCTCAAGCGCCACCAGGCCGTAATCGCCGTATGTGATTGTATTGCCTCTCGTAGCTCTGCCATGCATGGAACCACGGAACTGTTTACGATGTTTAACTCTCTTAGGCATTAACATAATTATTTATCGCTCCCTTCCTTGTTTCCCTTTTCAGGCAGCACTTCGCCCTTGTAGATCCACACCTTTACGCCAACCTTGCCGTAGGTGGTATCGGCCTCCGCGAAGCCATAATCAATATCCGCTCTCAAAGTCTGCAGCGGAATGGTTCCCTCACTGTAAAACTCTCTGCGCGCGATGTCCGCACCGCCAAGTCTGCCGGATGCAGAGCACTTGATCCCCAGCGCGCCGCTCTTCATGGTTCTGCTCATGCAGGACTTCATGGCACGTCTGTAGGAGACACGGTTCTCCAGCTGCTGCGCGATGTTCTCAGCCACCAGCTGTGCGTCCTTATCAGGTCTCTTGATCTCCTTGATGTCGATTAAGACCTTCTTGCCGGTCATCTTGCAAAGCTGCTGCTTGGTGATCTCGATCTCCGCGCCGCCCTTGCCGATGACAACGCCCGGCTTCGCGGTGTAGAGCGTCACTCTGACGCGCTCCGCGGCTCTCTCGATCTCAATCTTGGAAACGCCCGCGCTGTATAACTTTTTCTTCAGAAACTTTCTGATCTCGTAGTCTTCCTTTAAATACTCAGGGAACTTTTTGTCAGCGTACCATCTGGAATCCCAATCTTTAATGATGCCTACTCTCAGGCCATGCGGATTAACTTTCTGTCCCATTTGAATCTCCTTTCAACAATCCTATCTTTCATCCAGAACGATAGTAATGTGGCTCATTCTCTTCTCAATTCTGTACGCTCTGCCCTGTGCGCGGGGTCTGATGCGCTTCATGATAGAAGCCTGGCCCGCGTAGCATTCCGCAATGTAGAGATTCTCGCGGTTCAAACCGTTATTGGTCTCAGCGTTCGCGATCGCCGACTCCAGTAATTTCTTAATAATGCTTGCCGCGTATCTGGGGCTGTAGGTCAGGATAGCCAGTGCGGTATCCACATCCTTGCCTCTGATCGCGTCCAGTACGAAACACGCTTTCTGAACTGACACTCTGGCGTAAGATAACTTAGCCGAAGGTCTGGTATCTTTCTGAGCGTTTCTCTCTCTTTTAATCTGAGATCTATGTCCCTTTGCCATAGATATAGCCTCCTTTCAAACCCTTTCGGGCGCCGTCTTATCTTACCTTGGTCTTTTTCTCGTCCTTACCGTGTCCGCGGAAGGTTCTGGTTGCCACGAACTCGCCCAGCTTATGACCAACCATATCCTCTGTGACATACACCGGAATATGCTGTTTGCCGTTGTGAACCGCAAAAGTGTGTCCAACGAAGGACGGGAAAATCGTAGAGTGGCGGGACCAGGTCTTGATAACCTGTTTCTGGCCGGACGCGTTGAGCGCGTCAACCTTCTTCAGCAAACTCTGATCTGCGAATGGTCCTTTTTTCAATGATCTTGCCATTTTCTTATTTCCCTCCTGAATTACTTGATCGCTTTGCCGTCACGGCGTCTGACGATCAGCTTGTTGGACTTGTTCTTCTTCTTGCGGGTCTTTAAGCCCATAGCCGGCTTGCCCCAGGGAGTGCTCGGGCCCGGACGTCCGATAGGCGCTCTGCCCTCGCCGCCGCCGTGTGGGTGATCATTCGGGTTCATAACGGAACCACGAACCGTGGGGCGGATGCCCATGTGGCGCTTGCGGCCTGCGGAACCGATCTTGATCAGGTTATGGTCGCCGTTGCCTACTACGCCGATGGTGGCTCTGCAGTTGATCGGCACCATTCTCATCTCACCGGATGGAAGTCTTAAGGTGGCATATTTGCCCTCCTTCGCCATCAGCTGTGCGCTGTTGCCTGCCGCGCGTACCATCTGACCGCCTCTGCCGGGATGCATCTCGACGTTGTGCACCTGAGCACCAATCGGGATATTGGCAAGCGGCAGGCAGTTGCCGATACGAGCCTCAGCCTCGGGGCCGTTCATAACCTTCATGCCGTCGGTTAAGCCCTCAGGCGCCAGAATATAGGCCTTCTCGCCGTCCGCATAGCAGATCAGAGCGATGTTGGCGCTTCTGTTCGGGTCATATTCGATGCCGATGACTGTTGCCGGAATGCCGTCCTTATATCTCTTGAAATCAACGATTCTGTATCTTCTCTTCTCACCGCCGCCGCGATGTCTTACCGTGATTTTTCCCTGATTATTGCGGCCGGAATTCTTTTTCACCGCAACGGTGAGGGATTTCTCCGGAGCCTTTTTGGTGATCTCCGCGAAATCAGAACCGGTCATATTTCTCCGGGATGGGGTATATGGCTTATATGTCTTGATTCCCATTTCTGTCTCCTTTCGGTTACTTCCGTCCGATGCTCATCGGATAGAAGCTTCGTGTTTTTTCTCGCACTTCACTGTGCTTAATTTTCTGACTCTTACAGACCCGCAAAGATCTCAATATCCTTGCTGTCCTCAGTCAGCCATACGATCGCCTTTTTCTTCGCGGCGGTCTGTCCCTTTACCATGCCGCGGCGCTTATTCTTGCGCGGGCAGTTCATGGTATTGACCTTCTCTACCTTAACGCCGTCGAACATTTTCTCGACCGCTTCCTTGATCATGACCTTGTTGGCTTCGGGGTGTACATAAAACGTGTACTTTTTCTCGCTCATGCCGTTCATGGACTTTTCAGTCACGACCGGTTTGAGGATGACGTCGTAATATTGAACATTAGCCATTATGCGAATACCTCCTCAATCTTTGCTACGGCATCCCTGGTCACAACAACCTTCTTCGCCTTCACAATATCATAAGTGCAGAGGGTATTGGTCAGCGTCGTCTCGATGCCTTCCACGTTTCTGGCGCTCATAACCACGTTCTGGTTATTCTCATCCAGGATAACCAGGCCCTTTTCCACCTGCAGATTGTCCATCACCTTCACAAAAGTCTTCGTGCGGATCTCGTCAAGCTTCAGCTCGTCGAGCACGATCAGCTTATTGTTTGCAACCGCGTCGCTCAAAGCGCTCTTCAAGGCGGCTCTCTTTTCTTTCTTGTTCAGCTTGAAGCTGTAATCTCTGGGAACAGGTGCGAACACAACGCCGCCGCCCTTCCACTGGGGCGCTCTGATGGAGCCCTGTCTTGCATGGCCCGTGCCCTTCTGTCTCCAGGGCTTTCTACCGCCGCCGCTGACCTCGGAACGGGTCTTTGCCTTCTGTGTACCCTGACGCTGGTTTGCCAGATACTGTACCACGGACAGGTGTACCAGGTGCTCGTTGACCGCAACGCCGAAAACAGCGTCATTCAAATCCATCGTGCCGACCTGTTTGCCTTCCATATTATAAACAGATACGTTTGCCATCTGTATGTCCTCCTTTCAACCGCTTAAGCCTCGACCTTGACGGTCTCTTTGATCGTGATCAGACCCTTCTTCGGTCCGGGAACGGAGCCCTTGACTAAGAGCAGGTTCTGCTCCGCGTCAACTCTCACGACTGTCAGGTTCTGTACTGTGACCTTCACACAGCCCATGTGTCCGGGCATTCCCTTGCCCTTGAATACGCGGCCGGGTGTGGTGGCTGAGCCATTGGAACCCTGATGGCGATGGAACTTGGAACCGTGAGCCATGGGGCCTCTGTGCTGGCCGTATCTCTTGATCGCGCCCTGATAGCCCTTACCTTTGCTGACGGCGGTTGCATCTATACGATCGCCCACCGCGAAGATGTCCGCTTTGATCTCCGCGCCGGGAGTATAATTTTCAGCATCCTCGAATTTGAACTCTCTCACATATCTCTTGGACGTCACGCCCGCTTTGGCGAAATGTCCCTGCAGTGGCTTGTTCACGCCGTGTCTGTGCACAACTTCCTTTTTGCCGCTTCTGTCCTTAATATTCTGCTTCTCTTTCTTGTCAACGAAGCCGACCTGTACGGCAGAGTAGCCGTCATTCTCTTTCGTCTTGACCTGCGTCACATAGCAGGGGCCAGCCTGAAGCACGGTTACGGGAACTAATGTACCGTCCTCGGCAAAAATCTGGGTCATGCCGACTTTGGTTGCCAATATACCTTTTTTCATTCTTCCTCCTTTTTTCTACAGCGGAATGGAACGAGCCATTCATTCTAGTAGAAGGTTTTTTGATTTGATTGTGGGATTACTTTGTTACCATTTTGATGACAATGTTGACACCGGCGGGCAATTCCATTCTCTGCAGGGCATCGATGGTCTTGGCGTTGGGTGCAATGACGTCGATCAGTCTCTTGTGGGTTCTCTGCTCAAACTGCTCTCTGGAATCCTTGTACTTGTGGACCGCGCGCAGAATGGTGACCACTTCCTTCTTGGTGGGAAGCGGAATCGGGCCGCTGACCTGGGAACCGTTCTTCTTGGCTGTCTCGATGATCTTTTTGGCAGATGCGTCGATCAGCTGATGGTCGTACGCCTTGAGTGTAATTCTCATTACCTGTTGATTTGCCATAAAAAAGTCGCCTCCTTTTCGCACTTTTTAAATGTAAGCATGTGCGACAAGCGGTGACTGTACACTCTCCCGTGCGTGTCCACCCAAAACCTTTAAAAAAGGCTCATAAACGGGCCTTTTCAAATATGCGTGGGACCTACACGTTGTTTCTGTCTCAATGACAGACATATGGTACAGTGACTTGCCGTCAATTTCAAGACTTGACATTCGCTCCACGGAAAACCCATACGCCGTTACCGTCGCATGGCAACCTCACGCTTCACAGCTATCATGTCACAGCAAATATGATGATACAACACATTTTTCCCAAATGCAAGAAATATTTTTGATTAATTGTATTTTTATTGTATTTTTTTCAGTACAATCGAAATAAAACGCTCTGGCAGCCCTTTTGCGGTCGCCGGAAGGAGCCGTCCAGGGTCTTATTCCCACTCGCCCACATACTGCACCTCGCCGTCCGCATAATAGCAGGACACGATGCCCTCAGCCATGAGAGCCTCAAGCACATCCGCGTCAAAGGTGTCCGCAATAAACGCCCCGGCCGCTTTCAGAGCAAGATCCGCACAGCCGGTTTCCGCAGAGCATGCCACGATTTCCGCAACAGCGGCCTTGGATAAGCCGTCCTGCGGATCGATCATCAGAGAACGGATCTCTCCGTCCAGATAAACATAATATCTGTTCTGCAGATCATCGTCCGTGAGCGGGTAGTCATGCAGGTAGACGCAGGACATATTACCCGCGTAGATAATATCCGCGGCCTCAGCAATCTCCAGGCCATCCCGGTGATACATGGTGAAATAAAATTCAGTCTCCGTCTCCGTTTCCAGCCCTCTGGCAAAGCCTTCCACGCTGGAAATATTGCCTCTCGTATAGCCGTTCTCAATCAGGCTGTCCGCCAGATAATCGATGATGAACGCATTTTTCATCCAGCCGAAATCGATCAGCTTCTCCAGGCCGTTTTCTTCCGCAAAGGCCAGATATTCATCCGAGACACGCAGGCAGATCTGATTATTCCCCAGAAGCTCCACGCTGATGTGGTTCTCATCACAGATGTAATCTGCCAGTGTCAGGTAAAAATCCCCCATCTCCGCATTGAGTGCCGGGTCATACTCCGCCGCTTCTTCGTCCGTCTCCGCGTAAAACAGGGAAAAGTATACCGAATATGCGTCCGCCAGATAGAGATAACGCGTGCCGCTCTCATTCAGCAGTGAAAACGCCTCATACAGTGCGTCATCCACCTCGATTATCTCATTCGGATGCTGGTTGATATAGCAGACATTATAACAGTCTTCCATCTCCTCATCGGAGTTAAAAACCTCATAGGCCGTCACGCAGAGCTCATTATAGAGTTGAATCAGCGCCCTGCGCTCTGAAGTGGCGCCCGTCTCTCCCGCTCCCAGATTGTACAGGAGTGTAAAATACTCTCCGCAGTTCTGGGATGTGGATGTAACGGAAATTGTCTGCCAGCCCGGCTCCACGCTGATCCAGGCATTGATGCCATATCCGAAGGAAGCGATCGCCGCCACAATCAGCAAAACCAGCAGGGTGATCCGTAAGCCAATGAATTTTTCTGATACTTCAACAGTTTGGACCGGTCTGGATTGAGACCGGTCCTTTTTGGAAAATAACTTCATAAATCAAATCCAGTATATCTTTGTGTGTCAGAGCGTCGCCCGCAGGATCAGCAGCAACAGCAGAACAATCAGCACAGCAAGTGTGACAAAGCCGGCGATTGCGCCCTTTTTGCATGCCTTATAATTGCGGATGTAGTTTTTACGCCTGAACAGAAAGGCTGCGATCAGCCCGATTACAGGAAGCAGGAAGGAGAGGACGGTCAAAAGTGCTCCGCCATTGTCATGCTGCGGTCTTGATAAAATCTCCGCCGTCGGCGTATACATCTCCTCGATTTCCTCTTCCGTCGGTGCTTCCGCGTTCACACCTACGACGGAAAGGGTCTTTAACGGTTCGCCCTTCTCACGAATGGCCTTGTACTCCTCAATCTCCTTTTTGGAACCGTAGACGTAATGGCCGTGGCCGATATCCGTCAGCTCCGGTTCCTCATTGCTGTAATCATGGACGGAAGGATCATAGGTGAAGAGCACCTTGTTTTTCTCCAGATCCGGATCCGGCAGCGGAATCGCGGAAATCAGAGATCTCGTGTAGGGGTGCAGCGGGAAGTTGAACAGCTCCTCCGAGGTTGCCACCTCCACGATGCGGCCCTTGTAAATCACGCCGATTCTGTCCGAAATATAACGGACGATGGAAAGGTCGTGCGCGATGAACAGATAGGTTGTGCCGCGCTCCTCCTGGAATTTATTCATCAGGTTTAAAATCTGCGCGCGGATGGAAACGTCCAGTGCCGAGATCGGCTCGTCCGCCACAACTAACTCCGGCTCCATCACCATGGCGCGGGCTAAACCGACACGCTGTCTCTGGCCGCCGGAAAACTCGTGTGGATAACGGGTCAGATGCTCCGGTAAAAGACCCACATCCTCAACGATTTTTTCTACCTTCGCTACGCGGTCCGCCTCGTTCTCATACAGGTGGAAATTGTATAAGCCCTCGGAAATGATATATTCCACGGTGGCACGCTCATTCAAGGAAGCGGCCGGGTCCTGGAATACCATCTGAATATTACGGATGACTTCACGGTCCAGGGAGTGCGGAATCTTGCCGGATATACGCACGCCCTTATAGGTAATCTCACCGTTTGTGCAGGAGTTGGCTCGGATGACTGCCCGCCCGATTGTGGTCTTGCCGGAACCCGACTCGCCCACCAGGGAGAAGGTCTCCCCCTTGTAAATATCGAAGCTGGCGTTCTGCACCGCCTTTACCTGATTGTCCTTTTTGCCGAAAAAGATATCGGCATTTTTGACGGATAACAGAATTTCCCTGCCGTTCTCATCCACGGGGCCATGCTCCGGGAAGTGTGCGGCTGTCTCCGTCAGCTTGTAGTTTTTGTTCTGTTTGCTCATTGCCGCTCCCCCTTATGCGATATTGAAGACCCTGATCAGGGTGCCGTGAATGTCACGGATGATGTCGGGTTTCTCCACCTTCTCTGCTCTCGGATCCTCAAGCCAGGTTTTGGCGTAATGGGTATCCGATACTTTGAACATCGGGGGCTCCTTCAATGTGTCAATCTTTAAGCAGTACGGATTTCTGGGGGCGAAGGCGTCTCCCACGATCCGGTTGTACAAAGACGGCGGTGTGCCATTGATGGAATAAAGCTTGGTGTCTCTCTCCGCCAGCTGCGGCAGGGAGGAAAGCAGCGCCCAGGTGTAAGGATGACGGGGATCATAGAAGACCTCCTCCGCCGTACCCAGCTCAATCATCTGCCCGCCGTAAAGCACTGCTACACGCTCCGCCACATTGGCCACCACTCCAAGGTCATGGGTGATGAAGACGATGGTGTAGCCGAATTCCTTCTGCAGATCCTTGATCAGCTTCAGAATCTGCGCCTGAATGGTCACATCCAGCGCCGTGGTCGGCTCATCGCAGATCAAAATCTTCGGCTGGCAGGAAAGGGCGATGGCGATGACAATACGCTGTCTCATACCGCCCGAATACTGGAAGGGATAATCGTCGAAACGATTCTCGGCGTTCGGGATGCCCACCTTGTGCATCATCTCCAGTGCCTTTATCTTGGCTTCCGCCTCTGACAGGTGCTGGTGCTTGACGATCACGGAGGTGATCTGTTTGCCGATGGTAATGATCGGGTTTAAGCTGGTCATGGGATCCTGGAAAATAAAGGCGATGCGGCTGCCGCGGATTCTGTCCCAGTCCTGCTGCTCTTTAATATGCGCCAGATTCAGAATGCAGTTGCCGTGCAGCATGCCTTCCTTCTCATCCAGGTACTCCACCCTGAAGGTCACCGTGCCGAACACCTTGTTGCGGGCAGCCTCATCATTTAAGTCCACACCCGTTTTCATGGCTTCCTTCAGTGCCTTCAGAAGGTTATTATACATCTTGATGTGCTTATAGCCGGTGTAACGGTTGGCGGAAAGGTAAACCTCCTTCGCCAGCACGGCATTGCGCTTCTTTGTTTCCTCCGAAATCTGTCCCGCGCACTCTTTCTCATAGGTGCTCTTTAACTCGGACATCTTCCGGTCGTACTCCTGGTGATAAGCCGTATCATTTTTAAAGGCCGCTTCGTGCTCTTTGATCACCTTTTTGCGGTTATTCTCCAGTTCCTCGATCTTCTGATCCAGAACCTTTAACTGCTGCTTAGCCTCCTTGATTTTGTCCTTTTCCTTGGACTTGTCAAAGGTCTGGCTCTTATTAAACAGCTCCGCGCGATCAAACTGCAGATCCTTCAACTGCTCTTCGTATGCAGTCTCGTCCTCCTCATTTAAGGTCTGACGCTCCTGCTTATCCTTCTCCAAAGCCTTGATCTTTAAATAAGTAGCGGCTCCCAGCTCCAGTCTGGAGTATTCGTTTAATTTGTTTTCCGCTTTGGCAATGGTGCTTTTCGCCCTGTCGTCATAGGGCGTCTTCGTATCCGACAGCGCCGGATCATGGAAAATAATATCTCCCTGATCAATGTAGCCGTTGGAATCCAGCATACCCGCAAATGTCTTGGTAAAGACAGACTTACCGGAACCGGACTCGCCCACAATGGCGATAGATTCATGTTCATAAATGTCCAGAGAAATCCCGCGGATGGCGCTTAAGGTCCTGCCGCGCACACGGAACTTCACGTTCAGATCTCTCACGGACAGCAATACTTTCTTTTCTTCTTCCACAGTCTGACCCTCCCTCAAATATTATGCGTTCTCGGATCCGCCGCATCACCGATATTCTGTCCAACAACGAACAGGACAATGGAAATGAATGCGGACAGCATCACGGGAGACCAGAACTCCCACTGCCAGCCGGGCGTTACCATGGCTGACTGAGCGTTGTAAATCAGTTTGCCCAGCGTGGTGTCGTTGATACCAAGGCCGATATAGCTTAAGAACACCTCAGTGGAAATGTATCCGGGAATTTCTGTCGCCGCCATGGTCACGATAAAGGACGTCATGAAGGGCAGGATATTTCTGATTGCAATTTTAAAGGTAGAGGTTCCCAGGCACTTGCTGGCCAGGTTATACTCACGGTCACGGATAATGATAACCTGCGTCCGGATGGAGTAGGCCACACCGATCCAGCCTGTAATACACATGGCAAAGACCAGCGTCCAGAAGGAGGCGGAGAATACCAGCACCAGCACGGAGATAATCAGAGTGCTCGGCACGTTGCCGACGATATTTCTGACCTCGTTCATGACAACGTCCACCCGCTTGGAAAAGCCCCAGACACAGCCTAAAAGCACGCCGATGGTCAGGTTGATGGCCGCGCAGATGGCTGCCAGCGTGATGGAAATTCTGGCGCCGTACCAGATCGCGTCAAAGGTGGACTGTCCCGCATTGCCTGTACCGAAAATCCAGCTGATATTGAAGCCGAACTTCTCAAACGCCTTCTGCGGCGTTAAGTGGTTTGCGGAGGTGTCCAGAATATTGATATATTCATCGTAGCCGTGTACAGACGGATAAATGTAGGCAAAGATGAACACCAAAAGCAGTGCTCCCAGCACAACATAATTGATCTTTTTGCGGAAAAACACGCGGAAAACTGACTGCCAGTAAGAATAACGGGGCGCCGTGATTTTCTCCATGCTCGCCGCATCCATGGGGATGGAGCTGAACAGTTCTTCCTCGCTGAGACCAAGATCACTCAAATCGACTAATTTTTCTTCCATCTCCCGTTACCTCGCTTTCGTAGTGTAGTTGATCCGCGGATCCATGACTGCCATCAGGATATCGCCGAGAATGGCTGCCACAATACTGATGATGCCGTAGAACAGGGCCACGCCGACGATAACTGAGTTATCATAGTAGGTGATGGCCTGCACCAGCATGCCGCCCACACCGGGGATACTGTACACACGCTCTGTGATAATGGAGCCGCCGAGTGCGCCCAGGATCGTACCCGGAATACCGTGTGTAATCGGAATCGCCGCGTTTTTGAAAATATGCTTGATGTAAATATCGCTCTCGCTCGTGCCGCAGGCTCTGGCGAACTTGACATAGTCAGAGTTTAACTGATCCACCATGTACCGGCGCATCCATTTCATACGGCCGGCGATAGAACCGATGGCCATGGACAGGATCGGTGCCACAAACATAATGGCAGAGATATTGTTAATGGTAAAGGTGGTCGGCAATCCAAGCGCGCCGCTGATAGCCTTAAACATGAAGATATAGGCCAGGGACGGCACTGCAATCATGAAGACGATGTAGGCATTGCCCAGAGAATCTACCCAGGTATCCTTCTTTCTGGCCATCAGGACGCCAAGCGGCAGACCGATCGCGTAAGCCAATAAGCTTGCGAAGATACCACAGATAAAAGAGTAGGCCATCTTGGACATGGCACTCTTACTCAGCTCCACGTTGGTATAGTCATCCGTATAGCGTTCCTGATACAGAGTGCTTAACGCCAGCGACCCTTCCACATAGGTGGCAGTATGCACATCATCCGCGCTCTCCTCCACATATCCGGTCGGATAATATACCGTGGAAGTCACATAGGAACCCTGCTTCTGCACCATAGTCTTAAACACGTCCACACCTGTATTGACAGAATAGGACTCGCCCAGGGTCAGCGTCACAAAGTTCTGATGGATATAAGGGAATTCCGAGGAGAAATACAGCAGATACTTGTGTTGCGTCCCGTTCCCTAAAATGGCTGGAGCAAACTTCTCCCCGCCGTAAGCCGGATCATACAGGGTAAATGTCAGACCTCTCTCTCCTATGTCCACATCCTCGTCCACATAATGGATGTCGTCAAAGGACAGAAGACTGGTAAAATACGTCACGACCCTGCTGACCAGCGATTTATTCTTATACGCGAAATACCTGGCAGCGCCGCCGTTTGCCACCTTCGTAGCCGTCGTCATCTTTGCGTCCAGACGGACCACTTTATAGCCCTGCGAATCATAATAATCATAGAACTGCTGAATGTAATAAGCAGTCTCCTCACTGTCATCTTCCGCTGTTCTGCCGATCGTTGCGACGGCATTATAAGTATCCTCGTCGATCTCACCCGCCTCTAAGAGGGAGTTCAACCAGGAAGAATATGTCACATACGTCAGATATCCGTACTCGTCCCACTTCTGGTAACGGTACGCGATCTTGGTATTGTTGCCAAGCTTGGCGTAGTTCTCATCCATATTGAAGATCAGTGTCCTGTCCATCAGGCCGTAAACCAGCAGCATGATGATCGCGACAACCGCGATGACGGACAAAAGTCCCCTGAACAGTCTCTTGAAAAAATATTTAACCATAGTCAGCTCTCTTCCTGTTTCTTAGTATAAAGGGGATGAGCCTTCCGCCCATCCCCCTTGATGCCTTAAAACATGATTTACAGTTCGGTAATCACCACAGTCCCAGGTTGATGGTCATATAGCCGTCGCCGTAGGGAAGCATGGTGTCCAGATAAGTCGACGGATCACCATAGTCAGGACCCCAGCCGGAATTGAACTGGATGTCATAGTTCATCTCGTAGCCGTAGTCATTACCGTAGCCGGCTGCGGTATACATATCATAGCTGTCAGATTCGATGGTATTCACGATTACAAGGCCACCAAAGATTTCCTCTACAGTCTCCTTATAAACCTCAGCGGACTGTCTGGAGGTCTCAGAATAGGTAGCTCTCGGAACATCAACATAGATCGGGTTGTCTACGGATACTTCGTAGCCAATGCTTGCCAGCTCTTCGATCGCCTTATCCAGGTACTCTACCGCGTTGTCCGGATTGTAGAAGCCGTCGAAGCCGTCGCCGGTGTAGTTCGCCGCATCCCAGACCTGGATCGGATAGCCGTCCGCGTCGATCTGTGCCTGCACGATCTCACCATAGTAGGTGCCGGCCGGGAAGCTCGTCGCCGTGCCGTTGATGTCCACAGTCACATCCTCCGTGGTAATCACGAAGTCAGCAGGTGTGTAGGTGTTGCGGATGGTGATGTATTTCAGCTCATCGCCAACGGACACGGAGTTGTAGGTCGCTCTGTCATACGCGAAGGCCATCGCCAGACGGAAGTTCTGGCTCTGCATTGCAGCATGGGTCAGCGCTTCCTGCTCCTCGGTCTTCGGAGATGCCATAGCGCCGTCTTCATTCGCATAAGCCTGTCTGTTGATGTTGAAGAAGCCCATGTAAGAAGTGGAACCAGCGTAGGAAATCGTCGCGTAATCATCAAAGATGCCGTCCGCAATTGCCAGCTCCTTACGAGCGGTATTCAGTGAGCAGGCGGTCAGCAGGCCGTTCTGATAATCCGTATAAAGCTTGGTTGCGTCTGTGCCGTCATTGTATAAGTAGTTGATGGTCTTGATGTTCTGGTTCTCAGCGTTCCAGTAAGACGGGTTCGCTTCGTAGGTAACGGAGTTTTTGTCCGTGCAGTTGGTGCACAGGAAAGCGCCGATGTAAGCGATGTGATCCTGGTCGCTGCCGTAGGTGTAGCTGGAGGAAGCGATTGCCGTCTGATAATTATCCATACCGAAGACGCCGCCCTGAGACTGATAATAGTCTCTGCTCATGGGCATGAAAGAAGAATATCCCAGCATGGTCAGAAAGTACGAACAGGGCTCAGCCAGTGTATACTGCAGGGTGTAGTCGTCAATCGCCTTCACGCCGACAGTGGTAAAGTCTGTGGTCTCGCCGTTGATATAAGCCTCAGCGCCCTCGATATAAAGACCCATGGACTGCAGACCGCCCATCGTGTCGATCATGTGCTGGAAGCCCGCTACCCAGTCGTCAGCCTTCAGATCGGCAACCGCTCTGCCCTGGGAGTCAACCCACTGCAGACCCTCGCGGATAGTGAAGGTATAGGTCAGGCCGTCATCAGAAATCTCATAGCCGGTAGCTAACGCAGGCTGCTGATATCCCTCGCTGTCATACTGCAGCAGGCCTTCCATCGTGTGGCAGGTATAGCTGTTCACAGAGCTCTTGGAGCTGGACAGGACATCCCATGTGGTGGGAACTGCAGAGAATGTGGTGGAATAGGTGTCGCCCAGCGTGTAGCCCTGGCCAGTCAGGTAGGACTTCACCTCGTCAAGATAGGTACCCGTACCACGCAGCTCCGGCCAGAGGGTCGTTCTCAGATAGTCATAATCCTCTGCCTTGATCGTCTCATTGGTAACGATGTAGCTCCATAATCTGTCGCCGTCGGAGCCCCACAATGCATACGGTACAGTACGATATGCGCCCTTACGCAGATAATAACCGCCGCCGTTTGTATTATAGCAGCTCGCTATGCCGGACTCGGTCAGCTTCGCCTCCGCGATGGCCATCATCGCGTAACGCTCGGATACGCTTAAGCTGGAATCCAGGGACGCCTGATAGGCGTCATAGAACTCGCCGAGAGCCTGCATGTAAATGCCCTCATCGTTGTCACTGCTGGCTTCCAGAACCTCAAGCAGAGCCTCAGTGCTCTCTTCTGTCTCAACGGTCTCCTCAGAAGATGAAGTTGCCTCTTCGGAAGAGGAAGTCTCTTCCTCAAGCTCCGCGTCGCCGGTAGCCGCGCTGTTGCAGGCTGCCAGAAGGCCAGCAGAACCGGCTGCTACGCCTCCAACCAGCATACCCTTCATGAAATCTCTTCGAGTAATGCTTTTAAACATAAGTGTTCCTCCTTTGATAATGCGGATACCGCCGCGTCGGTGCTTTACCCCGGTAAATCGCCACAAAAACAAAAACAGCCGAGTAAAACCGCAGCCCATTCTGCGCCTTGCTCAGCCCAATCCATGTAATTTACCCCGTAATTCGGCGGAAACAAACGATATCCAATTTCATAGCCGTAAAAACCGTATTGAAAATATAAGCCCGCGGACTGTTGCCAGAACTACTCCGCGCCCGACGGTCTGTATACAATAATACCGTCCTGCAGCTATCTTGTAAGGCATTCTAGCACAATCATTTTCATCTGTCAACCTTAATTCTTAATAAATAAGGTATTGTTTTTTAATAAACAGATATGGATTTTGCCTATAAATCGCCGTTTTTCGGCCGTTTGGGGTGCCGGGAGGCAACAGCTGTGGAAGATATTGGCTGCCTGCGGGGCGCGGTGCAGATACAGGGATGCCGGCGGGATGAAAACATTCTGAATTAATTGCAGGATGAAAACGATCTGAATTAATTGTTGAGTGAACGGCCGATTTATTGTATACTGATATAAATACAGCCGACAGCGGAGCGCATGCGCTGTCCGGCTAAAAAGCGGGGTATATAAAATGGATGTTCTGGTGGTGGGAATCGCCGGCGGCAGCGCCTCCGGCAAGACGACAGTCGTGGAGCGGATCAAGGAGTATTTCGGGGACGATATTGTGGTCATCGGCCATGACAATTATTACAAGGCGCACGACGATATGCCCTATGAGGAGCGGACGCACTTGAATTACGACCATCCGAACTCCTTCGACACGGAGCTGATGATCTCAGATGTCATGAAGCTGAAGGCCGGGCAGACGGTGGATATTCCTACCTATGATTACAGCGTCCACAACCGCTCGAAGCAGACGCTTCGGATTGTGCCGAAGCGGGTCATCGTGCTCGAAGGGATCCTTCTTTTCTACGACGAGCGGCTGCGCGACCTGATGGATGTGAAAATCTTCGTGGATACTCCGGCCGATGAGCGGCTGGCGCGCCGCATCCGCCGCGACATCGCGGAGCGCGGGCGGTCGCTTGAGTCCGTGCTGACGCAGTACCAGGAGACGGTGCGTCCCATGCACGAGGCGTTTGTCGAGCCGACGAAGATGCACGCGGATATCATCATCCCGGAGGGCGGCGAGAACACGGTGGGGATCGATATTCTGCAGCAGTATCTGTGCAGTAAGGTGCGGGGGTAAGACCGTATCCGCACTGTAAAATGTGCGCTGGCATATTGTGTTGAACGATAAAAGACCTACGCTTTACTCCATCTGCCGCTCGCTCCGCACGGCAATATCAGTCCGCTGGATGTAACCGGCAGGCCAATCTCCCCCGCCTCCACGCTGCCGCCGTGCCGCGGGCAGAGGACCGTGGACATCATATAAGTCAGGACGGCGGGCTGTAAGCCGGTGGTGTAGGAGTTGATCAGGAAAAAGAGCGGTTCCTCCGAAAGGAGCTGACTCGCCAGCTGAATGAGGGAAAAGACACTGTCCTCGATTTTCCAGATTTCGCCCTTGGGGCCGCGGCCGTAGGAGGGCGGGTCCATGATGACGGCCTCATAGCGGTTGCCGCGGCGCAGCTCGCGCTCAACGAATTTGACGCAGTCATCCACGAGGTAGCGGATGGGCGCGTCAGCCAGGCCGCTGCCCTGCGCGTTCTCCTTCGCCCAGCCGACCATGCCTTTGGAGGCGTCCACATGGACGACGTTCGCGCCGGCCTTGGCCGCCGCGAGGGTAGCCCCGCCAGTGTAGGCAAAGAGGTTCAGAACTCTGACAGGCCTGTCAGGTTTTTCCAGCCGTCTCTTTTTTATTAAGGAAGAAAACCATTCCCAGTTGGCGGCCTGCTCCGGGAAGAGGCCGGTGTGCTTGAAGCTGAAAGGCTTTAAGCGAAAGCTCAGCCCCAGGGACTGGTAGGAAATACTCCATTCCTGCGGCAGGTTATGAAATTCCCACTCGCCGCCGCCCTTGCTGGAGCGGTGATAGTGGCCGTTCGGAGCTTCCCAGAGCGGATTCTCCTTCGGCGTATCCCAGATCACCTGCGGGTCCGGCCGCACAAGGGCGTACTCTCCCCAGCGCTCGAGTTTCTCTCCCCCGGAGGTGTCGAGGACTTCATAATCTTTCCACTTGTCTGCGATCCACATGACGCTTCTCCTGTTTTTTATTCTGTAGTCTAAGTAATGAAAACAACGCTATTATTATAACCGCGCCAAAATGCCCGGTCAACCGCCTTTTTTATTTTCACTGGCTTATACCATCCTGCTTTCATAAAAAGTCTGGCAAGCTCCAGATTGCGTCCGGAACGTACAATTTCAAAACCCATCTTGCGGATTTTTTCACACTATGCTAATATAGTTTTGTACTCCAGAAGATTGCGCCGCAGGCTGGCGACAATACGAAAAGGCGGTGATGCCGATGGCTGAGAAAGCCGGCAAAGACACTGGAGTACAGGTTGGTACTCCATGGCAGAGAAGGTTGTAGACAATCTCGCGGCCGATTACGCAAGTGTCAAAGAAGGAGTAAGGACGATTATGGGTGGTAAAATTCTGGAATATGAAGCAAAGACAATCCTTCAGAAAGGAATTCAGCAGGAACGCCAGAAAAACGAAAAAGAACTGGCGCAGATGGTGAAAAATCTGATGGCCAACCTGGGGCTGACCGTGGAGCAGGCATTCAACAGTCTGGGGCTGTCGGATGATACCCGGGAAAATATATTAAAAAACATGTAGCTTTGCCTGTATCTGTCATCGGTCACAGCGCAAAACAGTCATTTTAAAGTAAAAAGACGCGAGGCATAGGAGATAAAACCTGGCCACGCGTCTTTTTATGTAATAAGCTTTTTCATCCTTTTGCAGAGCGTTTCCTGATCCAAACTACCCTATCTCATGCAAAAACAGCCCGCTGCGCAGCTTCGGCTCAAACCAGGTGGACTTCGGGGGCATCAAAAGGCCTGCGTCCGCGACGGCGAAAAGCTCGCTGATGGAGGTGGGGTACATGGCGAAGGCCACGGCGCAGTCAGTATGAACGCGGCGCTCCAGCTCTGAAAGTCCGCGGATGCCGCCCACGAAGTCGATGCGACTGTCGGTCCGCGGGTCAGCAATGCCCAGAACCGGCGAGAGAAGCTCTGTCTGGAGAACGGAGACGTCCAGTCCGTCGACGGGGTGGACATTCTGATACTCTGGCTTCACGGTCAGTTTGTACCAGCCGCTCTTTAAGTACATGCCGATTTCACTTTTCTGTGAAGGGAATACAGGTGTTTCTGACGCTTCCGTCACAAACTTCTCCGCGACCTTCGCCAGAAATTCCGCCTCAGTCAGGCCGTTTAAGTCTTTCACCACGCGGTTATAATCCATGATCATCAGCTCCTCGTCCGGGAACAGAACGGAGAGAAAGTAATTAAATTCCTCTTCGCCGGTGTAGTCCGGGTACTGTGCGCGGCGCTTTAAGCCGACCTTCACAGCGGAAGCGGCACGGTGGTGGCCGTCCGCGATGTAGATCTGCGGGATGGCAGCGAAGGCTTCCCTGATCTGACGGATTTTATTTTCCTCGAATATGGTCCAGCCCCGATGGGCGATGCCGTCCTCAGAGGTGAAGGCAAAGCAGGGAAGCTGCTGCTCCTTCACTTCGGAAACAATGGCGCTCAGGGTCTCGTTCCGGCGGTAGGCCAGGAAAATGGGGCCGGTCTGCATACCGGTGACATCGATGTGGCGGATGCGGTCCAATTCCTTCTCTTCCCGCGTATTTTCGTGCTTTTTGATGACGCCGTTTACATAATCGTCGATGGAAGCACAGGCCACGATGCCGGTCTGTATGCGGCCGTTCATGGTGAGCTCATAGAGGTAATAGCCCGGCTGTGCATCCTGCACAAAATCGCCATTTGTAATCATGTCCCGGATCAGGTCGCGGGCCTTTTCATAAACCTCGGGAGCGTACATGTCGTGTCCATCCTCAAACTGTGTCTCCGGGCGGTCGATATTTAAAAATGATTTCGGGTGACCCGCCACCGCTGCTTTCGCCTCCTGACGGCTGTAGACGTCATAGGGAAGGGCGGCGATTTCGGCCGCTTTGGCCTCGGCGGGGCGGATTGCTTGAAAACTCTTAATCTGTGCCATATCTTTTCCTCATATTCTTTATAACCTCCAAAATAACATTCTGGAAGCTGTGTTCTGTAAAAGTCCGGATCTTTCGGGCAAACCGGAACAGCCTTTTATAAAAGGCATCCGTCTGTTTACGCTTTATCCTTAATCAGACTGTGAATCTCCTGCAGCGACTTCACCTCGCTGGAACCATGCTGTTTAACATAATGAATCCCCTTGGCAGCCGCTCTCGCGCCGGCGATGGTCGTGATATAAGGGATCTTCGCCTTAATGGCGGCCTTGCGCAGGTAGCTGTCGTTGAAGGCGCTGTCCTTGCCCGCGGGGGAGTTGACCATCAGGTCAATCTGGCCGTTGGTGACCATGTCCAGAATGTTGGGGCGGCCCTCCTGAAGCTTTTTCACATAAATGGCGTCCACACCGTTTTCCCGCAGAAGCTCGCAGGTGTGCTCAGTGGCATAGATTTTGAAACCATCCTCCGCAAAAAGGCGGCCGATTTCCACAACCTCTTCCTTATCCCGTCGATTCACGGAAATAAGGACGCTGCCACTTAACGGCAGTCTGGTCTGCGTCGCCTCCTGCGCCTTATAATAAGCCTCTCCGTAGTAGGTAGAAAGCCCAAGCACCTCGCCGGTGGAGCGCATCTCCGGACCCAGGAGCGGGTCTACCTCCGGGAACATATTGAAGGGGAAGACCGCCTCCTTTACACCGTAATACGGGATGTCCTGTTCTTTCAAGGCCGGTACGGGGGACGGGCGGCCGGTAATTCCAGATGTAATAATGTCCGTGGCGATGGGTACCATGCGGATGTTGCAGACCTTGGATACCAACGGCACGGTGCGGGAGGCTCTGGGATTGGCTTCCAGCACGTAAACAACGTCCTTCTCGATGGCGTACTGCATATTCATCAGCCCGCGGACGTGCATCTCCTCCGCAATCCGCTTGGTGTAGTCCTTGATGGTGCGCAGATTTTCCTCTGAAATATGCACCGATGGGATGATGCAGGCTGAGTCGCCGGAGTGAATGCCCGCGAGCTCGATGTGCTCCATCACAGCCGGTACAAAGGCGTGTGTGCCGTCGCTGATGGCGTCCGCCTCGCACTCCATGGCGTGATTTAAGAAGCGGTCGATCAGAATCGGTCTGTCAGGGGTCACGCCCACAGCCGCCGCCATATAGCCCGCCATGCTCTCGTCATCGTAGACGACCTCCATACCGCGGCCGCCCAGAACGTAGGAGGGGCGCACCATGACCGGATAGCCGATCTCATTGGCAATCTGCAACGCCTCGTTCACAGTGGTCGCCATGCCGGACTCAGGCATGGGAATGTTTAATTTCTCCATCATGGCGCGGAACTGGTCGCGGTCCTCCGCCAAGTCGATGACCGCCGGGGATGTGCCGAGAATTTTGACGCCGTTGCGCTCCAGGTCTGCTGCCAGATTTAACGGAGTCTGGCCGCCAAACTGCGCAATCACGCCCACGGGCTGTTCCTTTTTGTAAATACTGAGAACATCCTCCAGCGTCAGCGGCTCGAAATAGAGCTTGTCGGAGGTGTCGTAATCGGTAGAAACCGTCTCCGGGTTGCAGTTGACAATGATGGTCTCGAATCCCAGCTTTTTCAACGCCAGGGAAGCGTGAACGCAGCAGTAGTCGAACTCAATGCCCTGGCCGATGCGGTTGGGACCGCCGCCCAGGATCATGACCTTGGGCTTGTCGGTGCGGATGGGGTTTTTATCCTCGCCGCTGTAGGTGGAATAATAATAGGCGCTGTTTTGTGTCCCGCTGACGTGAACACCCTCCCAGGTTTCCTCCACGCCGAGGGCCAGGCGGCGTTCTCTCACCGCATCCTCGGAAATGTCCAAAATCTGGCTTAAATATTTATCGGAGAAGCCGTCCTTTTTGGCACGGATTAAGGCCTCGTCTGCCGGCAGACCGCCCTTGCATTTTGCCAGGGCTTCCTCCTCTTCCACCAGCTCCTTCATCTGCTCGATGAAATATCTCTTGACATAAGTCAGGTTATAAATCTCCTCGACAGTCGCGCCCTTGCGCAGCGCCTCATACATGATGAAATGGCGGTCGCTGCAGGGGGTCGCCAGCATGCGGCAGAGCTCCTCTTTGGATTTCTGGTCATAGTTTTTGGCGTGACCCAGGCCGTAGCGGCCGGTCTCCAGGGAGCGAACCGCCTTCTGGAAGGCTTCCTTATAGGTCTTACCGATGCTCATCACCTCGCCCACAGCGCGCATCTGGGTGCCGAGCTTGTCCTCCACGCCCTTGAATTTTTCAAAGGCCCAGCGGGCGAATTTGATGACCACATAATCGCCGTCCGGAACGTATTTGTCCAGAGTGCCATATTTGCCGCAGGGGATGTCCTTTAAAGTGAGTCCTGCCGCCAGCATGGCGGAAACCATGGCGATCGGGAAGCCGGTGGCCTTGCTGGCCAGAGCCGAGGAACGGGATGTCCGGGGATTGATCTCAATGACCACAATACGGTCGCTGACCGGGTCGTGGGCGAACTGCACATTGGTGCCGCCGATCACCTGCACCGACTCCACGATGCGGTAGGCCTGCTCCTGCAGACGATCCTGCACCTCTTTGGAGATGGTCAGCATGGGGGCCGCGCAGAAGGAGTCGCCGGTGTGTACCCCCATGGGGTCAATATTTTCAATAAAACAGACAGTAATCATATTGCCGTCCGCATCGCGCACGATCTCCAGCTCCAACTCTTCCCAGCCGAGAACGGATTCCTCCACCAGGACCTGGCCGACCAGGCTGGCCTGCAAGCCTCTGGCGCAGACGGTTTTTAACTCTTCTCTGTTATAAACGAGGCCGCCGCCGGCGCCGCCCATTGTGTAGGCTGGGCGCAGCACCACCGGATATCCCAGGCGGTCCGCAATCGCCAGCGCCTCGTCCACGCTGTAGGAGACTTCACTCCTGGCCATCTCGATGCCGAGAGCATTCATGGCGTTTTTAAATTCAATGCGGTCCTCGCCGCGCTCGATGGCGTCCACCTGGACGCCGATGACTTGGACATGATATTTATCCAGAATTCCGGCTTTGGAAAGCTCGGCGCAGAGGTTTAAGCCGGACTGGCCGCCAAGGTTCGGCAAAAGAGCGTCCGGGCGTTCTTTTGCAATAATCTGCTCGAGGCGTTCCACATTCAGGGGCTCGATGTAGGTGACGTCGGCCATCTCCGGGTCGGTCATGATGGTGGCGGGGTTGGAGTTAACTAAGACGATCTCGTACCCCAGCTTGCGCAGAGCCTTGCAGGCCTGGGTGCCGGAGTAGTCGAATTCGCAGGCCTGGCCAATGATGATGGGGCCGGAGCCAATGATAAGGATTTTGTTGATGTCGGTTCTTTTAGGCATGGAGTGCTCCTTTTATAATTTAGGTATGTTGCGAAAGGAATACAGCTGTTTCCGGAGCTGTCCTCCGATAAAAAAACGGCTCATGCTATTCTAGCCCAAATCGCCTTATTTTTTTTGGAGGCCAGCTCCTGCTTACTGGCAATTCATTCAGGAACGCCCTGATATTCCGTGCAGAATTCACAAAGTTTCCTGATTGCATTCGCCCACGGCATTACTTCGCAGACAGCTATTCTGTATCATACATAACAGGACATTATTTTGCAAGTCAAATTATAATTCCTCCCAGTACATTTCCCACTGCTGCGGAAGTTTATGCTTCTTCTTCATTTCAGCACAAAAGAGAATTTACGCCTCCTCCTGTGGAACCTCCTCCGGCACATCAATGTCAATGCCGAGTTCTCTGGGCAGGAAGCGGGGGCAGACATTCTCACTGGAGACGATGACGGAAGCGGCCAGGCGGGTGCCGATCTCCACAGCCTCCTGCAAAGTTTTATGATAGGTCAGGCCGATGACCAGACCGGAACAGAAGGCATCCCCGGCACCGGTAGTGTCCTTGACCTGGACCTTCATGGCGGGGAAGAAACCCTTATTTCCCTGCTGATCCACATAAACGCTGCCCTTGCTGCCCATGGTAACCACCATGGACTGGATCTGCGCGTTTTTCACCTGTTCAGCCAGCGCGTCCTCCATCTGCTCCGGCTCAATATCACTGAAGTCCCTCGCAAAAAGAATCCCGGCCTCCTGCTGATTGCAGACAAAACAGTCCAGCTGCTTGATAAAATCCCTGCGCTTGATGGCGATACTGATATTGAAAACGATGGCGTAGACCTTCTTGTGGTATTTTTCCGCGAGTTCAAAGACCTTTTTCACGATTTCCTTGTGAATATCAATCTCCACCACGATGGAGTCGGCATTTGCAAAAATCTCATCGCCATGCTTCTCCAGTGTCTTTAAAAGCGGCATCAGATTGGGCCGCTGGGAGATGGAACCGGCCACGTCGCCAGTCGTATCAAAGACGGCCAGCCAGGTACCCATGCCCTGCGGAACGGTGCGGATGTACTGCGTGTTGACCTTGTGCCTTTGGAGCTTGTGGATGACGTCCGCGCCCATGGCAGTATTGTCAACCAGGCTGATGAATGTGGGGCGCAGCTCCACGTTGGCGATGTTCTCCACGACATTACGGCTGACGCCGCCGTGGATGTACTCAATGGTGCCGGCGTTGCGGCCGGTCGGAATATAATTATCTTTGGGGAAGTCTTTGATGTCGACGAAGACGGCTCCGATGACGACGATGCCCATCCTTGGTACCTCTCTTTTTTACATATGTAAAATTGCTGTTTTCATTCTATCAGAATTCGGCGGTGCTGTCATGGTATTTCTTCAATTCTATGGCTGTTTGTTTCAATTGACAAAAGTCGATATCCGTGCTAGTATGAAATTACTTCAGCAAACGCTGAACCATACAAAAGATAAAAACAGGTTCCAGATGACTTTTTACGAAAAAGACAATTGGAACCTGTTTGAAACTTTACGGCAAAAAATAGCACTTCACAAACGTGTGAGGTGCTATTTTGTAACCTGTAAACATATTCGCCGGAAACGGACAGGTGGCTCTATCGTGTCGGTTCCCTGCCTCAATCCAGCCTGAATACCTGCTCTAACTTCGGCTGCGCACCAGTCTCAGGGTCCATCTCCAGCTCCAGAATGTCTGCCATATACTCGTTCCACTTGTCCACAACAGGGCTCTCCGCCTGGGTCTTCTCCGCGAAAGCCACGCCCTTCTCGCACTCATAGTAGCCGAAAAGCTCGTCTCCCACAGCGAAAATCGAATAATTGCAGATACCGGCAGCCTTTAAGACCTCCACCATCTCCGGCCAGATCTCATTGTGGCGGCGCACATACTCCGCCTTGCAGCCCTCTTTGATGCGACCTTTCCATGCCATATGTTCCATAAGATTCCCTCCTTTTTATCTGATTGCAAAAAGGCTCCCGGGATAAACTCGGGAGCCCTGTTTTTAAGAAATAATCGTCTCTCCGAGACGGGCATCGCTGTGCGGGCTTGTTGACTAAACTCGCTGCGCTCGTTAAGTCATCCAATGCCTCTCACTAAATTCGCGCAGCGCCAAGGCTTGCGCTCATTAAGTGTTCAATGCCTACTCGAGAATGGTAGCCACACGGCCGGAGCCTACGGTTCTGCCGCCCTCGCGGATAGCGAAGGTAAGACCCTGCTCCATAGCGATCGGGTGGATCAGCTCGATGGTCATCTCAACGTTGTCGCCGGGCATGCACATCTCAGTTCCCTCGGGAAGCGTGATCATACCGGTAACGTCAGTGGTTCTGAAATAGAACTGCGGACGATAGTTGTTGAAGAAAGGAGTGTGACGGCCGCCCTCATCCTTGGTCAGTACATAAACCTGAGCGGTGAATTTGGTGTGGCACTTCACGCTGCCGGGCTTTGCCAGAACCTGACCACGAACGATCTCGGATCTCTGTACGCCACGCAGCAGTGCGCCGATATTATCACCGGCCTGCGCGTAATCCAGCATCTTTCTGAACATCTCGATACCGGTAACAACAGTCTTTCTGGTCTCCTCCTTGACACCGACAATCTCAACTTCCTCGTTCAGCTTCAGCATACCACGCTCAACACGGCCGGTAGCAACGGTACCACGACCGGTGATGGTGAATACATCCTCAACGGGCATCAGGAACGGCTTGTCCACGTCACGCTCCGGGTTCGGAATGTAGCTGTCAACAGTGTCCATCAGCTCCATGATCTTGTCGCCCCACTCGCTGTCCGGATCTTCCAGAGCCTTCAGAGCGGAACCCTTGATGATCGGGCAATCGGTAAAGCCATACTCCTCGAGCTCCTCGGTTACTTCCATCTCAACCAGCTCGATCAGCTCTTCATCATCTACCATGTCGCACTTGTTCAGGAATACGACGATATAAGGAACGCCTACCTGACGAGACAGCAGGATGTGCTCTCTGGTCTGAGCCATAACACCATCGGTAGCAGCCACAACCAGGATAGCACCGTCCATCTGCGCGGCACCGGTGATCATGTTCTTTACATAGTCAGCGTGGCCGGGGCAGTCAACATGTGCATAGTGACGGTTCTCGGTGGAATACTCAACGTGTGCGGTGGAAATGGTAATACCACGCTCTCTCTCTTCGGGAGCCTTATCGATTTTGTCAAACTCTGTAAAGGAATTGCCGGCAACTCTCTGAGAGAGCACCTTGGTAATTGCAGCAGTCAGAGTGGTCTTACCATGGTCTACGTGGCCGATTGTACCAATGTTGCAATGCGGCTTGCTTCTTTCAAATTTAGCCTTTGCCATTTTTTGAAATCCTCCTGAAAAATAATATGATTTTAAAAATTCATGCTATGCTTGATTATACGCGATAACGTCAATATTTTCAAGCAGTTTTTAAGATTTACTTTGCCTTCGCAGCCAGAACCTTGTCAGCGATATTCTTCGGCACCGGCTCGTACTTCTCAAAGAACATGGAGTAGTTGCCGCGGCCCTGGGTCTTGGAACGTAAGTCTGTGGAATAGCCGAACATCTCCGCGAGCGGCACATAGCCCCTCACCATCTTACCGCCGCCGATATCATCCATACCTTCGATACGGCCGCGTCTGGAGTTGATGTCGCCGATGACGTCGCCCATATACTCCTCGGGCATGGTCACTTCCACTCTCATGATCGGCTCAAGCAGGACAGCTCCCGCTTTCTTTAAGGCCTCCTTGCAGCACATGGAACCGGCTACCTTGAATGCCATCTCGGAGGAGTCGACTTCATGGTAGGAACCGTCATAGACGTCCGCCTCAAGGCCGATCACCGGATAGCCTCCCAGAATACCGGTATGGGTTGCTTCCTCAATACCCTTGCCGACCGCCGGGATATATTCCTTCGGAATCGCGCCGCCGACAACAGAAGAAGTAAACTTGAAGGTCTCCTCGCCGTTGGGATCCATCGGTGTGAAGTGTACCTTACAGTGTCCGTACTGTCCGGAACCACCGGTCTGCTTCACATGTTTGTACTCCATATCGATAGCCTTCGCGATGGTCTCCTTATAAGCGACCTGGGGAGCGCCCACGTTCGCCTCTACCTTGAACTCACGCAGCAGTCTGTCGACGATGATCTCCAGATGCAGCTCGCCCATACCTGCAATGATGGTCTGACCGGTCTCCGGGTTGGTATGCGCGCGGAAGGTCGGATCTTCCTCCGCCAGTTTCGCTAACGCCTCGCCCATCTTGGTCTGACCAGCTTTGGTCTTGGGCTCGATTGCAAGTTCGATAACAGGATCCGGGAACTCCATGGACTCTAAGATCACCGGATGCTGCTCATCGCAGATCGTGTCGCCGGTCGTCGTGAACTTAAAGCCAACCGCCGCCGCGATATCACCGGAATAGACCTTCTCCAGTTCCATTCTCTTATTGGCGTGCATCTGGAGCAGACGTCCCACACGCTCTTTTTTATTCTTGGTGGCATTTAAAATGTAGGATCCGGAATTGATGGTACCGGAGTACACTCTGAAATAAGCCAGTTTTCCAACGAAGGGATCTGTCATGATCTTGAAGGCCAGAGCCGCGAACGGCTCATCATCGGAGGAGTGTTTCTCCGCCTCATTGCCCTGCAGATCCACACCCTTGATAGCGGGGATGTCAAGCGGGGAAGGCATATACTCCAGAATCGCGTCTAAGAGCTTCTGGATGCCCTTATTCCTGTAGGCGCTGCCGCAGCATACCGGTACGGCCGTGCATTCACACGTTGCCTTACGCAGTACCGCTTTCAGCTCCTCATTGGAAGGCTCTTCTCCCTCCAGGTAAGCCATCATCAGATCGTCATCCAGCTCGCAGACCTTCTCCACCAGCTCGGTGTGATACAGCTCGGCTTCCTCCGCCATATCCTCCGGGATATCGACGACAGAGATGTCCTCACCCTTCTCATCGTTGTAAATATAGGCTTTCATCTCGAACAAGTCAATAATGCCCTTGAACTCGTCCTCTTTGCCGATGGGCAGCTGAATGCAGATCGCATTCTTGCCCAGTCTTGTTTTAATCTGTTCCACTGCACCGTAGAAATTCGCGCCCATGATGTCCATCTTGTTGATGAACGCCATACGCGGTACATTGTAGGTGTCAGCCTGTCTCCATACATTCTCGGACTGCGGTTCCACACCGCCCTTCGCGCAGAAAACACCGACGGCACCGTCCAGCACACGCAGGGAACGCTCCACCTCTACCGTAAAGTCAACGTGGCCAGGAGTATCAATGATATTGATACGATGCTCGAGGGCATCCGGTATGGTCTTGCCATACGCCTGCAGTGTCCAGTGACAGGTAGTAGCAGCGGAAGTGATCGTAATACCTCTTTCCTGCTCCTGAGCCATCCAGTCCATTGTAGCAGTACCATCATGAGTATCACCGATCTTGTAATTTACACCGGTATAGTAAAGTATACGCTCTGTTGCTGTCGTCTTACCCGCGTCTATATGAGCCATGATACCGATGTTACGTGTTCTCTCAAGTGGATATTCTCTTCCAGCCAAGGTACCTTCCTCCTAGTAGTTACTAAAAACGATAATGTGCAAATGCCTTGTTGGCTTCCGCCATTCTGTGCATTTCTTCTTTTCTCTTTACAGAAGCGCCTGTATTATTGGCAGCATCCATAATCTCATTTGCGAGTCTGTCTTCCATGGTCTTCTCGCCCCTCTTGCGGGAGAAAGCGGTCAGCCAGCGAAGACCAAGCGCCTGTCTTCTCTCAGGACGTACCTCGATGGGTACCTGATAGGTAGCGCCGCCGATACGTCTTGCTTTGACCTCCAGCACCGGCATGATGTTGTTCATCGCTTCCTCGAACACCTCTAACGCCGGCTTTCCGGTCTTTGCTTCCACTTTGGCAAATGCGCCATATACAATCTTCTGGGCTACGCCCTTTTTGCCGTCGAGCATGATGTTATTGATCAGCTTTGTAACGACCTTGCTGTTGTACATGGGATCCGCCAAAACGTCTCTTTTCTGAACATGTCCTTTACGTGGCACGGTTCTTCCCTCCTTATTTAATAAAATAAATCATCGGTACTCACATTGTTTCTGGCTAATTGCGTGATACAAAGGACCAAAAGTCAGAAATCGAATGCGCGCATTCGCATTTATGACTTTGGGGACTGCAACACGTCCCGTTGTCTCTTTTACCACTACATGTGTTCGTGCAGGTATATCCGTAAACAGGTCACAGACATAAGCCTGTGCAGAATTACCAACACTAATTAGTTTCCGTTATGTGGTACTTAAGGCCATGCGGCCCATAAAACCGACAGAAAGCTTAAGAATTACTTCTTGGCAGCCTTCGGTCTCTTCGCGCCGTACTTGGAACGGGCCTGCTTTCTGTTGGCAACGCCGGCCGTATCCAGGGTACCTCTGATAATGTGATATCTGGTACCGGGAAGATCCTTTACTCTGCCGCCGCGGATCAGCACTACGCTGTGCTCCTGCAGATTGTGGCCTTCACCTGGAATGTAGCTGGTCACTTCGATGCCGTTGGAAAGACGGACTCTGGCGATTTTACGCAGCGCTGAGTTCGGCTTCTTCGGGGTCGTGGTCTTCACAGAGGTGCACACGCCGCGCTTCTGGGGAGAGCTGCAATCAATCGACTTCTTATGAAGAGAATTGTAGCTCTTTAACAGAGCGGGAGCAGTAGACTTCTTGACAGTTGTCTGACGGCCCTTTCTGACTAACTGGTTAAATGTTGGCATTCCGTTTTACCTTTTTCCTTTCTGAAGATTCATCATGGTTTCCCATGACGTAAACAGCTGTATGCCTATTCTGTGCCGGTTTCAAAGGAAATATTCACCAGTCACAAAATACCGCATACAGCTGTTATTATACGTTTCTGAACTTTTGTTGTCAATACCAAAAATGCAATAAATCAGTTACTATTCCTCAGCAGGTTCTTCCTCATCAGGATCCTCTTCCAGGTCATCCTTTTCAGAATCATCTGCGTCAGGCTCTTCCTCTTCAGGTTCGTCCTCTTCAAACGCTTCTTCTTCGAAGTCCGCATTCTCCGCATCGACATTCTCTGTAAAGTCGTTCTCAACGTCCTCTTCCGTGATCTCCAAGTCCTCGTCTTCCTCCGTGAACTCGATCTCATCATCCATGGAAATCTGTTCCGCAACGTCCGAGCTTAATTCAATATTGCGGTAGCGTTTCATGCCGGTACCGGCCGGAATCAGTTTACCGATCAGGACATTTTCCTTTAAGCCGATCAGCGGGTCAGTCTTGCCCTTGATGGCCGCATCAGTCAGCACCTTGGTAGTCTCCTGGAAGGACGCTGCGGACAGGAAGGAATTGGTAGCCAGGGCTGCTTTGGTGATACCCAGCATGACCTGCTTGCCCTCCATGGGCTGCTTGCCTTCCGCAATCAGCTGCTCATTCATGTCCTCATAATCCAGCACGTCAATCAGACTGCCCGGCAGATACCTGGTATCGCCACTGTTCTCGAGGCGAACCTTCTTTAACATCTGGCGCACAATCACCTCGATATGCTTATCCGCGATATCCACGCCCTGCAGACGGTAGACACGCTGTACCTCGCGGATCATATAATCCTGCACCGCGCGGATGCCTTTGATCTTTAACAGATCGTGAGGATTTACGCTTCCTTCTGTCAGCTCATCGCCGGCCTCGATAACCTGGCCGTCTGTCACCTTGATACGGGAGCCGTAAGGAATGAGGTAAGTCTTCTTCTCACCGCTCTGCGGGTCGGAAACCTCAATCTCACGTTTCTTCTTTGTATCTCTGATCATAGCCACGCCGCCGATCTCCGCGATAATCGCAAGGCCCTTCGGCTTTCTGGCCTCAAACAGCTCTTCCACACGGGGAAGACCCTGGGTGATATCGTCGCCCGCGACACCGCCGGAGTGGAAGGTTCTCATCGTCAGCTGCGTACCGGGCTCACCGATGGACTGTGCCGCGATGATACCGACGGCCTCACCGACCTGCACCGGCTCGCCGGTCGCCATATTGGCGCCGTAGCACTTCGCGCAGATACCCACATGGGAACGGCAGGTTAAAATGGTACGGATCTTCACCGATTTCACCGGACCGCCGTTTTTATCGACACCCACAGAGAGGATCTTTTCCGCCCTTGCCGGGGTGATCATGTGGTTCTTCTTTACTAAAACATTGCCCTCTGCGTCACAGATATCCTCGCAGGAAACTCTGCCCATGATACGGTCCTTTAAACCCTCAATGGTTTCCTTGCCGTCCATAAAGGCCGCCACTTCCATGCCCGGAATCTCATCCCTGCCTTCGCAGCAGTCTGTCTCACGGATGATCAGCTCCTGGGAAACGTCCACCATTCGTCTGGTCAGATAACCGGAGTCCGCGGTACGCAGAGCGGTATCGGACATGCCCTTTCTGGAGCCGTGTGCCGACATGAAATATTCCAGCACGTCAAGGCCCTCACGGAAGGAGGACTTGATGGGCAGCTCGATGGTACGTCCAGTGGTATCCGCCATCAGTCCGCGCATACCGGCCAGCTGTTTGATCTGCTGGTTGGAACCACGCGCACCGGAGTCCGCCATCATGAAAATGTGGTTGTATTTGTCCAGACCGTTGATCAGAGTGTCTGTCAGCTTTTTGTCTGTCTCGGTCCAGGTTTCCACCACCGCACGGTAGCGCTCCTCCTCCGTGATCAGACCACGTCTGTAATTTCTGGAAATCTTCTCCACTGTATCCTGCGCCTCAGCCAGCATCTGCGGCTTCTCGGCAGGCACCGTCATATCGGAAATAGATACCGTCAATGACGCCTTGGTGGAATATTTGTATCCGATGGCCTTGATGTCGTCAAGTACCTCAGCGGTTCTGGACGCGCCATGGATATTGATCACCTTCTCGATGATCTGTTTTACGCCCTTTTTATTGACCATGAAGTCGATCTCCGGCAAAAGCTCATTGCCCGGGATGCTTCTGTCCACAAAGCCCAGATCCTGCGGAATGATCTCATTGAAGAGCAGGCGGCCTAATGTGCAGTTGATCGTGCCCGTCATGGTCTCGCCGTTGATCTCCTTGCTCACACGCACATGGATTTTGGAGTGCAGCGTGATGACGTCATTCTCATAGGCCAGAATGGCCTCATTTAAGCTCTTGAAGGACTTGCCCTCGCCCTTGACGCCGTCTCTCTCCTGGGTCAGATAATAAATGCCCAGCACCATATCCTGGTAAGGCACCGCAACCGGACCGCCGTCGGAAGGCTTTAAGAGGTTATTGGGAGAAAGCAGCAGGAAACGGCACTCCGCCTGCGCTTCCACACTTAAAGGAAGGTGAACAGCCATCTGGTCTCCGTCAAAGTCCGCGTTAAATGCTGTGCAGACAAGCGGATTCAGCTTAATGGCCTTGCCCTCCACCAGGATGGGCTCAAATGCCTGGATGCCGAGTCTGTGCAGCGTAGGAGCACGGTTTAACATCACCGGATGCTCCTTGATGACATCCTCTAAGACATCCCAGACCTGGGTGTCCATTTTTTCCACTAATTTTTTGGCGTTTTTCACGTTCAGGCTGATGCCTCTGGCGACCAGCTCCTTCATCACGAAAGGCTTGAACAGCTCCAGCGCCATCTCCTTGGGGAGGCCGCACTGATAAATCTTTAACTCAGGCCCTACCACGATAACGCTTCGGCCGGAGTAGTCCACACGCTTGCCCAGCAGGTTCTGACGGAAACGTCCGCTCTTACCCTTTAAAAGATCGGACAGAGACTTTAATGCCCGGTTGCCGGGGCCTGTCACCGCACGGCCGCGTCTGCCGTTGTCGATCAGCGCGTCCACAGCCTCCTGCAGCATACGCTTTTCATTTCTGACAATGATGTCAGGTGCGCCCAGCTCCAGCAGTCTCGCCAGACGGTTGTTCCTATTGATGATGCGGCGGTACAGATCATTTAAGTCAGATGTTGCAAATCTGCCGCCATCCAGCTGTACCATGGGGCGCAGATCCGGCGGAATCACCGGCACCACATCCAGAATCATCCACTCAGGACGGTTTCCGCTCTCACGGAAAGCTTCCATCACTTCGATTCTCTTAATCAGCTTCGCTCTCTTCTGACCGGTAGCGGTCTGAAGCTCTTCCTTTAACTCAGCAGCTTCCTGCTCCACGTCGATTTTGGAGAGCAGCTCCTTGATTGCCTCGGCGCCCATGCCGACGCGGAATTTATTGCCATAGGTATCTCTGGCGTCCTGATATTCTCTCTCTGTAAGAACCTGTTTGTCCTCCAGGTTGCTTTCGCCTTTATCCAGCACAATGTAGCTGGCAAAGTACAGTACCTTTTCCAGCGCTTTCGGCGTGATGTCCAGCATAGTCCCCATACGGGACGGAATCGCCTTAAAATACCAGATATGAGACACCGGGGCAGCCAGCTTGATATGGCCCATGCGCTCTCTTCTGACACTGGACTTCGTCACTTCGACGCCGCAGCGGTCGCAGACAACGCCCTTATAGCGGATCTTTTTATATTTACCGCAGTGGCACTCCCAGTCCTTGCTGGGTCCGAAAATTTTCTCACAGAACAGGCCGTCCCGCTCCGGCTTCAGGGTCCTGTAATTGATCGTCTCCGGCTTTGTCACCTCGCCTCTGGACCATTTCAGGATCTGCTCCGGAGAAGCCAGACCAATTTTAATTGCATCGAAAGTCAGCGGCTCATACGCTTCGTTTTTTACTTCCGGCATTTTGACACTCCCTTCTGAAATTGGATATCGGTCACCGGCCGCGTTGCGGCCGGCAGCAAGCTTTTCATAAAGCTTTATTCATTGTCATAGTCGCCTTCGTCAATGTCAGCATCAGACGGCTCCTCAAATTCTTCCTCAATATCCACTAACTCTCCGCTGTTCTCATCAAACTCCTGCGTCTGATATCCGCTGGAAGCGAGCGACTTGTTATCATAGTCATAATTGCGTCTTTCGCCTTCCATCTCAAAGCGGTAGTCGGTATTGCCATAATCAATATTTTCCTTGATTTCCACTTCGGTGCCGTCCTCGCGCAGGACCTTGACATCCAGTGCCAGCGCCTGCAGCTCCTTCAAAAGTACCTTGAAGGACTCCGGAACGCCGGGTTCAGGTATATTGTCACCCTTGATAATGGCTTCATAGGTTCTGACACGGCCAACCACATCGTCAGACTTTACAGTCAGAATCTCCTGCAGCGTGTAGGCAGCGCCGTAGGCCTCCAGGGCCCAGACTTCCATTTCTCCGAAACGCTGTCCGCCGAACTGCGCTTTGCCGCCCAGAGGCTGCTGCGTCACCAGAGAGTAAGGGCCTGTGGAACGGGCATGGATCTTATCATCGACCAGATGATGCAGCTTCAGATAGTGCATATGGCCGATGGTAACCGGGCTGTCGAAATACTCGCCGGTACGGCCGTCGCGCAGTCTGACCTTACCGTCTCTGGTAATCGGCACTCCCTTCCACTCTTCTCTGTGATCTCTGTTGTCAGACAAATACTGGAACACCTCAGGAAGGAGCTCCTCCTTGTGCTTTGCCTCAAATTCCTCCCAGGACAGGTTCACATAATCGTTCGCCAGATCCAGGGTATCCATGATGTCGTCTTCCTTCGCGCCGTCAAAAATCGGGGTTGCTACGTTAAAGCCCAGGGCCTTGGCCGCCAGAGACAGATGAATCTCCAGCACCTGTCCGATATTCATACGGGAAGGCACACCCAACGGATTTAACACGATATCCAGGGGACGACCATTCGGCAGATACGGCATATCTTCCACAGGCAGGACGCGGGAAACCACACCCTTGTTGCCGTGGCGGCCGGCCATCTTGTCGCCCACGGAAATCTTTCTCTTCTGTGCGATATAAATACGGACGGACATATTCACGCCCGGTTTTAACTCATCGCTGTTCTCTCTGGTAAAGACCTTGGCATCGACAACAATACCATACTCGCCGTGCGGCACTTTCAGGGAAGTGTCACGCACCTCTCTGGCCTTCTCGCCGAAGATGGCGCGCAGAAGGCGCTCCTCCGCGGTGAGCTCAGTTTCACCCTTGGGTGTCACTTTACCTACCAGAATGTCTCCGGTACGAACCTCCGCACCGATGCGGATAATGCCTCTCTCGTCCAGATTTTTCAGCGCGTCCTCGCCAACACCCGGAACGTCTCTGGTGATCTCCTCCGGTCCTAACTTGGTATCGCGTGCCTCAGTCTCATATTCCTCAATATGGATGGATGTGTACACATCCTCCTGCACCAGACGCTCACTCAGAAGTACGGCGTCCTCAAAGTTATATCCCTCCCAGTTCATGAAGCCGATCAGCGGGTTTTTGCCCAGTGCCAGCTCGCCCTCGGAAGTGGACGCGCCGTCGGCAATGACCTGCCCTGCGGCTACCCTGTCGCCCTTAAAGACGATAGGACGCTGGTTATAGCAGTTGGACTGGTTGGATCGTGCGAATTTGGTCAGGCGGTATTCCAGATGCTCACCGTCGTCCGCGGTCATTTTAATCAGGTCCGAAGCAACATAGTCGATCGTACCGTTTTTCTCCGCCACAACGCACACGCCGGAGTCCACGGCCGCCTTCTGTTCAATGCCGGTGCCCACCACGGGAGCCTCGGTGAAAAGAAGCGGCACAGCCTGACGCTGCATGTTGGAGCCCATCAGGGCACGGTTCGCGTCGTCGTTCTGCAGGAACGGAATCAACGCAGTTGCCACAGAAAATACCATTCTCGGAGATACATCCATGTAATCAAACATGGTCTTCGGATACTCCTGCGTTTCCTCGCGGTAACGGCCGGAAACGCTGTTTCTGACGAAGTGTCCCTCCTCGTCCAGGGCTTCGTTTGCCTGGGCGACATGGTAATTGTCCTCCTCATCGGCGGTCATATAGACAACCTCATCGGTAACTCTCGGATTCTTCGGATCGCTCTTGTCAATCTTACGGTAGGGTGCCTCAATAAAGCCGTACTCGTTAATCCGCGCATAGCTGGCAAGGGAGTTGATCAGGCCGATATTGGGACCTTCAGGGGTCTCAATGGGGCACATTCTGCCGTAATGGGAGTAATGTACGTCACGCACCTCAAATCCTGCGCGGTCACGGGAAAGTCCGCCGGGACCCAGGGCGGAAAGACGTCTCTTGTGGGTCAGTTCGCCAAGCGGGTTATTCTGATCCATGAACTGGGACAGCTGGGAAGAACCAAAGAATTCCTTCACGGCAGCGGTCACCGGTTTGATATTGATCAGGGACTGGGGAGTCACTTCAGCCGCGTCGTGAGTGGTCATTCTCTCGCGAACCACTCTCTCCATGCGGGAGAGGCCGATGCGGTACTGGTTCTGCAAAAGCTCGCCCACCGCGCGGATACGGCGGTTGCCCAGATGGTCGATATCATCATCGTTGCCCACACCGTACTCCAGGTGCATATTATAATTGATGGAAGCGAAAATATCTTCCTTGGTCACATGCTTCGGCACCAGCTCACTTGCATTGCGCATGATCGCTTCAGCCAAAGCCTCCTCGTCATCGCCGTTCTCCTCGAGAATCTGAGCAAGGAGCGGATAATAAACCTTCTCCTTAATGCCGAGCGCCTTCGCATCACAATCCACCCAGGCATTGAGATCCACCATCATGTTGGAGAGAACCTTGACATTCCTCTCCTCAGTCTGCACATAGACATAGGGAACCGCAGCGTTCTGCAGCCTGTCAGCCAGCTCTCTGGTAACAGTTGTTCCGGCAGCTGCCAGCACCTCTCCGGTCGTCGGATCCGCCACATCCTCGCTTAAAACATGGCCGGTCAGCCTGTTGCGGAAGGACAGCTTCTTATTATATTTATACCGTCCCACCTTGGCCAGATCATAACGCTTGGGGTCAAAGAACATATTGGTGATCAGGCCCTCTGCGCCTTCTACTGTCAGCGGTTCGCCGGGACGGATCTTTTTGTATAATTCCAGTAAGCCTTCCTGGTAATTGGAAGCGGAATCCTTGCCGAAGCTGGCGAGAATCTTGGGCTCATCGCCGAAAATATCCAGGATTTCCTCATTGGTGCCTACGCCAAGCGCGCGAATCAATACCGTAATCGGCACTTTTCTCGTCCTGTCCACACGCACATAAAAAACATCATTGGAATCAGTCTCGTACTCCAGCCATGCGCCGCGGTTCGGAATCACCTGGCAGGAATAGAGGGTCTTGCCCAGCTTGTCATGACCGATTGTATAATAAATGCCCGGGGAACGAACCAGCTGGCTGACGATTACACGCTCCGCGCCATTGATCACGAAGGTACCTGTCTTCGTCATCAGAGGCATGTCTCCCATAAAGATCTCGTGCTCCGCGAATCCGGCCTCCGGCTTCGCATTATTGTGCAGGCGCACTTTTACCTTTAAAGGAGCTGCATAGGTGGCGTCTCTTTCCTTGCACTCCTCGATCGTGTATTTCTTCTCAGATTCGCACAATTCATAGTCAACAAACTCAAGACTCAGAGAATCATCGTAATTGGTAATGGGGGAGATATCGTCAAATACCTCCTTTAAGCCCTCTTTCAGGAACCAGTTGTAGGAATCCTTCTGTACCTCGATCAGATCAGGCATTTCCAAAACTTCTTTTTGTCTTGAATAACTCATACGCATGTTCTTGCCGGTTGCAAGCGGACGTATTCTGTTTTTTTTCATTGACAATCACCCCGTTCTTTCTGTTCGACCGCCCTTTTTTGTCCAAAAGGGCAGACTTGTCAAGCATAAAATTCCAATATAGCTTATCAAGTTTACTACAACGCCCAGAGCAAGTCAAGAAAAAATTTATCCTTTTTTCGGGTACGTAAAAAGCCGGGCAGCATGTCCGCCGCCCGGCCTTCATTTTCTCTATGGAGTATCTTATTTGATCGTAACGGTTGCGCCGACTTCCTCAAGCTTCTTCTTGATTTCCTCAGCCTCTTCCTTGCTGACGCCCTCTTTCACCATCTTCGGTGCGCCCTCAACCAGGTCCTTCGCTTCCTTTAAGCCAAGGCCGGTGATGCCGCGGATCTCCTTGATGACATTGATCTTCTTGTCACCGATCTCGGTCAGCTCTACATCAAACTCGGTCTTCTCCTCAACCTCTTCCGCAGGGCCGGCAGCCGCAACCACAACGCCCGCAGCAGCGGATACGCCAAACTCGGCTTCGCAAGCCTGTACTAACTCATTTAACTCCAATACGGTCATCTCTTTGATCGCATCGATTAATTCCTGTGCTGTTAATTTAGCCATTTTATTTTCCTCCAATAAATATTCTGATCATGCTACGGTAAATGTAAAACCGTAATTACAATTGCGCCTTACTCTGCAGCCACTTCTTGAGCAGGTTCGCCGTTTTTCTCCGCGATCTGCTTTAAGACGCGCGCGAAGTTCGCCATCGGGGACTGCATGGAACCAAGCAGTCTGGAAAGCAGTACGTCTCTGGACGGAATAGCCGCGATGGCTTCCATGCCCTTTGCATCGTAAACCTTGCCCTCCACAACGCCAGCCTTGATCTCAAAGTTTGTCAGCTTGTTCGCCTTGACAAAGTCTGTGATGACTCTCGCCGGTGCAGTTGCATCCGTGGTGGATACCGCAATCGCGCTCGGCCCGTTCAAATACGGAGCAAGCTGCTCAAAGTCAGTGTCCTTGAACGCGAAATTCATCAGCGTGTTCTTGTACACCTTGTAGCTGACATTCTCCTCACGCAGCTTTTTGCGCAGCTGGGTGTCCTGCTCAACGGTAAGTCCAAGATAGTCAACCAGCACAACACTCTGCGCATCCTTAACGGTTTCAGAGATCTCTGCAACGATCGGCTGTTTCAGTTCAACTTTCGCCATTTGATTACCTCCTTATAGAATATGCCGAAAGAGATTTGATACAGAAATAAAAAACTCCACGTGAAGACGCGGAGAGACTGTTTTCCATACTCTTTCCTCGGCAGGCGGTCTGTACGCTTACGCCGCAAAGCGGCACCTGCTGTCTTCGGCTGTTTTGGTGACGGCGGTCAGGCCGTCGATATAAGGGACTGTCCGGCAGGAACCGGAACAATCCGGGAAATATCTTACCACGGGGGCTGATACAAAGTCAACCCCCGAAAGATATTTCACGCAGTTTTTCTGAAGCGATTCTTTATGAATACTTCACGGTGTTGATCTTCACGCCGGGACCCATGGTGGAGCTTACGGTGATGCTCTTTAAATACTGGCCCTTTAATGCGCTCGGTCTGGCCTTGGAGATGGCGTCCATAAGAACGTTGTAATTCTCCATGAGAGCCTCCTCAGAGAAGGATACCTTGCCGATCGGGCAATGGATGATATTGGTCTTATCCAGTCTGTACTCGATCTTACCGGCTTTCAGCTCCTTGACAGCCTGTGTCACATTCATGGTCACAGTACCTGCCTTCGGGTTCGGCATCAGGCCCTTGGGTCCCAAAATCTTACCAAGACGGCCAACCACGCCCATCATGTCCGGGGTTGCCACAACCTTGTCAAACTCAAGCCAGCCCTCGTGCTGGATCTTCGGGATCAGCTCATCGCCGCCCACGAAGTCAGCGCCTGCCGCCTGTGCTTCCGCTACCTTATCGCCCTTTGCGAACACCAGAACGCGGATGCTCTTACCGGTTCCGTTGGGCAGTACCACTGCGCCGCGGACCTGCTGCTCAGCATGACGTCCGTCACAGCCGGTTCTTAAATGAATTTCCACTGTCTCGTCAAACTTTGCGGGCGCGGTCTTTTTCACCAGTGCAATCGCCTCAGCGGGCTCATAAACGGCTGCTCTGTCGATCTGCTTGGCAGCCTCTGCATATTTCTTGCCGTGTTTCATTCTCTACCTCCTATGGTTCAAACGACAGTTTCTGTCTCCCATTTTCTTATTTTCAGTCTTTTACTTCGATACCCATGCTGCGGGCGGTTCCTGCGATCATGCTCATGGCCGCTTCAACGCTGGCCGCGTTTAAGTCGGGCATCTTCATCTCCGCGATCTCCTTAAGCTTGTCTCTGGAAATCGTTGCCACCTTGTCCTTGTTCGGCTTGCCGGAACCGGACTTGATGTTGCACGCCTTCTTTAATAAAACTGCAGCGGGCGGAGTCTTCGTAACGAAACTGAAGCTTCTGTCTGCATATACCGTGATCACAACCGGAATGACCACGTCACCCTTGTCGGCTGTGCGGGCGTTGAACTGCTTGGTGAATTCAACAATATTGACACCGTGCTGACCCAAAGCCGGGCCTACCGGCGGTGCTGGCGTTGCCTTGCCAGCAGGAATCTGTAATTTGATATAGCCTGTTACTTTCTTTGCCATAGCGGCACCTCCTGTTTAATGTGGTTTTTGGCGCAGAGCGGCAGGCCCTGCTCCCACAGTCCCTGAAAACACGGGACTACTTGTGCTTTATCTTATCATCCGCGCCTGTAAGCACAGATGTAAAACAAACGAACTGATTTTTTAATCCAATTTTTTCACATCCGCCAGGTTCACATCCACGGGCGTCTCTCTGCCGAACATATCCACTGTAATGGTGACAGTCTGTTTGGCAAGATCCACCTTGCGGGCCACACTGACCACGTCCTTCCAGACACTCGCAATGACGACCACACTGTCGCCCTCCTCGAAATCAACGGAGACCTTTTTCTCCGCCTCACCGGCAATACCCAGCGCGCGCATCTCGGTCTCGGTCAGCGGCACCGGCTTGCTTCCCGGTCCGACAAAACCCGTCACGCCTCTGGTGTTGCGGATCACAAACCATGTGTCATCGTTCATCACCATTCTGACCAGAACATAGCCAGGAAACATCTTGCGCTCCACATGCTTGGTCACTCCGTCGCGGATTTCCTCCGCCTGCTCCATGGGGATCATGACCTCACAGATCTCGTCGCTTAAATTGCGATTGGCGATGGTGCTCTCAATGCCGTCCTTTACTTTATTCTCATAACCGGAATAGGTGTGAACAACATACCATTTTGCTTCTGATTCTGCCATATCGCTCCCCCTGTTCAGCCTATAATGAAACTGATGCCGTACTGAATAATCATATCCAGGACTGCAATAATAACGCCTACCACTACGGAGATGCTGATGACAGCGGCGGATTGCTTCACCACGGTGTTTCTGTCCGGCCAGGTAATCTTTTTGAATTCTGCCTTTACGCCTTTAAAGAAGCTGTTTTTCTGCTTTTTTTCAGGCTTTTTTTCTTTTTTCTCAGAATTCTTGCCCGCTTTCTTTTCCACCTTCTCGCTCATGCTAAAACCTCCGGAAATACATTATTTGGTTTCCTTGTGAAGGGTGTGTCTTTTGCAGAATCTGCAGTATTTTCTGATTTCCATTCTGTCCGGATGGGTCTTCTTGTCCTTGGTAGTGTTGTAGTTGCGCTGCTTGCACTCGGTGCAGGCCAGGGTAATTCTGGTTCTCATGGTGTTACCTCCGAATTATATTTATTTTTATCTACACTTCACAGCCGCTTCTCTTCGAGACGCCCTTCGGGTGCCTCCGCCTGTGAATCGTAACTTTTGGGGCACAAAAAAAAGAGCTCCAATCTCTTCATTGACAAATCTAGCACAATCAGTCCAGGTTGTCAATAGTCTTTTTTCACTACATAATAAGATCCATACTGTTCAAACAGATAAACGTCCATGTCAAAATACTGCAGATCATCCTCACAGACAATATAAACGGCATTCTCATCCGGGTCTATGGTGATATTTTCCATACTTTCATATATGTATTTTTCACTGTAAAGCATATCATCCTCAGAAAGAGTAATCCCCTGGTAGTACTGCGCGTCAATTTCCAGCCAGAACATAGTGAGAATCTCACTGACTTCTGCAGTGCCTTCGGACTGTGTATCCGCCGTAATATAATAACAAGTATATTTCTCGTCTTTGATAGACAAAAGCGCAGCTGCAAAGTCCTCATAAAAGGTCTGGCCTACAGCTACCGCATAGGTCGTAAAATAAACAATCGCCAGATGTGCAAACGCCGCCGTATAGATCATACCAGTCACACATTGAATCAGACAGCCGGGCAGCAGGAATACCGAGACATAAATGCCAATTCCCACCAGAATCATAATCGGATAATAAATAATATTAACCCGGTTGATATTTACATTGTTGGTGATAAGACCGCACCAGATACCCACCATCAGGAACAGCACGATCAGGACCGCACCCGTATTTTTTCTCCTATATCTGAGAAGCGCAAACAGGCCGGTAAAAGCAAAAGGCATGGAAAAAAGGTACATCGAGCCGAAAATTTCCATATTATTCCACAACAGATCGCTGCCCTGCAACACGGTAGCTGTGAGGAGTGAACGAATGTTGGCCAGAAGCTGGACGCCGATATTTTCAGAAAAGAACAAAATGTCAGAGGCGCGAACGCTGTCAGCAAAATAAGGAATTGTAAAAAAGGGCGTGGTAATGGTATTGATTTTTAAAAAATTGATTGCCATACATGCAATAAAAGGCCACGCAATCAGCATGTAGGCCAGAAAGGCCAGGCAAACGTCCCGGAACGTAACCTTTTTTATGCAAAGCAGATAGATACAGGCGCCCAGTAAAAACAGCGGCACCGTATAGATAGAAACGCCATAACAGTACATGCTCAATCCAAACAGAAACATGGACAAAAACAGATAACGAATGCGAACCGCTTCTTTTCTGACAGACAAATACAGGAAATAAACCGCCGCGATCAGAAAGTGCGGAAACAGATTGCAGTCCAAGGGCCACCTGCTCTGCAGAATATGCCATGGGCAGATGGCCCCGAAAAACAGTACGACCAGGGCCGCATCCTTCCCAAACACATCCCTGATCAGAAGATACAGAAAAAGAAGGCCCAGCAGGCTGGCAAGCAGCTGGGGCAGACTGACCGAAAAAACCGAAAATCCAAGTAACTTAATAAAAGGAATCATCAGATAGGACAGCAGGCTGCTCATCTGGCTCGTCCCCCAGGCAGTCAAATGCACCGGATAGCGCATGCCGAACCGATCTGTTCCATACTCTGCCAGTGCCTTTGCGTCCACAGCGGCCATCGCGCTGTCCTGGTTCATTCCTCCGGGTACCTGGGCAAAACGGTACAGTCTGATGAATAACGCAATACATATAATGAGGAATAAGGCTAGTTCATACGCCTTACTGCTCTTTAAAATTCCTGCCTGCTTATTCCAGACAACCTCACAGTTCTTGTTTCTGAGCATTCTGATCCATATAAAAATATTGAAAATCAGCGCAGCCGCCAAAAGCACCGCATTCATAATATCGCTCATATTACCGCCTTAAATTTCTTTTCATCATTTTCTGTTATCACAGTAGAAAGCGCTCGTTATCCCTTTCTGTCAGTCAGCGACACGAAGCACGTAAACCGAAAGATTCGTACTCTGCATCAGGTACTCCACCTCCACTTCCCTGCCCAGTGTCTGTTCCAGAAATTCTACTGCTTCCTGCAGATAATCCACATATACATACAGCAGGAAGCTTTCTTCCTCCGCCTTTTCCAGCACGGCCTGAGCGTCCGCCTGCGTCTGGTCCTCACTCAGAAAACAGATCTCATCCGGAATAATCCAGTCGTAATAAGAATACACACCCACCGTAGGTCCATAAACAATCCACGGGATTTGAGCGTACTCCTCCAGCAGGCTCCTGTCCTTTCCCGGGTAGAAAAGATATGCCACACCGTTTCCGTCGTCAATCACAGAAATTTCCCCAAAAAAGACACATGCTGTCAGTAGTACTGCGGCTGCACAACTTATCATGTTTCCGTATTTTACCTTTCTGACTGCAGCAAAGCATTTCTCCAGTAAAAGCCAGGCGCCATATGCCATGCACCACATCATGATCATAAAACAACCCCAGAGATAATGCTCCTCCTCCGCGTCAGGCAAAGTAAAACAAACAATCAGCTGATAGAACTGCGCAATCAAAACAGACATGACATAATTTCTCAGTTTCCTGAATTCCTTCTTTTGGCAAAGTATCATTCCGCCGCCAAAAATGCAGGCCGCAATAACGAAAAGTCCCAGCCAAACAGGCACAATATTTCCAAACATGGAAACAGAAAGTCTCTGATATCCCCACAGGATATGCTCCGCTTTTTCCCCGGAAATGATAAAAAGTGATGAGAGTGCAATCTTTGCCTTCCCTGTATTTAAATTCCACCTGCAATACGGAAAAACAACGATCGTCACCGCAAGGGAAAGTGCAAAACAGCACACGCTCACCAGCACAAAGCCAAACTCCCTGGTGTGCCAGAAGGCTCTGCCGCCTTTGCGAAATGCCAGGAAAAGCAGCCACAGACAGGTTAATGCAGCAGTCACTGCGAAAAAAATCCAGTAATCATAATGTGTCAGAAACCCCAGCGTACTGGCCAGGAATAAAAAGGCGGCCTCCTTCCATGGTTTTCTGCCGTCGTCATATGCGCGCAAAAGGCCAAATTCAGCCAGCAGCAGCACCACCATGGCCAGTAAAAGCATCATGTACATTCTCAGTGTGGTAGCCTGCTCTATCATCAGACGATTTACCACTCCCGTCAGCAAAGATATTATTCCGGCCGCCCAGGGGCTGCCCGTCAGCGACCAGAACATACGGTAAACAACTCCAAGGACAATCAGATAAAAAAACAGATTGATACTCATTCCGATCCAGATTGTGCCGCTGCCGTGAAATGCCCAGACCGAAACAGCTCTGAAAATCCAGAAATAAAGCGGTACATGGTCATTGTACAGGCGAGTGGTGATATCATTTAAGGACAAAATGTTCCAGTCAGCCGCAAAGTAAGACTCCACATCTTCTCCGGTCTGCCATATATCCTTCAAATTTGACGGCCAGTCCTGCTCAAAGCCATTTGCGGATTCATATGTATAAATTTCATCGCAGAACCATACTTCTTTTTTTCCTGCCCAGTAAACGAGGGAAAGCGTTCCCAAAAGTAAAATGAGAGCGCCTGTAAAAAATGCCTGTTTTCTTATTTTCATAGAGATTTCCTTTTTCATCCGGCAAAGCAAAATAAAGCCTTCGCTCTTTATGCCTTAATATAGCACAGAAACCGCAATGTTGTCCATGTAAATTTGGCTTGCATATATTCCTCAGGATTGATAAAATAATCTCGAATTTTCCATATATACATGAAAGAGGTTTTTTCATGAGACATGCACTGGTATTACAGACAGATTTCGGAACATGCGACGGCGCGGTCAGCGCCATGTACGGGGTGGCTTTCGGGGTGGACCGGGAGCTGTATGTCAGGGATCTGACACATGAGATTCCGCAGTATGATATCTGGGAGGCTTCCTATCGTCTGATCCAGACGGTCACCTACTGGCCCGAGGGCACAGTCTTTGTCAGCGTCGTGGATCCGGGCGTGGGAAGTGAGCGCAAGAGCATCGTGGCTAAAACCGTGAGCGGTCACTATATCGTCACACCGGACAACGGCACCCTGACCCATGTCAAAAAGCTGATCGGCATTGCCGAAGCCAGAATCATAGACGAGAGCGTCAACCGACTGCCCAACTCCGGGGAGAGTTACACCTTCCACGGGCGGGATATCTACGCCTACTGCGGCGCCAGACTCGCGGCGGGCATTATAGATTTTGTGGGCGTCGGCCCCGCCATGCCGCCGGATAAGATCGTGGAACTTCCCACCGTCCCGCCGGTTCTGGAGCGCGATAAGGTAAGCGGCATCATCGACGTGCTGGACGTGCGCTTCGGGAGCCTGTGGACCAATATTCCCCGGGAGACCTTCCTGCACCTGGACGTAAAACACGGTGACCGGGTGGAGATCGCCATTTCCAACCAGACCCGCACCGTTTACAAATATATTATGACCTACGCGAAAAGCTTTGCCGACGTGTGCATCGGTGAACCCCTGCTGTATGTCAACAGTCTGGACTGCATGGCGGTGGCCATCAATCAGGGCAGCTTTTCCAGGGCATATAATATAGGAACAGGTACGAACTGGAAAATCGTGATCCGCAAAGCGCCGAAAATTATTTACGAATAAACAGAAAACAAACCATTCTCCTGTCAGAAACGATACGACCCGCAGATTTCTTTTTTGAAAGCTGCGGGTCAGTTGTTTTATCGCAGAAAGTGCCTATACCGTAAGCGTTTTCCGGCACGATCCGGCAGAGAGCCTTCGCCCTGTAAAAGTAAGCGTTACAGCTTACAGATCTTCCGGTCATACGTCATGATCCCGTTGACCTCCTCCTCCACATCGCTGACCTGCGTGTAGACCGCGGTGGAAAGCCCCTGCAGCATCAACGCGTCGATTTCGCGCTGCAGTCCTGTAACCGCGGTTCTGTAATCTTCCAGCGTATCATATTTGCGGTAGCCATAAATGCGGTCCGTAAAGCTGTGGCCATCCACATGGTGGGCGAAGCCGCCGTACTCCGAGAGCACCCAGGCGCGGCCCCGTTTATCCCTTCGCGGCTCCAGCGCATGAAAATAATTGTGCTCGCTTAAAAAATCACCGGCTCCCCGGTCAAACCAGCCGCTCGCGGAAACAATCAGGCGGGAGGAATCCTTGCCTCGGATAAAAGTAGTCGCCTTTTTCGAATCGAACTGGCCCCACCCCTCGTTGAAGGCGACCCAGACCGCGAGGGACGTTGCCGGTTTCAGTGCCTCGATCGTCTCAGCGGTCTCCCGGTACCACTCCCGGCGGCCGTTTTTATTTTTGCGATGGAAAAGGCCGTGCAGGGAATCGGGAACCATAGTACCGATCTGCGGAAGGCCGGTGGGCAGATAGCAGACGAGCAGCATATTCATGGGCTCGCCGCCGCTCACCATATCCTGCCAGACGATCATGCCCTCCCGGTCGCAGTGGTAATACCAGCGCTGGCACTCCACCTTGACGTGCTTGCGCAGCAGATTGTAACCGCAGCGCTTCATGGTGCGGATATCGTGCAGCAAAGCCTCATCCGACGGAGCGGTATAAAGCCCGTCCGGCCAATAGCCCTGGTCCAGCACACCATTTAAAAAATACGGGTGGTGATTTAAATAAAAGCGTGGAATGCCCTTCGGGTCCTTCTCGATTGTGAAGCATCGCATGCCAAAGACGCTGCGTACCTCATCGCGGATACATATTCCGCCCGGTGCATGCGCTCTGCCGCGATAAGTTCCGTCAGCCTTTCCATCCGGCTCTGACGCGCTTTCGCGCTCTTCTTTTCTCTCCGGAACCTCCAGTCTCAGACTGTATTCATATAAATAAGGCTCCTCCGGCGTCCAGGGGCGCATGTTATCCACATGATAAATCAAAACAGCGCTGCTTTTTCCACGGGGCCAGGTATAAACGGTGGTTTTACCCTCGCAGAACAGTTGAATTTTGGCGTTTTTTGTGACGCAGATGTCATTTAAGGTGATGGAGATTTTTACCTGCTGCCGGTCGAAATCAGGCTCTGCACAGAGAGAACGGATATAAAGCGCCGGCACCCATTCCAGCCAGACGCTCTGCCAGATGCCGCTCTGCGCAGTGTAAAACATGCCGCCGCGCTTCAGGGTCTGCTTACCGCGATTGTGATAGGAGGTGTCGGTTACGTCCAGCACCGCCAGGGAAATGTGGTTGCCCGCTGCCGGGACATGGCTGTCCGCCGCAGGAATGGAATTATCCGCCGCGCAGGCCAGATTCAGGTAATCCGTAATATCCACCGTAAACGGCGTGTATCCGCCGCTGTGGGTCAGGCCGCTCTTTCTGTTCTCTCCAGGGTTCTTTTCCCTGGTAAACGCCCCAATCGCCGCTTTCGCATCCGGGACAGGGGAAATCGTATTCCCGTACCACTTTCCCCGCTCCAGGCACGGAATTTTAACGCCGTTCACATACACGCAGCAGGCAAAATCCACCGCCCCGAAGTGCAGCAACAGCCTGCCGTCTGCAGGACCTTCCTTTAAAAAATCCTCCGGCAGCGCTTTATGATACCACAGCGTCTGCGTGGGCAGAAGCTGCCGCCCCGCCTCCGAGAGCACGCTCTCCGGGGAAAACGGCACCAGGATCTTCCCCTGCCAGTCATGACTTTCCGTATCTGCCTCCGGCAGAGTCGTTCCTTCCACGAGGCAAAAATCCCAGTAGCCGTTTAAGCTGCGGTAGCTCTCCCTTTGCAGGTAAGGTCTGGGATATTCTGTCAGCACGCCCGACTCCTTTTCATCACGTGACATCTGTGTCAGCTTTTCGCCCCACTCCGTGTAAAGCTGACAGGTCCGATCCTCCGCGTGGTGCCTGCTGATGCTTCTTTTCATGTCCGCCAGTCTGTTTTCCATTATGCCTCCTCCGGCCGAAATGTCCGCGTTGACGCCACCGCCTGCTTCCAGCCCCGATACTTTTGCTCTCTTACCGTCTCGTCCATCGCCGGTTCAAAGACCCGCTCGACCTGATTGCTGGCAATGACCTCCTCCTTATTCTTCCAGAAGCCCACCGCCAGACCCGCCATGTAAGCCGCGCCAAGCGCCGTGGTCTCGCTGATGCGCGACCGGATCACAGGAACATTTAAAATATCGCTCTGGAACTGCATCAGCAGATTATTGCGCACCGCGCCGCCGTCCACCTTCAGGGCCGTCATGGCGATGCCGCTGTCCTTCTCCATGGCCTCCACGATATCCCTGGTCTGGTAGGCCAGTGATTCTAACGTTGCACGCACGAAATGTCCGCGCGTGATACCCCGCGTCAGGCCGAAAACCGCGCCGCGGGCTTTATCATCCCAGTAGGGCGCACCCAGGCCCACAAAGGCCGGGACAATATACATGCCGCCGTCATCCTCCACCAGGTTGGCCACGGTTTCGCTGTCCGCCGCCGTGCGGATCATCTCCAGGCCGTCGCGCAGCCACTGTACCGCGCTGCCCGCCACGAAAATACTGCCCTCCAGAGCGTACTCCACCCTGTCGTCGATACCCCAGGCCAGCGTAGTGATCATGCCATATTGAGAATGTGTCGGAACGGTACCGGTATTCATTAAAAGGAAGCAGCCGGTGCCGTATGTATTTTTGCCCATGCCGGGCGCAAAACAGCCCTGACCGAAAAGCGCCGCCTGCTGATCGCCCGCCACGCCCGCCACGGGCACCTTAAGTCCAAAGAAATGATGCGGCGCGGTAAGGCCGAAAATCCCGCTCGAGGGCCGGACCTCGGGCAGCATTTCGCGGGGCACCTCCAGCATATCAAGCAGCTCCTCATCCCAGCACAGGTCGTAAATATTATACAGCAGCGTACGGGACGCGTTGGAATAATCCGTGGCATGCACCCGGCCGCCGGTCAGCTTCCAGATCAGCCAGGTGTCCACCGTGCCGAACAGAAGTCTCCCCTGCCTCGCCTTCTCACGGCTTCCCGGCACATGGTCCAGAATCCACTTCACCTTGGTCCCGCTGAAATAAGGGTCAATCAACAGTCCGGTCTTTGACCGGATCATCTCCTCCTGTCCGTCCGCCCGCAGCTGATCGCAGATATCCGCGGTCTGTCTGGACTGCCAGACAATGGCGTGATACACAGGAGCCCCTGTTTCCTTGTCCCAGACCACGGCAGTCTCCCGCTGGTTGGCAATGCCGATAGCGGCTACATCGCGCGGCTCGATCCCTGCCTTGCGCACGGCGTCCATCATGACATACAGCACCGTCAGCCAGATTTCATTGGCGTCCTGCTCCACCCAGCCCGGATTGGGAAAAAACTGTGTGAATTCCTTTTGTGAAACCGCCACGATATTCGATTCATGATCAAAAATGATTGCCCGGGAGCTGGTGGTTCCCTGGTCGATGGCTAAAATGTATTTTCTCATAAGTAGTCCCTTTCTGTCAGCTTCCTGTTCAGCTTCCGGAAAACATGCTCCACCATCCACGGCTCGTCCGGTACCCGCAGCGCATCCGCAATCGGGAACCAGGCCACGCCGCTGTTTTCATCCGCCTTGACTCTCAGCAGATCGTCCTCCGACGCCTCCAGCAGATAGGTCAGATTGAGATGAATATGTGAGGAAACATAAACGCCGCGCTTGATATGTCCATCCACGGTCAGCGATTCCAGGGAAAAGATTTCCTCCGTCACGGGCTTTACATGGCTCACGCTGCTCTCCTCCTGCACTTCTCTGAGCGCCACACGCAAAAGATCCGTCTCTCCGTCCGCGTGGCCGCCGAGCCAGGTCCAGGACCGGTAAATATTGTGGTATGCCAGGAGAATCTTCGTGCGCGCCGGGTTGACCACCCAGCCGGAGGCGGAAAAATGCACCAGCTTATTGTCTCTTGTAAAGAGGTTTTGTTCCGTGGCGAGGCAGTTAAGCATCAGCTCCCGGTCGCGGGCCTCCTCCTCGTTGAAGGGGACATAATCCTCGATCTGTTTTATGAATTTGGTGTAATTATCCATATTTCACTTATTCTCCCTGCCTATGCACGATATTTCAACGGATGGTATCTCCCGCCGGATTCCCGCCTGCATCCGAAATGCCTGATTCTGAAGGCAATCACTGTCTCTCACTGATTTCAGAAAAAAGGATTCTCAGGAAAATGTTTCCCGGAAAATATACCATATTCAGCAGCAGTACCGCTCATCCTACCGTAGAAACATCCTTGTCAGCACCATATAAATCTTATGATAAGGCTGGTAGCGCATCGGCATATCAATCCAGGTATATTTTTTGAGAATGCTCTTCTCATGGCTGAAGGTCTCGAAGCTCTTGTAGCCGTGATAGGAGCCCATACCGCTGCCTCCCACGCCGCCGAAGCCCATCTCGGAGGTCGCCAGGTGGAGAACGGTGTCGTTGATGCAGCCACCGCCGAAGGAGACATATTTCACAAAACGTTTTGCAACAGACTTTTTTCCGGTGAAAATATAGAGGGCCAGGGGCTTCTCCCGCTCTTTGACAAAATGCTCTGCCTCCCGGATATCGTGATAAGTCAGGATCGGCATGATCGGGCCGAAGATCTCCTCCTGCATGACCGCGTCGTCAGGCGTCACATCCACCATCACCGTGGGCGCGATACGCAGGGCTTCCGGATCGGAATTGCCGCCGCAGATAACCTTGTCAGAGCTTGCCGCAATCAGACCGGTCAGACGGTCGAAGTGCTTCTGATTGATAATCTTGCCGTAATCCGGGTTCAAAAGCGGGTCTGTGCCGAACTGCTTGCGGATCTGTAAGCGGACTAGCGCGACAAATTCATCCTTCACCTTCTCGTCCACCAACACATAGTCCGGTGCCACGCAGGTCTGGCCGCAGTTTAAATATTTGCCAAAGACCAGGCGTTTCGCGGCGAGCTTTAAATTCGCGGAGCTGTCGATGATACAGGGACTCTTGCCGCCAAGCTCAAGCGTTACCGGCGTCAAATGCGCTGCGGCCTTCTCCATCACAAGCTTCCCGACTGTAACTCCGCCAGTGAAGAAAATATAGTCAAAATTCTGATTTAAGAGCTCCGTGTTCTCAGCGCGGCCGCCCTCCACCACCGCCACATATTTCTCCGGATAGATTTCTGAAATGATCTTTTTGATCACAGCGGATGTCGCCGGGGAATAGGCGGAGGGCTTGAGCACACAGCAGTTGCCTGCCGCGATGGCACCTACCATTGGCTCCAGGCACAGCATGAAGGGATAATTCCAGGGGGACATGATCAGGACGCAGCCGTAGGGCTCCTGGACGGTGAAGCTTTTCGCGTGGAAATTGGCCAGGCCAGTGGGTTTTGTCTGATTTCTGCTCCACTTTCTGACATGGCTGAGCTGATAGGAAAGCTCGCTTAAGGTCATACCGGTCTCGCACATATAGGTCTCCGCCGCAGACTTGCCAAGATCTTTTTTTAACGCCTGATTGATTTCGTCTTCATGATTTATAATCGCCTTCTTCAGCCGTTTGAGTGCGGCAATGCGGAAATTGACGTCCAGGGTTTTGCCGGTGTCAAAAAACGCTTTCTGTTTTGCTACAATTTTACTGATATCCATCATAATATCTTACCTCTTTATATTTCCCACAACATAGTACATCTTCTCCAGCTCCTTCGCGCTCATCTCCCTCGGCACCGGATAGAGCGGATTGCTCTCCTTCGCCGCGTTTTTCGCCATCTTCGGGATGTCCGCTTTGCGGATGCCATCAATATGGCGCGGAATGTTCATGGAGTCGTTCATTTCCCGCACCCAGTCGATGAATTTCTGCGATGCCAGGATGTCGGAATCCTTCTTTTCGGCAATTCCGCACTTCCTGGCAAGCCTCCCCAGCCGCTTTGCACAGGCTTCGCCATATTCCTCCAGAAAATACGGTAAAATCACCGCATTCGCAAGGCCGTGCGGCACCCCGTACTCGCCGCCCAGGGAATGCGCCACACCGTGAACATAGCCCACATAGGACTGCGTGAAGGCAATACCCGCACAGTAAGCCGCCCGCAGCATATTGCTCCTGGCCTCCACATCCTGTCCGTTATCGTAAGCGCGTTTCAGATAAGTGTGGATGAGCTGCACCGCCTCCACTGCCATCGCCCGCGTGTGCCGGGTCGTGCTCCTGCCGATATAGGCCTCGACCGCGTGCGTCAGGGCATCCATCCCCGTCGTGGCAGTAATGCTCTGCGGCAGCCCCAGCGTCACATGATAGTCCAGCACCGCGTAACGCGGAATCAGGGAAAAATCATTGATCGGATATTTGTGATGCGTCCGCTCGTCCACCACCACAGCCGCCAGCGTCGTCTCACTCCCCGTCCCGGCCGTAGTCGGCACCGCAATGAGCGGCGGCAGCTTTTTCATCACCTTCAGCAGGCCCTTCATCTGATTGACAGACTGGCGCGGCTTCACAATCCGCGCGCCCGCTGCCTTGGCGCAGTCCATTGAGGAGCCGCCGCCGAAGCCGATGATAGCCTGACAATGATAATCCAGGTACCGTTTTCTGGCTGCCTCCACATTCGCGATTGTGGGATTGGGCACTGTCTCATCATACACTGTATAGAAAATATCCTCTTCCTCCAGAGCAGCCTTCAGTCCATCCAAAAGTCCCAGCGAGCTGATGCCCTTATCCGTGACAATCAACACACGGTTCAGTTCCTGCTCCTTTAACACCCGGGCAATTTCCGGCATGCCGTTTAAAATCTCCGGCTCCCGGTAGGGCAGAAACGGCAGCGCCACGCGAAAACAAAACTGAAAGGTTCTGCAATATGCTTTTCTCAATATATTCATAACATTCATTTCCTCCGAACAGGCTGATTTTCCTGTGAATAAACTTATCATACCCCGGTTTTGATACGATTGCAAGGACAGACTTTCGTCGTGAGGGAACGCTTTATCTTGTATACTAGTTGACATTCTATATGTATCATGCTAAACTATCCCTGTGAAAAGCCAAAAATACACCGAAAAGAATGCACTTTTCCAGTTTACACATTCAGAAGAATTAACATGCAAACAAAAGACCCACAAAAAGGAGGATCACCCATGAAAATGACATTCCGCTGGTACGGCTCCAAAAGCGACAGCGTCACCTTAAGCCAGATCAAGCAGATTCCCGGCATGAGCGGGCTGATGGGCTTTCTGGACTATAAGGCGGCCGGAGAGGTCTGGACCGAGGAAGAAATCAAAGCCTACATCGACGAGGTGCATGAAGCCGGCCTCGAATGTGAGGTCATCGAGTCCGTCAACGTCCACGAGGACATCAAGCTGGGCCTGCCCACCAGAGATCAGTACATTGAAAATTACCGCATCACCATCCGCAACCTGGCGAAATACGGCGTCAAGGTGATCGTCTATAATTTCATGCCGGTCTTTGACTGGCTGCGCACCGACCTGGCGCGAGTAATCCCGGAGGATGGTTCCAACAGCCTGTATTTCGATGAGGCTGAACTGGGCGACATGGGGCCTCTCGATATTGTGCGCAACACGATCGACAACTGCAACGGTTTCTCCCTGCCGGGCTGGGAGCCGGAGCGTCTGGCAGAGTTAGAAAAGACGCTGAAGCTGTATGAGTCTGTCACGCCCGATGATCTGCGGGCCAATTATCAGTATTTCCTGGAGGGCATCATTCCTACATGTGAGGAGTGCGGCGTGGTGATGGCCTGCCATCCGGACGACCCGGCCTGGCCGATTTTTGGTCTGCCGCGCATCGCCCACAGCCAGGAGGATTTTGATAAGATTATCAAGCTATATGACTCCCCCTGTAACACCGTCTGCCTCTGCACCGGCTCGCTGGGCTCCAATCCGGACAATGACATTCCCGCCATCATCCGTCATTTCGGTAAGATGAACCGCATCGGCTGTCTGCATGTGCGCAACATCAAATATCTGGGACATCACAAATTCCGCGAGGCGGCGCATTTATCGAGCACCGGCGATCTGGATTTATTCGAAATCATGAAAGCAGTCTATGAGACCTGCCCGGATACTTACATCCGCCCGGACCACGGACGCATGATCTGGGGCGAGGTGGGAAGACCCGGCTATGGGCTGTATGACAGGGCGCTTGGCGCGACATATTTAAATGGACTGTGGGAAGCGATCTGTAAGATGAATCAGTAATTATGGATGCCAAATGAAGATCATCCAATTTTCTCATAAGCCATAAATTGCATGTTCTGTTACTAAGTAAATGTTCCATTGTATGCCTGAGATATATAAACCACAGTAAAGCATAAAGCAACTGATATGACAGGCTTTATTTATAGGGAAATACCCATTCAAACCAGAAAGGATTATTATGTTAAATCTGAACGATAAAGGAATCCAGGATCGCGCCGCCTGGGCGGCCGCCGACATCACCCTGCCGGACTACGACCGGTCGAACATGTGCGCCGCCACGAAGGAAGCCCCGACCTGGGTGCATTTTGGTGCGGGCAACATCTTCCGCGGCTTCATCGCGGGCCTGCAGCAGTCCCTCTTAAATCAGGGACTGGTTAAAACCGGGATCATCGCGGCGGACACCTTTGACTATGAAATCATTGACAAAATCTACGATCCCTTTGATAACATGACCCTGATGGTCAGCCTGCTGCCGGACGGATCACTGAAAAAGGAAGTCATCGCCTCCATCGCTAAGGGATTGCGCGCCGGAGCCGCATACCCCGAAGACCTCGACGCCTTAAAAGAAATATTCCGCAACCCATCTCTGCAGATGGTGAGCTTCACCATCACGGAAAAAGGCTACGCCCTCACCAACATTAAGGGAGAATTCTTCCCCTTTGTGGAAGCGGATTTTCAAAACGGACCGGCGAAGTGCTCGCACGCCATGTCGCTTCTGACCGCCCTTTTGCTGGAGCGCTACAACGCCGGCGGTAAGCCGCTTGCCTGCGTCAGCATGGACAACTGCTCCCACAATGGAGAGAAGCTGCGCACAAGCGTCATGACCGTGGTGGAAAAATGGCTTGCAAACGGCCTGATTTCACAGGACTTCGCAGACTGGGTACAGAATGAGGAGAATGTCTCCTTCCCCTGGTCCATGATTGATAAAATCACGCCCCGTCCCGCCGCAGTGGTGGAAAATGCCCTGACTGAGGCAGGCGTCGCGGATATGGCGCCAATCATTACTTCTAAAAACACCTTCATCGCACCCTTTGTCAACGCGGAGGAGCCCCAGTACCTGGTCATCGAGGACCGTTTCCCCAACGGACGGCCGCCGCTGGAGAAAGCCGGCGTCTACATGACCGACCGCGACACTGTCAACAACACCGAGAAAATGAAGGTCACCACCTGCTTAAATCCGCTCCACACCGCCCTGGCCGTCTATGGCTGTCTGTTAGGGTATTCGACCATCGCGGAGGAAATGAACGATCCGCAATTAAAGGCTCTGGTAGAGAAAATCGGCTATGTCGAAGGGCTGCCTGTCGTCGTGGACCCGAAAATCTTAAGCCCCGAAGCCTTCCTGAAGGAAGTATTAGAGAAGCGTCTGCCCAATCCGTTCATGCCGGATACCCCGCAGCGCATCGCCACTGATACCAGCCAGAAGGTAGGCATCCGCTACGGCGAGACCATCAAAAGCTACGCGGCCAGACCCGACCTTGATCCGGCCAGCCTGACCTATATTCCCCTGGCGATTGCCGGATGGCTGCGCTATCTGCTGGCAGTGGACGATGAAGGAAACGCTTTCGAGTGCAGCAGCGATCCCATGCTTGCCACGCTGCAGGAACAGTTATCAGGCGTAAAATATGACGATCCCGCAAGCCTGGGTGACAGTCTGAAGCCCATTCTTTCAAACACCCTTCTCTTCGGCGTGGACTTAAACGCGGTGGGGCTGGGAGAAAAGATCGAAGGCATGATGAAGGAACTGCTTGCCGGTCCAGGCGCTGTACGTGCTTCCCTGAAGAAATATCTGGAATGATAACCATATGCATCAAATTTTATTCCGGGAAAAATGTGATAAACAGGAAACGCAGATCTGACAATATTCGAACCTCTGTTATCCAAAGATGATCTATAAACAAGAGCCCTGTTTTTGATCAGGAGGACATTCACATGCGAATTTCAGAAAAACTCCCCCGCGAGACCGGCCGCGATTACGCCCTGCGCAGCCTGAAAGCAAATATCATCTCGTTAGATCTTGCGCCGGGCAGCCGCATCAGTGAAAATGAACTGGCCGCCGAACTTGGCCTCTCCCGCACCCCGGTGCGGGAGGCCTTAATCGACCTTTCCAAGGTCAATATCGTGGAAATTCACCCGCAGAAAAAAAGCACGGTTTCCCTGATCGACTATGATCTGGTGGAGGAATCGCGCTTTTTAAGGAACGCCGTAGAACCGGAAGTTGTAGCTCTTGCCTGCGAAAAGGCGGTCGAAGACGATATTCTGAAACTGAAAGAAAACTTAAAGCTCCAGAACTTTTATCTGGAGAATTTCAACGCGGAGCGCCTCCTTGCCCTGGACAACGCATTTCATGAGACTTTATTTGAAATTGCCTCAAAGCAGCAGATTTATTCCCTGATTCAGAATATCTCCATTCACTTTGACCGCGTAAGAAGCCTTGCTCTTTTTTCCGTCAATGATTTAAAAATCGTCGGGGATCACGAAAAAATCGTGGAGGCCATCTCATCAAAAGATGCCTCCACAGCCCGTGAAATCATGAAATTACACCTGAATCGTTACAAGGTAGACGCGGCGCAGATCCGCGAAAAATATCCGCAGTATCTGAAATCCACCTGAACGGCCCCGCCTCCTGCCGCCTGGCAAAAGGCCAGCCGCCGTCCGTTTCTGATCCGGCCAGCAGCCGCACCGCTGCCGGCCGCTTTTCTTTTAATCCGTCCGCAGCGCCGTCACCGGATCCTTCTTTGCAGCAGATGCGGAAGGAATCAGGCCGCCGATCAGCGTGAGCACCATACTTAAAACAACCAGAATGGCCGCGTACTGCGGCATGAGCACAGCGCTGACGTCTGTAGTGCCCGCGAAACGATGGATCAGATAATTGATCGGCACGAGCAGCGCATAGGAAACTCCAATGCCAATCATACCCGCGCAGAAGCCGACAATCAGCGTCTCCGCGTTGAAAATCTGAGAAATATTGTTTTTGGAGGCACCGATGGCGCGCAGAATACCGATCTCTCTGGTGCGCTCCAGCACGGAAATATAGGTGATAATGCCAATCATGATGGATGACACAATCAGGGACACCGACACAAACGCGATCAGCACATAGGAAATCACATCAATGATCGTGGTCACGGAGGACATCAGAAGTCCCACCGTATCTGTGTACGTGATAACCTGCTCCGATTTGCCCTCATCCTCCATTCTCTGATTATAGGCGTCCAGAATATCTATCACCACATCCTTGCTCTTGAAATCCTTCGGATAAATATCAATCTCTGACGGATTGGCGAAATCCAGATAACCGAAAGTCTCCAGATTACTGTCATAGCTCGTGGAAGAAGATAACGAAGTCATAATTTCCGCCAGGCTCTCACTGTCCAGATTAAATTGAAAAGCTTCCGCCAGTACATCTGAATCAATTTCAAACGCAGTCTCCAGGCTGTCCGTCATGTCCTCCATCATCTGCGTCATTGCAGTCTCGATACTGTCCATGACCTCATCCATGATTTCGGTCATCATTTCCGTCATGACTTCCGTAATTTCTTCCTCAATTGCCTCCATGAGCTCTTCCATGATTTCCGTCATCTGCTCTTCAATGGCTTGTGCGATCACATTCATCAGTTCGGTCATCATGTCGGTAATGGCTGCCTCAATGGCGGATGTCAGCTGATTCTCCAGCTCCGTGGTGTCGATCATACTCATCAGACCGCTCATCAGAATCTGCGAGGCGGTATCACTGCTCAGATAATCCGTAAAGCCCAGGCCATTCTCTTCCAGATAAGAAGTGAAATCCTCTGTCAATGCTGTGAGAAGTTCCGAGAGTGCGTCAGGATCAACGACGACATTTACAGTGCTTTCACTATCCTGCGCCGTATCCTCCTCGTTATTCTGCTCAGCATCGGTTTCATCTGTGTCGCCTGTTGCTCCCGTCGATGACAGGAGAGTATAAGATGTTGCAGATGACTTTGCTGCGCTCCCGGTCAAAGAACGGGACTTTAAAGATGTCGCCGAATAGGACAGGTTCGTCAGAGAGACTGTGCTCTGAGCAGCTTCTTCGGCGGTGTCAGCGATGTCAGCGTCCTCTGCTTCACTGCTATCTGTGTTGTCACTCCCGGTATCGTTGCTCTCGGTTCCGCCGCTCCCGGTGTCGCCAGTCCCGCTGTCGCCGTTTTCTGCGTCCGCGTCATC
>JAJQHY010000003.1:0-38503 GCA_021199495.1 Lachnospiraceae bacterium | reverse complement strand
TCTGCGTCCGCGTCATCACTCTCCGTGTTGCCACCCGCTGCGTCCGCGTCGCCGCTTTCAGTGTCACCACTTTCGGTTCCGCTGTTCTCCGTATCACCGCTCTCGCTGTCGCCGCTCTCCGTATCACCACTTTCGCTGTCGCCGCTTTCAGTGTCGCCACTTTCGGTATCACCGCTCTCCGTGTCACCACTTCCGGTATCACCGCTCTCGCTGTCGCCACTTTCGGTATCACCGCTCTCCGTATCGCCGCTCTCCGTGTCACCACTTTCGCTGCCGCCGCTCTCCGTGCCGCCGCTCTCCGTATCACCGCTTTCGCTGTCGCTGCTCTCAGTATCACCACTCTCGCTGCCGCCGCTCTCCGTGCCGCCGCTCTCGCTGCCGCCTCCTCCAATAATCTCTGACAGGATATCACTTCCATAGGATTCTATCCACTCCGTCAGGATATTCTGCGCTCTTTCCGATTCTATGTAAACTGCAAAGATATCCTCCAGGTTAGAATATTCCTCCGGCACAGAATCCCAGTAGCCTTCCATCAGTGCCTCTATCAGCGCACTGATATTTTCCTCAGAAGCGTTAATGGTAATGCTGGAAAGAAGGCTGCTCATATCCAGCCCGCTTAAATCCAGCTCCATTTCCATACCGCTCAGATCCAGTCCGCTTAAATCCAGTTCCATGCCGCTCAGATCCAGATCAAATTCCATTCCGGATAAATCCAGAGAATCCAGATCGATCTCCAGGGAATCCAAATCCAGAGAATCTGTCAGGCTGTCCGTATCAATCAGATCTGACAGATCTCCAAAATCGAACGCCTCCGCCAGGGCATCCTCATCAATCGTCAGGATGGAGTTTAAATCAAAATCGCCGCCTTCCTCTTCAAACTCCTCTCCGGAAAGCACATTGATATCCGGATTTGCCATCTGCGCCTGCACAATCTCGCTGGCCATTGCCTCTTCCACAATATGCTCCACTAAAGAAGCGGGATAATTGATGCCGGAAGACAGAGCCTCACTGGATGCGTCTTCCATGGGCTGCACAATGCCGACAATGGTCAGCTCTTCCCCGTTCGCAATCACTTCATTCATGTAAGAAGCGTCGTCGCTTTTATCCACCCAGAGACCATATTCGCTGTCATAGGCATAGCAATCCGCACCGGTAATCAGTTGAAATGTAAGCCCCAGGATTTCATCATAACTATATGTATCCTCAATGGAAGTGACAGAAACATCCTCTCCATCCTGATATCTTGCAATCAGATCCTCAAGATCACTGTAATCCTCCAGGCCCACCATATACAGCATCAGATCGCTGACACTGCCGGAGGATGTGAGCACCAGGACACATTCATTATAGGATTCCGGCCACCGCCCTGCCTTTACTTCATACTGCGTGACATAAAGTTCTTCATTTTCCGGCATCTGATAAAAAACATTCATACCGGATACGTAGGATGTCATCATGCTCATATAGGAAGAAATGGAAGAGGATGCGCTGACACTGCTGGTGGAAGAAGCAAGCGTATTCGGGTTAATCTGTCTGTATCCATCCCCATCCGCAATATAAATCAGCGGTTCAATGTCGTAAACGTATTCGATCCCCTTTACGTAATCCTCGATACCACTCTCCCCACTCTCCAGGTATTCCTTCAGCGCGGCAATATCATTGCTGCTGATACTGGTAAACATGGCGGAAAGCACTTCTGTGACGGTAATCTCATCCTCATTTTCCGCTGCCAGAGGATCCACAAAATTATCCTGGGTACTCATGATGGATGTCAGATCAAATCCGCTGGAGGTAATCTGGACAGGATATTCAGACATCGTCTCTTCCTCAATATTCTGAATATAATCATTCACACCAGTGGAAATGGACAGAATCAGAGCAATCCCGATAATGCCGATCGATCCGGCAAAAGCGGTCATAAAGGTTCTGGTTTTTTTGGTTGCGAGGTTGTTAAGTGAAAGTGACAGAGATGTCAGAAATGACATGGAGGAATGCCCCATGTTTTTGTGTTCCGGCTCGGCAAGAGCGGCTTCATCCACCACATAAGGGTCGGAATCGCTCTTCAGCTGCCCATCCTGGATACGGACGATTCTGGTCGCATACTCCTCCGCCAGCTCCGGGTTATGCGTCACCATGACCACCAGACGGTCCTTCGCCACCTCTTTTAAGAGCTCCATGACCTGGATACTGGTCTCGGTATCCAGCGCACCGGTAGGCTCGTCAGCCAGAAGAATGTCCGGATTATTGACAAGCGCACGGGCAATGGCCACACGCTGCATCTGCCCGCCGGACATCTGGTTGGGCTTTTTGTGCATCTGGTCACCCAGACCCACCTCTCTTAACGCCTCCTGCGCACGACGTCTTCTCTCCGCCTTGGAAATGCCGGAGATCGTCAGGGCCAGCTCCACATTGGACAGGACAGACTGGTGTGGAATTAAATTATAACTTTGAAATACAAATCCGATGGTATGGTTGCGGTAAGAATCCCAGTCACGATCCGTATACTTTTTGGTAGAAATCCCATTGATAATCAGATCGCCGCTGTCATAGCGGTCCAGGCCGCCGATAATATTGAGCAGGGTACTCTTGCCGGAGCCGCTGGGTCCCAAAATCGCCACGAACTCGTTGTCGCGCAGGTTTAAACTGACATCATTTAAGGCAGTCTGTACCAGATCGCCGGTTTTATATTGTTTGCAGATATTATGTAATTGAAGCATGGCTGTCCTTTCAGTTCATTCTGTTACATAAGATGACACTTTTTTCTGTGTCATCTTAACACAAAAAAATCGTAAAGACAGCCCCATTTGAAAATTTAATAGTTCTGACAGGTTTTATTTAGAATCCGACATTTTTTTCACGAATGTCCGTTCTGTCGCAGCTGCGGCTTTCATTTTTCTGTTTTGCAGTCATTTCAATCCTGACCTGACTTCCATATTTTGAAATCCTGGCAGGCCGCCTGCTCAGTTTCCGCCGAACAGCCAGTCCGTCAGAGAGGACGCGCTGCTGCCCAGATTCTGCAGTGCCTCTATGGCATCATTTAAATTCTCGATCGCCTCGGAAAATTCCTCGGTATTCAGACCGGCAATTGCCTCATTGAACGCCTCTACATCCAGTGAATTCACTGTATCGGAAAGCTTCTCCCAGTCGATGTCCGCCTCGGCCAGCTCTCCTGTCATCACTTCCATGTCCTCCATGATACTGTTCAAGGTATCCATATCCATCTCCGCCATCTGCTCTGTCAGCGGTTCCACCGCAGTCTGCACGGTATGCTGAAAATAAATGACGAGACCCGCCATGCAAAGGGTCAGAAGAATGGAAACAATGGTGATGATGCGGGTAAGGCGAAGTTCCCTGCGCAGGTTCTCAATCATTTCTGTCGTGTCGTTGTTCATAATGCTCCTTCCTGTGATAAAACGCCTCGGCATACCGCACGGTGTCCATGGCATCCTTCGCGTAATAATCCGCGTGGATCATATCTGCATATTCCTGGGTGAGGACAGCGCCTCCCACAACGGTCTTCACCTCGGGAAGCGCCTCGTGCAGCTGACGAATAGTCTCCTCCATGGAAGGAACTGTAGTGGTCATCAGCGCACTTAATCCCACCAGCTTACAGCCGGTTTCACGAGCCTTGTCCACCACGGTTTCGGGCGGGACATCGCGGCCCAGGTCATAGACCAGGAAACCGTAGCTTTCCAGCATGACTTTCACAATATTTTTACCGATGTCGTGGATGTCGCCCTGGACAGTGGCCAGGATGACCGGCCTGACAGTTCCATCATTTTCCGCGGCGGGCGGCATGGCGGCCTTTACAATCTCAAAGGAAGCCGTGGCTGCTTCGGCGCTCATCAAAAGCTGCGGCAGGTACATTTTTTTCTGCTCAAAGGCCAGACCGACGACATTCAGCGCCGGGATGACATGGTCGTTGATGACGGACATAGGATCAATCTGCGCCACAAGCACACACGTCTCGGCCTGCGCCCGCTCCTTTAAGCCCATGCGGATGGCATACTGGAGGGGGCTTTCTGCAGCCGCGCTTCCCGGCTGTCCTGTCCCGGCAGATGTTTTATCGCCTGCCGCGTTACCCGCGCCGTTCCCTGCCTGCCCCGCTCCCGCACTCACCGGATGCGCGGAAGCATATCCAATATAATCCGTGCAGTTTGTGTCGATAGCCTTAAGCGCCCGGAACGCATAATACACGTCCATCATCGGACCGGAGAACGGGTTCATAATCGCACAGTCCAGCCCCTCCTCCAGCGCCATGGCAAAGAAAGTCGAGTTGATGCGGTCCCTCGTCGGCAGGCCGAAGGAAATATTGGACACACCAAGACTGGTGCCAAAACCGCGCTCCTTCAACATGCGGATGGCATCAAGCGTCACCCCTGCACTTTTTGCGTCTGATGAAATCGTCATGGCAAGCGGATCTACGATCAGTTCTTTTTTCGCGATACCGTATTCTGCGGCCTTAGCGGCCACCTGCTCCGCAATCTGCACCCTGCCCTCAGCAGTCTCAGGGATTCCGTTCTCTCCGATGGCCAGGACAATGAGGGCGCCGCCGTATTTGCGCACCAGCGGCAGCACCGCTTTCATGCTCTTCTCGCTGCCGTTGACAGAATTGACCAGCGGCTTTCCGTTATATAAACGCATGGCCTTCTCTAAGGCAACCGGATCGGAGGTGTCGATCTGCAGCACGGCATCGCTGACCGCCTGCACCTGATTGATCACATCACACATCACCTGCGGCTCATCGATCTCGGGAAGACCGACATTGACATCCAGCACCGGCACGCCCGCATCGCTCTGGCGGATGGCCTCCTGCAAAATATAGTCGAAGCTGCGGGTGCGCAGCGCCTCCTTTAATTTCTTTTTGCCGGTTGGGTTGATACGTTCACCGATCAGAACCGGCCCGTTTTTTAATTCCACCGCATGCGTGTAAGAGGAAATCAGGGTGCGTTCTTTTTGCTCCGGCAAATGATACGGTAAATCCTTCGTCACCTCGATCACTCTGCGCATATACTCCGGCGTGGTGCCGCAGCAGCCGCCCAGAATTGTAGCCCCCGCCTTTGCAATCTGCACCATATACGCCGCGAACTGCTCCGGACCGATGTCATAGACCGTCTGCCCCTTCACCACACGTGGAATCCCGGCGTTCGGCGTCACAATGATGGGAACGGACGCATATTCCGCAAAAACAGGTACAAGCTTAAGCATCTGATCCGGCCCCAGGGAGCAGTTCATCCCCACCGCATCGCAGTGAAGCCCCTCTAAGAGTGCAATCATCGCCTCCGGGTTCGCGCCGGTCATCAGCTTTCCGCCGGAATCAAAAACATTGGTGACAAAGACCGGCAGATCACAGTTCTCCTTCGCTGCCAGCACCGCCGCTTTCGTCTCGTAACTGTCGTTCATCGTCTCAATCAGCACACAGTCCGCGCCGCAATCCGCTGCTACCTTTATATTCGCCGCAAAAACCGACACCGCCTCCTCGAAGGGCAGGTCCCCGATCGGCTGCAAAAGCCGCCCCGTCGGGCCCACGTCAAAGGCCAGATAACGGTCCGGATACTCTTTAAGTGCCTCCCTCGCGCAGGCAAACGCCGCCCGGATCAGCTCCTCATAATTGTCATATTTCAGACAGTTCACCCCGAAGGTATTCGTGGAAATGACTGTGCAGCCCGCCTCCAGATAAGCGCGGTGCAGCTTCACAATTTCTGCCGGATTCTCCAGATTCCACAGCTCCGGCCCCTTGCCGCCGCTAAGTCCCGCGGCCTGGAGCATGGTACCCGTGCCGCCGTCCATGTAGATACGTTCCTGTCTGATTCGTTCGAGTATTGGTATCATTTTTCATTCCTCAACAAATTACCAATTATTTTAACATAATCTGATTTCCGTCTATACATACATCATCTAAAAGCAGTTGCAGGGCACAATCAAAATATTCATTGATTGTTTTTCCAACTCGACTAACCCCACATTGCTGCGCTAACGTCCGGTATAACCCATTTTTCTCAACAGACACATTTTGTTTCAATATTTCCATCATTCCGGCTGCCAGTTCTTCAGGAGAAATTTGTTTGATTTCACGCTCGATTTCACCTGGCCTTCTGAAAGAAACATTCATTTTGTTTGCAAGATACAAAAACCCGTTTCGTCGCACAATGCCATATCTTTGGTATCCGTTCATTCGCTGATTGTAGTCCCTTAACACCACACTAGTGACTTTCTCCTTGCCAAAATACCAAACAATTCTCTTCAAAAGCAGTTCCTCACAAAGCGGTGCCTCAACCTGCAAAATTGCTTTTACAAAGCCCTTGAAATCACGTGGAAGGTACTGCTGGCTAAGTCTTTCAATATTCGCAGCTTTATACGCAGGAAACGAAAAATTCATGGCAGCCGCGGTCTCCTCAAAGGATTCAGCTTTGCTCTTTTCAGGCGAAGGCAACGTCATAGAGCCCTCGGACTGTATCGCTTTATTTGCAGCATCCAGCAAACGTTCTCTCTCAATCGCCTGATTTCTGAACCAGTCCGTCGACCATATCCGATAGAACTTCCAACCCATCCGTTCCAGGATTTCCTGCCGCAGCCGGTCGCGGTCCCGCGCGTTTTTCGAAGAATGATAGGTCGCCCCATCGCACTCAATCGCCAGCACATAGTCCGAGCTGTCCGGTTTTTTTAAGCCGAGGTCAATCCGAAAACCAGAGCAGCCCACCTGCGTGTCCACCGAAAAGCCATTTTCACGCAGGAACTCGCAGACCTCCAGCTCAAAGTCAGAATCAAACTGCTCAAAAGCGTTTACCTTTAGAGACCGCTCCAACGCAATGCTGCCGTTTTCCGCAAAATCCAGATACTCCCGCAACAGACGCGCGCCTTCCGAAGAGGTATGCTTTAAGTCAATATCCGTACAGTGCATAGAGGATACCACCTGTACATTATATTTTGCACGCGTCACCGCGACATTCAGCCGCCGTTCACCCCCGACACGATTGAGTGGGCCGAAATTGTGATACAGTCTGCCCTGCGCATCCACCCCGTAAGCCACGCTGAATATAATCGTATCCCGTTCATCACCCTGCACCGTCTCAAGGTTTTTGATAAAAAACGGCTCCTTTTCGCTCTGCTTAAAGAAAAGCTCCTTCTCCGGCGTGCTCCTTCGGCGCTTCGATAAAAGCCTGTCGATCAGATCCTGCTGCGCAACGCTGAACGCCACAACGCCCAGACTGCGGTCCGGATATTTTTCAATATTCTGATAAATCAAATCCACCACATACTCAGCTTCCTTCCGGTTCGTATGTGACCTCCGGTCAAACACTCCGTTAACATGATAATAATCTATGCCGACTCCTGTCTCATCCGCCTTTGCCGATGGGAATGTCACCAGATCGTTGTCGTAGAAGTTTTTGTTTGAAAATGTAATCAGTTGTTCATAACGGCTGCGGTAATGCCACCGTAATCTAAGCTGTTGCATGGAGGTAGAACAGAGGTCTAGGATCGATTCAAAATCCGTCACATCCCCGTTCTCTTCGTCATTGTCCTCCACCTCAACGGTCGAATGGAAGAAATTACTTGGCGGCATCTGTCTGGAATCTCCCACCACAATCAGCTGATCCGCCCTGTAAATAGCACCGATGGCGTCCTGCGGAAAGATCTGGGAAGCTTCGTCAAACACAACCACATCAAAATGCACTGTCCCGGCTGTGAGGAAAGTGCTGACGCTGAGCGGTGACATCAGGAAACACGGCTTAAGGCGCTGAATCAGCTCTCCTGTTTGTGCGAGCAGCGTGCGGATACTCTTCTGTTTGCGCTTTTTCTCACCTTCCCGCAATAAGGTTGCCAGCGCACTGCCGGAGGCAATCATATCAACCGAAGGCCTTTGAGTGGAAAGGTCCGCCCGGATTTTTGCCTTATTGATTTCAAACTGCTCTAAGTCCTTTTCGGCAAAGGTGCGAACCGCCTGATCCTGGGAAATTCTGTTAAAGGATGACAGCGCCGGCGTCGTAGAAACAATCAGATCGATCCACTGACCGTAGAACTGCTTTTTAAAAGCCTGCGCAATGTCCTGCGGTCTGACATCGCGCGCGATGGTCGCATTGATAAACGGCACCATATTCCAGTTATTCAGCTTTGCCAGCAGATCCCGGAAGTGACACCAGTGATCTACCGTATACATATTGACAGCACAGTCGTTCAGCCTCGACAGGACAAGGTTCAGTCCGGAGACATTCACATCAAAAACAGTGCGGTCAAAATATCCCGCAACCTGCTCAAGGACAGCATCACCGCAAATCAACAGCGCCTGCTCAATCCCTTCCGCGTACGCCGCGAAGTTCTCCCGTTCTTTATCAAAATCGGGATGACCGGTCAGGCTGTCTAAAGAAATTCCGCTATCGAATATCTCCTGCAGAGCTTTGGCCTGTTCTGAGACATAGCTCCAATCCGTGCTGACTCCAGTGTACGCAGGTCCCATAAAGCCTTTGACGGGCGTTTCCGCAAACTGAAAAGCCGCCTCCATTTCCTGATACCGGGCCAGCCGCTCAGTCAGGGCAACCGCTTCCTTATAAGAAACCCTTTTCCCGTTCTTTTTGCATGCACGGATATCCCTGATGAGCTGTCGGTATTCTGAATGAAAGAGCCCGGAAAATCTGCCGCCATACCGCTTCGTGAGCTTTTTATAATACGCGGCACCGTCAAGCTTATAAATGCCTTCATCAAAACAAGCATCCAGCACAGCGCGAGCTGCGAGGATTTCCTCACTTTGCTTCTTCAAATCAGTCAGCACCCTGTCAGCGGCCTCAAACCGCGATTGTTTCAGAAGCGTTGGCTTAATCAACTGTGACTTAGCTGCAAACGTGAAAAACTGCTGCCACGCCTTCATATCTTCAAGGCTGTTGCAGACAACGTCATACCTAGTAGATATTTCCTTTGAAAGCAGTATGAGTTTCTGGAACATCTTGACTGCAAGCGACATATTTTCTTTTACTTCTTCTTTCGCCTGATAAGAGGTGTCCCGTTGGATGTAACCGTACCAGACATTTTTACGGTAGTCATAGCCGATCGTCGGAACGTAAGCCGCATACTGCTCCAGTAAGGACACTGTCTCTGTCAGGTAATCCTCGCCCAGATCGCCAAGTCTGGGAATCCTCCACTTCACCTCCGGCGCTGAATGCAGAGCTGAATACGCCTCATAGAGCTGGTATAAGCTCTTTCCGATCACAAGCCGCTCTCTGTGCAGCTCAGCCGCATAAGTGTCCAGCTGTCTTTTATTTTTTTCTTTTATGGTAATTTCGGTATCCGCTTTTGAGGAAACCCCTGTTTTTGGGTTTTTAAGTGTGCGGCAGATATCGGCAATCACGTCTTTTTTATTTGCCTTGTGACTGTGAAGCTCCAGGCAGAACTCGGACAGGCCGGCCTGCTTTAACTTATCATAGACGACATTCAGAGCTGCCATTTTTTCGGAAACGAAGAGGACCTTTTTGCCGTCACTTAAGCACTCCGCGATGATATTGGTGATCGTCTGGCTTTTGCCCGTTCCCGGAGGTCCCTGAAGGACAAAGCTTTTCCCGGACTTTGCCATCTCAATCGCCTCTATCTGGCTGGAATCCGCATCCACCACACTGTGCAGCTCCATCAACGGATCCAGCACCGTGGCCGCTTCCGCAAAGCCATCTGACGCTCCCCTATCAGAAACCACCTCCCCCAGAAGCTGACGCACATTCCGATTTAAAAGAATCTCAGTTGCGTTGTCCTTCAGATCCCGATACATATTGATTTTCTGAAAAGAAAAGATGCCAATTTTACATTCGGAGCTTACCTCCCAGTGAAGTCTGGATACCAACTGCCTGACCTTCTCCAGGTAGGCCGGCAGATCCTCGTCCGCATATTCCGGCAGTTTCACCCCGTATTCGGCTTCAAGTTTGTACGAAAAAGTAGGATTGACGATGATTTCATCCTCACCGAACTTCATGAAATAAGGATCAACCGCGGAAGCCTGCTCTAGTTGAATGGGTACAAGTAGTATGGGAGCGCGGAATATATACCGGGAAGATTCATTTTCCTTCCAGTGAATAAAGCCAAATGCTATATACGCTACATTCACACCGGTCTCCTCCAGGAATTCCCGCGCTTTTTTATCAATATTTCTGACGGCGGCTATAGGGCCGGCTGCCTCATTATATAATAAGAGCTGACTTTGCTTTTTGATTTTCCCGGCATACAGGGAAAGGTATTCCGCTTTCTTATCGGGAGTGTCACAGGCTTTGCCTGTTCCGGCCAGCGGCTGGCTGCCCTCCATGGCCTGGGCGATTTCGGGCAACACCATGGCTACACCGGCTTTAGCCAATGGCTGATCGTCCTTCAAAACCTTGGTTCTTTCTGGCAATAGCTGACTACCTGCCGGAGCTTTGGTGCTTTCAGTCAGCAGTTGACCGGCCGCCGGGCTTTCTGCATTTTCTAATCCGATGGTCTCGTCGTCTTCCTCACTGTCCTCAATTTTCGGGTCGTACACCTCGAAAGCGCCGGTGCCGTCGATTTTGCCAAACAGTACCTCCGCAGAAGGCAGGAGCACTTCAGCGGTCAATGCCTTCGCGTCCCTGAAATTGATAAGATTATTCCGTTTTCCGGTATCCAGCAATAAATCTGCCCATTTGTCCAGTTTTTTCGTGTCCATATTACCCTCACTCCCGGTTCCTGTTTTCATAAGCACGCACCCAATCAGCACACACCCTGCGTATGTATAGCCCTCCTGCCTACGCCCAGGAACATTTCACTGCCGCCGTATCCCCACCACCGCCGTCACGGACTTCGTCGGATACATGAAATACGCCTCCGACAGGGTGATCCCCAGAAGCTTCTGCGCATTCACATATTGAATAAACCCCGGCTGCACAGACAGCGGAACGTCCCCGTAACCCGGTGAGAAGCGTGGAGCGCAGGCAAGACCCGTCTCGCCCAATACCTGCGTCGCAATCTCCACATTCGCCAGATCGCAGAGTGCCTCCGCCTTCGCCGAGGCCAGAGCATTTACGATAAAGTGTCTCGCAGGCGAAGTTACAGACAGTCGCTTCATCAGCCTGTCCACGCCCGCGCCAAGAGTCGCCGCGAAAAGGACCGCCTCCTCACAGCCGCGCAGATTCAACGTGAGCGCATGGCTGTGAAAGGCACCAAAGCCTAAGTCCAGCTCATCCTCCCCCGGCCGTGTCACAGTTGTCTTACGAAAACAATAACGGTAAACCGCAGCCTCTTTTAACAGCGCTTCGCACTCTTCGCGCAGCCCCGGCTGCAGCGCCGAAACCGGCTGCCCTAATCGGGCGGCAAACTCCCGCTCACTGACAGTGATCTGATCCGATGAAATTTCCCGTAAAACCGCGCTCATCAGATAATCTCGCTCAGGTTTTTCTGCAGTGCGGCCGCTACATCCGGCTTATTCATGGAATAAACATGCACGGCGTTAATGCCGTTGGCGTACAGATCGATGATCTGCTCCGAGGCGTAGATGATGCCCGCCTGCTTCATGGCCGCGGGTTTATCACCGTAACGGTCTATGATGTAGCGGAAGCGCTGCGGCAGGGAGTTGCCGGAGAGCGCGATGGAACGTTTGATCTGTTTCGCGTTGGTCACAGGCATAATACCGGGAATCACAGGCACCGTAATGCCCGCCTCGCGCACACGGCGCAGGAAATTATAAAAAATATTATTGTCAAAAAACATCTGTGTCACCAGAAACTGGCAGCCTGCGTCCACCTTCTCCTTCAGATGGCGGATATCCTCCACACTGTTTAAGCTGTCCGGATGAACCTCCGGGTAGCACGCGCCGCCGATGCAGAAGTCCCCTGCCGCACGGATTTCTCTGGTCAGCTCGCTGGCATAGTGGTAATCCAGGCTGGTCATGTCCAGCCCCTCCGGAATATCGCCGCGCAGAGCAAGCACGTTCTCAATGCCGCGCTCTTTTAACTCCACAAGCTTCTCGGCCACATCCTCCCTGGTGGAGGAAACACAGCTCAAATGTGCCAGCGGTGTGACGCCCTTCGACTGCAAAAACTGCGCGATCTCCATGGTATACTGGGATGTACCGCCTCCCGCGCCGTAGGTGACGCTCATATAGCTGGGATGCAGATCCGCGATCGCGCCCGCCGCCTTCATCACGGACTCATAGGTCGCGCTGGTCTTGGGCGGAAATACTTCAAAAGAAAGACTCGGCTTGTCGCCGGTAATAATGTCAATGATTTTCATTCTGGCAAACCTCACTGTTTTAGTATGTTTTCCCCATTATAGACAAAACAGCGTTAAAAAGCAAGAAAAGCCCGCAAAGTGATGAAAATTTGAGAAACAATCTCTTTTTTCACCCTTTGCCGGCTTTCCCTTATACTTCCAGATATTCGTAAAACTCCTCCAGTGTCAGATCATGCTCATGCATAAACTCCGCCGCCTCACGGCCCACATAGTGGAAATGCCACGGCTCATAGCTGATCCCGGTCACATCCTCCTTATCCTCGGGATACCGCAGAATAAAACCATATTTCCAGCCGTTTTCCTTAAGCCAGATGATTGCCGGTTCCTGATCCTGGGACTCGTCCAGCGTCACATTGCCGGCGGCGGTAATATCCATGGCCAGTCCCGTCTCGTGTTCGCTGTATCCGGCAGGCATGACCTGCTCATAAGTCTTTGCCAGTGCCTCCTGATAGGACAGGCCATAGTCCTCCATGTACATTTTCACATCGTTGTCCACCAGACCCTGCTGGTAGTCCCGATTCCGGTAACCGCATACCAGATAATAATCATATCCCTGCTCATCCGCGTCGTCCAGCATCTTTACCAGATCATCGTACAAGGACTTTGCCACATAAAAGCGTCCATTATTTAACAGCTTCAAGTCCGTCCCGTAATTATCCGGAACGGCGTGCTCTTTATTGACCAGCACCAGCAGATCTTCGTTGTCCTCATAAATCTGCTTTGCCTGCGCAGCCAGCGCTTCGTCACTCTCCGACGCCTGTGCAGCCGCTGTTCCGTCGTTTCCCGACGCCTGAGCCGTCCATGCAGTTCTTCCTGCCGTACTGCCACTATCGCAATCTACTGTGTTCCCTGCTGAAACACCCTGGACTGATGCCAGCACCGCAGTCGACGCTCCGGAGACTGTATACTCGGCCAGCGCTCCTTTCATTCCGATCAGCTTCCCCACCAGAATCAGATTAATCAGAAGCAGGATCAGCACCATATAAAACAATGGATGAATCCGCCTTCTGCGCCTGCGTTTCTTCTTTTGATTCCCCATTTTACACCTTTTAGGCCTGTGTACACGACCGGCGGCAAGCCTGCCGCCTTTTTCCCTTTTACCGCTCCATCTTAAAACAGAATTGTATCAAAGTTGTATCAGAATTCTTAAGATTTTCAGGTTTGATAAAATTTATATTCTTTTCTTGACATCACCCATGAAACCGAATAAGCTATTTTAAAAGGAGGTGTACAAAATGCCTTTACCCAGAGAAAATTTTTATACCATAGATGATATTTACAATTTACCGGACGGCCAGCGCGCCGAATTGATAGACGGTCAGATTTATAACATGGCACCACCCAGTAGAAAGCACCAGGATATACTTTCATTCTTACATTTAACCATCGGAAATTATATCAGTCAAAATAATGGTAACTGCAAAATATATCCTGCTCCCTTTGCTGTCTTTCTCGAAAATGACAAATGCACCTATGTTGAACCGGATATTTCCGTGATCTGCGACTTGGACAAGCTGGATGACCGTGGATGTAATGGAGCTCCGGACTGGATCATTGAAATTGTGTCTCCCGGAAGTAAATCAATGGACTATTACACAAAGCTTGCCCTGTATCGTGCAGCCGGTGTTCGTGAATACTGGATTGTAGACCCTCAGCGACAGGTTATTCTTGTGTATGATATGGAACACGGAGAAGGACCTGTTATTCGCTCTTTCAACGATTCTATTCCAGTGATGATATATCCCGGATTTTCTGTTGATTTCAGTCTTTTTAAGTTCTGATTTCTCATTATTCAATAAAGCCACCCGGAAACATTGTATCAGAATTCTTAGGATTTTCATTTTCAGGCAAAAAAAATCTGCGTCAGATGCCAGAACAGGCCAGACGCAGAATTGATATCTTTTTTTCATTACTGCAGGATTACACACTGATTTCCTCTGGATGCAAAGACACTCTCAAAGGCTTCCCTGCTGTATTCAATCAGGCCGCTGATCGGGTCAGCGATGGTCACGGTGTCCTCCGTATAACCGATTAAAACCGCGCCGTGGTCGTTGGTGCTCCATTCCACATATTCCCCAGCCTCCGTGTACCAGCCGGAAGTAGAGGCGCGCTGTGCCATTTCAATCGTCACCCACACGAGCACCGGAATATCCTCGCTGACCAGCTGATACAGCTCCTCGACTGACGTTCCTGTCATATCCACCGCCCGTAAGTCAGAACCGACATCGCTTAAGTAGCTGTCAGCCGCCGTCACAATCGCCCCTGTCCCACAAATGTAGCCTGCATCCGTAAACGGATCTCCTACAAAATATTCATTCAGATCGGGACCATATTTCAGGCCGTCGCTGCCATAATAAAATGTCGCGGCTGCGGTGGGCAGATAATCTGCGGCCATGGTCGTTTTATCTACATCAAACCCATAGTAATGCAGCACCATGGTCAGCGCCACCACCTCACAGCCGGTCGGCAGCTCCGGCATCTGGTAAATAATCTCAAAGTCCTCAATCTGATATGCATCGGCAGATAAGCCCGTCCAGTCCATATCCTGATTCTCATCCGAAGGCTTCCTGCCATCCCCGATATCCGCCGGAGACTGCTGTGAATCCTCTGTACCCGCAGTTTCCGAATCCGGAGGCGCCTCTTCTTCCGAAAGCGTTTTCTCACTCTCCTCAGTCTCGGACAGGCTCTGCTCCGTTTCCGTCTGAGAGCCCGTTGTATCCGTGCTTTCCGAAGCTGACATTTCCTCTTCCGCTTCGTCTTCTGAACCCGCCTGACTCTCCTGATCCGATCCCTCGAAGTCCGCGGACACAACCGAAGTATCACCCTCCTGCACATCCTCCGACGCGACAAGTGATACTGCCATCTCCTTCAAATTCTGCACCAGCTCCGGGACTGTTTTATCATTGGAAATCAGATAACGGTCGACGCCTGCCGCCAGACCAACCGCAGCCGCTATCACGACCAGCAGCTTCAGGAGTTCTCTTTTCATCCGCGCCTCACACCTTCCACAATCACACAACCTGCGGCTTTCACGAAAGAATACCACGATTTGCCGTTTCTGTCCGACTCGCAGCGGACATTCTTAACGGATTCACGCATTGCCCTCTGCTGTCCTGAAGGATATGCCAGGGCTATGTTGTCAATATCATAGCAATTCTGTGTGTTATTTCTGTGAGGAATTTGAAACGGTTTTGTAAAGTCAGAGATCTTTGCTCTTATCCCTGACTCTGATAATGTAAAACCCCTGCCTTATTCAAAGCGGTCATCACCGCCGGAATCAGCACCAGCTGCAGAATAATACCCGGGATTGCGTTTAAGAACGCACCGGCGATAAACATCTGCCAGCTGAAGGCCGTACCGGCCACGCCCAGCATAATGACCCTGACCACACCCCAGACCACACGGCCGACAATCATGGCACTGATCAGACTGATGTAAATGGCAGCCACATTCTTTTTATGGAAGCGGGCGTAGAGGAAGCCAATCACCGATCCATAGGTGGCCAGCTCAAAAGCCATGGCCAGGCCGGTTGGATAGAACATCGGCATGCCGAAAATGGCGCCGCGTAAGAGCGGTGTGATAAAGCCGACGATCAGGCCGTACTGCCAGCCGCAGATCAGGCCGCAGAATAAGACCGGAATGTGCATCGGCAGCAGCAGATTGCCGATCTGCGGAATACCGCCAGTGATGGTTGGAAGAATGATGCCAATGGCCAGGAACATGGCCGCCAGCACCATGGTTTGAATTTGTACGTGATTTCTGTTCATTTTTTCTCTCTCCTCCGTTTTCGCCCCAAAAATATAAGGCGTATCACTTCTCTTCTGAAAAGTCATACACCTTCCTGGTATATTATTCTGTGTAATATTGCTTCATTCCCGGATTCCCGGACAGATATCTCAAACCCGGCACTTCTGCGCCGCCGGCCCGCTTCCTGCGAACCGCCGACAGTTTACCATTGATCGGCTGTGCGTGTCAAGAGAAATATTCCGGTTTTTAAACCGCCTGTTGCTATAAAAAGCAACGGCGCTCCGGTACTTCAGTCAGCAGCACCTTCTCACTTCCTCCATCACCTCCTGCAGCAGTCGGTTAATGTTAAACTCGCTCACACCCACAACAATATTATCGCAGTGATTGATTGGAATCAGAATCTTTTTCGCCGCGCTCTGCCCGATGGCCACAGCCATTTTGGGGGTAATCTCCCCGAAAAGAGAATCCGCGATCACAATCCCGATGGGACCAATGATCACATCCGCCTTCCGGCTGCAGACCACAACCGCGTTCTCACCCGTGGCGGCGTTGTCCGCTCCGGCCTTCAGCATGGCCGCTGTCGCCGCGGAGTTTGTCCCCACCGCAGTAATTACGCACTCCGGAGCATTCTGTTTTAAGGCCGTCACCAGCTGGCGGCCGATCCCGCCGCCCTGCGCGTCTACAATTAAAATATTCATGCAAGTCCTTTCATCCGACATTTTTCTTGAAAATGTACTTCGTTTTTGTTAAAATGAACCTCAATATGGGGTAACAGTTCAGAACAGCACCGACCGAAGCGGAGCGTAGACCTGTGGCCTGCTGTTCTGAATATTTATAATGTGGAATCAATTGCTGCCCCACAGATGAGAAAGATGGAAACGGCGCTGCCATATTGTGATTTATGTAGCGGAGGTAGTAAGATGGCAGATTCCAATATCACCAAAAAAGCACTCGCCCAGGCTCTGCGTGAGCTCATGGACGAGACTCCCTTTGAAAAAATCAATGTTGCACAGATCTGCGAAAAATGCGGCATGAACCGCAAAAGCTTCTATTACCATTTCAAGGATAAATACGACCTGGTCAACTGGATTTTTGACACGGATTTCATCAAACTGATGTCCGACCGGACACCCGACGACGAATGGGACTTCATCGAGCACCTCTGTCGTTATTTCTATGACAACCGCAGCTTCTATCGCCGGGCACTGATGGTACGCGGGCAGAATTCCTTCTCCGAACACTTCCGCGAATTCATCTATTCTCTGTTAAAAGACCGCATGCAGGCGGTGTCAGGCCGCGACGATATCCATCCGATGTGCATTGATTTCATGACGGACGCCTTTGAGTGTGCCCTGATGCGCTGGCTTACCGACAAAAGCCGCATGCCGGCGGACCAGTTCATCCGGATTTTCCGGACGCTGATTGAGGAAACCTCCATGGATGTCTGCAGACATATGGATTCCTTTAATCAGACTCCTGCTTCTGTTTCGGGAACGCCCTCTTAAAAATCTGCTCCAGATCGTTTTGGAACACATTCAGCGCTGCTTCCTTCGGCTCATGCAGGGAGCCACGCAGATTCCCCTTCGCGTCAAAGTCCGCGAAGCACGCATCTCCTGATATAATCGCATCCACACGACAGCTGTCATACCATGCCTCTCAGGGGATTGTCCCGAAGAGCTGCTCATTGCGCGCCCGTTCCACATACGCGGCCGTCCGCTTTCTCGCCTCTTTTGAACTGTCCTGTGACGGCAGAAGTGCCGTCAGCACGGCATGCACCTGCTCCGCACTGTAGAACAGATCTCCGCTGGCAACTGCCTCCACATCCTGATCACCATATGTCTGATATGCCGCGTAAAGATATCCCTTCTTTCTCAGAAGGTCAAACGCGGCTGTTTTCTCCTCTTCATAACGGACAACCGGCATGATATTCATTATCTGCGCTGCACCATCCAGGAAATCTTCCGTAATGCTCTCCGGCTCACAGGCCACAATAAAAGCACTGTCCTCATGCTCCTTCATCAGGGGCAGCATTTCCGCAAGCGGACCGTCCTCAAATAAGATCCATGTATAAATTCCCAGCGCTTCCCCCTGCGAAAAGACATGGTCATACATCTCCGGTTTTTCCAACAGGATCTGTTCATCCATGTGCAGGAACACCGCCCAGGGAATGTTGAAGCCCAGCTTCTTCTCATTTTCGCGAATGGTCTTCGCACCCTCCGTGCAGCTGTTAAAGCCCACATTCATGCCGATCCGCAGAATCCGCTCATGATCCACATGCGTCACAGCATCGCGGATCAGATCATAATAGGAGCTGTTTTCATTTTCCAGCATTTTCTGCGCCACGCTGAAAAAGTCATTTTTAAAACGGCCCTCTGAAAAATTCAGCGCCATATCCACCAGTCTGCGGATACTGCGCTCCGGAGAATCCTCGATTTCCTTCAGTGTGTTTTTTACGACCGCCTCGGTCAGAATGTGGGTAATGTTATTTGCCATTGCGTCTGTCCTCTTAATAAGCAGATGATACCATGGATTGCTTCGCAAAAAAACGTCCACAATCCTCTTGTATCATCATAAACCGTAATTCTTTTATTTTCAAGCATATTCTCCCGCGCCATGATTGCAAGCGGCAATTTCCGATTTTGTCCCAAAAAGGGACATGCACGGTTTTTTGTCCCAAAATCAGCCCAGCGCCACATCCAGAATCATCATCAGAACGAACCCCGCTGAAAAGGAAATCACCCCGATATTGGAATGCTCTCCCTGCGAAATCTCCGGGATAAGCTCCTCCACCACCACATACATCATGGCTCCCGCGGCAAAGCTTAAGAGATACGGCAGAGCCGGGACAATGAGCCCGGCCATCGTAAGGGTCAGTACAGCCGCCAAAGGCTCCACCACACCGGAGAGAAAGCCGCAGAAAAACGCCTTTTCTCTGCTCATGCCCCTGGACTGAAGAGGCATGGAAATGATGGCTCCCTCGGGAAAATTCTGGATGGCGATCCCCAAAGAAAGCGTCAGGGCTCCCGCCGCTGTAATCTGCGCGTTCCCGGCCAAAGCCCCGGCATACACGACACCCACAGCCATGCCCTCCGGAATATTGTGAATTGTCACAGCCAGCAGCATCTTGGTGGTGTCCTTCAGATTGCTCTTCGGTCCCTCGGCCTTAAGACTGTTCAGATGTAGATGGGGCGTTATTTCATCCAGAAGAAGCAGAAATAAAATCCCGATACAAAACCCGACGGCCGCCGGGAAGAACGCAAACTTCCCCAGACCTTCCGACTGTTCGATTGCCGGAATCAAAAGACTCCAGACCGACGCCGCCACCATTACGCCGGCTGCGAACCCTGTCAGCATCCGCTGGACACGGACGCTCATCTGTTTTTTCATCAGGAACACACAGGCCGCGCCCAGCGTCGTCCCTAAAAGTGGTATCAAAAGTCCCACAAAAATGTCCATATTCCGCAATCCTCTTTCTTATTCTCTTCCGATTTTCTTTTAAGTCACGGACAGAATCCCGCGCGCGGATTTCCGCCTCTGCTTCTTATTATATTCAGGAATTTCCCGACGGTTCCACGACCGAATGCGCTGAAAACAGTTGGAAAATGTACTATTTGAAAGACAACCCGAAAATAAAGTATACAAACGAGTGAATTTGTTATATCATGTGGTGAGTAAAAAGTAAAGGGAGTAAAGAAAGAGTAAAATGAAAGCAGTTCTTTCCAGAAAGGATGAAACCTTCCGTGACTTTTCGTTGAACGGCCCCATGTGGAAGGTTGTGTTATATGTCGGCTATCCACTGGCGCTGTATCAGAGCTTAAATCAGCTGTTTAAAATACTTGACACCATGATGGCCTCCCACATAGGTGCTTCCGCCGTTTCCGCCGTTGCCTATCTGTCGCAGATCAACACGATGCTCTCCGCCCTCGGCAGCGGACTCGCCGTCGGCGCCAGCATCAAGGTCAGTCAGGCCTACGGTGAGGGCGATTTTGAGCTGGTCAAAAAGCGCGTCAGCACCATGTTTGCGCTCTGCGGGACGCTCGGCGGCATCCTGCTTCTGGCACTGCTTCCATTTACGGAACCATTCCTGCGGCTGATGAATACGCCGGAGGAATTCATCGCCGAGGGAACCACCTATTTTCGCTTAGAGCTGATCGCCATGGTGGTCACCTTTTTTAATAATGTCTACATCGCTATTGAGCGGGCGCGGGGAAATTCCAGGCGTATCCTCAAGCTGAATACCGGTGTCATCTTAGTCAAGCTGGCTCTCACGGCCTGGTTTGTCTATGTGCTGGACGGCGACCTGAACATGATCGCCCTGGCTACCATCCTCTCGCAGTCCGTTTTATTTATCGCTGCTCTGATTAACTTAAACCAGAAAGGCAACGCATTCGGGTTTTCGCTGCGCGCCATCAGCTTTCAGAAAAAAAACTGTCGCGCCCATGCTGACACTCTCCTTCCCCGTCATTGTGGAAAAGATCGCCTTCTCCATGGGCAAGGTATTGGTCAACTCCATGAGCACTGTGTATGGCACCTGGACGGTAGGCGCGCTGGGCATTTCCAATAATATCGGCGGTATCACCACCAATCCGCAGAACGGCTTTCAGGATGGCACTTCCTCCATCATCAGCCAGAACCTGGGAGCCAATAAACCTGAACGCTCTCTGCGCGCCTTTTACTGGGCTCTGCTCATCAATATCCTCATCGGCGCTGTCCTGATGAGCGCCTCTCTCCTGTGCCTGAACCCGCTGAGCAGGCTCTTTGCGGAGGACAACGAAGAATTTGCCGTCCTGATCCGGCAAATCTACCGCTTTGAGGCCATAGGAGCCATCCCGCTCGGCATCAATTCCGCCGTGATGGCGCTGCTCTACGGCTTCGGAAAAACCAGGATTACACTGATTATGAATTTCTGCCGCATTTTTGTTTTCCGTGTGCCGGTGCTCTGGGCACTGCAGCAGTTTACCTCTTTGGGAAGTATCAGTGCCGGCATCGTTATGGCGGTCAGCAACACTGCAAGCGGCCTGCTGGCAATGATCGTCGCCGCCATTGAAATACGGCGTATCTGCAGACAATACAATATTTCCTGGCGCGGCGAGGGATAAATACATTCAGGCAAAATAATTGAGATAAATCATCGCGGCGCCCAGAACAGTCAGGATCACGCCCGTGACCCTGCCCACTGTCTTATTATTCACCCGGTTCGCGAACTGCGCGGAAATCAGGGACGCAGCCGTCGCGGTGATGATGCAGACAAGCAGAACATTCCACCGTTCCAGCACAATCGCCGGATGAATCACGGAATGACTGATGAAGCCGATCAGAGCTGTAAAGGTCATAATAAAGGTGCTGGTGCCGACGGCAGTTTTTAAATCATACCCCAGAAACGCGGTGAAAACCACGAGCATCATCATCCCGCCGCCGGTCCCCACAAAACCGGTTCCGAAACCGATGGTGAGGCCGAAAAACACGGAAATGATAATCTCCTTCACGCCCAGACGGACATTGGAGCTGTCCGCGCCGGTTCTGGATGTATCAGGCTTGATCAGGAAGCGGATGCCGATACAGAACGTGAGAAACAGAGTAAAACCGCCCAGAACCACATTTCCGACCAGATAGGCCGCGTAGCTGCCCACCGTGCTGAGCGCAATGATGCAGGCCATCATCACCCAGCCGTGTTTTAAGTCAATTCTTTTATTTTTCGCGTAAACCGTGGAAGTCACAGCCGAGCCTAAAATATCGGACGCCAGTGCGATCGCGGTCGCCTGATACGCGCCGTATTCCCCGCTGAAAGAGGGGCAGAGAACGATCAGGATCGGCACCATCACAGTCGCTGCCGACAGCCCCGCAAGCCCCGTGCCAATCCCCGCGCCCAGCGCGGCCACAACATACCAGAAATATTCCATGAATGCCACCTTTCCTTATGTATCATGATGATAACTGCATATGGGTATCTTTCAACAGACAGTATATAGAATAAAATTTCTGCCATCTTCGTATCATTATAGCCGTGAATGATGATCCGTGCAATCAAAAAAATTGCGGTCAGGACACGGCCATGGACTGTTCTGACAATCTGTTTCATTCCTTCTTTTTTACTCTGTACAGGCCGCCGTCTGAAGTGGTATGATATAATGAGCGTTAGCGAAAAGGGCGTGCTCGCACGTCCGGCGAGCGGCGAATTGGATCATGAGCGCCCTTTGCTCATGATAGATGAAATCTTTTACCGAAATATCAACATCCTTTTGCCTTTGATACCCGACCACCCGGCCATTTTGATGAAAGAAACGGAGGAAACGATGAACCGAAACCGATATCTGATTCTGGATGAAATACGCGGACTTGCGATCTTAAATATGATCGCCTATCATGCCTGCTGGGACTTAGTCTACATGTTCGGCCAAAACTGGGCCTGGTATCAGTCTGACGCAGCGTACATCTGGCAGCAGGGTATCTGCTGGACCTTTATCTTTCTCTCCGGCTTCTGCCTGCCGTTAGGAAAGAGAAAGGTAAGACGTGGGCTCACCGTCTTTGTCTGCGGACTGGTAATTACAGCTGTGACGCTTCTGGTCATGTATGACGACCGCGTCATTTTCGGCGTACTGACGCTGATCGGCTCCGCCATGCTGCTGACCGCTTTTGCGGAACCGCTGCTTAAAAAGTGCCCGCCTGCTGTTGGGTTTACGGTGAGCTTTCTGCTCTTTCTTCTGACAAAAAGAATCAACAGCGGATATCTGGGCTTTGGCACCTTCAAACTGCTCGCACTGCCGAAGGGTCTGTACCGGAATCTGTTCACCACCTATTTAGGCTTTCAGGCGTCCGGATTTTATTCCACGGATTACTTTTCTCTCATTCCCTGGCTGTTTTTGTTTCTCGCAGGGTTTTATCTTTATGCCCTGGCACAGAAAAAAGACTGCCTGCGCTATCTTACAAATGGGAAATTAAAACCTCTGCAGATTCTGGGACAGCACTCCCTTCCCATTTACATGGTGCATCAGGTCCTGTTGTACGCGGTGTTTTCGGTTGTGTTTTATGTAATCTGATGAATACTTAAGGCATTTCATCATATTCCCCGTTCGGTTTTACATTCTTTTTACCCCAAAAAGCATTTTTATTTCAAATCTCCCTTGACATTTTCATAGTCGTAGTGTACTATCATCCTAGTACACGCGTACATTCATACGTTAACCAACAGAAAGGAGGAAAGGCAGCGTGGAATATAATACCGCAACCCCGATTTACCTGCAGGTGATGGATGCCATCAAACGGGATATTGTGACCGGGCGAATCAAACCCGGAGAGAAGCTGCCATCGGTCCGAAGCCTGGCCGTGGAGTATACCATCAATCCCAACACAGTGAGCCGGGTATATCAGGAGCTGGAGAACGAAAGGGTTTGTTTTACCAGGCGCGGGATGGGAACCTTTGTGACTGAAGATACCGACCGCATCGCGCAGATCAAGGAAGATATGGCGCAAAATCTCGTGCAGGAGTTCCTGAAGGGTTCGCACCTGCTGGGCCTTACGTCTGAAGAAGCAATGCAGCTGCTGACAAGCTATATGGATACAGAGAATAAAGATTCCCGGACGCCTGCCCGCACCACATAGTCAGCCATTCACATTCAGGTTATCGGAAACGACGACCTGTTCCGAAACCACACTTCGATTTTTTATAAAACAGGAAAGGGGAACTTTGAAATATGCTGGAATGCAAAGACATTACCAAACATTACGGCTCCAAAGCGGCAATCGACCACGTATCGCTTGCGTTAGAGCCGGGACATATTTACGCGCTGCTCGGGCCCAACGGCAGCGGCAAGACGACACTGATGAAAATGGCGGTCGGCCTGGTGAAGCCCAATGAGGGCGGATTTTATTACGATAATCAGCCGATTGACAAAGACAGCCGCAAAGCGGTTTCCTACATGCCTACGGAAGCCTATTTCTACGACTGGATGACCGCGGAGGATGTTGGAAAATATTACAGCGACTTCTTTGAGGACTTTTCCATGGAACGCTACCAGTACCTGCTGAAACAGATGGAGCTTGACCCCAAAATGAGGGCAAAAGTGCTTTCCTCCGGTATGACGGCAAAGCTAAAGGTTGCCGCCACAATGGCGCGCCAGGCAAGGGTGTACCTGCTGGATGAACCGCTCAACGGGATTGACCTGTTGGCGCGCGACCTCATCATCCGCTTAGTCTTAGAGGAATGCGCCCCGGACACCGCCCTTGTCATCTCCAGTCACCTGGTGGAGGAGCTGGAGTCCGTTGTGGATACGGTCATATTTTTAAAGGAAGGACGCGTGGCACTGACGGGCGATACAGAAACGCTGCGAAAAGAACGCGGGAAATCCGTCGTCGATTTATACCGTGAAATCTACGGACATCATGAGGAGGCGATTACATGCTGAAATTAATGAAATATGAACTGCGCAAAACACAGTTTTCCAAAATCGTCATTTTTACCATCACAATATTTTTTGAAATTCTTTTCCTGACAGGTATATACGGGAGCGTCAATCTTTTGTCCGCCGGAATTACGGGGCTGATCTGCTGCGCTGTTTTCGGCCTGATTTACATCGGCATTGAAAGTCTGATCGTGCTGCAGAGGGACTTAAGCACACACCAGAGCTATATGCTCTTTCTCACACCCACTGACAGCTATCAGATTCTGGGCGCGAAAATAATCGCAAACGCGCTCACTCTGCTGATCGCGGTCTGCTTTTTCGGTGTGCTGATGACCCTGGGTGTCGCAGCCGTGTATATCCGGGATCAAGGGCTTCAGACCTTCCTGGCAGCGGTCAGAGACCTGGAACGCACCATCGATATGCGCATCACAAACGCCGTCAGAGAGATGATCCTGGCTGTGGTTACAGGCCTCGCCTCCTGGATCATGACAATTATGACCGGCATGCTTGCCATCATCCTCTCCGCCACCGTCTTTGCCGGCAAAAAGCACAGCGGCTTTGTGAGCTTTCTCATCTTCCTGCTGATCTGCTGGGTGATCAGCGCGCTCGTAAGCCTGGTACCGGAGCCATCAGGCATGCTGTACTACATTACTGACATCCTGATCTCGCTTATCTTCGCGTTCATCCTCTATCTGATCTCCTGCCGGATCATGGAGCAGCGGCTGTGTGTCTGAAGCCATCGGACATCTGACATCAGAGTCGGCAAAAACCAGGTGTCGCCAGCCAGTCCTGACTACGGAGCAGATAAATCCGAATGTATCGCAACATGAATATGGCCGCCTGGCTTATTGCGGTCAGGCGGCCATATCCTCTGAGAGAGTGTTTATATTCAGACTTTTGACATTATCCGATCACGGACCGTGCGATGTCCGGGCGGTTGGTGATAATCCCGTCGCACCCCGCCTGCACCAGGGCGGCAATGTCGTCCGCGTTGTCGCAGGTGTAAGGGTTGACGCCGATTCCGCGCTCATGCATCTCAGACACCAGCTCCGGCTTTTCTAATACACTGTGATAGTCCGGATGCAGGAAATCCGGCTTATAGTCCAGCTCATCCACAAGCTGTACCAGATCATAGCTCTTCCCGGCGTTCACCAGAAGCTTTTCCACATCCTTCACCGGATAGGAAGCGGCCATGGATGCCGCGAGTTCTCTGCGCATGGATTGTGCCTTTTCCTGGAAGGTCAGAAGGCCAACACGATAGGACGACTTCTTTTTGATCTTACCCAGGAGCTTGGCATCAAAGGAAGAGAACATCACCTGTTCTTCTTTTAAGCCGCTTTTGTCCACGATTTTTAAGATTTTGCCCACAAAGTCCACGGACTTGTCTAACGGTGACTTCAATTCCAGATTGATGATCTCCATGTCCCTTAAAAGCGGCAGGAGCTCCTCTAAGGTCAGAATTCTCTCCCCCTGAAACGCTTCCCCTTTATAAGAACCGAAATCATAGCTCTTCAGCTCCTTCAGCGTCTTTAAAAGGATCGCGCCATTCCCGTCGGAGGTATTATCAATATAATAATTGTGATGAAGCACAATTTTGCCGTCGGCGGTCAGCTGCATGTCGGTCTCGATGCCGTCTGCCCCCAGCTCCGGGGCTTTTAAAAAGGCTGCCTTTGTGTTTTCGGGCGCGTGAAAGGACGCGCCCCGATGTGCCATAATCAGAATTTTGTTATTCATTGAGCAATTCATTTCCTTCCTCTTCCAGCTCGGCCAGGGTCTCATCCAGGTCCGCACCGTTGATAATAATCTCAGAAACGCCATCATGGAAGTCCAGCTGCCACTCCGCGTAACCGGAAGCGTTCGGACGGCCGTGAGAATACTCCAGCTGCTCTGTCGCTACTTTGTACTGCGGGTAAGCCGCATACAGTGCCTGCATGTTCTCGTCCTCCTGCGCGCTCTTTCTGGTTGCCAGATAGCCGGTCACGGCATTTGCCTCCACGGTTTCTTCCTCGGTGGTCATAAATTTGATGAACTCCCAGACCACCTGCTGCCTCTCTGCGGAAAGACCGGAAAGCATGGCCATGTTGCAGCCGCCTACCGCGACACCATAGGAGGTTTCCTTGGGAATAAAGCTGCACACCAGCTCAAAGCCCTGCTCCTCCGCTACCGACACATAACCGCTTAAGCTGCCGGTGGAGGCAAACCAGATGGCTGCGTCCTGATTGGTCACATCCGCGCTGGTCTTGTCTGACTCCGAGTATGCATAGAAGTGCAGCAGCTTTCTGTCATAGAGATCCTGGAAATACGCGATCATATCCCGGCACTCCTGGGTATCAATGGTAATCTCCGTCTCCTCCTCATTGATGGGGAAGCTGCCGCGGGTCAGCAGAAACGCCTCATAAAACCAGTAATAGCTCGCCATGGTCATGCCGTATTTGCCGGTGGCTTCATATACCGCCTCGCAGGCCGCGGTCACATCATCCCAGCTGTGAATTTCCTCGGCGTCCACACCAGCCTCCGCCAGCAGGGTTGCGTTCATATACATAATGGAAGTGGAACGCAGGAAGGGCAGTGCATAGTAGCTGTCATTGATATTGCAATTATACAGCAAACCATCATAAAAGTCACTCAGATCATAGTTGTCCGCCTCAATAAAACTGTCCAGGCTCTGAACCATACCGCCGTTTGAGAACTCACCTACTACGCCAATCTCCAGCTCCGTCACATCCGGTGCGGTTCCTGCAATGTAAGCCGCCTGCAGCTTCTGGTGCAGATCCGTGTAAGCGCCCTGATACTCCGCAGTCACGGAAATTCCTTTCTCTGCGCCGACTGTGGTATTGAAACGCTCCACCGCCGCGTCAATGTACTCCTGAATGGTGCCGGTGTAGGCATACCAGAAGGTCAGGTCGATGACGTCATCGCTGCCGGTGTTCTCCGAGGAAGTGCTGCCGGAGGATGTGGAGGAGGATGTCGTGGAGGAGCTGGTGCTGCCCGCGGATGCGCTGCCGCATGCGGTCAGAAGACCTGCGGAACAGGCTGCCGCGCCGCCAGCCAGCATTCCTTTCATAAAGTCTCTTCTTGTCATATTGTTGAACATGGTTTCTTTTCTCCTTTTTTTATAAAATATTTTATTTTACTCCGGTATAAGCAAACGCCTTCAATATCTGCTTCTGTGCCAGGACAAAGGCGATCAGCACCGGCACCAGCATGATCAGGTTGCCAGCCATGACAATGTTGTTGGACACCAGGCCGGACTCCACCTCACGCAGCATGGTCATTCCCATGGAAAGCGTTCTCACAGTCTCGTTGGTGGTCAGGACCTTCACCCAGAAATAATCGTTCCAGGTGCTGATGAAGGTTAAAAGCGCCAGCGTGACGATCGTGCTGCGGGCCATCGGGATCATGATCTGAAATACAATCTTAAATTCTCCCGCCTTGTCCATCCTGGCCGCCTCAATTAAGTCCTTCGGCACCTGCATGAAGTTCTGCCGCAGCATGAAAATACCGAACGCGCTGGCCGCCTGGGGAAGAATTAAAGACCAGTAGGTATTGATCAGTCCCATTTTGCTTAAGATCAGGAAGACCGGTAAAAACACGAGCTGGGAAGGGATCATCGTAGTAGCGAGCACCATTCCGAAGAGGAGTCCCTTTCCCTTGAATTCATAACGGGCGAAGGCATACGCCGCAGGCACCACCGTAACCATCTGGATGATCAGCACGCCAGCTGTCACCACCACGCTGTTTTTGAAATAATGCAGATAGTCGATGGCATTGAAGGCAGTGATAAAGTTCTCAAACTGTGGCTTCAGTACGAAAAACAGCGGCGGCGTCTGCAGCGTCTGCGCCGTAGTCTCTAAGCTGGTCAGCGCCATCCAGTAAAAGGGGATAAAGAAAATCAGGAAAAGCACGGCGCTTAAAAGCCATTTTCCGATTTTCAGGATATTTATTTTACTTTTCATAATGAAATCTCCATGTTTATTGATAATGAACCCGCTTCTGCAGCACCGCGAAGTAGAAGATCGAGATACCGCCCACAATCACCATCAGCGCCACGCCCATAGCGGAGGCGTATCCGACACGATAGCTGACAAAGCCCTGTTTATAGAGCTCATAGACTATGGTGTCCGTCGCGTTTCCGGGGCCGCCACTGGTCATGATGGAGACACTGTCGAAGGTCTTGAACGCGGCGATAATTCCCATCAGCAGCAGGTAAAATAAAGTCGGGGAGAGCATCGGCAGCGTCACCTTAAAAAATGTAGTAACGGGGTTGGCACGATCTAAGGCCGCCGCCTCATACAGATAGCCGGGAATGCCCTGCAGCGCCGCCACGATAATCAGCACATAATAGCCCAGGCTCTTCCAAACATTGACCAGTGCCAGAGAAAACAGCGCCGTATCGGAGCCGCCCAGCCAGTTGACGGCCTCGACTCCGAAGAGACTCAGCACATAATTGAACAGACCCTTGTCATAATCCATCATCCACATCCAGATAAAGGAAATGGACACGAGCGAAATAATGTAGGGCAGGAACATAATGTTCTGCAAAATCTTATTGATGCGGGTGTTCTTTTGAATGAAGACCGCGATCAGTGTTCCCAGAATCATGGACGCCGGCACGTACATCAGCACATAAATGACCGTATTGCTCAGCGCTTTCCAGAAGGTTTTGTCGGTGAACATTTTCGTGTAATTGGCCAGACCCACAAATTTCATTTCCGAGATCATATTCCAGTTAAAAAAGCTGACATAGATCATGTAAAAAAGCGGGTAAATAACGAAGACCGCGAAAATGATCATCGCCGGCGCGACCATAATGTACGGCAGCGCCTTATTCCATATCATCAGACCCGGCCGTTCTCTCATGGCCGACTGATCTTTCACTTGTTTTGCCATATTGACTTTTCCTCTTTTCTAATTGCGGATACGATTTTTATTTTTGTCAAAGAAACAAAGGTCTTTTCTGGGAATCCATACATTCACCAGGCCGCTGTAGTGCTTCATCGCCTCGTAATTTTTTGCGTGCAGAATGCCGTAAGGCGTGCGGAGCTTATAATGAATCTCGCTGCCCAGCATCTCGCGCGTCATGATAGTACCCTGGAAGCTGGCCGCTTCTCCCTCCGGTTTTTCAAAGAGAACGTCATGCGGTCTGCATCCCACATAAGCCACTCCCGGCATATTCTCCCACTCGTTGGACATGCTGGCGGTTTCAAAAATATTCATGGGCGGGTTGCCAATGAAGCGCGCCGTGAACACATTGTCCGGATTTAAGTAAATATCCTCCGGGGTACCCTGCTGCATGATATTGCCCTCATCCATCAGAATGATGTGCGTGCCCATGGAGGTCGCCTCGCTCTGGTCATGTGTGACATAGACGAAGGTGGCGCCCAGTCTCTGGTGCAGCTCGATCAACTCCGTGCGCAGCTGTCCGCGCAGCTTTGCGTCCAGGTTGGAGAGCGGTTCATCCATCAGAAAGACCTGTGGATTTTTGACCATGGCTCTGGCAAGCGCCACACGCTGGCGCTGTCCGCCGGAGAGCGCGCTCGGCTTGCGGTCCATATAGGGTGTCAGACCGGTAGTCTCCCCAATCTCCCTGATTCTCTTCTCTCTTTCCTCCTTCGGCACCTTCGCGTTTTTCAAACCGAACTCAATATTGCCCCGCACCGTCATCGTGGGGTAAATCGCGTAATTCTGGAACACCATGGCGATATCGCGGTCACCGGGTGGCACGTTCTTCATATCCTTGCCGTTGATGGTGAGTGTTCCACCGCTGACCTCCTCCAGACCCGCAATCATGCGCAGCGTCGTGGATTTGCCGCAGCCGGACGGACCCAACAGCACGGTAAAGCTGCCTTCCTCAATCGTCAGGTTCAGATCCCTGATGACCTGGACGCCGTTGTCATAGATTTTGTCCACATGTTCCAGTTTGATCTTGTCCATGTTTCTTCTTTTCCTTCCTTTTCTTTTTCCTGTAAGACGTTAACATTATATCCGCCTGCCATGTAAAGCCGCTATCCAGGCGCTGTAAAATCCGGGTGGCATAAGGAAGAAGAAAGGTAAAACAGGACATGGTTTTTGTAAAATCAGGTAAAAATCAAAAGAGACATTATTCCAACAAAAAAGCCTCTTTACCCGTCTGTTCACAGAGTAAAAAGGCTTTCCCCCTTATTGCATATTCATTTCAGGATTATATCAGTTCAAAATCATTTTGTGCAGGCTGTCATCAGAATCTGCTACTCTTTTCCCCTGATCATCTTCACCCTCTCAATGGTGTAAAGCACCAGGCTCAGCAGCATAAAAGCGGTACAGAGGCAAATCAGTGTCAGCGATAACCTATCCGGAATATTGTGCCAGAAGACATGCAGAATCGCAGTGAAATATAAAAGGAATGTCGTCACCTTTCCGTGCCAGTCGGCTCCCTCCACCCGGCCGGTCTTTTTGATGGCCCAAAGCCCTGTCACGCACATGATGATTTCCTTTATCAACAGGATAAAAAACGGAATGGCCATCAGCGGGTACTCCACGACCAGACACAAAAGGATAGCGCCCTGCGTCAGCTTATCCGCAAGGGGATCTAACACCTTCCCCACGTTGCTGACCATATGAAATTTGCGGGCCACCCACCCGTCCAGGACATCCGTCAGCCCCGACAAAAGCAGGAATACCGCCGTCAGCGGCGTATTATGGATCCCGCTGTAGGACCAGACAAAGCAGGGGATCAAGATCAGCCTGAAAAACGACATGCCGTTTGGAATGGTGAAAATTCTGTCCTCCGGATTCTCCTTTTTGTCATTTTCTATAATTGTATTATGATCATCTTTCATCATTTGTCCTCCTCCGGCAACGGCAGCGTTACCGTAAACTTACAACCGCCCTCTGTCACATTTTCAGCCGAAACCGTTCCACCGCTCATCTCCACCGCCCGCTTTACAAGCGCAAGACCCAGGCCGTTTCCCTCCGCTTTGTGGGAGCTGTCTGCCTGATAGAACCGCTCAAAAATCCGCTCCTCCTGGCCGGGCGGGACGCCCTGCCCATTATCGAGAATCGTGAAAATGATGCTTTCCTTTGCCACATCCTCTCTCAGGCGAATTTCAATGAAGCCGTCCTGCGGAGCAAATTTCACCGCGTTTCCGACCAGATTCAGCCACACATGCTGCAAAAGCTTCTCGTCGGCAACACAGTTTATCGACTCCATCTCCACATCGAACTCAATATTTTTCGGTTCCCACTGCGGCTCCAGCTGTACAATGGCCTGGCGGATCTGTTCATCCAGGCGAAAAGAAGTTTTTTCCGCCGTGATATCCCTGCTCTCCAACTTGGACAATAGAAGGATATTGCCCACCAGATCGGAAAGCCTTCTGGTATTCAGGAGAATTTTCTGAATATATTCCTCCTGCTCCGCCGTCTCCTGCGGGTCCCCCTGCAAGAGCATGGCGTAACCCTCTATGGCGTTGATAGGCGTCTTGAATTCATGGGAAACATTGGAAATGAACTCATTCTGCAACTCCTCCGCGGCCGCAATGGCGCCGGTCATGGTGTTAAAGCTGTCGTAGCTGTCCGTAATTTCCGTCACCGGATTCTTTTCATCCGTAAGCTTGACCTCGTGTTTCCCGTCCGCCACTTCTTTCATCGCCTGACTGAGGCGGGTGATCGGCGCCAGGAAAAATTTGCTCGTCACCGCGGTGATGCCGGTTCCCAGGATGATGCTCAGAATCGGAATGGCAACTGTGATCGGCAGCGTCATGGAGAAGCCGAATATCCAGTCCAGCAGATAAGCGCCAGCATTGGCCACCAACAATGTCACCACCATGATAATCAGGGTGATCACAGTAAAATAATTCCGAAGACTGAACACACGCTTCCTTGCTTTTTTCTTCATAACAACTCCATACCCGCTTGTCGAGTCTTCATGCCGACGATCTGCGGCACAGAAGCATCTGCACCCTTTTCCTGTCTGTTGCTTTCCTGTTACGTTTTTTTCACTACCTTATAACCCACGCCACGCATGGTCACAATCTGAAAATCCGGATTGTCCCGGAAACGATCGCGCAGGCGGCCAATGTGTACATCTACGGTGTGAGGCGTCGTCTCGCTGTCATATCCCCAGATATCGTCCATGAGCTGCTGCCTGGTGAAAATGCGGCCCGGATAGGAACTCATTTTATACAGAAGTAAAAATTCCTTCTGGGGCAGCACCATGCTTTCTCCATCCCAGGAAACGGTCATGGAATCATAATCCATCACAGTCCCGCCAATAACCTGTCTGCGCTCGCTGATCATCTGCGCACGCCGCAATAAGGCGCCGACCCGCAGGACCATTTCATTGACGTTGACGGGCTTGACCATGTAGTCGTCCGTGCCGGAGAGAAAGCCCAGACGCATGTCATCAAAAGCGTCCTTGGCGGTAATCATGAGAACCGGCGTCTGATCCCCCGACTCCCGCAGGGAACGGACGAGCGCATAGCCGTCCATAACCGGCATCATGATGTCGGAAATGATGAGGTCAATATATTCGTGGTCCAGGACCTCCAGGGCTTTTTCACCGTCAGGAACACCGATGGTGGAGTAGCCGTTTTTGGTCAGGACTTTTTCAAAGAGTTGCCTGAGTTCGCTGTCGTCTTCAGCAATCAGGATTTTGAACATGGAGGGGCTCCTTTTTAACAATCATCTTTAAGACAATAATACGTCAACCTCAACACATGTTCAACTGTGCTTCGAAAAATTGAGATTGCCCTGTTACTATTCACGGCCCTCCGCCCACATGCGCAAAAGCATCCACTTCGTGTCTGACGTCGCAAAGAACGCGACTCATCTTTTTGCTTATGTGGGTGGATGTCTTCGCTCCGCTTCGGTCGGCGCAGAACAGACGTCCCCCGGACGTCTTGCGCCCTGCTTCACAGGCTCATCAGAAAATACAGTCAATATCTTACGTGCAAGCACGAAGACCTTGTCTGTATTTTCCGATGGCCGTGAATAGTAACATTGTTATTCCAGCTTTCTGTACACGGTGAACCACATCGTCAGGAAACAGGCCAGGCCGCCGATCAGGTTGGAAACCGGCTCGGCTAAAAAGACGCCGTCCGTCCCCAGAAAGACCGGGAAAAGGAGTGTCAGCGGCACCACAATCACAACCTTGCGCAAAATAGAGAAAAAGACCGCCCGCCTTGCCTTTCCCAGCCCCACGAAGGTGGACTGTCCCATGAACTGGAGGCTCATGAAGACAAAACCCATGAAATAAATGCGTGTGGCGCGGATGCCGAGCTCAATCGTCTCGGCGTCAGTGGAGAAAATCCGGATAAAGGCGGCCGGGAAGAGCAGGATCACCGCCCACATCACGGCGGTATAAATCACGCCGGCAATCGACATGAAACGGATGCCCTCCTTGACCCGGTGAGTCTTGCCCGCACCATAATTATATCCTAAAACCGGCTGTCCGCCGCTGCTCAAACCGCTGACCGGGAGGGAAGCAATTTCGCGGATGCTGTTGATGATGGTCATGATTCCCACGTAAACATCGCCGCCGTAGGTCTGGAGCGTCGCGTTGCACACGATCTGCACCAGACAGTTGGTAAACTGCTGCATGAAGCCGGTGACGCCCAGCCCCAGGATTTCCTTCACCAGGCGAGGCTTCAGCCTCATATGTGCCAGCGTCAGTTTGTATTCGTTCTGTTTGCCCAGCAGGAAGCGCATGATCCAGACGGCGGACACACCCTGGCTGATTACTGTGGCAATCGCCGCACCCTGCACGCCCAGATTCAAACCAAAGATAAAGATGGGATCGAGAATCAGATTTAAAACCGCGCCGATGACCGTGGTCCACATGGCAGTCTTCGGGAAACCCAACGCGCTGATGAAGCCGTTCATCCCCGTGACAATCATGGAGAAAAGCACGCCGTAAAGATAAATCCGCAGATAACTCTCCGCGTAACCGATCGTGGCGTCGCTCGCCCCGAAGAGATAGAGTACCGGCACCCGAAACAGATAGCAAAGCAGAAAAATCACCACAGATGACGCCAGTGTCAGCGTAAACACATTGCCTAAAATATCCTTCGCCCGCTCTTCCTCCTTCGCGCCCCTGGCGATGGAAAACAACGGCGCCCCGCCCGTTCCGAACAGATTCGCACAGGCTAAGATAAACGTGCTGAATGGAAAAGTGAGTCCCACACCCGTCAGCGCAAGACTCCCCACCTCGGGCAGATGCCCGATATAAATCCGGTCCACTACATTATATAAAAGGTGAATCAGCTGCGCAATCGTCAGCGGCACCGCCTGCGCGGTGATGTTGCGCCAGACCTTGCCCTGTGAAAAATCTTTCTGCTGCTGTACAGCCGCGTGATGGTTCATGTGCCGTTCATCTTCTTTCGTCAGTCATTTCTCAAGCGGGGTGTTCCCGCCGACTGCTCTATCTTAGCACACTGCAAAATAATTGTAAATAATGCCGTTTTACTTCATTTTTATACCACTTAGAGAAATACCTTCAACGGAGGACAACATCCATTTTTACTTATTTACATCCAGAGATTTATAAAGTATAATTCAGACAAATACATGAACCACGATCAATCAAAATCCATATAATCGTCCCACTGGGCATAATAGCCATGAAAGGAAGTGTGAAAATGCCTTTACCAGAAGAGCACCTTTATACCGTAGATGATATATACAATTTGCCGGACGGTAAACGCGCCGAACTGATAGACGGCCGGATTTATGATATGGCGCCGCCCAGCAGGAAACATCAAAGAATTGTTACTGAACTGTGTACAGCCATAAATAACCACATTAAAAGAAACGGCGGACACTGTGAAGTGGACATTGCACCCTTCGCCGTATTCCTGGATAAAGATCAATACACCTATGTTGAGCCGGATATTTCCGTGATCTGTGATCCCGACAAACTGACAGACCGAGGATGTGAGGGTGCTCCCGACTGGATTATCGAAATCGTTTCCCCCGCTTCCCGGCGCATGGACTACATGATCAAATTATTTAAGTATGAATCCGCCGGTGTCCATGAATACTGGATCGTCGATCCTGCTAAAAACCGTGTCATGGTGTATGACTTCGCCCACGATGAAACAGAAATATACACTTTCTCAGATACAGTCAAGGTCGGAATTTATGAGGATCTGAATATTGATTTTTCTCAGATTGCCCCGCTTATTTGAGGCAGCAGGTTTGAACGGAAACGCAATATAGGAACAGCAAAAAGTATACCAAAGAATAAAACAAGTCAGCCGCCACTTTTGTACAACAATCATGGCGGCCGCTTTTTACCATTTTCACTGCCAATCTTCAGTTGCAAACCTCAATGATTTGCTCCTGTCCCTCACGAGCGGTCGCTTGCCCCGTAAGCGAACCTTGCCACTGTTCCGCTCTCGTAAATCTCATAGGATGCCCAGAATTCCTCCTCCGAAATCACCGTCTCGACTCCATCCTCTATTCGATAATAAGCTTCGCTGCCATCCTCCCCGTTAACCACCTGATACTGTGTCTTTAAGGCCAGCTCGCAGTTTTCATTATCGATCATCCAGATTTCAAAGCTTTGGTTGGAAGCCGTATAAAGACACTGATCCCCATAGCGTATCGGATAAGCTGTACTCATACTCTCAATTCTGCCTAAATCACAGGCATTTCCATCAATTCCAAACCAGACCTCGCAGAAAACCGACGCGTTATTGCCATCTCCATCCTGATAGGTGCTGCCGCTGACCAGCAGCACATTCATTTTCCGATTATGCTCCTGAATTTTCGTCAGATCTTCCAACGTAATCTGTGTCGTTCTTTCCTCCATCCGTTTTGCCTCCTTCATCAATAATTCGTCCAGAGGAACCTGAAACAGGATAGAAATTTTGACCATGCTCTCCAGATCCGGCGTGCTTAAGTCTTTTTCCCACTTTGACAGAGCCTGCCTGGACACATTCAGTTTTTCAGCCAGCTGCTCCTGCGTCATCCCCGAAAGCTTCCTTAATTGTCTGATCTCTTTCCCCAGTTCCATTTTCGTTCTCTCCTTTCGTGGCCTGAGCATAACACATGCCCTTCGGCAAAGAAAGCAACACGGGCTTACAATCGCGCTCTATTGCTTTACAAACGATAAAAAGCACTAAAAACATTCCTAAATCTATTCCGCTGTCTCTTTACAGAAGCAACCACTTCATTTATAATACAGAAACAATACAATATTCGACAAATGATAAAAATTCTGTACTCCTTATCCTATGTTATTTCAGGAAATACAGGCATTCCAAAATACTCCCGCCACCGGAAACATGAACCCTGAATGCCAGAATAAGGAATAACAGAAAAATGAAACCTGTCGCATATATTTCTTCCAGAATAATCCACCTTCTTCACCTTGACCTGTCTGCCGATACGCCAGTATATATCGGAGAAATCAACATTGAACATATTAAAAACCGACATCCTTATGAATATGAAAAATATTTTCCTGATATTGCGCTCATTATCAGTCAGCCTGATTACATTGGAATAAATCCAAAAGATTCTTCTATCCTGTTTGTAAAATTTTATCATTTCAGCAAAGATTATGTACGCGTTGCCGTAAAACCTTCTTCATCAAAGATATGCTATATCAAAACATTGCACTGCTTAAGTACCTGCAATGCGGAGCGCTATATTGAAAAAGGTACCCTGATTCCCTTGACAGAAATAAAAAATCAGGTATAATGATTGTACATTACACATAAGATGATTACGAATAAAATCTGAGGACGGAACAGGCGGCCGTCGCCCATAGCTAGGAGATGTGGATTGTCACCCACCTATTTTATTCGTCATATTACGGAAGCGCACCAACAACGGTGCGCTTCCTTTTCTTTCTCTTACAAATCATCTTTCAATATCATGGCTGTCTTCACAACACAAACCTCCGGATCACCTCCGCCACCGCGCTCTCATTGCATGTCGCTTTCGTGATGTAATCGCACTCCGCCTTCATGCTCTCCACCGTGTTGGCCACGCCCACGCCGAGACCGGCAGCTTTGATCATGGGCAGGTCATTGTAATTATCTCCGATGGCGATGGTCTGCGCCAGGTCCACGTTCAAGAGCTTTGCCAGGGAAATCAGCCCCTGGCCCTTATTGACTCCTCGGTGATTAAACTCGATGTAGCGATTGGAAGAGTAGGAAACGGCGATCTCGCCGGTGATGTCCTGAAGGTCCTTTTCAATCTGATTCAAATAAGCGCGGTCCGTGTTAGTGTAGAGCACTTTCGCGATCTCCTGCCCGCGCAGGAATTCGATATTGTCTGTATCAATCACCTGAATTTCCATGCGGTTCGCCAGGTAATCGATCTCGCCCTGAAATAAATTGTACACATAGACCATATTCCGCGTATAGACGTGAATGCACACATCATACTGCCGTCCGCGACAGTACAGTTTCTGCGCCAGGTCAAAGGGCAGGCCCTCGAAATGTAGCAGGCGATTGCCTTTATTTTCCGTGATGGCGCCGCCGTTGTAGGAAATCACATACTCTCCCTCCTGCTGCCACAAGCCCAGCTCCTGTAAGGTTTCCTGCACGGAATTATAGCCTCTGCCGGTGGCGGGCACGAATTTCACGCCCTTTTCTCTGGCCATGGCGATGGCTTCGATATCCTTTTGATCGATGGTTCTATCCAGCTTTAACAGTGTTTCGTCCAGGTCACACGCAATGATTTTATACACAATCCTGCCCTCCGGTTTGGCTCATTTACGGTGCTATTGTAAATGAGTCAGGAATGAATGGCAAGCTATTTTCTTTATTTCCAAATATAAAATGATTAAAGCGACAAAAGGTATGATACCATGGATTGCTTCGCCAAAAACGCTGCTGTGCATAAGTTCGATTACGGAAATCAAAGATTTCCTATCTCACTTATCCCGCAATCCATAACGCCACAAGGTGAATTGCCGCATAGCGGCAAGAGAGGGCAGCCTGGGCTGTTCGGAATCCGCACAATTTGTCCTGAAAATCGGCCAAATTTGCTCCTTCCCCCACAGGGCGCCCTACGGGTGTCATGTCGTTGCGGTCCCCAAGGTCATAAATACGAATGTAAACATTCGATTTCTGACCTTTTGTCCCTTGTATCATAAGATGTTAGGGTCGAAAGTGTAATCATTACTTGACCTTTAACTATAGCACCTTGAA